>NZ_KV804540.1:19278-89319 GCF_001811325.1 Eikenella sp. HMSC071B05 | reverse complement strand
GTAGCCCGCTTCGCTGCGCGCGGCCGGGGCGAGCAGGCCGTGCTTTTCGTAGTCGCGGATTTGCTTGGCGGAAAGGCCGCTTTCGGCGGCGGCCTGATCAAGGAACACCTGCTCCGTCATAGAAGGAGTAAAATAAGTCACTTGGAATTTTTCAGGTAGCCTAACATAGGCTGGATCATGACCCAATAAAATACTGAGTCATTTTCGATGTTGCCGTTTACCGGACTAACCTATCCTTGCTCTTTTTTCTTACCCATTTTTCAGGTTAATGATAAATTGGGTTGTATCGAAAATAATAGGCATCTATCCCTTAATGTGTGGAATAATTTATCAGATGTAGTTATTAGTTTTAAAACTGACTATAACAACATATTTCATACTTTTTAAAACGAATTTTGGAGCGATAATGTTTTCATTTTTCAAGCGAGGTAGAAAGACTACCCAATCTGCCGAAACTAAACCAACAGCTAATCTTGAGGCTCAAGCCGACGCCCTGATTACCCAAGGTAACCAATTAGAAGATATGGGTAGAATACAGGAGGCCTTGGATTTGTATAATCAGTCTTTGACACTAATTCCCAACTATTGGCGTGCCTATATGAACCAAGCAATAGCCTATGACGCATTGGATAGCACAGAACAGGCTATTGAATTATATAGGAAAGCATATAATGCTAATCCGAATGTGTATGCTACATGCTATAACTTAGGGAGAGCTTTGGATAACACCCAAGGAACCGACGGGCAAACCGAAGCGCAGCAACTGATTCAGGATGCAATCAAACTCAAACCTGATGCTGCCGATGCATGGTTTATCTTGGCAAATATACAGGAGCAACGCGGACAAACCAAAGAAGCATTGAACAGTATATCCCATGTAATTAAGTTGCAACCGGAGAATTACGCCGCAAAAATTACTCAAGCACGTTACTTGACTAAACTTGACCGCACCCCAGAAGCTTTGGATATCCTAAATGCTATCGTTGAAGAGAATAACCCAGACTTCAAATACGATGCAATAATGAACATTACAAGTATTCTGCATAAACAGGGTAAGACTGACCAAACTCTACCACTACTGGAAAAATTGTGCCTATCCAAGGAAATAAAACATATCAGAACAGCATTGATGCTTCAGCTTTATGTAGATCAGGAAGATAATCGTTTGGAAAAACTAGCATTTGATAATTTAAAACAAGTATTACCATCAGATCCTTACTATAACAACATTTCAGAAAATAAAAAAATCCATATTGGTTTTATTTCACCTGACTTATATGGACATGCCATTTCTTATTTTGTTGAACCATTATTTACATATTTAGACAAAAATCGCTTTGAAATTTTTGTTTACTATACTGGAGGGGAAACTGATTACGTTACACAAAAATTGAAATCGCTGACATCAAATTGGCATCACTTGTATGGTCGCAGCCATGCAAAAATTGCCAATCAAATCCGTAATGACAAAATACAGATTTTAGTAGACTTAACTGGACACAGCAGCAACGGATGTGAAGAAATATTGGCGAAAAAACCTGCTCCATATATCGTTACATGGTTGGGCTATTTAGCATCAACTGGCATGGAATCAGTGAATTACCGTTTGACTGATATTTATGCCGACCCAATCGGCCTGACTGAAGAACTACATACAGAAAAACTGATTCGTCTTCCGGTAGCACAGTGGTGCTATCAGATTCAGGAACATACTCGAAAAATCCCTGTAGAAATGCCATACCGAGACAATGGTTATATTACATTTGGATCTTTTAACCAGGTAGCAAAATTAAGTGAACGGTGTCTGGAGTTATGGGCACGATTATTACAGGCTGTCCCCGATGCAAATTTGCGTGTAGCTGCAATATCAAATAAGGAAGCAAAAGATCGGATACTTCAGATTATGACAGAAAACAATGTGGATAAATCCAGAATTGAATTTCAAGGCATGGAAAATGCCGATACATATTTCCAGTCCTATAATTTTGTAGATATTGCTCTGGATTCTTATCCGTATACGGGCGGTACGACTACATGTGATGCATTGGCAATGGGGGTGCCCGTTCTAACGTTAGCAGGTAAGCGGTCGGTTAGCCGTAGTGCGGCAAGTCTACTTCATACACTTGGTCATCCTGAGTGGGTGGCAGAAAATGATAATGACTTTATCGAAAATGCATTAGCCTTGGTCGAGCGGGTGAAATCGTCTGACTATAACAAAAATGGGTTGCGCGGAGAGTTCACATCATCTGTATTGACAGACGGACGGAAATTTGCCGAGCACTTTGGCGAGGCGATGCAAACCATTATTGAAGGGAAAATCTAAACTATAAAAATAAACCATATTGTTTGCATCTCAAATTAGAGAAAATGGATCTGTAAAATCTCCAACAAAATATCTCTTTCAAACTGGCATATGGTTTACCGATATTATAAAACGCGCGAAGTAGCGTGTACCACAGATACCCAAGCAATGTGTGCATATATTCCGCCACTAACAAAACAGGCTACCTGAAACTTTTCAGGTAGCCTGTTTCTATTCTGCCAACGCCGCCTAACGCTCCTCCAGCCCGGCCAAAATCGCGCAGTCCGGGCAATCGTCTCCCGCGCAGGCGTCGTGCCAGCGTTGCAGCTCGGCCACCATGCCCTGCAGGCGTTCGATTTTGGCTTCCAGCTCGGCGATGTGCCGCGCGGTGAGCGTTTTCACTTCGCGGCTGGTGCGCTGCGGGTTGTGTTGCAGGCTCAAAAGCTGCCCGATCTGCGGCAGCGAAAAGCCCACTTCCCGCGCATGGCGGATAAAGCGCAGCCGGGCAAGGTCGGCCTGTCCGTAGCGGCGGTAGCCCGCTTCGCTGCGCGCGGCCGGGGCGATTAGGCCGTGCTTTTCGTAGTCGCGGATTTGTTTGGCGGAAAGGCCGCTCTCGGCCGCGGCCTGGCTGATGTTCATCATGATGCTTGACCTTTACTTCGGGTGAAGCTTTATAGTGGCGGCACTTAGCGGGAAAGCAAGAGCAGACCCATCATTTCAGGCTACCTGAAAGTTTTGGCTGCAACGGGCTTTAAAACCTCAGCCTCATTCCAACAGAAAGGAAACCCTATGCAAACCATCACATTAAACATCGAAGGCATGACCTGCGGCGGCTGCGTGAAAAGCGTTACCAGCATCCTCAAAGGCGTAAACGGCGTGGACAAGGCCGAAGTGAGCCTGGAAAACAAGAACGCCGTCGTGGAATTCGACCCCGCTCAAACCAACCCCGCCGCGCTGATAGAAGCGGTGGAAGACGGCGGCTTTGATGCGGCTTTGTAAACCGAATCGCAACAAATCGACTGCAACACCCCAAAGGCTACCTGAAAACCCTGCTCCGCTTTTTTCAGGTAGCCCAACCACATTCAGAAGGAAGAAACCATGCAACAAAAAGTCCGTTTCCAAATCGAAGGCATGACCTGTCAGGCCTGTGCTTCGCGCATTGAAAAAGTGTTGAACAAAAAAGATTTTGTCGAATCGGCTGGGGTGAACTTCGCCAGCGAAGAGGCGCAGGTGGTGTTTGACGATAGCCAAACCTCCGCCGCCGACATCGCCAAAATCATCGAGAAAACCGGTTACGGCGCAAAAGAAAAGACGGAAGACGCGCTGCCACAGCCCGAAGAAACAACGCATGTAAGCTGGCAGCTGTGGCTTTTGCTGGCAATCAATATTCCGTTCCTCATTGGCATGGCGGGGATGATGATCGGCAGACACGATTGGATGATTCCGCCGTTGTGGCAGTTCGCATTGGCGAGTGTGGTGCAGCTTTGGCTGGCAATCCCGTTTTACAAAAGCGCGTGGGCGAGTATTAAAGGCGGGCTGGCGAATATGGACGTACTCGTTACCATCGGCACGGTGTCGATTTATCTGTATTCCGTCTATATGCTGTTTTTCAGCCCGCACGCGGCGCACGGCATGGCGCATGTGTATTTTGAAGCGGGCGTGATGGTGATTGGTTTTGTGTCGCTGGGCAAATTTTTGGAACACCGTACCAAAAAATCCAGCCTGAACAGCTTGGGTCTGCTGCTGAAACTCACGCCGACTCAAGTCAACGTACAGCGCGATGGCGAATGGAAACAACTGCCCATCGACCAAGTGCAAATCGGCGACCTAATCCGCGCCAACCACGGCGAACGCATCGCTGCCGACGGCATTATCGAAAGCGGCAGCGGCTGGGCGGACGAGAGCCACCTCACCGGTGAATCCAATCCCGAAGAGAAAAAGGCGGGCGGCAAAGTGTTGGCGGGCGCGCTGATGACCGAAGGCAGCGTGGCGTACCGCGCTACGCAGCTCGGCAGCCAAACCCTGCTCGGCGACATGATGAACGCGCTGTCCGAAGCGCAAGGCAGCAAAGCACCGATTGCGCGTGTGGCGGACAAGGCGGCGGCGGTATTCGTGCCTGCCGTCGTGGGCATCGCACTTCTGACTTTTATCGCCACTTGGCTGGTGAAAGACGATTGGACGATCGCGCTGATGCACGCCGTTGCCGTTTTGGTGATTGCCTGCCCGTGCGCACTCGGTCTGGCGACGCCCGCCGCGATTATGGTCGGCATGGGCAAAGCGGTGAAACACGGCATTTGGTTTAAAGACGCGGCGGCGATGGAAGAAGCCGCCCACGTCGATGCCGTCGTGTTGGACAAAACCGGCACGCTGACCGAAGGCAGGCCGCAGGTTGCCGCCGTTTATTGCGTTCCCGACAGCGGCTTTGACGAAGACGCTTTGTACCGCATCGCCGCCGCCGTCGAACAAAACGCCGCCCACCCGCTCGCCCGCGCCATCGTCTCCGCTGCCCAAGCACGCGGTTTGGAGATTCCCGCCGCACAAAACGCGCAAACCGTTGTCGGCGCAGGCATTACCGCCGAAGTCGAAGGCGTGGGTTTGGTGAAAGCGGGCAAACTTGATTTTGCCGAATTAAGGCTACCTGAAAACCTTTCAGACGACGTCTGGCGCATCGCAAGCATCGTCGCCGTTTCCGCCAACGGCAAACCCATCGGCGCATTCGCACTCGCCGATGCGTTGAAAGCCGATACCGCCGAAGCCATAGGCCGTCTGAAAAAACACGGCATCGACGTTTACATCATGAGCGGCGACAACCAAGGCACGGTCGAATATGTCGCCAAACAACTGGGCATCGCACACGCCTTCGGCAACATGAGTCCGCGCGACAAAGCCGCCGAAGTGCAAAAACTCAAAGCCGCCGGCAAAACCGTGGCGATGGTCGGCGACGGCATCAACGACGCGCCCGCACTCGCCGCCGCCAACGTCAGCTTCGCCATGAAAGGCGGCGCGGACGTTGCCGAACACACCGCGTCCGCCACGCTGATGCAGCATTCGGTCAACCAGCTCGCCGACGCCCTGCTGGTGTCGCAGGCGACGTTGAAAAACATCAAGCAAAACCTGTTTTTTGCCTTCTTCTACAACATATTAGGCATCCCGCTCGCCGCACTCGGCTTCTTAAACCCCGTCATCGCAGGCGCGGCAATGGCGGCAAGTTCGGTTTCGGTGTTGAGTAATGCGTTGAGGTTGAAACGGGTGAAGATTGAGTAATATGGGAAAGGTCGTCTGAAACGCATACGCCCAATTTCATTTTTCAGGTAGCCTCAAACTAGGAATCAACCGATGAAAAGTTATACACTCGATATTCCCCACTTTGAATACCCTGAATCATTTCAAAAAATTGTCGAACTGAATTTAGTCGATTTCGATATTTGGCATCTGCTCGATAGCGATTGTGCCGCCGAGCTATACCAAGGCATGCAAACCCGTTACCCTAACAGGAAATTGATTCCCTTCGCCAAACGCAGCGATTGCGATGACACTGCCTGCTTCGAAATCGGCAAAGGCGGCACAGTCCAGCTTATCCACGACTTCGCCGGCCCCGGCTGGGAACAGCGTCAAGAATTCCCCGATTGCTGGGCATGGCTCGCCCAAGCGGTAAACGACATGATCGAATACAACCGGGAAGGTGGCATCTGGTAGACATCAAACCGGCTGATGGGCAAACATCCATTTTCAGGTAGCCTGCCTTGAAAACCGCCGCATAAGCCAGCAAAATAACATCCCGCTCGGATACCGAATATGGTGCGGTGCAAGTCAGCAACCGCCGCATCCGCTACCGCTTCAATAGTGAGCAGTTTGTTCGTTTGAATTGAAACCGCCAACCACGCCACCCAACACTTTTCAGGTAGCCCTAAAGGCTACCTGAAACCGACCGCCATGCTCCGCCACGCCCTCATCGCCCTGCAAACCCTCTTCGCCACCCCGCTGCATGCCCGCCATGCCGCCAAAACCGATGCCGCCCTCGCTGCCGCCCTGCAACACAACGGCAGCCAACCAGCCGGCCTCTTCGCCGAGCAGCTAGAAGGCTACCTGAAAACCGCCGAATCCTGGGCCTGCCGTTTCAGCCAAACCCGCGCTGCAGGCCTGATTATCCACAGCAGCGCCGACGGCCGCGTGCGCAGCCTCACCCCGCCGCACAGCCACACCAGCCTGCTCCAAGCCCGCAGCCCAAGCGGCCACACCAGCGTGCAAGCCCTGCCCGGCCACATCGAACGCCTGCACACCCTCCGCCTCAGCGGCTACGGCCACGCCTACCTCCTGTTCACCGAGCACACCGATGGCGACCACACCGAAAAATCCCTCGTCCTCCTCCACTTCGCCGCCGAGCAGCTCCAAGCCCTGCCCATCATCCAAACCGCCCCCGCCGCCGAACCCACCCACCGCCTCAACATCGCCTACAGCGGCCAACACGCCAACAACTATTTCTTCTATGAGCCCGGCAGCCACACCATCAGCCAGCCGCAAATCAGCAGCCATACCCACACCCCCACCAACCGCCGCCTCAAATACCGCTTCAACGGCCAATTGTTCGTACCGCACAGTTAAACCAACAATAAGGCTACCTGAAAACCATTCCGTATTTTCAGGTAGCCTTAAATCTAGCAGTTAAATCGCCCACCCTCTCACATCACTCCGGCCAAACATTCTTTCTCCTGAAGCACCTGCCACTTTCAATAAGTAAATAAAAACTACTTGCAAACAAAAATAGTTCGCACTAATATGCCGCCCTATCATGCAAAACGAAAACCGTCTTTTATCCCCGATTGCGCTCTTATTCGTGATCGCTGCCCATGCCCTGCTGTATTGGCTGCTGATCTCGATTAAACCGCCGGAACTGCCGCCCGAACCGCCCGGGCTGAGCTTTGTTGATCTCGGCGAGATTGGCGGCGGCGGGGGCGGCGGCGGTACGGGTGGCGACACCATATCCGAAGACGAGCCGCCCGCCGGGCCACCGGAGCAAACCCCGCCCGAAGCGCCCAAACCTGAGCAGCCCAAGCCGCAGCCGGCCAAGCCCGTGCCGGAACAGCGCGCGCAAATCAAACCGGTGGAACGGCAAGACAAACCCGCCGATATCGTTCAGCCCAAACCTGCCGAGCCCAAACCGCAGCCTCAAGCGCAACCCCGCCCCGAACCCCAGCCGCAGGCGCAGCCTGAGCGGCCGATTGCCCCTGCCAACCAGGGCGCAGGCCATAGCGCCAACGCAGGCGGTGGCGGGAAAGGTACGCCTTCCGCCGGAGAAGGTGGTGGCAGTGGTGGTGGCAAAGGCACCGGTGTCGGCTCCGGCGAAGGCAGCGGACGCGGCTCCGGTTCCGGCTCCGGCGAAGGCGGCGGCCACGGCAGCGGGCGTGGTACGGGTAATGGTTCCGGTACCGGCCAAGGAGGTGGCGGCGACAGCGCGCCCACCCACCTTGGCAGCTACCTGAATAACCCGAAACCGCCCTATCCGAAGCAACTGGAAGAAGAAGGCATCAGCGGCACGGTAAAACTGCGCGTGATGGTGGAAGCCAACGGCAAGCCTTCCAGCGTGGAAATCGTTTCCGCCTCCCATCCGCTGTTCGGCAGATCGGCAGCTGACACCGTACGCCAGAGCTATACCTTCGTTCCGGCCAAACGCAACGGCCAGCCTGTGCGCCAAAGCTATACTTTTACCCTACGCTTTAAAGCTCCTTAAAAGCCCAAACTAAACCGATTAGCTAATCTCAATTATCTTAATACTAGGAAGATCATGAATCTAGGACACGTTTTCGCCCAAGGCGACATTGTATTGATTACCGTATTTCTGCTGCTGTTGCTGATGAGCGTCCTCACTTGGTGGATCATCATCATGCGCAGCATCCGCCTGCACCAAGTACGCCACGCCAATCGGGGCACGATTGAGTCTGTAGCCACCGTAGCCTCGCTCGATGATATGCTGCGCCTGGCCAAAGCCCATCCTTCCCCGCTGGCCGACCTCACCGAATCTGCCATTCAGGCCGCGCACCAATACCGCGCCAACCCCGCCAGCCAGCTCACCAGCATTCCCTTGGGCGACTATCTGGTGCAACACATCCGCCATAAAATGGACATTGCCAAACGCGGCCTCAACGGCGGGCTCACCATTCTCGCCTCCGTGGGCGCTACCGCTCCGTTTATTGGTCTGTTCGGCACGGTGTGGGGCATTTACCACGCGCTGGAAAACATCAGCCTACAAGGCCAGGTAAATATCGCCACCGTGGCCGGCCCCATCGGCGAAGCACTGGTGGCCACCGCCGTCGGCCTGTTTGCCGCCATCCCCGCCGTGCTGGCCTACAACTTTATCGTGTTCGGCAATAAGCAAGTGGTGCAGGATATGGATGCCTACGCCTACGATTTGCACGTTAAGATTATGAATAATAAGGAGTAACAGCATGGCCTTCGGTTCGATGAATGGCGGCGACGATTCGCCCATGGCCGACATCAACGTTACCCCGCTGGTAGACGTGATGCTCGTGCTGCTGATTGTATTCATGATCACCATGCCGGTGATGACCCACTCCATCCCGTTGGAACTGCCCACCGCCTCGGCCAAGCAAGTGGCGGAAAACGCGGCCCAGCCAAAAGACCCACTGCGCATTTCCATTTCTGCCAGTAACGACTATTACTTAGCTGAAGGTAAGCAGCTTTCTTTGCAAACGCTGGAGAGCCAACTACAACAAATCGCCAAGGAAAATCCTGACCAGGTTATTGCTATCGCAGTAGATAAAAATGCTCAGTTCGACTCTGTGGAAAAAGTACTGAGCGCCGTGCGTGATGCCGGCCTGAGCAAAGTTGGCTTCGTTACCGAAGAAAAAGAGCGCACCCAACCACAGCAATAAACCGCTACCTAGGCCAATAAAAAGGCTACCTGAAACTTTAGCCACGCAGAAACTCCGCTGCGTGGCTTTTTCAGGTAGCCTTTTGTGCCAAATCCTTATAAAATCGGCAACTTGTTTTTTACTTATTCCGGCACGGCAGGCAAGCTGCACACGCCCGCCGCACGGCCGTAATCAAACCATTCCGAGACCAACATGACCGACTATGCCAAAACCGTAAACCTCTACGAATCCCCCTTCCCCATGCGCGGCAATCTGGCCAAGCGCGAGCCGGCGTGGGTGAAGCAGTGGCAGGACGAAAAACGTTATCAGAAGCTGCGCAAAATTGCCGCCGGCCGCCCCAAATTCATCCTGCACGACGGCCCGCCCTATGCCAACGGCGACATCCACATCGGTCATGCGGTCAATAAAATCCTGAAAGACATCATCATCCGCAGCAAAACGCTGGCGGGCTTCGACGCGCCCTATGTGCCGGGCTGGGACTGCCACGGCCTGCCGATTGAAGTGATGGTGGAAAAACTGCACGGCAAGGAAATGCCGCCCAGCAAGTTCCGCGAGCTCTGCCGCCAATATGCTGGCGAGCAGATTCTGCGTCAGAAAAAAGACTTTATCCGCTTGGGCGTGATTGGCGATTGGGAAGACCCCTATCTGACCATGGACTACCAAACCGAAGCCGACACGGTGCGTACGCTGGGCGAGATTTATAAAGCAGGCTACCTGTATCGCGGCGCCAAGCCCGTGCAGTTCTGCTTGGACTGCGGCTCGTCGCTGGCCGAGGCCGAAGTGGAATACAAAGACAAAGTATCGCCCGCGATTGATGTGGCGTATCGCTTTAAAGACACCGCCGCGCTGACCAAAGCTTTCAGGCTACCTGAAATTTCCGGCGAAGCCTTTGCCGTGATTTGGACCACCACCCCGTGGACCCTGCCCGCCAGCCAAGCCATTTCTGCCGGCGCAGACATCGTGTATCAACTCATCGACACCCCGCGCGGCAAACTGGTGCTGGCCAAAGATTTGGCCGAAGCCGCACTGGAGCGCCACGGCTTTTCAGGTAGCCCCGTTCTCGCCGAATGCACCGGCGCGGATTTGGAAAACCTGCACGCCGAACATCCCTTTATCGAACGCGATATCCCCGTTTTAAACGGCGACCACGTCACCACCGAAGCCGGTACCGGCCTCGTGCACACCGCCCCCGCGCATGGTTTGGAAGACTATTTCGTCTGCAACAAATACGGCATCGAGCTCATCAACCCTGTGAATGCGCAAGGCCGCTATGCCGCCGACACCCCGCGCTTGGCAGGCATGACCGTGTGGGAAGCCAACCAGCCGATTATCGACTGGCTGCAAGAAAACAACCGCCTGCTCGCCCACAGCAAAATCGAACACAGCTACGCCCACTGCTGGCGGCACAAAACCCCGCTGATTTACCGTGCCACCGGCCAATGGTTTATCGGCATGGACAAAGCCGGCACAGACGGCAAAACCCTGCGCGACAAAGCCCTCAAAGCCGTGGACGACACCGAATTCTTCCCCGCCTGGGGACGCGCGCGGCTGGAAGCCATGATTGAAGGCCGCCCCGATTGGGTGGTGAGCCGCCAGCGTTTCTGGGGCACGCCGATGACCTTCTTCGCCCACAAAGAAACCGGCGAGCTGCACCCCGATTCCGCCGCACTGTTGGAAAAAGTCGCCCTGCTCATCGAGAAAAAAGGCATCAACGCCTGGTTTGAGCTGGATAAAGCCGAGCTGCTGTCGCCCGAAGACTGCGAACAATACGACAAACTGCCCGACACCATGGACGTGTGGTTCGATTCAGGCAGCACCCACTTCTCCGTGCTGAAACAACGCCCCGAGCTCGCCTGGCCGGCCGATTTGTATTTGGAAGGCAGCGACCAGCACCGCGGCTGGTTCCAATCCTCCATGCTCACCGGCTGCGCCACCCTCGGCCGCGCGCCCTACAAACAGCTTCTGACACACGGCTTCGTGGTCGACCAGAACGGGCGCAAAATGTCCAAATCCATCGGCAACGTGGTTGCCCCGCAGGAGGTGTATAACGAATTTGGCGCCGACATCCTGCGCCTGTGGGCGGCCGCCACCGACTACAGCGGCGAATTGGCGATTTCCAAAGAAATCCTCAAACGCGTAACCGAAAGCTACCGCCGCATCCGCAACACACTGAGCTTCCTGTTTGCCAACCTCAAAGACTTTAACCCGATTGAAGACGCCGTGCCGCAGGCCGACATGGTGGAAATCGACCGCTACGCCCTCGTGCTGGCGCGCCAGTTGCAGGAAAAAGTTTCAGGTAGCCACTACCCGCGCTACGCCTTCCACTTCGCCGTGCAGGACATCGTACAGTTCTGCTCCGAAGACCTCGGCGCGTTCTATCTGGATATTCTGAAAGACCGCCTCTACACCACCAAAAAAGACGGCCACGCCCGCCGCAGCGCGCAAACCGCGCTCTACCACATCACCCGCAGCCTTGTACTCCTGATGTCGCCCATCCTCTGCTTCACCGCCGAAGAAGCATGGGACATCATCGGCGGCGGCGAAGAAGACAGCGTGCTTTATCACACCATGCACGACTTCCCGCCCATCCCAGCCGCCGGCGAAGCCGCGCTCGTGGAAAAATGGACACACATCCGCGAAGCCCGCGCTGTCGTTACCGCCGCCATCGAGCCGCTGCGTGCCGACAAAACCGTTGGCTCGTCCTTGCAGGCCGAAGTCGTCCTCACCACGCCCGAACCGCAATACGGCTACCTGAAAGCGCTCGGCAGCGAACTGCGCTTCGCCATGCTCGTGTCTAAAATCGAGCTGCAAAAAGGCGACGAACTCACCGCCGAAGTCCGCCCCAGCACCGAAGCCAAATGCGAACGCTGCTGGCACTATGTGGACAGCGTCGGCAGCGTTGCCGCCCACCCCACCCTGTGTGCCCGCTGCGCTGAGAATGTGGACGGCAAAGGCGAAGAGCGTGATTACGCCTAAGCCGGTTGAGGCTACCTGAAAGCGTCAGCTTCAATGAAGTTAAAACATCCGCAGCAATAAGGTGGGCATTCGTTGCCCACCTTATCTTTAATACAATACGAAAAGTAAGTTTATGGCTGATATTTTAAAAATCATGAATGAGTTAGGAGTAAGCCTACTAATTCGCAATATTATCTATATTATGTTACTAGCAGGGTTATTGTATAAGCCCTTAAAATCATTTTGGTATGACATTAGTAGAAGCAGACTTAACAAGCTAAAAGAAGCCTATGATTTTACTGGTCATGATGATAATACCAGAAAATTTCTTGAAACCTCACTATCTGAGGAGTATTTTAAATTAACAACAGGATTATCTCTTGGTTTTGGATATCAGGAGAAACTAATGGATCTATACCTAAAAGATAATGCACCTGTTGCATTTCATCACTATAAAAGAGTAGCTGAGTACTTAAAGTTTAATAGCGATAAAACCATTCAACCAATTAAGATTCCAAAACTCTTTCAAATTATCGGATATTTCCAGGAAATATTAGGATTTTATTTATTAGGAAGTAGTGCGCTTATTTTTATCAACCTATCTAATATTATCAAGGATAATTCAAATAAATTAGGTTCTAATGAAATACTGTTAGTTACTGGTATTTTAGTATTATTATGGGCAATCCTACTCATTGGATTTTTCTTTATTCTAAAGCCATATATTATCTATAAATCGTCTGTCTATGTTAATCGACAAATGGGTTACACCAACTTCACTTGTTTCTATCATAGAGTATTAACAGAGAAAGTATTCGATTTTCTAGGCAGGAAAGCTTTGTTTTATATTCCTATTCCCTTATTCGCATTTTTACTGATCTACTTTTTCAGGTATCCCGGAAATACATAAGGATCAAACACTTGACCAGCCACCCCTATTTAGACCTGCAGCAAGGTAATGTGGAAAACTATTGCATGATGGTACCCAAAGCAGAAGTGCCGCAGTGGTACGAGCAAGGCTGGCTGCCGCATTACGCCGTCGGCCTGTCGCGCCGAGAGGCCAACCGCGCCTATATGGTTTACGGCTTCATGCGCTTCAAGCGCGATGTGCTGCTGTTTGGCCGCCCCGAATATTTGGCAGCCAAATCCCCCGTCGGGCGCAAAATTGTTGGCTTCAGCACCCACCTGGGCACTTACGGCATGGGCGGCCCCGGCTTTTTCGGCCTGCTGCTGGACACAGATGAATACTTGGTTTACACCGCATGGCACGCGGGATACAGCACTTTGCTGGACAACCGCGCAGTAAAAATTTACCCATACGGCAACACCGAAGCACGCGGTTGGGTTGGCAGCTTAGATGGAAACAAATGGGACGAACTCTCGCCCCTGCTCATCGGCTGCAAAATCACCGACTGCACCCTCACCGAGCACCGCTGCACCCTGCAGCTGCAAAAAGACGGCCAAACCCATTTGCTGGAATTCGTACGCCAAGACGAACGTATTCCACCCAATCCCAACAAAGAACCCCGCCTGGCATATGAAGACGGGGAAATCGCCGACTATTTGATGTATCAGCATAAAAACGCTTGGCTGGTGGTGTAGGCAGGCCTGTCTATGCGGCAAAAGGCTACCTGAAAATCAGTTTTCAGATAGCCTTTCCTCTTTCACCATGCCAACCATACTTGACAGTCTATTAAAGCATTTTTACAATACACAACATCACATGGGTCGTTAGCTCAGTTGGTAGAGCAGCGGACTCTTAATCCGTAGGTCGAGCGTTCGATCCGCTCACGACCCACCAAAATAAAACCAGCCTAAGCAATCACTTAGGCTGGTTTTTTGTTTTTCGCATAGCGCTTCAAATTAAATCACTTTGGCAAAATCTTGCCCTATCCCTACCCATAAAACAGCATCCACAGCGCGCGCAGCAGGGCAATCAGCAGGATTTTTTCGCTCGCCAACAAACAGGCTACCTGAAAAAGCAAACTAATCAGCAATACACCCTGAAGCTGCAAAGGACTGAACAGCAGCACGTCGTCGCGGCTCAAATAACGCCGGTGCAGCCACATCAGCAGCATCAGCATCGCCTGCCCGGCTATCCACAGCAGCGGTTTGAGCAGATACAGCGACATCAGGCCGGTGAGCAGCGGCACCGACATCCCATGCGGATACTGCCAGCCCGCCAGCAAGAGCAAAAACAAAAACGTTATGTGCTGCACCGCGCCGGCCACGGCGAAATAAGCTAGAAACACCCCGCCGCCGTCCAGCCGCCAGCCCATCTGCCGCGCGTCGTAACGCCAACCGTTGGCAAACAGAAACAGGCTGCCCAACGCAAAATAGCCATACACCGGATAAAGGTTGGCCACATGGGTAATCCCCAGCACGCCGGGCATAATCCGCGCGCTGAGGATACCGAAGCCCAGCCACAGCATCACGCTGCCCCACAGCCAGGAAAACTGCTGCCGCTGGAATGCTAAAGTCAGAAACACGGCGATATACACCGATAGCGCCCATAAAGTCGGGCTTTGCCAAGCCATCATTACCACCCGCCGGCTCTGGCCAGCGCCGCCGACGTGCAGGCAGCCAGCTCGTGCATCCAATCCAGCGGCAAATCGGGCGTAAAGCGCGTTTCATCTGCATCGCCCGCCACCATCGCCGCTATGGTTTGCCCGTTCACGCGCAAAGGCAGCAGCAGGAAGCTCTCCAGCCCCCTGCCCTCTTGCGGCAGCGCCTTCATCAGAGCCGGCGCGATGCGGTTGCCGCACAGCGGTTCTTTCAGGGCAGACAAGGCAGCATGGGCGGCATGGTTTTCAGGTAGCCTGTAGCTGCCGGAAACCGCGCCTTTTTTCGGCGGCTCGGCCAACAGCCACACCCGGCCGGACGGCAGCGCAAAATCTTCCTGCCAGCCTGCTTCCGCCGCACGCAACACCTGCAACAGCGTATTGGCCGCCAGCAATCGGCGCACGAAGCCGAGCATCCGACCCAGCGTTTGGTGGTTGCTGTCGGCATCCTGCATGATTTGCGCCAGCTGCCCGGCCATTTTGGCCGCCTTTTTCTGTTGTGCCAGCCATTGCGCCTGTGCAAACGACTGCACCCGCCCTTCTGCCGGACGCACGCCCAAATCGGCGGCATGGTTCAACAGAAATTCCGGGTGATCCTGCAAATAAGCCAATATTTTCTTTTCATTCATCAGTAAGTTACCGTTCCTTCAAACACCGTGGCCGCCGGCCCTGCCATCAACACATGGTTATCCGCCGCCCACTCAATCTGCAAATCACCACCCGGCAGGCTCACGCACACTGCGCCTTCCCGCGCCAGCAATCCGGCCCGCATGCCGGCCACCGCCGCCGCACACGCGCCCGTGCCGCAGGCCTGGGTTTCGCCCGTTCCACGCTCAAATACGCGCAGTCGGATATGGTGCGCATCCAGCACCTGCATAAAGCCCACGTTCACCCGCTCGGGAAACTGCGGATGCCGCTCCAGGCGCGCGCCCCACTCGGCCACCGGCGCACGGTGCACCTCATCCACCGCCAGCACGGCGTGCGGATTGCCCATATTCACACAGGAAAAACGCGCGCTTGCGCCATCCAAACCAATCTCGTGCCACAAGGCATCGGCAGCCTCGCCCGGCGCGGGCGCAAACGGAATATCCGCTGCCGCCAAACGCGGCTCGCCCATATCCACCGTAACCAGGCCGTTTTCCTGCAAATTCAACACAATCAGCCCTTTGGCCGTAGCCACCTTGATGCGGCGGTTCCGGCTCAGGCCTTTTTCGTGCACAAAACGGGCAAAACAGCGCGCGCCGTTGCCGCACTGCTCCACCTCGCTGCCGTCTGCATTGAAAATACGGTAGCCGAACTCGGCTTCGGGCAGCGGCGGCGCTTCCACCAACAACAGCTGGTCGAAACCGATGCCACGGTGGCGGTCTGCCCATTCGGCAATCGGCGCAGCCGTCGGATCAAAATACTGGCTGATGCCGTCGATAACCATAAAATCGTTGCCCAAACCGTGCATTTTGGTGAATTTCAATACAGCCATCACGGCCTCCGCCGATGCTTCCAAAGCGGGCTATCATACCCAATCCACGCCGCAAGTTAAAGCTGCGTTTCAACTTTCAGGTAGCCTTCCCGGCACAGGCTACCTGAAAATCAACATAGCCATGCCATACGGCAAGATGCTTCCGTTTCCAGCAGACCTCTTAAGCTTGATAAGCCCAATCGCCTTTTTCAGGTAGCCTCCCCCTCCACCCAGGCTACCTGAAACCCCTCCTTCCCAACAAAACCGCAACACAACCCGGCAAAATCCAACCCAAACCGGGTTTTCTTTACGCCTCTGCCCGTTATCGGCCGATAGCCAGATGCGCTATAATGCGCCCTTTTGTTTCAGCCGCATTTTCCCTATGTTGATCCATCCCGCTTTCAATCCCGTTATGCTCAAGCTCGGCCCGCTCGCCATCCGCTGGTATGCCGTCAGCTACCTCGTCGGCTTCGCCCTGTTTATGTGGCTCGGGCGGCGGCGCATCCGCCAAGGCAACAGCGTGTTCACCACGCAAACCCTAGACGACTTCCTCACCTGGGGCATCATCGGCGTGATTGTGGGTGGGCGGCTTGGCTATGTGCTGTTTTACCAGCACGCCTACTATTTCGCCAATCCGTTAGAAATTTTCAAAGTATGGCAGGGCGGCATGTCGTTTCACGGCGGCTTCCTCGGCGTGGTAATCGCCGGCCTCCTGTTTGCCTACAAACATAAAATCAACCCGCTCAAGCTGGCCGACTCCATCGCACCGCTCACGCCATTAGGCTTTGCTGCCGTGCGCCTGGGCGGCAACTTTGTGAACGGCGAGCTCTGGGGGCGCGTCACCCGGCCGGATGCCTTCTGGGCCATGGGCTTTTCCCAAGCACATAGCGAAGACTTAAAACTAGCAACCGAGCAGCCGCAGCTGTGGGGTGCGATTTTCCAGCAATACGGCATGCTGCCGCGCCATCCCTCCCAGCTCTACCAATTTGCCCTGGAAGGCATTTTGCTGTTTGTGCTGCTGTGGTGGTTTTCCAAAAAACCACGCCCCACCGGCCAGGTAGTGAGCCTGTTCCTGCTCGGCTACGGCACCGCCCGCTTTATCGCCGAATTCGCCCGCGAGCCCGACGAATTCCTCGGCCTGCTCTATTTAAACTTCTCCATGGGTCAGTGGCTCAGCCTCCCCATGATCGCCTGCGGCCTGATCGGCTTCCTCTACTTTGGTCGGCGTAAGGCTAAACCGGCAGAGGGAGATGTTTGATATCATAGCTTTGAGAACAAAAAGGCTACCTGAAAAATGGTTTTCAGGTAGCCTTATATTAATCAAAAGGAAATAAAAATGCGCTATGTGCTTTTACTGCGAGGCATCAATGTCGGCAAGAACAATAAGGTTGTGATGGCTGATTTAAAGAAAAGTTTAGCCGAAATGGGTTTTGAGCATCCCGTTTCCTATATCAACAGCGGCAATCTTTTCTTCAACAGCCCAGCGCCGGAACAGGAAATCAAAGAACTGCTAACTGCCCATTTCAACAACACCTACGACTTTCCTCTGCCTTTTGCCCTAATCCGCGCCGATATTCTGCAACAAGAAGCAGACAAACTGCCGGACTGGTGGCGAGACGAAACCGCCTATCGGCGCGATGCTCTCTTTTATCTGCCGGAAGCAGACCGAGAGCAAATCAAAGCCGAAACACTTTCGTGGGTAGATGAGAAAGAGCATTTGCATTTTGGCGAAACTGCCTTCTTCTACAGCAATCACAACCAAGCCGACTATCTGCGCTCAAACTACCATAAAAAACTGATAGGCTCTGCCTTCTATAAAAGCCTGACAATACGCAACGGCAGAACCTTTCAGAAAATTATCGAACTGGCGAATCAAGCATAAAGCAGCCATATTGGCTGGCGTAGCTGGCGGCCAAGTGTGCATTCCATATATGCAGCCTTCTAGCCTTACATCCCATTCAGGCTACCTGAAAAATAAAAAAGCCGCCTGCACTTTGAACATTAAAGTGCAGGCAGCTTTTTTGAGCCTCAGCGAACTGTCTATGGTATTACCACTGATACAGCGCGCCAGCGCCAACGCCGGTACGGCCTTGGGAGTTGACGGAGAACGAGCCTTTCATAATCCAGTTACCGCCATCGCTGATAGACGATACGCCCACAGCGATAGCAGATTGGCCGCCATAATAACCAGTGCCTACGCCGATACCGGACGCACCGGCGCGGGTTACCTGCGGAATGGAGCTTTGGGCAATACCGCCGGCGATACCGGCATTGCTGTTGTCCTCCAGCTTATCGATACGCTGGTTCAAGTTATTAACGTGGTTGTTCACCTGCTGAATCAGTTGTTGGCCGGCAGCGTTGCTGCCGGCAGCCACGGCCGCCTGAAGCTGACGTACGTTCACAGCATCGGTAGGATTGTTGCCATCGGCTAGATTACTAATCTGCTTGTTGCCTGCGTCAATACCGTTGTTGGTCACGCTCGGGCCGTTATTGATGGTCAGACCGCTGTTGTTTACGGTGGTATTGCCGGTTTTCAGGCTGCCTGCATTGCCCAAATCCACGTTTTGCGCAAGTTTAATCCGCAATGTGTTGCTGCCATTATCGGCCACTACGCCGATGTTGTTGTCGGTGAGCGTGCCGGTGGCGCCGCCTTTTATGTTGAGCGTGGTGCCGAGCTTGCGCTCAACGGTGGTGCCGCTGTCGCCGTCAAACTTGAGCGGATTGAAGGCTTGGGCGGCGGTTTGGTTGATGGCGTTGTTCACGTTGGTTACTGTGTTGCCATTTACCGTCATCGGCGTGTTGTTCAGCGTGTTGCCACCGGCGGTCACGCTGGTAAACGTCGGGTTGGCAACGGTTTTGACGGTGTAAATGGTTTGACCATTACCGCCTGGAGAATGGGTTACCTGAATATTGTCGCCCGCCACCACTTCGGTTTTTGCCGCTTGAATGTTGGTGGAAAGTTGGTTGGTTATGCGTTTCACATCGCCGATATTGGCGGCGTTGCTGTCGATGTTGCCGCCGCTGGCCACGTTGGTAATCTGCTTGTTGCCTGCGTCAATGCCAGTGTTGGTCACGCTCGGGCCGCCGGTAATGGTCAGGCCGCTGTTGTTCACGGTGGTGTTGCCGGTTTTCAGGCTGCCTGCATTGCCCAAGTCCACGTTTTGCGCGAGTTTGAGGCGCAATGTGTTGCTGGCCTTGTCGGCCACCACACCGATGTTGTTGTCGGTGAGCGTACCGGTGGCGCCGCCTTTCACGTTGAGCGTGGTGCCGAGCTTGCGCTCAACGGTGGTGCCGCTGTCGCCGTCGAATTTGAGCGGATTGGCGGCTTGGGCGGCAACGTGATAAAGCTGGCTGCCGTTGATGGCATCGGTGGACGTGGCAGAAATTTCACCTGGGGCAACATGTTTGATTTGGCGTTCATAACCTGCCGTACCGATGGAAACCTGCGAACCATCCGTAATATTGGTGGCACCGGCAAAACCGCTGTAGGTCACACCGTTCACGGTAGCGCTAGTTACTGGGGTTGCGATGGTGCTTGTGCGCGAACCTGCGCCGATGGCTACGGCTTTGTCTTTGTCGGCTTCCGCACCCACGCCGAATGCAGATGCGCCTACTTTTGTGGCCTGCGCCCCCGGGCCGAAAGCAGTGGAAAGTGCGCCTGTGGCTTGGGCTTTCACACCCACGGCAATCGCAGCCTCAGCCGCTTCTGTGCTTTGATAACCGGTGCTCATTGACGTGCCGGTCAGCCGTAGATAATCCGCGTCCACTTGGGCTTTGGCTAAATCCCAATCATCGCTGCCGATCGCGATGGAAGAATTGCCCCTGGCGCGGGTGTTGTTACCGATAGAAGTGGATTGCCCGCCCAATGCCTGAGCATCCGGGCCGATGGCCACTGCTTGGGTAAACCCTGTTGCCTGGGCCGTCCAGCCGATGGCCACAGACTGTCTGCCGGTGGCTTTGGCAATATTGGTGGCCGTTTCGTTCGAGCCAATCACAACAGATTTCTCACCCGATGCCTCTGCTTTGTTACCAATGGCAATCGCATACAATTTTGAAGCCTGTGCCGTGTCACCTACTGCCACAGTACCGATAGATTTCGCACCAGCATTCCAGCCCATGGCGATTGATTGTGCGTGTGTCGCTTCTGCACCCGCGCCGACAGCGATGGAATACGTACCCCCTGCCTGTGCCGACTGCGCAGCGCTGCGGCCGCCGCCAACAGCAATCGAGTTTGCACCGGCAGCTTGGGAGAAGCGGCCTACTGCCACTGAGCTTTCAGTGGCCGCATTGCTGCTGTTGCCCAAAGCCAAAGCACCAATGTTTTTAGCAGAAGCCGCTGTGCCGATGGCAACCGACTGTGATGTTACAGCAGAACTTTTATAGCCGATGGCCACCACTTGGTTCACACCGGACACGCCCTGATTGGCATCCGTACCGATGGCAATAACGTGCTGACCGCTAATTTTCTGCGCAGCGCCGGTACCGATACCAATCACATTATTGGCCAACACCGCATCTTTTACCGCACCCTCGCCCACGGCAATATTACGCCCTGTGCTGTTGGCGTTTTCACCCGCAGCTTTACCGATGGCGATATCCGCCTCACCCAGCGCACTAGCACGCTCGCCAATGGCAACCGTTTGATTATGGTGTGCTTTGCTGTTTGAACCAATTGCCAAACCGGAGGTGCTGGAAGCTGAAGCACTCGAACCCAAAGCTACATTGCTCTCACCGGCAGCCGTAGCAGACATACCAATCGCAACAGATTTACCGGGCTTGCTGTCTACAACATCGGCAGCCGTAGTAGTGGTATCACCGCAGACCACGTTTTTACTGTTGTCGTCGTAATAACAAAATTTATAGTCTGTCCCAGATGGCAATGCATTGCCGCCGGAAGTGGTCGTGCCGGTGTTTGGTGCGCCCCAAGCGGGGGAAACCGCCAGCAGCACCAAAGTGGCGGCAGCTCGTGTGGTGTTTTTGCCTTGTGATTTAGCAAGCTCGGAAACGGCCGCCCAAGTGCCGCTCACGGCGTTGTAAACAGTCTTGTAGGTTTTGTTCATTGTGGTATTCCTTATCTGTTGCTGGTTTCGCGGATTGTTGCAAAACCAAAAAACCAAATGCCTTGTTTCACTGCGCACTCTATAAAATCTACACAGCTAGGTTGATACATGGCAAGAAACCGCGCATTATACTCAATACAATCAATATGGTGAATGTAAAAAACTATTCGCCATATAGGCAGAGGCTACCTGAAAACTTGCCATCTATTTTTTAGCATGAAGGCTCTACCACCAACACAGCAAGCTACAAACAGACAAAAATCCGCTACTGACGGGCTTCAAGCTGAAATACTTGCCAAGGTGGGATTGAGTATAAAACAGCGCATCTGGTACACAAACAGATCATTCACAAAAAAACAACAGCCTCCCAGTTATTAATAGAGGCTACCTGAAACTTTTCAGGTAGCCTTTTTTCATTCTTGTAACAGTAAGCAGCAATCAGCCCTTATCCTCTCCGTTCACAATCTCACCAACAAAAGCTTCCGCCTTATCTTTGAGCAAAAAGCGTGCGGAAGCATCAGCGGCTTCCTCTGCATTTAGAGTCAGCGGCTCGGAGCAATCGGCGCGGACGATGATTTCGGGCATGGATACGATGCGCCACAGCGCGGTGAGGAGGCTGGTATTGCCGGCATAGGCGGGGGCGGTGCTACGACGGCCGGCGCGGTCGCAATAGCGCAGAGCTACAGCCACTACAGGCAGGCCGCTGTCCAGCGCGGATTGGAACAGCGCGGCTTTAAACGGCAGCAACGCCATCCCGTCTGAGGCTTTGGATTCAGGGAAGAACGACACGCTGTGCCCCGCACTCATCGAGCGCACAATGGCTTCGTTTACCGGTGCCACGTCATTACGGCTGTTGCGGTTGATGAACACCGCACCGGTGCGCGCCACCACCGCACCCAACACCGGCCAGGAACGGATTTCGCGCTTGGCGATAAACACCGTGGGGTACATGGCCATCAGAATCATCGGATCGAGCCAGGACACATGGTTCGCCGCCCCGAGAAACACGGGCGGGAACGGCGGGTTGCTCGGATTGGCTTCGATTCGGATATGCAACACTTTCAACATACTGCGCGCCAAATCCTGCATCACGTCTTTGCTATGCTGGTTGTATTCACGCAGTCGGAACAGGCGGTAGCCAGCGCGGAAGAACCAAAATAGCAGGTGCAAAATACGGAACAGGCGGGTAAAGATTGAAGTGGATTGCGTGCTCATTTGTGTTGGTTTAATTATTAGATTGAGAAGGCTGCCTGAACGGCTTCAACGCTGGCATTTCGGGCAGTAAAAGCTGCTGCGCTGGCCGACAATCTGCCGTGCAATCGGCGTACCACAATGATGGCAAGGCTCTCCCTCGCGGCCATATACATGATATTGCTGCTGGAAATAGCCGCTTTGCCCATCGCTGTGCACAAAATCGCGCAAGCTGCTGCCGCCAACTTCTATGGCACAGTGCAGCACGTTACGAATTTCGGTCACCAAACGGCGGCACTCTTCGGCAGACACACGGTCGGCGCGGCGGGTAGGCAGGATGCCGGCGGCAAACAGCGCTTCGTTAGCATAAATATTGCCCACACCCACCACGACTTTATTATCCATCAGCGCAGTTTTGATAGCGCTTTTGCGGCGTGAAAGCGCATTTTTCAGGTAGCCTGAAGTGAACTCTTCTTGTAGTGGCTCAGGGCCCAAATGTTGCAATAGCGGATGTTGCTCGGCCGCGCCAGTAAACCACAACACTGAACCGAAACGGCGTGGATCACGCAGGCGCAACACCGTTTGGTCGACCGTAATGATGTCGATATGATCGTGCTTTTCCGGCGGTGGTGCGCTGTCATTAGGGTATACGCGCAGACTGCCCGACATACCCAAGTGCAGCAGCATCACGCCATGGGGAAATTCAAACAATAAATACTTGGCACGGCGATGAATATACACAATATGGCTGCTGGCAAGCTGCTGAGCCAAATCAGGCGACACCGGCCAACGCAATTTCGGCTGACGCACCACCACTTCGGCTACGGTTTTGCCCTGCATATAGGGCTGGATACCCCGTCGGGTGGTTTCAACTTCTGGTAGTTCGGGCATAGCAAAATTCAGGGTTGAAGTGAATAAAGCGGGAAGTTTAGACGTTTTATCTAATTTAGGCTACCGGGAAACGTGAGCTTTAACTCAATAAAGTGGATAGATGTTTTTAATCAAGCCAAGGCCTAGTTTTGGATAGCAAAAAATACAGTCGCTATTTTTCAGGTAGCCTCTTTGTAGTGCGAAGGCTACCTGAAAAAACCAGCTGAAACCTGACAGGCTATTGCTGCCCCGCCTGCTGTTTGGCGGCCTCCTGCCGCTGCCATTTGGCGCGGTGTTCCGGCTCGTAGGCGAGGTTCATGATAAAGATTCCGGCCTTGCCATTGTTGACACCCTTAGTCATCACAAAAGCCAGCAGGCTGCCGCGCTTAAACTGCTGTATACCGTTTTCGGCCAAAAACTTTTCCCGCTCTTCAGCCGTAACGAACATACCGCTGTTGAGCACGGTAAATTCTTCCGCACTCAGGTGCGGATAGAGCGCAAACCCGGCGGCTTCCAAATCTTTCACCAAGGTTGCCACTTCATTATCTGTGCGCGCCAAAATCATCATTTGCAGCAGCTTGCTCTCGCCATCAAACGCAAACATGCGCAACGGAAAGCCGTTCTGAACATTGCTCTGATACACTTCCACCGCACCGGATTCGCTGCCGAGCCTCCGGTTGCCGAAAATTATCTCGCCATCTTCCATCTTCACCGCATCGGGATACAACGCCCGTATCTGCTCCACTGTGGTTTTGCCCACTTCCACGCTTTGCAAAACAGGCGCGGCGGCAGCGGCCTGGCTGGCAGCCTCGCCATCATGGTGGCCCACCTCCACACGGCAGGCACACAAGGCGGCCAACAGCAGCGGCAGAAGGGCTTTAGCATAAACAGACATCTCAGCTTCCTTAAACAAGATTACAGGGAGGCAGCAGAGTACAAGAGAAAGACAAACTGGGCAATGTTTAATCAACAAGAGGGGCTGCCTGAAGCACCGCGATATTTTTCAGGTAGCCTTTGAGTGCGCAGAAGGCTACCTGAAAAATCGTCTTAATCACGCAACCCCAAATCCTTTCCATCTTAATTAACCCAACTTCACACAAACCACCGCCGGAATCTTTCAGGTAGCCTTTGCCCACGGAGCAAATAGGCAAAACATTGCCATGTTTCTCTTTCCCCACGGCTATTTGGGCAAAAACTGCCCAAACGTGCCAAGCAGCGCGAAGACGTTTATAATGTTAACTATCTTTAATTCCGAAAGGCTGTATATGTCGAGAATGGCCAAGGGGATTATTGCGGCCGTGGTCTCCAATATTCTGTTCGGCTCGCTGTTTATGTTTGGCCCATGGATGCGGCCGATGAGCGGCACGGATGTGTTTGCCTGGCGTATCGTGGGTACGTTTACCTGCGCGCTCTCCATTATGCTGCTCACTTCGGCCAAACGCGATGCGGCCAAATTTCTGCGCGAAATCGGCGGCAATCTTCGACGCTGGGCGCTGGTGCTGCTGCCCGCGCCGATTATGATCGGGCAGATTTGGCTTTACATGTGGGCGCCGGTAAACGGCAAGGGGGTGGACGTATCGATGGGCTACTTCCTATTCCCGCTCGCGATGATGCTGGGCGGGGTGATGGTGTTCCGCGAGCGGCTTGATCGCTTGCAGCTGATTGCCGTACTGCTGGCTTCAGCGGCGGTGGCACTGGAAATCTGGAACAGCGGCACGTTTTCCTGGGTAACCATTGCCGTGTTCGCCACCTTTCCGATTTATTACATCATGCGCCGCTGGCAAGGCGTGCCGCCGCTGCTCGGGCTCTTGCTGGATTTGATTTTGGCGCTGCCTTTCGTGATTTGGTATCTGGTGATGTATTCACCCAGCCCGGCCATGATCGAGGCCAAGCCGATTCTGCTTTTGTTTGCCGTGCTCTTGGGGCTCAATGGCGCAGTATCAATGCAGGTTAACCTCACAGCCAATGAGCTTTTGCCGGTGGTGCTGTTCGGTATGCTGAGCTATCTGGAGCCGGCGCTGCTGTTTCTGCTTTCGGTGTTTGTGCTGGGCGAGCATTTAGATTGGGTGGCCATGGTGAGCCACAGCCTGATTTGGGCGAGCATCATCGTGATGCTGTATCACGGTATCCAAACTATGCGCCGTGAGAAGGCAGAACAGGCTGTCTGAAATTATCTGCTTCAATGTAATGAAACCAGGCTTCCTAAGCGGAAGCCTGTTCTTTCTCAGGCCAAAACGACTTAGGTAATGTGTTATAATTACACGTTGAGTCTCAGGTAACCTGAAACCCTGAGCCTCAGCACACATCTGTATGATTACCATAGAAAATGATTACAATAGAAATCCGCTTTAACCACATCACTATCCGTTACAACAACACCGTGGTGGAACATCACGGCATGTTCAGCAACAGCCACCTGATTATTGCGGACGGCTTCCAATGGATGACCGCTCTAATAGCTGCGGTAGGCAAAGCCGCAGACCAAGGCATTTTTGAACAACAACACTGGTCCACGCACAAACTGATAACGTCTGAAAGCGATAACCAACCAAACCGTCCCTGCCTCTGTTTTGATGTATGCGAAACACTGGAAGGCGGCTTATCCCCAGTTGAATGGTATATCCTGATCAATACCTTAGAGTGGATTAACCCTAAAAACACAATGAAACAGCCGGAAATACTGATTCTCTATCGAGGCAAACCGCCCACTTATGAAGAAGCACTCCAAGCAGCGTGAAAAAACAATCTAACACGCTAAAAAACTAGAAAACCTACCCTGATAAATCAAACCTACTTGTAGCAAACACTATTTCAGGTAGCCTCAAACTCATTCTCATCACAGCAAAACAACCATGACAGAACAAACCCAGCAAGAATACGGCGCAGACAGTATCCAAGTCCTCGAAGGTTTGGAGGCCGTGCGTAAACGCCCCGGCATGTATATCGGCGACACGCAGGACGGCTCCGGCCTGCACCACATGGTGTTCGAAGTGCTCGACAACGCCATTGACGAAGCACTGGCCGGCCATTGCGACAGCATCACCGTGTCCATCAACGCCGACGAATCCATCACCATCGAAGACAACGGGCGCGGCATCCCCACTGGCATCCACCCCAAAGAAGGCCGCTCCGCCGCCGAAGTCATCATGACCATCCTGCACGCGGGCGGCAAATTCGACAACAACAGCTACAAAGTCTCCGGCGGCCTGCACGGCGTGGGCGTATCCGTAGTAAACGCCCTGTCCGACTGGCTGAAACTCACCATTTGGCGCGAAGGCAAAGAGCATTTTGTCGAATTCCGCCGCGGCGAAACCGTTGCCCCGCTCAAAGCCGTAGCCGATTGCCCGGCCGACAAACACGGCACGCGCGTGCAATTTATGGCCAGCGAAGAAACCTTCGGCGAGGTGCAATACAAATTTGAAACCCTGGCCAAACGCATCCGCGAATTATCCTTTCTGAACAACGGCGTAAAAATCGAACTGTTCGACAAACGCGACGGAAAACACGAAAACTTCGCCGAATCCGGCGGCGTGGCCGGTTTTGTGCGCTACACCACCGGCGGTAAAAAACCCTTGCACGACAAAATCTTCTACACCCTCGGCGAAAGAGACGGTATGACGGTAGAGTGCGCCATGCAATGGAACGACAGCTACCAAGAATCCGTGCAATGCTTCACCAACAATATCCCGCAGCGCGACGGCGGCACCCACCTCACCGCCCTGCGCGCCGCCATGACGCGCACCATTAATCAATACATCGAAGCCAATGAAATCGCCAAGAAAGCCAAAGTGGATACCAGCGGCGACGATATGCGCGAAGGCTTAGTGTGCGTGCTTTCCGTGAAACTGCCCGACCCGAAATTCTCCTCCCAAACCAAAGACAAACTGGTTTCCAGCGAAATCGCCCCCGTGGTGAACGAAGTGCTCAGCCAGGCGCTGCACGAATTTTTGGAAGAAAATCCGCAAGATGCCAAAATCATTTGCAGCAAAATCGTGGATGCCGCCCGCGCCCGCGAAGCTGCCCGCAAAGCGCGTGAAATCACCCGCCGCAAAGGCGTGATGGACGGCTTAGGGTTGCCCGGCAAACTGGCCGACTGCCAAGAAAAAGACCCGGCCCTATCCGAGCTGTATCTGGTGGAGGGTGATTCCGCCGGCGGTTCCGCCAAACAAGGCCGCGACCGCAAATTCCAAGCCATCCTGCCGCTGAAGGGCAAAATTCTCAACGTGGAAAAAGCCCGCTTCGAAAAAATGCTCGCCAGCCAAGAAGTGGCTACCCTGATTACCGCGCTGGGCACCTCCATCGGCAAAGAAGAATTCAATCTGGAAAAACTGCGCTACCACCGCATCATCATCATGACCGATGCCGACGTGGACGGCGCCCATATCCGCACATTGCTGCTCACCTTCTTCTACCGCCAAATGCCCGAACTGGTGGAACGCGGCTACATCTACATCGCCCAACCCCCGCTTTATAAAGCCAAATACGGCAAGCAGGAACGCTACCTGAAAGACGACACGGAAAAAGACGAATTCCTGCTCGGCCTCGCCGTGGACAAAGCCAAAATCGCTTCCGGCGGCCGCACGCTGGAAGGCGCCGAGTTGGAACGCGCCGCCAAGCAGTTCCTCCGCGCCCGCAGCACCATCGAACAGGAAAGCCGCATCATCGACGGCCTCGTGCTGCGCGCCCTGCTCGACACCGCCCCCATTTCGCTCGAAAGCGCCGAAAGCACCGATGCCGCCATTGCCGCCCTCTCCTCCCTGTTGGCCAAAGAAGAAGTGGCACTGGAACGCCTCGACGGCCACGAAGGCGGCCATTTCATCAAAATCACCCGCCAGCTGCACGGCAACGTGATGGTTTCCTATCTCGACCAAAAATTCATCGACAGCAAAGCCTACCAAACCATCAGCCGCACCGCCGAACAGCTCCAAGGCCTGGTTGAGCCCGGCGCCCTACTCCACAAAGGCGAAGCCGAGCCGCAAACCGTAAACAGCTTCGAGCAGGCCATCGACATCCTGCTCGCCGGTGCACAAAAAGGCATGGCCATCCAGCGCTACAAAGGGCTGGGCGAGATGAACGCCGAACAGCTGTGGGAAACCACTATGGACCCGGAAGTGCGCCGCCTCCTGAAAGTGCGCATCGAAGACGCCATCGCCGCCGACAAAGTATTCGTTACCCTCATGGGCGACGAAGTCGAACCCCGCCGCGAGTTCATCGAAACCAACGCCCTGATTGCGCAAAACATTGATGCGTAGAGCAGCGCAGATTTTTCAGGTAGCCTTTCCCACAAAGGCTACCTGAAAATTTAAAACCCATTACCCCACCGTTCAACCACCACAGAAAGGACACCCCATGTTCCGCCGTCTCACCGCCATCGCCGCCCTCCTCATCGTCGGCCAAACCTACGCCCAAAGCTTTATCGCCGACACCATCCCCTACTCTCCCGAAGCCAAAGTGGCCGACCGCATCCGCCAAGAATGCACCGATTTAGGCGCAAACTTCAGCCGCAAAATCATCGAGCAAGCCAAAGCCGGCGGCATCGAACTGCAGGCCACCGGCGCCGACAGCCTCGCCGGGCAGCCCAACCGCCTCGACGTGCAGATTACCGACGCCCGCAGCTACGGCAGCGCCTTCACCGGCCACTACAAATCCATGCACATCCGCCTCACCCGCTACGAAAACGGCCAGCAAACCGCCACCACCGAGCTTTCCCGCCGCTCACTCGGCGGCATGGGCGGCATGTTTAAAAGCTCCTGCTCCGTGCTCGAACGCGTAACCGACACCCTCGCCAAAGACACCGCCGCCTGGCTGAAAAACCCCGCCGACGCCTCCGCAACCCCGGCCGCCAACGAAGCCTCCGGCACAGCCCAATAACCTGAAAGGCTACCTGAAACATTTTCAGGTAGCCTCACATCCCATTCAAAGAGACCCCGCATGAAATACATCCACACCACCGCCGACACCCTCGAACACCTCCGCCAGCAGGCCAAAAAACGCCAAAACAAACAAGGCGGCAAAATCGCCGAGCTGCTCAACCGCGCCGCCCAAGAAGCCAAATACCAAAGCTGGCGCCACGCCGAAATCTGCCACCAGGCCGGCGAACGCTTCGGCCGCACCCCGCTCACCGAAGAATGCCACACCGTAGTCGAGCACACCCGTGCCGGCCAAGACTATGTAACCGCCACCGGCTTTGAAACCGCCACCCCCAGCGCCTACCTCCTGTTCAACACCGATCAAGGCGACGCCTGGCTCTACGACGTATTCAGCCGCCAAGCCCTGTGCCTGATGCACCGCCACAAAGAAGCCGAGCTCACCCCCATCCGCTTTGCCGACAAACGCTTCACCATCGAATGGGACGGCCAAGTCGACCTCTCCACCCCCATCCCCAGCCTCGACCCAGAAACCAATGCCGCCCGCGCCAAACTCGGCGGCCGCTACCTCTTCCCCGAATACGTCTCCCTCATGATTGAAGACCTTGGCAGCCAAGCCGCCCGCCAAGCGCACCAATTCTTCCAAAACGAACATGGCGGTGAGACCCTGCCCGCGCCTGAACACGAACATCACGGGCATAAACACAGCCACAACTGCGGCTGCAACCATTAAGCATACCAAGTTGAACCGCATATAAATCCGCATTATCTATTTTCAGGTAGCCTCAACGGCTACCTGAAAACATAAGGGGCAACGGATTACGGTGCTAGCCTAGCCGAACCAAGTTTAGATCTTTGTTGGGCTAAAACATCTCAGTATATATTTTATGGAATGGCTATTCATGATTCGCAGCCAGCAATCATCAATAGCATAAGAATGACCTTGGATCGCGCAAGGATGTTTATCAGCTATCCACTGAGCTCAACTAATAAGTAGCCTTTAACCATCCTAATCCACCAAACCAAACAAAAAACCTACCTCAAAAGAGGCAGGTTTTGCATTGAGAACCAGACTGGCTTAATCAGCCTGGCGGCGGATTACCGCCGGAATTTCGAAATCGTCCAACACAGATTGGTTGGCAAAATCAGAAGCAGCCAAGTTCATAGTGCGGGCAGTGCGGCCGGAGCGGATAACGCTGTCAATTTCCGGGAATCCGCCATCTGTGCCAGTGGCTTGGGCAGCTTTCACCATACGCAGGTTGCTGCTCTGACTGTTGTCGCCCTGCTCTTTCAGGCCGGTGGCAATGATGGTTACGCGGATTTCGCCTTCCGCCATGGCAGCGTCTTCAGCCGTACCATATTTCAGCTCTGCATCGGGATGAGCATATTCGCTCACTACCGACATGATTTCTTTGTATTCTTTCATGGTCAGGCCGTCGGGGGCGGTAGTGATGTTCACCAGCACGCCACGCGCACCTTCCAGCGTTACGTTGTCCAGCAGCGGGCTGGCAATTGCCTGCTCGGTGGCCAAACGGGCACGGTCGATGCCTTGTGCGAAACCAGAACCCATCATGGCCATGCCCATGATGCCCATTACATTGCGTACGTCGGCGAAGTCCAAGTTGATCATGCCGGGGCAGGTAATCACTTCGGCAATACCGGCCACCGCGTTGCGCAACACGTTATCAGCAGCACGGAATGCTTGGCGCACGGTTACATCTTCGCCCAGGGCGGTCATCAGTTTGTCGTTCGGGATAACGATGAGCGAGTCTACTTGGTTTTTCAGGGTTTCCAAGCCATCTTTGGCAATCTGGATGCGTTTGCCTTCATGTTCGAACGGGCGGGTCACCACAGCCACGGTCAGGATACCCAGCTCACGGGCAATCTCGGCCACTACCGGAGCAGCGCCGGTACCGGTGCCACCACCCATACCGGTGGTAATGAACAGCATATTGGCGCCTTGAATGGCGTCGGCGATGGTTTCACGGTCTTCTAGAGCGGCATTGCGGCCGGTTTCCGGATTGGCGCCAGCCCCCAAACCTTTGGTCAAATTAGTACCTAGCTGGATGCGCTTGGGCGCTTTGCTGCCCTGCAAAGACTGGGCATCGGTGTTGGCGCTAATAAATTCAACGCCTTGTACCGTGTTGTCTATCATATTGTTAATAGCATTACAGCCGCCGCCACCAATACCGATAACTTTAATGACCGCCGGACTGGCTGCGGATTCGACAACATCATAAACCAACTGCATTTAACACTCCTTTTGCGCCCCGGAAGGCTACCTGAAAACTGAAATCGCCCGTATTATAAAGGTTTGAACGGATTTTGTGTGCAAGAATAAGCAAAAAGCTTAGAAATTGTTTTTCAGCCACTCTTTGAGGCGGTAGAAAACAGAATCTCCCTCTGCAGCCTGCCGCACGGGGTTATGCGTGCCATGCTGGCTGCTGTATTCAGCAGCGGTTTGCAGGAGGCCGATGGCTGTGGCGTAGCGCGGGTTACGGATGCGTTCCGACAAACCGCCCATTTCCTTCGGCACACCGACACGGGCAGGCAGATTGAACACGTCTTCAGCCAGTTCCACCACACCGGAAAGCAAAGATGCGCCGCCGGTGAGCACCACACCAGAGGTGAGCACTTCTTCGGGGAAACCGGAACGGTGCAGTTCATTGCGGGTCAGTTCCAAAATTTCTTCCACGCGCGGGCCGATAACGCTGGCCAACACACGGCGTGAAATCTGGCGTGGGCTGCGGTCGCCCACGCTGGGTACTTCAATCATTTCATCCAAGCCATCGCCGGTAGCCAAGGCTACGCCATGGTTGATTTTGATGTATTCGGCGGCGTTATAAGGAGTACGCAGGGCTTGCGCCAAATCGCGGGTAATCAAATCGCCGGCCACCGGAATCACAGCAGTGTGGCGGATGGCACCGTTGGTGTACACGGCGATATCGGTCGTGCCGCCGCCGATATCGATGACGCACACGCCCAGTTCTTTCTCGTCTTCAGTCAGCACAGCACGGCCGCTGGCCAAGGGCTGCAGAATCATATTGTCGATGTGCAGGCCGCAGCGTTCGATACATTTTTGAATGTTCTGCATGGCAGTAACAGCGCCGGTTACGATATGAATGCGCGTATCCAGCCGCACGCCGCTCATACCGATGGGCTCGCGCACGCCGGGCTGGTTGTCGATGATGTACTCCTGCACCACGGTGTGCAGAATCTGGTGATCCGGCGGAATGTTTACGGCTTTGGCGGTTTCGATAGCGCGGTCGATGTCGGCCTGCGTGACTTCGCCTTCCTTGATTTTCACCACACCTTGCGAATTCATGCTGCGGATATGGTTGCCGGCAATGCCGGTTACCACGCTGCCAATTTGGCAATCAGCCATCAGCTGGGCTTCTTCCATAGCCTGGGTAATAGCTTGGGCGGTGGCATCAATATTGGTTACCATGCCGGCTTTCAAGCCGTGTGACGGCGCTTGGCCAAAGCCGATGATGTGAATTTCCTTATCGTCTTGCACTTCGCCGATCAAAACGATGGTTTTCGAGGTACCGATGTCCAGTGCGCCCACCAGTTGTTTGTTGTTTGACATAACTCTGTCTCGCTTATTGTTGAAATGGTTGTTTATCGCTAAAGCACTTATTTCTTTTCTACTACGCTAACTCGCTTTGCTGTACGTGTGCACTATGCTACTGCTCGCCGTCTTATAGAAAAATAATTGCTTCAGTCATGCCCGCCTGATGGCGGTTGTTGCTTGTTGTTGTCTTCATCTGCCGCGCCCTGTTTGTAGCGCACGGCAAAGCCGTCTTTATAGCGCAAATCCACGTATTGTACGTCGGCTGCGCGTTCTTTCAAGATTTCGTGCCATGCCTGCACAAAGCGGCGCAGGCGATCTTGTGCGTTGACACGACCCAGATGCAGCCGGATGCCGTTTTCCAAAGCCAGCTCCCGCGAGGAACGCGAACTATAGTCCATGCGGCTGATTTTCAGATTAGTCGGCGCCAAGATGGCTTGGAACTCCATAAATTCCTTCACCATAATTTTACGCATTCCCGGCGTGCCTGCAAATACGGGAAAGTTTTCATCGGTGGGGGCATCAAAGCCTTTGCCTTCGCTATCCACCAGCCCGCCGCCTTCCCAGCGTGCCACAGGCTGCCGCTCTTCCACCCGGATTTGCACCGTATCCGGCCAGATTCGGCGCACCTCCGCCTTAGCCACCCAAGGCAGCGTTTCAAACGCCTGCCGTGCTTCGTTCAAATCGGCTTTGAATATATTGCCGCGGATGTGACGATGAGCGGTTTGTTGCAGCTGGGTGGCACTTAAACGGTGTAGGTCGCCGTCGATTTTCACCAGTTTCACCGGAAAATACGGCGAATTCATCATCCACATCACCGCTGCCGCAATCAGGCCGACAGCAGCCAAAAGATAAAGGCTGCTGTTGATGCGTTTGAGCGCGCCAGCGTTATCCCAAAGTCGCATGGCTCAATACTTCAACGCATAAATCGGCAAAATCCAAGCCGGTTTGCGCGGCGGCTTTCGGTACCAAGCTGTGGCTGGTCATACCGGGCACAGTGTTGATTTCCAACAAATAAAGCTTTCCGCTCTGGCTGCGCAGAAAATCCACCCTGCCCCAGCTGCGCCCGCCGATGGCTTCAAAACCGGCTTTGGCCAGGCGGCGGATTTCGGCCTCGCCCGCCGCATCCAAATCGCTGGGGCATTGGTATACCGTGTCGTCGCGGAAATACTTGGCGTCGTAATCGTAAAACTCGGTGGCGGGGATGATGCGGATGCTGGGCAGCGCCTGTTGACCGAGCACGGCGCAGGTGTATTCGCCGCCGTCGATAAAGCGTTCGGCGATGATTTCGCCGTGCAGGTGGCGTTCGCGCAGCTCGCGGTACACTTTCGGCAACTCGCCGGGCTGCTTCACTTTCACCACGCCCACGCTGCTGCCTTCGGCGGCGGGCTTCACAAACATCGGCAGGCCGAGCTCGGCTTCCACAGCGGCAAAATCGGTATCATCGTGCAATACGGCGAAATCGGGTACGGGCAGGCCGAGTGCCTGCCAAATCAGTTTGCAGCGGTATTTATCCATACCCAGCGCGGAGGCGGCCATGCCGCAGCCGGTGTAGGGGATGCCGATGGAATCGAGCAGCGCCTGCACGGTGCCGTCTTCGCCATAGGTGCCGTGCAGCACATTGAAGGCTACCTGAAAACCCTGCGCTTTCAGTTGCAGGATGTCTTGTTCTTTCGGGTCGAACCGGTGGGCATCGATGCCCCGGCTCTGCAAGGCGGCCAATACGGCCGCGCCGCTGTCGAGCGACACTTCACGCTCGCTGGAAAATCCGCCGTTCAATACGGCCACTTTGCCAAACTGCTTGTTCATTTGCTTTGCTTCTTTCTTACTTCTACTTTCAGGTAGCCCCATCAAACGCCCGTCTGAAAGGCTACCTGAAAACTTAAAACCGGTAATGCCGCCAGCTCGGGTCGTATTCGCACGCGGCCTGCGGCTTGAGTTCGGCAAACTGCTCGCACAGTGCCTGCGCTTTTGCCATGAGGCGCTCCGGCTCGCCGGTAGCGGCAAATATGGTGCGCTCACCCCGCGTGAGGTTGGTGACGGCAATCGTGCCGATGCCTTGCTGTTGATGGCAGGCCTCGGCGTCGAATTCGTCTTGCAGCCGGTAGGCCGCCATCAGCGCGTCTTCGCCGTTGATTTCGCAGTGCACGGAAACGCACCAGCCCATATCCGCCCGGCCAAGCAGGCCGTTGGCCGATTCATTGCGCAGCAGCACCAGGGCATCTTGTTCGTTTTCTTCGTCTTCATCGCGCTGATAGGCGGTATACTGCCATTCCGGCTCGGGATAGAGCGCATCGCGCCCCAAAGCTTTCCAGACTTCATCTAATTTCTCAGGTAGCCTGTGCAGCGGCACGGCTTCTGGAGGCGCGGTATCCACAAAATCCAGTGCACCCACTTTCACCACCGCATCCCACTCGCCCAACACATGGTCGAGCATAATCAGCGCCAGCCGCTGCGAGGTTTCCAAATCTTCTGCCTTGGGCGGCTTGGCAAAAGCCACGTCCAGCGCGGGCAGGCCGCGCCATTCTTCGCAGCGCACCAAAATATCCGCCGCCTGCATTTCCACGCCGCCCATGCGGATGGCAAACTGCTCCGGCGAGCCCAGCCGTTGGCGGAAACACAGCACCGAACGCTCGGTGGATTCCGCTGCCGTGGCAATCAGCGCCAACACTTGTGGGAAATGTTCCAAATCGCCGTTGGCACTGAACACCAGCGCGCCGGCGGCCGGCGGCCCTTCCAACTCCACCACCACACCGGGGCAGTATTCGTGCAGCAGGTTGTTGGCCTCGGTAACAAAGGCCACCGGGTCTTCCAGCGCTGCAAGCCGCGCCTCTTCGCGCCGCCACACCGTCCAGAAACAATGGGCATTATCTTGCCATTCGCTCAGGCTGTGCCGGCCTGCGGCTTCGTTGGTATCTGATTTCGTCATCTTTTATCCTTGCAAGCGGTAATGCCGCCATGACGGGTCGAACACACAGTTGACCCGTGCGTCCAGCCGCTCGTAGCGTGCGGTGATTTCCCGCACCTTCTCCCACAATCCTTCCGGCTCGGCCACCATGGCAAAGGCGGTGTATTCGCCTTTTTCCGCGTCGGCCAGCATGGCAGTCAGGATGCCTTGCTCATGCTGCCCGACGCAGCCGGAAAACTCGTGTACCAGTTCCTGCGCCAGAGCCTGGCTCATGTCGTCGTACACTTCACAGCGCACGCTCAAACACCAGGCCAAATCGGCACGCCCCAGTAGCGAAGCAGCCGATTCGTTGCGCACCAAAATCTTGGCCGGCTCGCCATCATCGTTTTCCGCGCCATACACGCGGAATTCCGCCTCGCCGCTTGGATACACGCCGTTGTGCCCCAGCTGGGCACGCCACAACTTATCAAAAGCAGCGGGCAGCTCGGCCAACGGCAGCCCACCCCGAGGCGGCTGCTCCACCAGCTCCACATAGCCGGTTTTCACGTTTAAATCCCACTGCCCCAAGGCCTGCGCCAAAAGCAGCCACACCGCCAACCGGCGGTCGTCGGCATCCGTGCCATCAGGATTATCGTTCACAAACACCTGCAAATGCACCAGGCCGTCGTTACCCGACGCACAGGCTACCTGAAATTGGCTGCCGGAAAGCTGCGTTTTGCCAAAACCAGCCCGGCGCTGCGGCAGTTCGTCAGCCCGGCAGCGCCGCAGCAAGGCCTGCACACCGAAGGGCAAACCCGGCGGTGCAGCCTCGGCCAGCAACACTGCATCGGCCATCGGCTCCAGCCGGCCGCCACTGCTGAAGGCTACCTGAAATTTAGCGCCGGCATCAACAGCATAATCCGACACGGCCTGCAAAAACACGCCGGGGAAATAGTGGTGCAGCAAATAGTTTCCGCTATTCACCAGCGCCACACAACCGCCGCCGGCCTGCCAGGGCTGCTCCCACTGCCAGCTCTGCCAAAAAGAGGCGGCACGCTGCCGCGCCTCTTGGCGGCGTTTCAGGAAATCATCCATGCGCTGCTAAATCCCGCAAAGCCTGCGGTACTTTATTGATGCTGCCTGCGCCCATATTCAGCAGCAGGTCGCCATCTTGCAGCATATTAAGCAAGGTGGCGGGCATATCGGCCACATCAGCGCAGTAAATCGGCTCCAGCTTGCCGGCCACGCGCAGGGCACGGGTGAGCGCACGGCTGTCGGCGGCCACAATCGGCTCTTCGCCGGCAGCGTATACATCGGTCAGCACCACTGCATCGGCGGTGTTCAGCACGCGCACGAAGTCTTCAAACAAATCGCGGGTGCGGGTGTAGCGGTGCGGCTGGAATGCCAACACCAGGCGGCGTTCTGGATAAGCGCCGCGTGCGGCGGAGAGCGTGGCAGCCATTTCCACCGGATGGTGGCCGTAGTCGTCGACCACCAAGGCGCTGCCGCCTTGCGGCAGCTTGACTTCACCGTAGCTCTGAAAGCGCCGCCCCACGCCGCCGAAACCGGCCAGGCCACGCTGAATGGCTTCCACGTCCGCGCCACACTCCAGCGCCACACCGATGGCAGCCAGCGCATTGAGCACATTGTGCCGCCCCGGCGCATTCAACCGCACTTCAAACGGCGCGATCGGGCGTTTGTTCAGGTGCACGGTAAAGCACATCTGCGCGCCTTCGCTGTGCACATTATCGGCGTAAATATCGGCGGTTTCGTCTAAGCCATAGGTAGCAAACGGTTTCTGAATCTCCGGCAGGATGGCGCGCACATGTTCGCTGTCGATACACAAAAATGCCTTGCCGTAGAACGGCATACGATGCACAAACTCTACAAAGGCCTGGTGCAGCTTGTCCACGCTGTGGTCGTAGGTGTCCATGTGATCGGTGTCGATATTGGTCACCACGGTAATCACGGGCGTGAGATACAGGAAAGAGGCGTCTGATTCGTCGGCCTCGGCCACAATATACTGCCCGCCGCCGAGCTTGGCGTTGGTGCCCGCAGCGGTGAGCTTGCCGCCAATCACGAAGGTCGGGTCGAGGCCGGCGGCGGTGAGGATGGAGGCAGTGAGGCTGGTGGTGGTGGTTTTGCCGTGCGTGCCGGCAATGGCGATACCTTGGCCGAAGCGCATAATCTCCGCCAGCATCATGGCGCGCGGAATTACCGGAATGCCTGTCTCGCGGGCGGCCAACACTTCCGGATTATCCGGCTTGATGGCAGTAGAGGTAACCACCACGTCCACGCCCTCGATATGCTCTGCCGCATGGCCGTGGAACACCTTGATGCCCATATCGGCCAGCTGGCGCGTTACCGCGCTTTGCGCCTGATCCGAGCCGGATACGTCGAATTCTTTATACAGCACCTCGGCCAGGCCGCACATGCCAGCGCCGCCGATGCCGACGAAATGGATGCGTTTTACTCGTTGCTTCATATTTATCACTGCTTCCCGGGCAGCCTTTGCAGACAAAACCGCTATTGTATAGCGGATAAACATTTTTCGATACAACGCAGGCAGGAGAAAAATCCATATTGCAGCTGAGGCTACCTGAAAAACAGCCTCCCAGAGTACCGATCAAGCAAAGCCTTTAAACTATGTGCATACTAATCATCAAGCAGTCTTACCAACAGCGCATTCACTTGTTCGGTTTAGCGATCGAATATTGAGTTTCCTTTATCGTTTGAGGCTACCTGAAACTTCAAAACCGCTTTTCAGGTAGCCTCAACCAATCACCCGCCCACTGCCGCCAGCGCCGCTTCCGCCACCTTGGCCGCACTATCCGGCTTGGCCATTCGGCGGGCATTTTGTGCCCATTGTCGGCAAGTGTCGCGATTGAGGCCGCCCAACACCGAAGCCAGTCTCTCAGCAGTCAATTCGCTCTGCGGCAACAGCAGCCCGGCCTCACCGGCAGCCACGAAGCGGGCGTTGGCGGTTTGGTGGTCGTCCACCGCATAGGGGTAGGGCACGAGCAATGCGCCCACGCCGGCCGCCGCCAGCTCGGCAATGGTGAGCGCGCCGGAGCGGCACACCACCAAATCTGCCGCACCGTAGGCCGCTGCCATATCATCAATAAATTCGCTGCATTCAGCCTGCACACCGGATTCAGCATAACGCTGGCGCAAGCCTTCCAGCTTGCCGCGCCCGCTTTGGTGCCGCACTTGGGGGCGTTGCTCGGCAGGCAGCAAGGCCATTGCTTCGGGCAGCAGGCGGTTGAGAATATCCGCGCCCAAGCTGCCGCCGGTAACCAACAGCTTCAGGCTACCTGAACGCTCAGCAAACCGCTCTTGCGGCGCGGGCAATGCGGCAATATCGGCGCGCACGGGGTTGCCCACCAGCCCGTTTTCATCGCTAAACGCCTTGGGGAAGGCATACAGCACCCGGCTGGCCAGCTTGGCCAAAATCCGGTTGGAAAGCCCGGCCACGGCGTTTTGCTCGTGAATCACCAGCGGCACGCCGCACAGCTTGGCTGCCACGCCACCGGGCACGGTAACGAAGCCGCCGAAGCCGATGGCGCCGTCCACCTGATGCTTACGGATGATGCTTCGCGCCGCACGGATGGTGTGCCACAGCGTGAACGGCAGCATCAGCTTGCGTTTGAGGCCGTTGCCGCGCACGCCTTTAATGGCCAGGGTTTCAATTTCGATGCCGTGTTGCGGCACAATACGCGTTTCCATCGCGCCCTCGCTGCCCAGCCACACCACTTTGTGCCCGCGTTCGCGCAGCGCGGCAGCCACCGCCAGCGCGGGGAAAATATGCCCGCCGGTACCGCCGGCCATCAGCAAAAAGGTTTTCACGCCCATATTCGGCTCCTTACACTGCAAAACCACGCATTTTGCGCCGGTTTTCATAATCCACCCGCAGCAGCAGCGCCACGGCTATCAGCATGGCCACCAGCGCCGAGCCGCCGAAGGAAACCAGCGGCAGGGTCAGCCCCTTGGTGGGCAACAGACCGATGTTCACACCGATATTGAAAAAACTCTGAATACCCAGCCAGATGCCCACACCGCTGGCCACAAACGCGCCGAAAAACTGCTCCAAATCGCGCGCCATTTTACCGATGGAAAACGAACGCCACACCAGCCACAAATAGCAGGCAGTGAGCAGCATCATGCCGAGAAAGCCAAATTCCTCGCCAATCACGGCGGTGATGAAATCGGTATGCGCCTCGGGCAGGTAGAAGCGTTTTTCCAAGCCTGCGCCCAAGCCCACGCCCGTCCAGCCGCCGCGCCCGATGGCCATCAGCGCATGGGTGAGCTGGTAACCGCTGCCCAGCGGATCGGCCCACGGATCGAGGAAGGCGGTCACACGCGCCATGCGGTAGGGCGAAATCAGCACCAGCGTCACCATGCCGCTCAGGCCGGCCAATACCACCACGATAAACCAGCGAAACGGCAGCCCCACCAAAAACAACAAGCCCACGCTGATCACCGACACCACCACAAACGAGCCGAAATCCGGCTGCAGCATAATCAGCCCCAGCCCGCAGCCCACCGGCAACGCCACCCAGCACACTTTCTTCAAATGCTGCAACACTTCGGCGCGGCGCATGAAAAAGCCGGAGAGATAAAGAATCACCGCCAGCTTGAAAAATTCGCTCGGCTGCAAATTGGCCACGCCCAAAGGAATCCAACGCCGCGCACCGTTCACATCGCGCCCCACCAGCAACACTGCAATCAGCATCAACAGACTGATCACCAGCAACACCATCGAATACTTCTGCCAAGTACGCATCGGCACCCGGAATGCCACCAAAGCTGCCCCGCCACCCACGCCAATATAGGCCGCTTGGCGGATAAGGAACGCCCATTTATTGCCGCCGCCCTGCCCGGCAAAGGCCACCGAGGCGGAATACACCATCACCAGGCTGAAGCCCAGCATCAGCACCACCAGCCACAGCAGCGATTGATCGATGGTGTGGCCGTGGCGCAGGATTTTGCGGTCGAGGAGTTTGGATTCAGTAATCATTCGGGTACTTCAAGTTACTTCAAAAATCAATGGAACAAGATTTCAGGTAGCCTTTTTGGCTTCAACAGAGGCTACCTGAAAATTCTGCTTTATTTCAAACTTGCGGCAAACTAACCGCAAGGATACTGCTTAGGGTTAGCAATCGCCTCCGCCAACAAAGCCGCCTGCTTGGCGGTTTCTGCATCTGCGGAAGCGGCCAAACCCGCTATCAGGTCGCGGTTTGCCGCAAACAATTCTAAAACAGACACGTGTAAATAATGCCTATCTAATGTTTTGGTTATTTTAAGAAACTCGTCGTCCATCCTGCCATCGAAGGCGGGATCAAACAGCTTGGCTTTAAATATGCCGTATTTCAGCGCCTTGCCCTTGGTTTCTTTAAACGCCTGGGCCTGCGGAGATTGGGCGCTATAGTTGGCCGCTTCAAATAGCGTACTCATTCCCTTGAGCAACCAGGCCTTATTCGGCTTCTCTTCCGCCAGCAACGCCAGGCAAACCTTCAGCCCCCAGGGCGACAATTTCACCAGCCAAGCCTGCGATTCCAAGCTGTCAATCAGCCGCTCGTAATCTTTTTCCACCGCAGAGCCGGCCAATATATTCAAAATGTTCTGCTGCACCCCTTTGGCGTGAGTTTCATAGGGCGTGCCAAACCGGCGCCACGGAAAGTTTTCCAAAAAAGTGTGCAATACCATTTGTGCTTTCCCCTTTCGGTTTGCCTGCCGCTGCAGCATTTTCAGGTAGCCTGTCTGTTTCGACAAAGGCTACCTGAAAACATTACAAAGCCTCAAACGCCTCAATGAACACTTGCGAGCGGTGCGCATAGCCTTTAAACATATCGAAGCTGGCGCAGGCGGGGCTGAGCAGCACGATGTCGCCGGGCTCGGCCAGGCGGTAGGCGGTTTGCACCGCTTCCTGCAGGCTGGCGCAATCCATCATCTCCACGCCGCAGCCGGCCAGGTCGCGGCGGATTTGCAGTGCGTCTTCGCCAATAAGCAGCACGGCACGGGCTTTGCCGGGCAGCACGTTTTTCAGCGGGGTAAAGTCTTGCCCTTTGCCCTGCCCGCCGGCAATCAGAAACAGCGGGCTTTGCAGGCCGGCGATGGCGGCTTCGGTGGCGCCCACATTGGTGCCTTTGCTGTCGTCGATAAACACCACACCGTTCTTCTCGCCGATTTTTTCCACGCGGTGCGGCAGGCCTTTGAAGGTGCGCACATGGCGCAGCAGTTCGGCACGCGGCAGGCCGACGGCTTCGCACAAAGCCAGCGCGGCCAGTACGTTGACGGCGTTGTGCAGGCCTTGCAGCGGAATATCGGCGGCGGCAATCAGCGTTTCCGCGCCGTGTTTCAGGTAGCCCGATGCGGCGTCAAACCAATAATCGGTTGCCTGCTGCAGTGAAAAGCGGCGCACTTCGCGGCCGCTGCGTTTCATGGCGCGGCACAACGCATCGTCGGCATTGATCACCTGCACGCCGTTGCCGCGGAAGATTTTGTCTTTGGCGTGGGCGTAGTCGAGCAGGTCGTCGTAGCGGTTGAGGTGGTCTTCGGAAATATTGAGCACGGCGGCGGCGGCGGCGTTCAAATGGTCGGTGTTTTCCAGCTGGAAGCTGGAAAGTTCGAGCACCCACACATCGGCGCTCTGCTCCTGCCGGTCTTCATAGGCTTCGAGCACCGGCGTGCCGATATTGCCGGCCACCACGGTATCCAGCCCGCATTCGCGGCACAAATGGCCCACCAGGCTGGTTACGGTGGTTTTACCGTTGCTGCCGGTGATGGCGATGATTTTGTCGCGCTTGCCGAAAAGCTCGTGTGCCAAGATTTCCACATCGCCCAACACACGGCCGCCGGCCTGTTTGAAAGCTTCGATTTCGGGCGTGCGCTCGCTGATGCCGGGGCTGAGTGCCAGAATGCCGAAACCTTCTGCCAATGCGTTTTTCAGGTAGCCTGTATGGCAGGCCAGGCCGGGGAAACGCTGTTGCAGCTCGGCTTGTTTGGCTGCCGGAAAATCAGCATCATAAGCGGCTACCGCCGCGCCTTTGCGGCGCAGGAAATCCAGCATGGAAATGCCGCTGCCGCCCATCCCGGCCACGAGGATTTTTTGGTTTTGCCATTCGCTTTTCATTCTATTCTCCATGCCGCCCGGTTTACCGGCGGGCAGCTGCTTTCTCAGTTTTTCGCTTCGCTCATTTTGACTGCGTTGAGACTTATGCTTTCAGGTAGCCTTTACTGCACGGCTGTATTAGCCAGTAGTTTCATCAACAGCAGCCACGGCAGCATAATCCCGCCGATGCACACCATCAGCCACAAAATCAAACTGTCTGCCATCTGCCGCAGCAGGGCGAAATAGCCCCATGAATATAGGCCCCAAATCACGGCAGAAATAGCTGCCGCAATCAGGGGGTCGCCAAACAGGCCGAATAAAAAAGTTACAACGGCAAAAGCCAGCGCCCATTGCCAGGCATAGGAATCCTCAGCGAAATCCTGCATTTTGGCAAAAGCCAGCAAAATTAGCATGTGTAGCAGCATAACCTAGGTTCTTTAAATTGGGTTGCAATGGGTTTTGGCTTCACGAAAGCCTGCAGTGTCCGCTTTCAGGTAGCCCCTCTTGAGCCGGATAAGGCTACCTGAAAACCGTTTAACGGATTTTCAGCGTGCTCAAGCCCACCAGCACCAGCACGATGGTGATGATCCAAAAGCGCACCACCACCTGCGTTTCCTTCCAGCCCTTCTGCTCGAAATGGTGGTGGATCGGCGCCATCAGGAAGATGCGTTTTTTGGTTCTCTTATACCAGCCCACCTGCAGCATCACCGACAAAGCTTCCACCACAAACAGCCCGCCCATAATCACCAGCACAAATTCCTGGCGCACGATTACTGCCACCGTGCCCAGCGCCGCGCCCAGCGCCAACGCGCCCACGTCGCCCATAAACACCTGTGCCGGTGCCGCATTGAACCATAAAAAGCCCAAACACGCGCCGCACATGGCCGCGCAGAACACCATCACCTCGTTCGCCCCCGGCACGAAAGGCAGCTGCAGATAGCGTGCAAACTGCCAGTGCCCGGTGGCATAGGCAAACACCGCCATCCCGCCGGCCACCAGTACCACCGGGAAAGCCGCCAGGCCGTCCAAGCCGTCGGTCAGGTTTACCGCGTTGGACGTGCCGACAATGGTGAAATACGACAGCACCACAAAGCCCACCACGCCCAAAGGCAACGCCACTTGTTTGAAAAACGGCACGATTAAAATATTGTTCGCCGAATTGCTCGCCACATAAAACAGCAGCAAGCCCGCCGCCAGCGCCACGCTGCTCTGCCACACCATCTTAAACTTGGCCGACACGCCGTGCGGGTCTTTATACACCACCTTGCGCCAGTCGTCGTAGAAGCCCAGCGCGCCCGTGCCCAGCAGCACGCCGAGCAGAATCCAGATATACGGGTGCGACACATTGCCCCACAACAGCGTGGACACCGTAATCGACACCAGAATCAGCACCCCGCCCATGGTGGGCGTGCCAGCCTTGGCCAGATGGGTTTTCGGCCCGTCGCTGCGGATGGCCTGGCCGGCTTTAAGCTCGGTGAGCTTGCGGATGGTCCACGGCCCCAGCATCAGGCTGAACGCCAGTGCCGTAAGCGCCGCCATCACTGCGCGGAAAGTGGTGTATTGGAAAATGTTCAGCGCCGAAATCCAGTTGCTGAGTTTGGCCAACCATAAAAGCATAAAACTTCCTTAAATCATTTCTCGTAAGTTCAATTTAAACCGGTACTGCATTGTCTCGCCGTACTGTATTACTTTGCATTATCTGCGGCTCGCCGCCTTGTCCTGATTTAAATTGAATTCGCTTAATTAACCTAGGCAGCCGGAAATAGAAAAGGCTACCTGAAACATCATTATCTGTATTGCACCACTGTAAAATGGGCAAATGTGGCATTATAAACTAAGCCGCTACCAAAGAGAGGTTACCTGAAAACCGAAATTCCCACTGCCATGCGAGGCACAAACTATGCAAACCATGCACTCCCACAGCGCACGCTGCCGCATCCGATTTATGGATCTACCAGCCCATGCGGGCAGAAACAGCACCCCTTGCTTATTTATCCACGGCCTAGGCTGCGCTGCCAGCTACGAGTACCCCCGAGTCGCTGCCAGCCCGGCCTTGGCAGGCCGCCGCACTATCCTGCTTGACTTGGCAGGTCACGGCTACAGCGAACGCCCACAGGATTTCTCCTATTCCACCAGCGCGCAAGCCGCAATCGTATCCGAACTGGCCAACCATCTTAACTTGCCGCACTTCTATCTCTATGGGCACAGCATGGGTGGCAGCATCGCTATTGAAGCCGCCGAACAGCTCGGCAGCCGTGTGCGCGGACTCATGGTAAGCGAATGCAACCTGATTGCTGGCGGCGGCATATTCAGCCGCAACATTACCGCACAGAATGAAGCGTATTTCATCCACAATGGCTATGCCGAATTGCTAAATAACGAACTCTCGCCGTGGGCGGGCAGCCTACAAAGTGCTGCCCCGTGGGCATTGTGGCGTAGTGCACATCATTTAGTGAACGGTATATCGCCCGATTGGCTGTACCGCCTCTCCTCCCTGCCCCAACACAAAATTTATTTAGTTGGCGATCGTTCCCTGCCCAACACAGACTACGACCTTATCCTTCAATACGGTATTCCCTGCGCCGTGATTGCCGATGCCGGGCACTCGATGTCTTGGGAAAATCCGGAAGGCTTGGCTACCGCTTTGGCAGAATTTATGTGCGCTTGAGCTTGGGTTACCAACATGGCTGTTTGTGTTTCAGCCCACTTTGAACCAGTAAGGCTACCTGAAAGTAAACGAAGCCGAATTTGTCCAAACCGCTCAAACCTCTTCCCACCACAATTCAGTTTCCGTATCCACATCAAACACCTGCCCGATTAGCGGCGTGAGCACCGGCAGGCCGCGCTCGATGGCCAGCGGGATGCTGCGGCGCACGGGTTCGTCCCAATCGTGCATGGCCAGGCTGAAGGCGCCCCAGTGAATCGGCATCATGCGGCGCGCGCCCACGTCGATGGCGGCCTGCACGGTTTGCCCGGGGAACATGTGGTTGTCTGGCCAGCGGCGGTCGTATTGGCCGTTTTCCATAAAGGCCAGGTCGAAGCCGCCGAAGTGCCGGCCGATGTCGGCGAAGTGGCTGCCGTAGGACGAATCGCCGCTGAAATAAAGCCGCTGCCCGCCGCCTTCGATAGCCCAGCCCGCCCACAGCATGCGGTTGTGGTCGGCCAGGTTGCGCGAGCTGTCGTGGCGGGCGGGAGTGGCGGTAAATGTTACGCCGCCAACGGTATGGCTCTGATACCAATCCGCCGCCGAAATGTTTTCCGCCTTCACACCCCAGCGGTGCAGCAGCACTTCCATGCCCAGCGGCACGAGAAAATGCACCCCGCTGTCTGCCACGCTGCGCACGAAGGATTCCTCCAAATGATCGTAGTGGTTGTGGCTGTAGAGGATGATGTCGAGCGGCGGCAGTTCGTGCGGCGCGGCGGGCGGCGGCTGGAAGCGGCGGAACATTTTATTGTGCGGCGCCGCGCTCATGCCGAACACGGGATCGGTGATGATATTCAACCCGGCCACGCGCATCAGCAGGGTGGAATGGCCGAACCAAACAAACCGTGCCTTTTGTTCGTCTTCAGGTAACCCTTCCTGCCGCATGAAGGCAGCAAAATCAGGCTTCTCAAACGGCAGCGGCTGCGCGGGAAAGCGGCCTTGCCGGCTGAGCATTTTGAACGCTCCGCCAAAATCCAGCGGCTGCAATCGGCGTTTGGGCTCCGGGTTGAAAAAGCGGCGGCGGATCGGGTCGTAATGGTTGCTGGCCGGATAGAGCGGATAACCGCCGTGCGGCCTACGCTTCATGACCCTGCAAGGCGGCCACCACCTCTTCCATCTGCATAAAACGCGAACCTTTCACCAACACCGAAGCCTGCTCCGGCAATTCGTGCACCAGCACCTGCTGCAACGGGTCTTTGGCGGCAAACCACAGCCCGGCCGCGCCGAAGGCTTCGGCGGCTTCCACGCTGAAATCGCCCACGAAATAGGCAACCTCGATGCCCTTATCCCGCGCATAGCGGCCGATTTCGGCATGCAGGGCGGAAGCCTCGCCGTCACCCAATTCGCCCATATCGCCCATCACGAAAATACGCGGCGCCGGCAGCCCGGCCAGCACATCCAGCGCGGCCTTCATGCTGTCTGGGTTGGCATTGTAGGTGTCGTCGATAATCGTGCTGCCGCGCAGGCCGGCTTTGCGTTGCAAACGGCCTTTGATGTTGGCAAACCCGGCCAGCGCGGCGGCGCTTTCAGGTAGCCCCACGCCCGCCTGCAAAGCCAGCGCGGCCGCGGCCACGGCATTGGCCACGTTGTGTTTACCCGGCACCGGCAGCTCTACCGCCGCGCGTTGGTCTTGCCACACCAAATCGAAGCGGCAGCCCAGGGGCAGCAGCTGAACGTTTTCGGCATGCACTTCGCCCTTGTCCACGCCGAATTCGATTTGGCGCAAATTCAGGGCGCGGCAGGCGGCGTGGAACACTTCGGCGTATTCGTCTTCCGCCGGAATCAGCGCCGTGCCGCTTTCAGGTAGCCCGCGGTAGATTTCGCTTTTGGCACGAGCAATATCGCCCACGCCGTCGAAACCGCAGCCGATATGCGCGCGCAGGGCATTGTTGACCAGCGCGGCATCGGGTCGGGCGATGCGGGTGAGCGCATCAAGCTCGCCGAAATGGTTCATGCCCATTTCGATAACGGCGTAGCGCTGCTGCGGCCGCAGGACAAGCAGGGTGAGCGGCAGGCCGATGTGGTTGTTGAAATTGCCGGCGGTGGCCAACACAGCCGCTTCGCCGAATTGGCGGCGCAGGATGGCGGCCAGCATTTCCTTCACCGTGGTTTTGCCGGAAGAACCGGTAATGCCGAGCACCAGCGGGTTTACCGCTTCGCGCCAGGCCGCAGCCAGGGTTTGCAGCGCCGCCAAAGTGTCGGTCACCGGCAGGCTACCTGAAAGCGCAGCGCAATCTTGGCGCGATACCAGCGCCAAAGCGCCCTGCTCCAACACGGCAGGCACAAAATCGTGGGCGTCGTGTTTATCGCCCACCAAGGCAACAAACAAATCAGTACCGCGCTCGTCGGCAGCAGCGGCTTGGCGGCTGTCGGTGATGACGCGGCGGATGGGGAGATTGTGCTGCGGCGCAGGCAGGTTCAGGGCGCGGCAGACAAGAGCTAAATCGAGTGTGGGCATGGGCATTCCATTGAAAATATTACGGGGCGGCAGGCTAGCTGAAAAGGTATTAACGCTTTCAGGTAGCCTGTAGCAAGCTCAAAAGGCTACCTGAAAATCCGATGCGCCTGTTTTCAGGTAGCCTCATCCAGCGCGGCTTCGGCGATTTCAAAATCGGAGAAATGGTGCTTCTCACCCTGCACGTCTTGATAGGTTTCATGGCCTTTGCCGGCAATCAGCACGATATCCTGCGGCGCGGCGCGGCGGATGGCGGTTTGGATGGCGACGCGGCGGTCGGCCTCCACCAGTTCGGGCTGCGGCACGGCAGGCAGGATGTCGGCGATGATGTCTTGCGGCTCTTCCATGCGCGGGTTGTCGCTGGTGATCACCACTTTATCCGCGCCCTGTGCGGCGGCGCTGCCCATCAGCGGGCGTTTGCCGCGGTCGCGGTTACCGCCGCAGCCGAACACGCACCACAGGTTCGCGCCCTGCGGTTTGATTTCGCGCAGGGTGGCCAGCGCTTTTTCCAGCGCATCGGGCGTGTGGGCATAGTCCACCACCACCAGCGGGCGGCCTGCGCGGCTGATGCAGTCCATGCGGCCGGTAGCGGGGCGGATTTGCGCGAGCACGCGCAATACGTCAGGCAGCGCATAGCCTTCGGCGCACAACAGGCCGACGCAGGCAGCAAGGTTTTGTGCATTGAACCGCCCCAAAAGACGACTGTGGATTTCGCCGCTGCCCCAAGGCGTATCGAAGGCTACCTGCATGCCTTGAGCGGAAGCGGCAAAGCGGGTGATGCGGATATCGGCTTGTTCATTGAAGCCGTAGCCGTATACGTTCAGGCTTGGGCGGTCGGCATGCAGCCCGGCGGCCAGCTCGTGGCCGAATTCGTCGTCCGTATTGATGATGGCGTGTTGAAGGCTCTGCCAATAGAACAGTTTGGCCTTGCTCGCGCCATAGGCAGCCATGCTGCCGTGGTAATCGAGGTGGTCGCGGGTAAGGTTGGTGAAGATGGCGGAGGAGAAGGGCGTGCCGACCACGCGGTTTTGGTCGAGGCCGTGGCTGGACACTTCCATCGCCACGGCTTTTGCGCCCTGCTGCTTGAATTGATGCAGCAAGGTTTGCACGCGCACGGGGTTGGGCGTGGTGTGGGTGGTTTCTTCGAGCCGCCCCCAAAAGCCGTTGCCCACCGTGCCGATGATGGCGCAGGGCGTGCCGAGCAAATCGGCGGCTTGGGCAAGCCATTGCGAAATCGAGGTTTTGCCGTTGGTGCCGGTTACCCCCCAGCAGGAGAGGCTACCTGAAAAATTGCCGTAGAGCTTGGCTGCCAACAGGCCGGCGTTTTGCTTCAGGTGCGGCACGCCGAGATTGGCGATTTGCCACTCCGGCTGCCAAGCGAAACCGTCACCGCTATCCCAAAACACCATCGCCGCGCCATTGGCAATCGCGGCGGGAATATAGTTGCGGCCGTCGGCATATTCGCCCTGGCAGGCCACGAATACGTCGCCCGGCTGCACCAGGCGGCTGTCCATACGCAAAATGCACCCCGCCGCCACATCGGGCGGCAGGGTGCAGTTGTCGGGCAAGTCAAACTGTTTGTCCTTCAAGCAATACATGGTCGGCTCCAAGCACCGATTTATTTGGCAGCAACTTGCTGCACAGGTTTGGTGGGCGTTACGCCCAGAATATTCAGCGAACCGGCCATGATGTCTTTAAACACTGGCCCGGCCACCAGGCCGCCGTAATAGCCGTTTTGGGTGGGCTCGTCGATGTTCACCGCCACAATCACGCGCGGATGCTCGGCTGGAGCGAAACCGATGAAGGTAGCCATGTGTTTGTTGTCGGCATAGCGACCGCCCACCAGCTTGCGTGCGGTACCGGTTTTCGCACCCACGTTGAAACCGGGCACAGCGCCCTGAGTGCCAGTACCGCCGGGCTCGGTAACGGATACCATCATGCGGCGGATGGCGCGTGCGGTTTCAGGCTTAATCACCTGCTCGCCCTGCGGCGCGGTGCTCTGGCGCAGGAAGCTTACCGGCAAAAGTTTGCCGTCGCTGGTGAAGATGGTGTAGCTGTGCGCCAGCTGGAGCAGGCTCATCTGCAAGCCGTAGCCGAACGACATGGTAGCCTGCTCGATAGGCCGCCAGTTGCGCCAGTCGCGCACCAAGCCAGGCGATTCGCCGGGGAAACCGGAGTGCATGCGGCGGCCGAAACCGACTGATTTATAAAAATCGTGCATCTCTTCTGGCTTAAACATAGCCGAAAGCTTGCTCACGCCCACGTTAGAAGATTTCTGCATGATGCCACGCAGGGTGAGCGAAGGGTAGTTGTGCGTATCGCGCACGGTAGCCGGGCCAATATTATAAGTATTGGTGTTGAACACCATATTCTCGTTCACTTTACCCGAATCCAAGGCTTTGGCAATCGGGAAAGGTTTCATGGCCGAGCCGGGCTCGATCATATCGGTCACCGCACGGTTGCGGCGCAGGGAGATTTCGGCACCGCCTGGCTGGTTCGGATCGAAATCCGGCAGGTTTACCAAAGCAAGGATTTCGCCGGTTTGCGCATCCAACACCACTGCGGTGCCGGCTTTGGCCTGATGATAAGCAATAGCCTGGGCCAATTTATCGTGCGCCAGCGATTGAATACGCTGATCCAGTGAGAGCACCATATTGCGCCCATCCACTGCATCGCGGTTGCGCGGCGAATCCAATTGATCTACATAATTGCCTTTATTGTCGCGCAGCACCACGCGCGCGCCGTCTTGGCCGCGCAGGTCGTCTTCACGCGAGAGCTCCAAACCTTCTTGGCCCTTGCCGTCGATATTGGTGAAGCCGATAACGTGGGAGAACAAATTGCCCATCGGATATTGCCGTTTGGGCTCAGTTTGGAAGGCCAAACCCTCAATTTTCAAAGCCCGCACTTTGGCAGCGGTTTCCGCGCTCATCTGCCGTTTCAAAAACACGAAATCGCTATTGGTGCGCGCCAGGCGGTCGGCGATGGTTTCCACCGGCACTTCGATGATTTCGGAAAGCTGTTCCAGCTGCTCTTGGCTGGGCATTTTTTCCATGGCCGAAGGGATGGCATACAGCGAATCGGTGGGTGCGCTCAGGGCCAGCACTGCGCCGTTGCGGTCGGTAATCGTGCCGCGGTTGGCCTGCTGCACCAAAGTGCGCACAAAACGCTTGTTACCCTCGGTTTGCAGGCGGTCTTGCTCCACCGTATGCAAATGTACGCTCCAGCCCGCCGCTGCGGCGAAAGCCAAAGCAAAAACCAGCAAAACAAAGGCAATCCGGCCATTGGTGCTTACCGGTTTCTTCTGTTTAACTGGTTTCTGCCGCATCTGCGGCTTGTAATCGCTTTTAATCAGCATGGTATTTACTCTCTACGCTGCCGCCCACACGGCAGCAAAACTGCTTATTTAATATTATTCAACTACTTTTATTAGCTTCATTCGCCTAGTTAATATTGCAAACGCACGATTTTGGTGTTCTGCATGGTGGGCGGCTGCAACTGTTGCTGCTGAGCCGCCTCTTTGATGAAACTATGGTTGGCCAACTTGGCTTGCTGCCATTGTAGGCGGCGGTATTCCTCTTCCAAATCTGCCTGACGCTGGTGCTCTTTTTCCAGCACAATAAACGATTCGCGCGAGCTATCCTGCACCGACACCACGCCCAATGCAGAGAGCACCACCAACACAAACAGCATAATATTCAGCTTATTCATCTGCAAACTCTCCCGCCGTCCGCTCGGCCACGCGCAACACAGCGGAGCGTGCACGCGGATTGGCCGCGGTTTCGGCTGCCGAAGCCCGCTGTGCCTTGCCGATTTCCCGCAAGGGCGGCTCGGGGCGCTCACTTTCGCGCACCATCACCCACTTAGGCAGCGGCGCCGGACGGCTGTAGCGGCGGATAAACTGTTTTACTATCCGGTCTTCCAGCGAATGGAAGGCAATCACTGCCAAACGTCCGCCGGTTTTCAGGTAGCCTGCGGCCTGCGGCAACACCGCGCTTATTTCTTCAAGCTCACGGTTGATGAAAATCCGAATGGCTTGAAACGTCCGCGTCGCCGGGTCTTGGCCGCGTTCGCGAGTACGGACGGCTTGTGCCGCCAACTGCGCCAGCTGGCCGGTTGTAAGGATGGGGCGCTCTTGCCGCTGCTGCACAATGGCGCGCGCAATCTGGCTGTTAAACCGCTCTTCACCATAATCTCTGATTACCTCGCGAATCTCTTCTTCGCCGGCCTCGGCCAGCCATTGCGCGGCGGTTTGTCCGCGCGTGGTATCCATCCGCATATCCAGCGGTGCATCGTAACGGAAGCTGAAGCCGCGTTCGGCATCGTCGATCTGCGGCGAAGACACGCCCAAATCAAACAGCGCACCGTCCACCGCTTCAATACCCAATTCTTTTAAGGCTAACTGAAAGCTGGAAAACCCACCGTGCACCACTTGTACGCGCTTGTCTGTTTCCGCCAACTGCCGCGCTACGGCAATGGCCTGCGGGTCTTTATCAAACACCACCAGCCGGCCATTTGCGCCCAGCTTCGACAAAATCAGGCGGGAATGCCCGCCGCGGCCGAAAGTGCCGTCCACATACACGCCATCCGGCTTCACTGCCAAAGCATCCACTGCCTCGTGCAGCAGCACGGTAACGTGTGCCAATTCCTGCGCGCTCATAGGTGGAACCCGGCTTTGTCGAGCTGTTCGGCCAATTCGTCCGGATCCATATCCAGCACCGCGTTCATATTGGCTTCCCAACGTTCGCGGTTCCACAGCTCCAGCCGGTCGGCACGGCCCACCAGCGTTACTTCTTTATCAAACTGTACGCGGCGGCGCAGGCTCGGCGGCAGCAAAATTCTGCCTGAAGCATCCAAATCCAGCGTTTCGGCGTGATTCAGCATCAAATCGCGGAACATTCTGGCCGCCGGATTGCCCGACACATTCATCGCCTGCAAATTTTCCGCCGTTTTCTGCCACTCCGCCTCCGGATACATTACCAGATGCGTACGCGCCTCCACGGTAACCACCAAAGACGGCGTGTAGTGGCGCGCGAGCAAGTCGCGGAACTTGGCCGGAATCGCCAAACGCCCCTTGCTGTCGATGCTCAATTCATGTACACCGCCAAACACTTTTTCCCACCTTCGGTTAATTTTTGGAACTAAAAAGGCACTTTGCCCCACAATTCCCCACAAAGCGACACTATACGGCAAAGCAGCGGCATCGGTCAATTGCAAACACAGTAAAAATCCACGATTAACAAACTGTTTTTACATAAGATAGTTAGTCTCAATCACCACGCCTGCCATTTTCCGAGCAGCCCCGATTTTGCCTCCAGGCAGCAAGCCTTTATAATTGCGCACGTTTTCCAGATTATTCGCATAATTGCTCTATGAACCGCCCTACTCTGCCCGCCCCCGGCCCCGAAGCCCTTGCTGCCTCACAGGCACTATGTGCCCTGATACAACAACGCATTCAGACCAACCACGGCTTCCTGCCCTTTGCCGACTTCATGCAACTTGCGCTCTACCAACCGCAATATGGTTACTACACCGGCGGCGCGCACAAAATCGGCGCTGCCGGCGACTTCATCACCGCCCCCGCGCTCACCCCGCTGTTCGGGCAAACCCTCGCCATCCAGCTTCAATCCCTGCTGCCGCAAACCGCCGGCAATATCTACGAATTCGGCGCCGGTACCGGCGAGCTGGCTGCCCAGCTGATCGGCAAACTTTCAGGTAGCCTCCGGCACTACTACATTATTGAAGTCTCTCCCGATTTAGCCGGACGCCAACGCCGCCACCTTGCCGCCGCCCTGCCCCAACACCAGCACCAAATCACGTGGCTCACCGAGCTGCCCGCCGAATTCGACGGCATCCTCATCGGCAACGAAGTGCTCGACGCCATACCCTGCGACATCGTGCGCTATCAAAGCGACCAATGGCAGCTGATGGGCGTGGGGCTGGATGCAAACCAACAATTCCAATGGCAAAGTGCCGCCCTGCCGGCCGAACTGCTGCCCACCGCCCAAGCGCTGCTGCCCGCCATCGATGGCTACACCAGCGAACTACACCTGCGCCAGCAAGCCTTTATCCGTACCCTCGCCCAGCGCCTCACGCACGGCGCCCTACTCTTTATCGACTACGGCTTCGACGCCGCCCAGTATTACCACCCCCAGCGCAGCAGCGGCACCCTCATCGGCCACTACCGCCACCACGCCGTACACAATCCCTTCGAGCACATCGGCCTCACCGACCTTACCTGTCATGTGAATTTCACCGCCATCGCCGAAGCCGCCTGCCAAGCCGGGCTCGACCTCATCGGCTACACCACCCAGGCCGCCTTCCTCCTCAACCTCGGCCTCACCGACCTGCTTGCCGCCCAAGGCGAACCGGAAAGCCAAGCCTACATCCGCGCCGCCACCGCCTGCCAAACCCTGCTCGCCCCGCAAGAAATGGGCGAACTCTTCAAAGTTATCGCCTTCGGCCGCAATATCGATCCCGACTGGCCAGGCTTCGCCCTCGGCGATTTGTGCCACAAGCTGTAGCCGTCGGTTTGGCGCCGGCACTTTCAGGTAGCCCCCAGCCCGCACCCTCCAACAACAAAACGCTTGCGGAGCATGATTCCGCAAGCGTTTTGTTTGTCTTGATGGTGTTACCGGAAGCCCGGAGGTTACCTGAAAGCCACAAGTACTCGGTTTTTCAGGTAGCCTTTGGGAGGAGTGTCGGATTCAAGAATCTGACCTACGGTTGTTGCCGCTGTTCGAGCCGGTGGAGTTTTTGGGCGATGAGGGCGTGGCGGTGCTTTGAAAACGGGCGGGAGTATTTTTCAAGCAGCCCGAAAATTTCCGGACGTGCCGAAAAAACCGCCCTGCATATTCAAACCGGATTATCGGCCGTATAATGGTTTTCGGAAAAACCGAAATTACCAACCTCGTTAAAGAAGGAGCGTTTTCATGAAAAACGAATCAGCGGAAGTATTTAAAACTTATACGGAAGCCTTGGCAAAAGGCGATTTCGATGCCGTATTCGGAACCTTGGCCGACAATATCGTATGGCATATGGGCGGCGAAAGCCCGCTTTCGGGCGATGTTGCGGGAAAACAGGCATTGGGCAGACGCTTGGCCGAATTTTCGGAAAGAAGCAACGGAACATTCCGCGTGGTGACGAACTGGTTTGCAGGCAACGGCTGCTTTGTCGCCGCAAGCGTTGTCTCCCTAGCCGAAAAAGGAGCCGAAAAGCTAAACAATCCAGGTATCGATTTATTCAGAATAGAAAACGGGAAAATACAGGAAGTGTGGACTTTCTCCGAACGTCAGGCAGAAGAGGACAACTTCTGGAGTAAACCGTAAACCGCAAAAAGAAGAGAATATATAAGGCAGCCTGAAAAGCACATAACGGCTTTTCAGGCTGCCTTTATTTGTTCAAACCGCCAAACTTAAAACATCGGCTTATACGTGGCCAGCCAATAAATGGTGCAGAGGCAGCCGATAGACAGGGCATAGCCGATCCACCATTTGGCCGAGCGTGGCGGGCTTTTCAGGCAAAACATGCCCACCAGCACATACAGCACCACCAAAATCAGTTTCACGCCCAGCCAATCGGCATTGCCGAAAGGCACGTAGCGGGTGATGGTCATCAGCATCATGCCGGTGAAGAGCAGCAGGGTGTCGTTGATGTGCGGCACAAAGCGCAGCACTTTGGGCACGGGGCGGCTCGGCAGGATGGTGCGCATCCAAAAGCGCAGGTTGAACAGAACCACGGTAATCACAACGAATACCAGATGGCTGTGTTTCACGATAAGGTACATGGGTGCTCCGAATATTTTGATTGAGTGTGTGATGGGGCGGCAGGCTACCTGAAAGTTGTGCGGCCGCCAATAGCCCGTTCGTGGGATATCGTGAATTTAAATAAAAATACTGCGGTATTAGCTTGCCGCCCTGACCCGTTCTGATTTTAAACCATGATAGCTTTCAGGTAGCCTTTACCAATCGTGGTCGATACAGCCGCGTTCATCGGCCAGACGGTAGGCAGCATCGAGCTGCGCCTGCATGGTGGGCGGCAGGGCGTCGCGTTCGCCGCTGCGGTAGCGTTGCCAATAGGGCGAAAGGTTGAAGCGGCAGGTTTCGGCCAGCTCGCTCTGAATCATAATGAGGTGGCAGATGGTGTAGCCGAAAGCATCTTGCGCATCGAAGGCCGCCAGTTCGATCACGTCGCCCGGGTAGAAGGTTTGCCCCAAATCGGCGCTTACGTAGCCGTTTTGTTCGTACACGATTTGCTTGAGCGCGGCGACATGGCGTTCGGCTTCCATACCGTAATCGAAGCGGCTGATGCAGTGCAGGGTATCGTCGCTGGCCTGTCGGATGTAGGGAAACAAGGCGGGCGGAAAGGTGGAGATGCTGGGTTTGCGTTTTTTAGCCATCGGTTTCAGGTAGCCTTTGGGTTGGCAGAGGCGTTGTGCTTTTCAATCGCCAGCAAATAAGGCGGACGGTTGCGGCGGTTGAGAAAGCCGTAGTGCAACACGGCAAACTGTTGCTGCGGCAGGGCAGCCGCCCATTCGGACACAGCCTGGGCTTCGAGCGCGCCCGCCTCGTGGCCGGGATAAAGCACCACAGCCAGCAGCCCGCCGGGGCGCAGGATGTGCACGGCTTGCGCCAAAGCGGAAAGGGTGCTGCCGGTTTCGGTGGTGAGCGCTTTGTTGCCGCCGGGCAGGTAGCCGCAGTTGAACACGATGCTGTGCACAGGCTCGTTTACATATTGCGCCAAATCAGCATGGCTCTCGGCAATCAGGCGCACCTGCCTTTCTTCTCCGGCTGCCTGCAAACGTGCCTGCGTGGCAGCCAAAGCCTGCGGCTGGATATCGAAGGCATACACACGCCCGCCGCTGCCCACGCATTGCGCCAAAAACAACGTGTCGTGGCCGTTGCCAGCGGTAGCGTCCACCGCAATGCCGCCTTCTGGCGTGGCTTGGGCGAGCAGGCGGTGGGCGAAAGGAAGGATGTTGTCGAGCATAGAATAAAACGGGATAGCCTGATGGTATGTAGGGAAATTCGCTGTAGCGGCACGGGCTTGGAGTATAATGCCCGCCATCTGCACACACTTTTTTGAAAGGAGCTCAGCATGGGTATTCCGGTTATTTCCCCGCAATACGCGCAATATCTGCTGGATTTTGAAACACTCATCCTGCAAAAGCAAGCCGAAATCGAGGCCTGGTTCCGCAGCCAGTGGAAGCGGCACAAGCCGCCGTTTTACGGCTCGGTCGATATCCGCAACAGCGGCTACAAAATGGCCAGCATCGACATGAACCTCTTCCCCGGCGGCTTCAACAACCTAAACACCCAATTCAGCCCGCTGGCCGCCGCTGCCGCCACCGACGCGGTGGAACGCTACTGCGAAACGGCCAAATCCGTGCTGATCGTGCCGGAAAACCACACACGCAATACGTTTTACTTGGAAAACGTGTATGCCCTGAGCAATATCCTGCAACAGGCCGGCTTTGCCGTGCGCCTGGGCAGCCTGAACCCCGAAATTACCGAGCCGTCTGAATTCAAAACCGCGCTGGGGCACACCATTTTGCTCGAGCCCCTGCTGCGCACCCGCGAACGCGTGCACCTGGCCGACGGCTTCTCGCCCTGCCTCGTGTTGTTGAACAACGACCTCTCCGGCGGCGTGCCCGAAATCCTGCAAGGCATCCGCCATACTGTGCTGCCGCCCCTGCACGGCGGCTGGACCACGCGCCGCAAAACCGCCCACTTTGCCGCCTACAACCAAGTGGCCGCCGAATTTGCCGAGCTCATCGGCATCGACCAATGGCAGATTAATCCCTATTTCGAAAAAGTGTCCGGCCTCAACTTCCACGAACGAGAAGGCGAAGACGCCCTGGCCGCCGCCGTGGAACGCGTGCTGGCCAAAATCCAGGCCAAATACGACGAAAAAGGCATCACCGACAAACCCTTCGTCATCGTCAAAGCCGACGCCGGCACCTACGGCATGGGCGTGATGAGCGTGAAATCCGCCGACGAAGTGCGCGCGCTCAACCGCAAAAACCGCAACAAAATGGCCACCGTGAAAGAAGGCCTGGCCGTAACCGAAGTGATTGTTCAGGAAGGCATCTACACCTACGAAACCCTCAACGGCGCCGTGGCCGAGCCGGTGGTGTATATGATCGACCGCTTCGTGGTGGGCGGTTTCTTCCGCGTGCACGAAGGGCGCGGTGCCGACGAAAACCTCAACGCCAGCGGCATGCGCTTCGTGCCATTAAGCAGCAACGTACCGCAAACCGACAGCAGCGGCGACAACCCGGAATTTCTTGCCGGCAGCAAGCGCGTGTTTGAACAATGGCAAACCCTCGGCCAGCCCGACCGCAGCCAAACCTGCGACTGCGCCGGCAACCGCCTGTATGTGTACGGCGTGATGGCCCGGCTCTCGCTTTTGGCCGCTTCGATTGAGTTGGATAACTACTGATATCGCCAGCAAAGGCTACCTGAAACTTTCGCTATGTAGAGTTTTAACTGCGTTGAAGCCCACGCTTTCAGGTAGCCTCATGTTGCAACCATGGGTAACTGATAAACCAGTTCTCATAAATAAGCCGGCAAACCGTTCTTTGATACGGTTTACCGGCTTATTTATTCTTTTCAGGTAGCCTGAGTTAAATCCAACCCAACGTATTGGCAAACACCAGTAAGATTGCCACCGGCGCAAGGAAGCGCAGCGCATTGAGCCACAGCGCAATCACAGCCTGCGGCACGCTGCTGCCTTCACGCATGTGCTCGAACACATCGCTCTTCTGCCGTATCCAACCCACAAACACCGCCACCAAGAGCGAGCTGATCGGCATAATCAGCGCGGTAATCATGTAGTCCCACAAGTCAAACAGCGTTTTGCCAAACAGCTTCCATTCGGAGAGCACACCAAACGAGAGCGCGGAGGGGATGCCGACAATAAAAATTGCCGTACCGATCAGCCAAGTGGTTTTGCTGCGTTTGCTTTCATCTTCGCGGATAGCGGCGGCAATCACGGTTTCCAGCATGGAGAAGGCGGAAGTAAGCGTGGCGAACACCACCAGCAGCATAAACACGGCAAACAGAATTTGCCCCAGCGGCAGCTTCATAAACACGGCGGGCAGTACCACGAAAATCAGCCCCGGCCCCTGCCCCGGCTCAAAGTTGAAGGCGAACACGGCGGGGAAAATAACCAAACCGGCCAACAAAGACACCAGCAGGTTCATCCACATAATGCTGTTGCCGGAGCGGAACAAATCCTGTTTTTTATCCAGATAGGCGGCATAAGTAATCATGGTGGACACGCCCAGGCTCAGCGCGAAAAAGGCCTGCCCCAGCGCGGTGAGCATGGTTTGCGGCGTGAAGTGCGACCAATCGGGCTTGAGTAGGAAGGAGATACCCGCCGTCGCGCCATCCAGCGTGAGCGAGCGTACCGCCAGCAATAGCAGCAACACAAACAGCGCGGGCATCATGTATTTATTCGCCCGCTCAATGCCTGCCGCGATGCCGCTTTTCACCACCCACACCGTCATCAGCATAAACAGCCCCTGATAGGCGATTGAGCCGGCCGAGCTGGAAATCGTACTGCCGAACAGCGCGCCGAAATCCGCATTTTGGTGGATGCTGCCGTCAAACGCGTGCACCACATAATTCAACACCCAGCCGCCCACCACGCTGTAGAACGACAGCAAAATAAAGCAGGCAAACACGCCCATTCGCCCGATCCACGGCCACAGGCTGTTCGGTGCGAGCGTTTTAAACGCATCCACCGCGTTTTTGCCGCTCTTGCGGCCGATATAAAACTCGGCCAGCTGCACCGGCAGCGCCACCAAAACGGTAAACACCAAAAACATCAGCACAAACACCGCACCGCCGTTGGTGCCGGCGGTGTAGGGGAATTTCCAGATTGCGCCCAAGCCGATGGCAGAGCCGGCGGCAGACAAAATAAAGCCGATTTTAGATGACCAGGAAGCAGGGGTTTTCATAAAACTGCAATAATCCAAAACGATTCAGAATGGCGTGATTTTAACAAAAACAAACATCACAACCGCCGCCAGAACTGTGCCGCCGCCACATTACGCAGTTTTCCTGCCCGAATCGGCCGGCATACAGGCTCGGCTGACAGATGTTTTCTATATTTATAGCATTTTATGCTAAATAAAATTATAAATAGCATGTTAATTGCTTAAATAATATGTTTTAGATTATCAAACAGATGGTTATACCAATATCACTAGTTTTGGCTGACTATAAAACAAGCAAGACAAAAGCTACCTGAAAGTTCAGGTAGCCTTTATTTCGCTCACCGTAGCAAGCTGCGTGTGTTAAGCGTAATCGCGTAACTCGGGGTTGATGTCGGTTTGCGCCAGGTTGTTGGTGTAGTTGCACAGGGTGGCCAGCGCCACGCCCATCACCACTTCCACCGATTGCTGTTTGTTGTAGCCCGCGTCTAGAAAGGCTTGCAGCTCGGCATCGGACACCGCGCCTTTTTTCGCCATCACGGCTTGGGTGAAGGCGGCCAGAGCGGCCAGTTTGGCATCGTCGAATTCGGCGGGGTTCAAATTGCGCGAAGCTTGAACAGCTTTTTCGGAGAGCAGTTTTTTCAGCGTGGCGATTTTGGTGTGGCCGGCCACGCAGAAGCCGCACTCGTTGGTTTTGGCGGCAATAATCTGCACCACTTCCACCTCGCCCGGGGTGAGGCTGTTGGCGGCATTGAGCTTGCCCACTTCCTGATAAAACGCCAGGGCTTCGGGCGCATTGGCCAACACGCCGATGAGGTTGGGGATAAAGCCGTTGGCCTTGAGCGCGGCTTCCACGCGCGGTTTGGCGGCTTCGGGGGCGGTTTCTACGGTGTGGACGGGAAGACGTGCCATGATTGGGTTCCTTTATGCTGTGTTGTGGGGAAAGCGGCATTGTAGCGGAAAGCGCGCCGGCGGCTAAATAACGGTTTGTGCGGATCGATAGAACTCATAGGCATAAAGGCTACCTGAAAGCCGAAACCAACGCCATATCTGCGTTGATGCTTCGCTTTCAGGTAGCCTTTGGCATACTTGCTAAGACTTAAAACGAATACAGGTGCGGTAAGCCAAATATATGAATGGCAACAGAACCCGCCTGCGGCAACATAAAAGGCTACCTGAAAACATATTCAGGTAGCCTTCCCTCGCATAAGCCTTTAAGCCAACAAACCTTTCAGCTTGGCGGCAATCTCGTCCACTACCACCAGTTCGGTTTCGCCGCTGCGCCGCTCGGTGTATTCTACTTTGCCTTCTTTCAGGCCGCGGTCGCCAATGGCGATGCGGTGCGGGATGCCCAACAGTTCGCTGTCGGCCAGCAGCACGCCGGCGCGGTCGTCGCGGTCGTCGAGCAGCACGTCCACTCCGGCGGCGGTGAGTTCGGCGTAGATTTTATCGGCGGCCTCGCGCACGGCTTCGGATTTTTTGTAGTTCATCGGCACGATCACGGCTTGGAACGGCGCCATGGCGTTGGTCCAGATGATGCCGCACTCGTCGTTGTTCTGCTCGATGGCGGCGGCCACGATGCGGGTGATGCCGATGCCGTAGCAGCCCATTTCCATGATTTGCGATTTGCCGTTGTTGTCTAAGAACGAGGCGTTCAACGCGGCGGAATATTTGTCGCGCAGCTGGAACACGTGGCCGACTTCGATACCGCGTGCGAGTTTCAGGTAGCCTTTGCCGTCGGGGCTGGGGTCGCCGGCGATCACGTTGCGGATGTCGGCAAACTCGGGCTCGGGGCAGTCGCGGCCGAAGTTGAAGCCGGTGTAGTGGTGGTCGTCTTCGTTGGCGCCGATCACGGTGTCGGCCAGTTTTTCTACGGCGAAGTCGGCATACACTTTGCCTTTGAAGCCCACCGGGCCGAGCGAGCCGCCGTTTGCGCCGAATTTTTCTTTAATGGCTTCGGGCGACGCCATGGCCAGCGGGCTTTTCACGCCGGGCAGTTTTTCGGCTTTGATGTCGTTGAATTCGTGGTCGCCGCGCAGCAGCAGCAATACGAGTTCGCCCTCTTCTTCGCCTTCCACCACGATGGATTTGAGCGTGCGTTCAATCGGAATTTGCAAAAATTCCACCAACGCAGGAATGGTTTTCACGCCCGGGGTGTGCACTTTGGCGAGTTCAGCTTGAGCGGGGGCGCGCTCGCCGCTTTGGCGCAGGGTGGGGGCGAGCTCGATATTGGCGGCGAAATCGGATTCGCTGCTGTAGGCGATGACGTCTTCGCCGCTTTCGGCCAGCACTTGGAATTCGTGCGAGCCGGTGCCGCCGATGCTGCCGGTGTCGGCGGCCACGGGGCGGTAGTCGAGGCCTAGGCGGTCGAACACGCGGCAGTAGGCGTCGTACATGGGCTGGTAGCCGTCACGCACCAAGGATTCGTAGTCGGCGTGGAAGGAATAGGCGTCTTTCATCACAAATTCGCGCGCGCGCATCACGCCGAAGCGGGGGCGGCGCTCGTCGCGGAATTTGGTTTGGATGTGGTAGAAATTCTTGGGCAGCTGTTTGTAGCTGGTGATTTCTTTGCGCACGATGTCGGTAATCAGCTCTTCGCAGGTGGGGCTGAAGCAGAAGGTGTTGTCGTGGCGGTCGGTGATGCGCAGCAACTCGTCGCCGTAGAAATCCCAGCGGCCGGACTCTTTCCACAAGTCGGCCGGTTGGATAACGGGCATCAAAAGCTCGATGGCGCCGGCGCGGTTCATCTCTTCGCGCACCACGGCCTCCACTTTGCGCAGCACGCGCAAGCCCATGGGCATCCAAGTGTAGAGGCCGGAGGCGTTGGCTTTAATCAGCCCGGCACGCAACATGAGCTTATGGCTGGCCAGCGCGGCTTCGGCGGGGGCTTCTTTGAGGGTGGAAATAAAGAACTGGGAGGCTTTCATGACGGGCTTTCTGCGGGATTAAGAATAAGCGGGGAATTGTATCAATGTTTCAGGCGGGCTGCAGCATGAGGCTACCTGAAAGCTGCAGTTTGGTTTTTCAGGTAGCCTGCAGCACAGGCTACCTGAAAAAGCTTGAGCGGAAGCACTCAATTCCCCTGCCCTACTGCTAGCCATACCCAGTATGCCAAGGCGGCTCACACGGCAGGAAGAAATGAAGCACTTCCGCTGTATCCGAGAATTTCAGGTAGCCTTTTGCCGTATCAACTGTCGGCCTTTTCCAACTGCCGACGCATTTCGGCAATTACCGCTGCGTAATCGGGCTGATTGAAAATGGCGGAACCGGCCACGAAGGTGTCGGCACCGGCGGCAGCGATTTCGGCGATGTTGTCGGCCTTGATGCCGCCATCCACCTCAATCAGGATGCGGCGGCCGCTTTCGGCGGCGTAGAGGTCGGTGAGCGAGCGTACCTGTTCGATTTTCTCCAGCGTATGCGGAATAAATTTCTGCCCGCCAAAGCCGGGGTTAACCGACATCAGCAGCACCACATCGAGTTTGTCTAACACATGTTCCAACACATACACCGGCGTGGCGGGGTTGAGCACCAGCCCGGCGCGGCAGCCGCTGTCGCGGATCAGGCTCAGGCTACGGTCGATATGGCGGCTGGCTTCGGGGTGGAAGGTGATGATATCCGCCCCGGCCTTGGCAAAGGCCTGAATCATTTCGTCCACCGGCTCCACCATCAAATGTACATCCAGCGGCACGGTGGCATAAGGCTTGAGCGCGGCGCATACCATCGGCCCGAAAGTGAGGTTAGGCACGTAGTGGTTGTCCATCACATCAAAATGGATCCAGTCGGCCCCGGCGGCAATCACTCGCTGCACTTCTTCGCCCAAACGGGCGAAATCAGCAGATAAAATGCTCGGAGCGATACGGTAGTGGGTCATGTTGGTGCTTTCTTCTATAAATGGGACTATAATTCATCGCACATCGTGCCAAAAACGTAGTGATTTCCACTACATTGTTGTTTACACAGGTTTACTAAGATTATACCGTGTTTCACGCCGCCATTCGTATACTGGCGGCAATAAATTTACTTGGTTCGATACCGAATCTAAAGAGTTAATCCCATGACTCCTCTTCCCCGCCGCCAAACCCTTTGCCGGATTGTGTTTTCCACCGTCCTGCTCACTACCGGCAGCCTTGCCTTGGCCGACAGTCCCAACTGCGATATGCGCCAGCTTGCGCTCAGCAGCAGCCAACAGGAGCAGCTGCGCCAAGTGCGCGCCGAATACCGCCAACGGATGGACAACCTCGTGGCACAATCGCGTAACCTGCGCCAATACACCACACAGGCTTCTAATTTGGTGCTCTCCGGCCCGGTGTTTGATGAAAATATGGCACGACATTATGTGAACGAAAAATACACCCCGCAAATGCAGCGCGAAGTGGAAAACCTGCGCGCCCAACACGCCCTGCTGCAAATCCTCACGCCGCAACAGCGGCAGGAATGGCGTCGGCATTGCCAGTATCAATAAAATGCCCTGCCCGATTGAAAAGGCTACCTGAAATTTCAGGTAGCCTTTATTGTTTGGCCGACGATGCAGGTGAGGCTACCTGAAAGGATAAGCCTCAAATATAACTAAGATGAGGTTCTCGCAGCAAACCAAACCCTATCTCGCGCCGAAGCCGGTGATGATCGTTTTCAGGGTTTTAAACAGAATCAGCACGTCCAGCGCGAAGGAGAAGTGCTTGATGTAGTAGAAATCGTGCTCGATTTTTACTTGGGTTTCGTCTGTGTTGCCCGCGTAGCCCTGCATCACCTGCGCCCAGCCGGAAAGGCCTGGACGCACGATATGGCGGTAGCCGTAAAACGGGATGTTTTGTTCAAACTGCTGCACAAAGGCTTTCTGTTCGGGGCGCGGGCCGATGAGTGCCATGTCGCCTTTGATGATGTTCCAAAACTGCGGCAGTTCGTCCAGCCTAGTTTTGCGGATGAAGCGGCCGGTGCGGGTAACGCGCGCGTCGCCTTCCTGCGCCAGTTGCGCGCCGTGTTTTTCCGAATCGCACACCATGCTGCGGAATTTATAAATTTTAAACTCGCGCCCGCCGCGGCCTACGCGGTTTTGCACAAACAGCACCGGCCCCGGGCTTTCCAGCCGGATGGCCAGCGCGGTGGCCAGCATCAGCGGCAGGGTGAGCGGCAGGCTGGCCACCACCATCAAGGCTTCCAGCGCCTGCTTAATCGCCATATAGGCCGGGCTGGGCAGCAGCGAGCCCAAATCGTTTTCATACATATGCCGGATTTTCACGCGGCCGGTGAGCGACTCCTCCACCTGGCGGATGTTGTACACCGCAATGCCGCGCAAGGTGCAATCGGCCAGGAAACGCTGCCAATCCGCCCCCAAATCGGGCGCGTGCAGATTGGTTACCACCGTATTTACGCGGCCGGTTTCAGGTAGCTTCGGCTCGGCAAGCTCGTGCCAACGGATGTTGGATAGTTGCGGCAAATCGCGCATGCCTTCCACATCGATATAGTACAGATGGCGGATGTGCCGCTTTTCCAGCCAGGTTTCGGCAAACAGATACAACACCGTGAGCGCAAACCCGGCGGCCAGGTAATACACCGAATACGGCAGGCGCAACATGGCGGCAAACACCAGCGGCAGCCCCAGCCCGATGGCCGACACCGGAATCACCGACAGCTTGGAACGCTCGCCGGGGAAACGCGTCAGGTTGCGGCTCAAAGCGTAGGAGAGCAGCAGGCCGGCCAAGAGCAGGCTGTAGCTGGAAAGATTGGTGGCCGTGGGATGAGTCCACTCGCGCGGCGGCCAAAACCACCACGCCGGCGCAATCAGAATCACTAAGGCAGCGGCGACAAAGCGCAGAATCATTTTTATCGTTTTCATTATTTCCGTTATTTCTCGTTTGGCAGCTGGGTCGATACAGGCTACCTGAAATTTTAAACACCCTATAAAACCAAGCACAGGCCATTATGAGCATATGGTTCGGGCTGTGTTTTCTCTGCTGGCACAGCCGAACGGAGCGCGGTTTTTCGGGGAGCAATGGCGAATGGAGTAAAAATGGTAGAGGCTACCTGAAATTCAGCAAGCTGCCCAAACCCAACTTATGCTTAATAAAAGCCCGGCTTCACAGCAAATCTACTTCCGCAACAACACTCGATACACCCACTGCCGAACCCCATTCGGCAGCAGCCGCACCGGCAATCGCAACAGCACGTTTTTCGCCGACTGCGTCGCGCTCAAAAAGCCCGCGCGGTAGAAGCGCCATTGCATGGCCAGCTCGTTTTTAGCATACGCCCAGCCGCCGCGCCGCCGATACATCTCGTCGCCTGCACGCGCATACACCAGCACTTCGGGCAGGTTGGCGAAACGGCAGCCGTTCAGCAGCATACGCACCCACAAATCGTAATCCTCATACAGCGGCGCGTGCTGATAATTACCCGCCGCCAGCACGGCCGATTTGCGGTAGCACACCGTCATGTGGTTGATGGGATTGCGGCTTTTGGCAAAGCGGGCAATTTCCTCGTGTTCGCAGGGCACGCGGCGGCTGTGCGCGGTATCGGCCGGCGTGTGTTCAAACTCGTCAATCTGGCTGCCGCACACGTCAAGCTGCGGGTGCGCCGCCACAAACGCCAGCTGACGTGCGAAACGCTCGGGGTGGCAGATATCGTCAGTATCCATGCGGCACACCCATTCGTGCTCACAGGCCTGCAAACCGGCATTCAGTGCCCGCCCCAGCCCCACGTTTTGCGGCAGCCGCACAATCTTCAGCGGCAGGCTGGCTGAAAAGCTTGCTACAACGGCTTCCAGGTTTTCAGGTAGCCCGCCGTCATACACCAGCACGATTTCGTTTGGCGGCAGGGTTTGCGCGGCCAGGCTGGCCAAACATTGGCGCAGATATTCCGGCTGCTCGCGCGCATACAGCGACATCAACACGGAAAACGGCGACGCGCTTTCCACCGAAAGGCTACCTGAAAGTTGGTTTTGCGCTGGCGCAATCATGACGCTACTCCTTCTGTCTCGTCTAAAAAGCGCAGCGCGGTATCGTCGTCCACTTTGCGTGCCAGCCAATTCGGGCTGTGGCGCAAGGCTTGCAATTCAGCCAAAGCCAGCGTATCGGGGTGGTTGCTGCCCGGGGCGAAACGGATGTGGCGGTGGTTGCTGGGCCACAGCGTGATGCCTGCCGTTTCAGGTAGCCTTTTTGCCAGATATTGGAAGAAATGCTCGTCCGGGCAAAGCTTCTTTCGGAAGAAGGTGCAGGCCTGCTCATCTGCCGCATTCAGCAGGGCTGCCAAGGCTGCACGGTCGGCAGAAAACCATTGGCTGCCGGCATAGGCCGTTTGCGTGGCAGGCAGGATTTTATCGGCTGCCTGAAATGCTTTGGTGAGCAGTTTGCCGGGCAGGTGGCGCTGCCAAGCGGTATCGGCGTGCGGCGTGTTGAAACGCACGCGGTAGCGCAGGCGTAGCTCGGCATGGCATTCCAGCAGCAGGCTGCCGCGCGGCAGTGCGGCAAATTCACGCTCGATTTGCGCGGGGGCGTGCAGCAACACGCAGTTGCCGCTCACGAGGTGCACAAAGCGGATGTCTGCATCGGCCAGCGCGGCACGCATCAGGTGCAGCGTGGCTTCCACCATACTGAAACCCGCCCAGCGGATGTTGACGCGCTGCGGAATCAGGCCCACATTCGGCGGCAGGGGTGGCAACGCGCCGATATCTGCCTTGGCATCGTAGTGCAGCAGCAGTCGGATTTCGGGGTGGCGCTCGGCCAGCCGCAGCCAATACAGCGGCGGGCGGTGGCACAAAATTAAAAAGGCGCTGCTCATAACGCTAAACAGTTATCGTGAAACTCACTCAATATCGATAATCGGAATGCCCAACTGCGTCATCACTTCATAAATCCGCACCACGCCGGGCGTGTGAAAGGCGGCTTCTGCGGGGCGCACGGCATACACGATAGTGCGCGGGAAGGCGTGCACATTCAGCGCAGCGGTGCTGACGAGGTGGTACACCTCGAAGCGGGTATCAGGCTCGCGGCGCAGGCTTTCCAATAGATAGTCTTCAAAAATCAGCGGGCTGGCAATGTATTCGGTGCCCGATACGCAGTAGGTTTCGCGCGGGTGCGGGAAATATTCGCCAATCTCAAAACGGCGCAGCAGGCTTTCGGCCAGCGCAGCGTTATCTGCCGCGTTGGGCAGCAACGGTTGGCCGAGCAGGATGCGGCGGGTGCGGACGGGCGTAGGGTTTGCGGCAGCCACGTCGGCCATATTTTTTTCAGGTAGCCTTTCGTTTAAGCCACACTCATCCACTGCCCCATTTTCGCTTCTCAGCACCTCTCTGCCTTCGCTTTGGCGAAGCCCACCTTGCCCGCTTTCAGGTAGCCCTTGTTCGGCTGCCGCCCATAAATCCAGCGGCACGGTGGGCGCGGCAATATTGGGCTGGCCGGGATAGAGCGTGTGGTGCCGCCGCGAGAGGCGACGCAGGTCTTCGGTTTGCAGGCGGATGCCGCGCAGGCGGTTCATCAGCTGCCGCTGGCGGTTGCTGCTGTTGCGGTAGAGCACGCTGCCGGGAATCAGGTTGCCCGTGCCGTCGTCGAAGGTTTCCAGTGCGGCAAAGCGGATGCGGTTCAGCACATATTGCACGTTCGGATTATCGATGCTGGCGGCAAAGGCGGTGGCGTATTCTTTCTCCAGCCCGCGCAACAGGTGGGGCAAACCCAGCTCGCGCCGCCATTTGTTTTGCGGAATCAGGGCATATTCGGCATGGCGGCTGCCCGCAGAGGCTACCTGAAAATAATGCCGAAACTTAGCATTATCCGCATCTTCGTAGCACAGCATCAGCAAATCGAACGGTTCTGCGCGCCGCGCCATCAGTCGCTGCGCCATCAAGGCCTGTAGGGGCGTGAGGCAGATGATTAAATTCGCCAAATCAGCCATACGGTTTCACCTGCCGGAACAATATCGGGAAAATCAGCGCGTTGCCCGCAATCATCGCCAGCGGCACCCATTGGATGCCCACCCGCGCGGTGAGCAGCAACACCAGCAGATAGCCGCCCGCCGAGAGCAGCGAAGTGAGCGCGATGCGCTGGTTTTGCGCGTGGTAAAACAAATAATTCACCTGCAAATAATAGGGCACGGCCAAACCGAAACCCAGCAAAAACAAGCAAATATAGTAATGCACTCCCGCATACTGCGCCCCGAGCAGCCACAGAAACAGCCGCTCCGGCATCAGCCAGGCCACCACTGCCGGCAACGGCGCAGCCAAGAGAGAGAGCAGCGCCCAGCGGCGTACCGTGGCCGCCGTGATTTTGCCGCTGCGCAAGGCTTGGTAGTAATACGGCACGGTGGCTTTGTTTAGCGCCATCAACAGCACGCTCAGCACGCTGGCGGTTTGGTAGCCCGCCGAATACACGCCCAGCGTGGCGGCGGAATAGCCCTGATAAATCACCACGCGGTCGAACTGCCCTTTCACATAATTGCCCGCATGGTGAATCACTAAAGGCAGACCGAGCGCGAAAATATAGCGCAAAGCCTGCCGCACCCGCCGCCGGTTGAATCCCAGCCGCTGCCCGGCACTGCGCCGATAGAGCAGATAGGCCGCCAGCGACACCAGCGCATTGCCGGCAAACAGCGCCAAAAAGCGCCGCTCCACCGGATAATCCGCACTCATTTCCAGCAGCCACACCGTGAACACGGTGGTGAACAGGCTGCTGCCGAACTGAATGGCCGTATAGGACAAGGCCTGTTTGCGGCATTGGCGCAGGCTCAATTGCGTGGCCAGCACCGTTTGTGCCGCTGCCGCACACACCACCGCCGCCAGCGCCAGCGAATGCAGCTGCCATGCTGCCAATAGGCCGATGAGCGCGGCAAAGGCGGTATACAGCGCGCCGGCATACACCACGCTGTGCAGGTTGCGCTGGCCGTATACATAGTAATACCGCGTAACCGCGCCATCCTGGCTCATACCAAAGCCGATAAGCAGCAGCGAAAACGCCGCCTGATAATACGACAGCTCGCCAAACCCCGCCGTGCCCAGCTTGCGCGTGAGATAAGGCAGCAGCAGAAAAGGCATGGCCTTGGCCAGCATTTCGCCAACGAGGTAGATGAGGCTGTCTTTTAGAATCTTCATGTTTCACTACGAAGCTAATATTAAACTTCCTACATATCCAAGCACAGAATATTTGGCACAAACGGTTGGGCTGCGTCCTGCTCTGCTGGCACAGCCGAACGGAGTGCGGTTTTTCGGGGAATAAGGGCTTGCATGTTCGAAGCGGCGCAGCCGC
>NZ_KV804540.1:0-19178 GCF_001811325.1 Eikenella sp. HMSC071B05 | reverse complement strand
AGCCGCAAGTTGCGAGCCCGCCCGAAAAACCGTGTGCAGTGAGGGAAGTTTGGCGAAGCCAAATCTGTGCCCGCAGTCGCTTTTCTTTTGCTTCCTTTTCTTTGGCGAAGCAAAGAAAAGGAAGTGCCCGCGCCGGCATGAGGCGCAAAGGTGAACAAGGCATAAATGAGAAAGGCTACCTGAAATTTGGCAAACTGCTTCAAACACAACAAAAAGCGAATTCCCAGCTTCGTTGGTACTCATGCTTTCAGGTAGCCTCTCACACCGCCGTGAGGCTACCTGAAACTTTTTCTACTCTTCCACACAATCCCAATCGGTTGCCGTATTAGCCGCCACATCGCGGCGCAGGCGTTTGCCGATGAGCGCGTCGTAATGTTTGGGCGCCAGCCCGTAGCCGGGGCGCACGCTGCGGATGCAGTCGGCGCCGATGGTGTCGCCCGCTTGCATATCTTTCACAAAATACAGCGAACGGCGGAACTGGATATTGCCCTGCTCGCTCGATTTCAAGCCGTAATCGGCCTGCCCCAGCGCCTGCCAGGCGGTATGGCTGCTGCGGCACAATTCGGCCAAATCCTGCGGCTCTAAAGAAAAACTGTCGTCCGGGCCGCCGCCGTTTCTGTCTAGCGTAAAGTGTTTTTCGATCACGCACGCACCGAGCGCCACGGCGGCGATGGCGGTGGTGTTGTCTAACGTGTGGTCGGACAAACCCACCGGCACGCCGAAGCGCTGCGCCATATCGGGCAGGGTGCGCAGGTTGTAATCTGCTGCCGGTGCGGGGTAGCCGCTCACGCAGTGCAGCAGCACCAATTCCTTGCAGCCGCCTTCGCGCGCAGCGGCCACGGCTTCGGCGATTTCTTCGGCATCGGCCATGCCGGTGGACACAATCATCGGCTTGCCGGTTTGTGCCACATAGCGGATCAGCGGCAAATCCACCGCTTCAAACGAGGCGATTTTGTAAGCCGGGGCATCGAGGCTTTCCAGCAAATCCACCGCCGTAAAGTCAAACGGCGAGCTGAAAATGGTGATGCCTTGCTCGCGGGCAAAATCGAACAGCGGCTTGTGCCATTCCCAAGGCAGATGCGCTTTTTGATACAGCTCGTGCAACGTTTGCCCGTCCCACAGGCCGCCTTTGATTTGGAACTCGGGCGCGTTGCTGCGCAGCGTGATGGTGTCGGCGGTGTAGGTTTGGATTTTGACGGCATCGGCACCGGCAGCCTTGGCCTGTTCTATGATGTTGAAGGCGGTTTGCAGGCTGCCGTTATGGTTGGCCGACATCTCGGCAATGATGTAGGGCGGATGGGCGGCGCCGATGGGGCGGCCGTTGATTTGGAATGTGGGTTTCATGGGTGGTTTCGGTTTCAGGTAGCCTTCATGGGGGAGGCTGCCATTTTAGCGTTTAATACAAAAAATCTTCGGCACGAAGCACAAATGACAAGGCCTGCTGCGCATTCTGCCCGGCTGTCTGATCCTCCAGGCGGAAACCGAGCTTGTGATGCAGAGCCAGGCTGGCGGCGTTATGCGGCAACACTTGGCCGTGCACTTCGCGCATATTCAGGCGGCAGAAGGCGTATTGTAACGCCAGCTGCCCCAATGTGCCGCCGTGGCCTTGGCCGCGCGGGCAATCGGGCGCGAGGTAGAAGCCCCATTCGCAGCGGCCGCCGCCCAGGTGTTTGAAGCTGGCATAGCCCTGCGCCGTACCGCCGGTTTCATACAGCAGCATGGTGAACTCGGGGTTGGCCAGCTGGCGGGCAAACCATGCCTGATGCCCATCCCAAGCGATTTCCCCGCTATCGAACATAAAGCGGCGAATCTCGGGATGATTGCGCCACTCAAACAGGCGGCGGCAATCGGCTGGCGCGGCGGGTCGCAGCACGGCAGGCGCGAAATCGGCCAAATTATTGGCTGCCCGCAGCGCGCCGCACCCATCGCACAGCGTGGCGGCGTGGCGGCTCTGCTCTGCCCGCAGGGCAGGCGCTTCAGACAGCAGCCGGGCCAAGCTGGCAGGCAAATCCGCCATATCAGCCACACTCGCCACTCCGGCCTGCTGCAAGGTTTCTGCGATGCCGCGTTGGTTTTCCGCCAACACCAGCATCATGGTGGGCAAACCCAGGCAGCAGCGTTCCCACGAAGTGCTGCCCGCTGCGCCGATGGCCAAATCGGCTTCGGCCATCAGTTCGGCCATATTGTTTGCGCCCACCAGCACGCGGCAGGGATACGGCACGCTATCGGCAAAAGCCTGCACGGCGGCGGTGTGCGGCGCGGTTTTGCCCATCACCACGGTGACGCGGCAATCGGCAGGCAGGCTACCTGAAAGCGCCTGCAGCACTGCTAAAGTATGGTTGTCTTTATCCACGCCGCCCAAGTTCACCAAAATCTGCTTCAGGTAGCCTGTTTCGGCTTGGGCAGCACGGCGTTGCAAACTTGCCTCGCGCCAGGCTGCAAATTCTTCGCGCAGCAAGGCATAGCGCGTGCCGGTGAGCAGGCGGCAGGCGGCAGGCACCAGACCGGCGTAATCGGCAGGGGTGTGGCCGAGGTTTTGATCCAGCAGCAAATCGGCGGCGTGGGGGCGGTCGGCCAAGTCGTCGATCGCCATCAGGCGGCTGCCCGCAGCGGCTTTGGCGGCTAGCTCCCACTCGGCGGATAAGGCATAGTGGTCGCAAATAATCCAATCCGGCGCAAAAGCAAGGATATGCGGCAAGCAATCTGCGGCATCCTGCGCCTGCGATACCGGCAGCCAATGGGCATGGGCCAGCTGAACGCACGTTGTGGCCTTTGCTTCATTTTTGCTGCGCAGAGGCTCGCAGCGCTCGCTTTCAGGTAGCCTGCCAGCCTGCGGCGGCACGGGCAACAACACCAAGCCGAAACCGGCGCGCTCGATGGTTTCGCCCAAATGGCCGGGCAGCTCACGGCAGATAAAGCGCACCTCATGGCCGCGCCGCGAAAGCTCGTGCGCCAGCGTGAGGCAGCGCATGATGTGGCCGCTGCCGATTTGGAGGGACGCGTCTGCACGGATTAAAATCTTCATCGTTTGGTCTTTAATCAAAGGCTACCTGAAAGCGAACACAGAGAGCTTCGGCGTAGCAAAACAAAGGCTACCTGAAAACAGGAAAACCATTATGCGCACCATCACCCACAACCCAGCTGCGCAACGCTTCGAATACACCGAACACGGCGCAACCTATTATGTGTCCTACCGAGTCGAAGGCGGCATCTGGCAGCTGTTGCACACCGAAGCGCCGGCCAGCCCCTACGGGCGCGGCATCGCTGCCGACATCGTCCGCACCGCGCTGGAAGCCGCGCGGCGGCAGGGCGTGAAAATCCGCAGTGACTGTCCGTTCGTGATTGGCTATCTCGCCTTTCATCCCGAATTTGCCGATTTGGAAGCCTAAAGGCTACCTGAAAGCGAGTACCGTGCGCTTCTGCGCGGCAAAAGGTGCAGCTGGATTTGCTAATCCGGCTAACCGCCCATCTCCTGCAACACGCGCCACATCATTTCCGCCCGCGCCCAATCTTCCGGCGTATCAATATCCTGCACACGATATCGTGGCAATTTCACGGCAGCAGAACGGCTGTTGAAAATCGGTTTTTCCGCCAGCCAAGCCTCGGCACTGCCCCAATAAAACTGCCCCGCATCGTGCCAAGCGTGCTCCAAATCCTGCGAGCGCACGGCAAAATTTTCCGGCTGAAACATCGACACGCCGCCCTGCCCGTTCAGCCGCAGGGCACGCTGGATAGGAAAGGGAAAATCGGTTACCGAAAAAGCATAATCGCCACCGCTTCGGCGCAGCGTATCCAGCCCGCGTTGCAGGTCGGCAGGGCGCACGAATGGGGCGGTAGCATACAAGCAGCAGACTTCGGGCAAGGCTGGCTTGAGGCTAGCTGAAAAATCCGGCTGCCCGCTTTTGCCGTGCAACAACCCGCTGCGCTCGCTTTCAGGTAGCCTCTCCGCCAACAGCGTGGCAACGGCATGACGCATCACAACACCAGTGGTGGCAAAATCATCCGCCAGCTCGGGCGGGCGTACAAACGGGGTTTCCGCACCGTATTGCCGCGCCACGGCGGCGATTTCTTCATCATCGGTCGACACCGCCACACGCGTAAAGCAGCCGCTCTCCAGCGCTGCTTCGACGGAATAGGCAATCATCGGCTTGCCGTTGAATGGCTTGATGTTTTTGCGCGGAATACGTTTGCTGCCGCCGCGGGCGGGAATGATGCAAAGGGTCATGGAGTAGCAGTTTCTGCCAGCTTTTGGGAAAGCGTGGCGAATACGGTTTATTAAGGCAGGGATTATAGCTGATTTGGGCAGTCGGCCGCAGCGGTTTGCGATGGGTGCAGGCAGGGATTGCGGTGGCTGCAACAAGGGCTTGGGCGGGGCTTGGCATGGCAAATGTATAGTGAATTAACATAAACCGGTACAGCGTTGGCTCGCCTTGCCGTACTATCTGTACTGTCTGCGGCTCGCCGCCTTGTCCTGATTTTTGTTAATCCACTATAAAATCCGACCGTTTATCAAAAAGGCTACCTGGAACTTTTCAGGTAGCCTCAAATTTGTGTGCGGCGCTTCAAATATGCCGATACACCTCGTCAAACGGCAGGCGGTAGCGTTCGCCCCAGATGCCGTGGCCTTCTTTGCGGATGCCGCAGGAAACAACCATGTTGATTTCTGCGCCGCGCGGCAGGTTCAGAATGTGTTTTACGCGGCGGCTGTCCAGCCCTTCCATCGGGCAGGTGTCGTAGCCTACTTCGGCCATGGCGAGCATAAAGGTTTGTGCCGCCAAGCCGCAGCTTTTGTGCACCACGATACGCATATCGGCTTCGGACACGTCGCGCATCATCGGGCGGAACAGGCCAATGCTCCATGCCAGCATTGTGCGGAACGCGCCGAGCAGGCCGAAGCAGCGGGTGTAAACAAAGGGCATGAGCTTGTTGCGGTAGCCTTCTTCCGCCTGAATACGTTTGGCCTGTTTTTCCGGCGGGCTGTTGCGTTGGATGTTGCCGCGCTCAAAATCGAGCACGGTTTCGGCGCGGCTGCGGTGCAGGTCTTGGCGGGTAACGAACACCACCATCTGCGGCGCGGTAGCGGCGGCTTTCTGCCCAAGGCAGGCTTCGGCAAGCTGCTTCAACACGGCGGCATCGGTGATGTGGTAGAACTCATAAAGCTGCATATTGGAACTGCTGGGTGCCAGCTGGGCAAGGCGCAGGCATTGGCGCACGATGTCGGCATCAATGGGCGCATCGCCGTAGTGGCGCACGGAGCGGCGGCGTTCGAGGGCTTGTTGCAGGGTCATGATTACTCCTTCAGGTAGCCTTTCAGGCAGTTGTGAGGCTACCTGAAAAGCGGGAAGAGAATGTATTTCGTAGATAACCTTTCCATACATTAACTTGTTATCAGTATACACCAAGCTTTCCGGCATTACCTGCCAATTTTGCCACAGCTTTTACAGCGTTGATTTCCTAACCAAACGGTACTGCTGTTGATGAACCAGGGCATGAACAATCTCTGGCTTACCCCTTAATTTTCTAATTGCATTGGAGCCCTACGTTTGGAATCAGGTTATCAATGTGTTGCCCAGAGATGCTTGGATTGTGGTTTTCAAGCAAATAACTCACTTAGTACAAGAATAACGCTTCTTAACTTTCAGGTAGCCTCAGTTTAGCCAGCTCACGCCCTGCCAAATCAAAGCATAACGGGCAAACTTACCCACCGCCAGCGCTGCCGTGCATGCCCACGCGTTCAAACGCAACCAGCCGGCAGCCAGGGGCAAAGCATCGCCGGCCACGGGCAGCCAAGCCAAAAGCAGCAACCATGCGCCGTGCCGCCGCAGCAGGCTCACGGCTCGGGGAGACAGTTTGCTTTGGCCGCGCTCCGGCAACTGGCGGCCGAGCCAATAGGAAGTGAGGCTGCCCACGCGGCTTCTGGGCGCTGCCATAAGAAGGCGGCAAACGCGGCCTCGGACGTACCGGGCAGCAGCGTGGCGGAAGTGAAGGCGGAAAACCACAGCGCGGCGAGGAGGGAGAAATCAGACATCATCAATGGCGTTGCAGGCTAGCTGAAAAATGAAAATAAGGTTTCCGAAAAAAGCCAAGTTGCGGCACAGCTAAAACCAGAGTGCCCAAGCAAGCAGCCCAGTGGTTTAAGCTATAATCAGGGCTTCATTTTACAAGGAAACCGCCATGTCCCACACCCTGCCCCGCGGCCTCTACCGCCACTACAAAGGCAATCTCTACGAACTGCTGCACACGGCGCGGCACAGCGAAACGGAAGAGCCGCTGGCGGTGTACCGCGCGCTCTATGGCGACTACGGCGTGTGGGTGCGCCCGCTGGCGATGTTTGCGGAGGAAGTGGCAACGGAAAACGGCTCTGTGGCGCGGTTTGCGCTGGTGAAGGCGTTTGACTGACGGCTGAAACACCGAAGGCTACCTGAACATACCGCGCAACGCAGTCAAAATGCGTTGGCTGTATTTCAGGTAGCCTTTATTGCGTTTTGAAGGCTACCTGAAAGTGCCCACTTGCTTCTGCACCAAACCGGCTTATAACCGGCAGCAATTTCCATAAAAGTAATCATTCTTTCACAAAATGCCGTGTGCTTGATACAGTTTGCCAACGTTGAACTGCCGATAAGGACAAGCCATGAATTTTGTGAAACCGGAACATTTGCGCGACTTCTACCCCCATGAAATCTTGCAGGATTCTCTGCAGAAAGCTCAGGCCAAATCAGGCTCAAGCTTGAAAACGCTGGCGATTTTGAGCTTTCTGGGCGGCGGTTATGTGGGCTTCGGCTATTTGGCGTTTTTAAAAGTGGTTACCGGCATTCCGCCCGAATGGTCGGGTCTGGCCAACTTATTGGGCGCAGCGGTATTCCCGATCTGCCTGATTTGTATTCTGATTGGCGGCGGCGAGCTGGCCACGGGCAATATGATGCTGATGGGGCTGGGCTGGTTTGGCAAAAGAATCAATGTGGCCAACCTGATGCGCAACTGGCTGATCGTGAGCTTGGGCAATTTGGCCGGGGCTTTGTGTATGGCGTATTTCCTCGGGCATTTCGTGGGCTTGACCGAAGGTGTGGCGGCGGCGAAAACCGTTGCCATTGCCGAAGCCAAGGTGGGCATGAGCTTTGGCCGCTCATTTGTGTCGGCCATTGCTTGCAACTGGATGGTGTGCATGGGCATTTGGTTTTATTTCGGCGCGAAGCAGACTTCGGGTCGGATTTTGGCGATGTGGTTTCCGGTGATGACCTTTGTGCTGATTGGGCTGCAACACTTTGTGGCCAATATGTTTATCATTCCGGCCGGCATCTTTGCGGGGGCGAATGTGTCGTGGGGGCAGTTTTTTGCCAATATGATTCCCGTGTTTCTAGGCAATGTGGCCGGCGGCACGGCGTTTGTGGCGGCTTCGTATCTGCACGCGTATAAGCATTTATTGAAAGACGATTATTCGATTTAGCCGACATATCATGCGGTTAAAAGGCTACCTGAAAACCGGTTTCAGGTAGCCTTTGTCGTGTTTGCGGGCACTAGCCGAAAGCCCGTTCCAATACTTCCACCACTTTATCCTGTTCGGCTTCGGTCAGCCCGAAATACAGAGGGATACTGATTGCGCCCGCGTAATAGGCTTCGGCGGCGGGGAAGTCGCCGGTTTTGAAGCCGAAGTGTTGGCGGTAGTAGGGCTGGGTATGGACGGGGATGTAGTGCACGTTGGCGCCGATACCGTTTTGCCGCAGGAAGTCAAACACCTGGCGGCGGGTTTTGCCGCTGTCGGCGCGCACTTGTACTGGGTAAAGATGCAAGGCGGAGCGGCTTTCTGGATGGCGCTGCGGCAAGACGAGCGGCAGGCGGGCCAGCAGGCGGTCGTATCGGGTGGCAAGTTCATGGCGGCGGGCGACGAATTCGTCGATGCGGGTCATCTGGCTCACGCCGAGCGCGGCTTGCAGTTCGGTCATGCGGTAGTTGTAGCCGAGGTCGATTTGCTGGTAATACCAAGCGCCGTCCGGCTCTTGAGTCATTTCTTCAGGATTGCGGGTGATACCGTGGCTGCGCAGTAGGGCGAGTTTGGCGGCAAGTTCGGGGCTGTTGGTAAGGGCGGCACCACCTTCGGCGGTGGTGATGATTTTGACGGGGTGGAAACTGAATACGGTGATGTCGCTATATTGGCAGTTGCCGACTTTGCCGCCCTGATAGCTGCCGCCGACGGCGTGGGACGCATCTTCAATGATTTTGAAACCGTATTCTTTTGATAATGCGTGGATTTTCCGCATATCGCAGGGTTCGCCCGAGAAGTGAACCGGCACCACGATTTTGGGCAGGCTACCTGAAACTTTGGCCGCTTTCAGCTTGGCTTCCAGCGCGGCGGGAGACATATTCAGGGTGTGCGGGTCGATATCCACAAAATCCACGTCTGCGCCGCAATAGCGGGCACAGTTGGCGGAAGCGGTGAAGGTGATGGGGGATGTCCACAAACTGTCGCCTTTGCCTAAGCCGAGCGCGAGGCAGGCAAGATGCAGGGCGGAAGTGGCACTGTTTACGGCCACGGCATGCCGCACACCGCAATAGGCTTTCAGGCTGTCTTCAAAGGCAGGCACTTGCGGGCCTTGGGTGAGGAAGTCGGATTGGAGCACGCGCACAACGGCGGCTATGTCGGCTTCGGAAATGGTTTGGCGACCGTAGGGGATCATTTGGGGGATTTCTCCTTTGCTTGGATTGTTGGAACTTTCAGGTAGCCTTTTAGGATTGTAGGCTACCTGAAAAGTATTTAGGAATAAACCAGACGGCCACGTTTCATTTCAGGTAGCCCGAGCAGTCTAAATACTTTAAAAACTTGTGATGCGGACAATATCAATCGGATGAGGATGATCTGCCAACAGTTGACGCAAGTTGATGCCCGCACGCAAATTGGCTTGCTCAAAATCCGGATGGATTGGCCACTTCTTTTGTAAGGCCTGATTGAACTCTTGCTCGCGCTCTTTGTGTTCGGCTAGCAGGCCAGCAAGGTCATAAACAGTTTCTCCGGCCGGTGTGCCGTCTCGATTAACAATGGGGTGTGTAACAGGATAAAAGTTAGGGAAATCTGTTTGGATTTGGCGGATACGTTCTGCCATAGCGGCCATCAGGCGGCGATGGAAGTCGCGTACTTCGTGTATAAAATCATCAAAGCTGATCACGAAAACGGCTTCGCCCGTATGCTGAAAGAACGGGATACCATTCTCGTTCGTGCGGTTGCCATTCCAATAAATATAAATTTCATCGGCATAACGCCACACACGAAATTCCGGCATAAGCATATAGCCGCTGCCCAAATAGCCATGTGGGAACATGCACTTGTCTAACAGGTCGTCATCTTCATCTAAGATCAAACTGTCGCAGCGTGCTTCCCCTGCCAAATCATCGACGGTGGGATTGAGTAAGCATTGATGGGCGAGTTCACCCACATTGTGCCAAGTGTAAGGCAAGGCTTCAGATAGCACGTCTTCATACAGCCGTACGATGTAATAGTCGGGTTCGTGGGCGGGCAATCTGTTTGCGGCGGCATGTTGCTCGACTTGTGCGCGTTCTTCTGTCGTTAAGCAGTCCGGATTATAGGACAGCAGGCATTTGCCATTGATGCAGATGTTGTAGCTGCCGTCTGTAAGCCAAAACCAGCACGGGCTGGCATAATTAAACGCTAAGGCCTGTTCAATATTTTTAAGTGTGAAATCGAATAGCGGCATGGGTGTTCCGTCGTTATTAAGGCTACCTGAAAATTCATCCAAGCATTTTCAGGTAGCCTTCTCTATCAAATCGCACCGATTTTCTCTTTGTTCGCCTCAATCCACGCCTGCAATTCCTCGCGCGTCATCCATTCCGTGTTGTTGTCGCTGGCATACACGAAGCCTTCGGGCACTTTCACGCCGTTTTTGATGCGCTCGGGCGTTTCGTCCCAGCCGTTGATGGCGGGCAGGATTTTGAAGTGTTCGGGGTATTCGTAGGTGTGGAACGAGTCTTCCGCGCCAATCATCTGCTCGTGCAGTTTTTCGCCGGGGCGGATGCCGACGGTTTCCTGCGCGCATTCTGGGGCGACGGCGGCGGCCAAATCGCAAATGTTCATCGACGGGATTTTCTTCACATAAATTTCGCCGCCCACCATGTCGTCAAACGCGTGCCACACGAGCTCAACGCCCTGTTCCAGCGAAATCATGAAGCGGGTCATGCGCGGGTCGGTAATCGGCAGCGTGCCGCGTGCGCGCTGGGTGAGGAAGAAAGGGATTACCGAGCCGCGCGAGCCCATCACGTTGCCGTAGCGCACCACGGCAAAGCGGCAGCCGTGTTCGCCGGAATAGGCGTTGCCGGCCACGAAGAGTTTGTCGCTGGCGAGTTTGGTCGCGCCGTATAAATTGACGGGGCTGCTGGCTTTGTCGGTGGACAGGGCGACGACGCGCTTCACACCTTTGTCGATGCAGGCGTCAATCAGGTTCATTGCGCCGTTGATGTTGGTTTTCACGCACTCGAACGGGTTGTATTCGGCGGTGGGGACGATTTTGGTGGCGGCGGCATGGACGACGTAATCCACGCCGTCGAGCGCGCGGTAGAGGCGGTCTTTGTCGCGCACGTCGCCGATGAAGAAGCGCACGCGTTTGTCGCCTTGGAATTTTTTCGCCATTTCCCACTGCTTCATTTCGTCGCGGGAGAAGATGATGATTTTTTTGGGATTGTATTTGGCCAGGGTCATGGGCACGAAGGTGTTGCCGAACGAGCCGGTGCCGCCGGTTACGAGGATGGTGGAATTAGAAAGCATGGATAACCTGTTGTTTTAGCTTAATAGGATAGCTGATTCCACCGCAAAATCATCTTAATGGAAACAGCGTAATATGAAGTGGCGGATTATAGCACCGGCATCCAACGGCTTCTATCGTGCCGCAGGCTACCTGAAAAGTGGCAGCACAGCCTCTCCAAACTACACTTAATAGCCGTGCCAAAGTAGGAATAACAGTATATAGACTCCCCCCACGTTACTCCTCTTTGGAGTAGCCATGCATTACAATGATGCTTTTTCCCTACTCCACCCTACCGCCTATGCCTGCCACTCAAGACCTTACCCTGCTCCTCGTGCGTGACGCTGCCGAGCCGGAAATGTGGATAGACATTTGGGCACGCAGTTATCCGCTGGTGCAACAAGTATCTTGCGCTGCTGATGAAGGCATTGCCCAATGGCAAAGCAAAATCAATACCGCGTGGCAGCTTATCCCCGGCCAGGCCATGATTGTGGCACACGGCGCAGGCGTACCGGCCGTCATGGCCTGGCAGTTCCAAAATAGCATGCGCAGCCAACAACGCATTCGCGGCATGATTTTGGTCTCTCCCCTGCAATCTGCCTGCATGGATGATGAATGGCATACCTTGCAACGCGCCCGTACCAACTGCAAAGCCGCTTTAGTAATTGGGCAAGATGAAAATCCACTGTGCCCAACCGACTGGGCAAGCGATACCGCCACCATCTGGCAAGCCAGGCTGTTACGCGCACCGCAGTCCGGCCACCTCAACCAGCGCTTGGGCGGCTGGCAATGGGGCATGCGGCTGATGCAGGAAATGTTGTGGGATGACTAATATCCTTGGCGCTACGGGCAATACGGTTTTCAGGTAGCCTCTACACTCTTTGTTGCGTCTCGCATGCGTCAATTAAATCAACATAGATCAAACATAATATATTGAAATAAAATGGCTTTACCTGCACTGCACCCAGCTAAACAATGTCAAACAGCAACCAAAACTGACAGCCTATCCATATATACAGCCTTCCTCTCTAGCTTGCCTTACTGCAACAATGTATAGGGATTACGCCATAAATTCCGTTTCCGCTTAGGATAAACATTGACAGTAAACTGCTTAATCTTTAAAATTAAAGTTTTCTTATATTAATTTGGATTTTCCTGCTATGAAAACCTTCTCAGCCAAACCGCACGAGGTGAAGCGCGAATGGTATGTCATTGATGCCCAAGACAAAGTTCTGGGTCGCGTGGCTACCGAAGTCGCCCGTCGCTTGCGTGGCAAACACAAGCCCGAATACACCCCGCACGTAGATACTGGCGACTACATCATTGTAGTTAATGCCGACAAGCTGCGTGTTACCGGTGATAAAAATGAAGGCAAAATCTACTACCGTCACTCTGGCTTCCCTGGCGGTATCTACCAGCGCACTTTCCGGGAAATGCAAGACAAATTCCCCGGCCGCGCTCTAGAACAAGCTGTTAAAGGCATGTTGCCTAAAGGCCCCTTGGGCTACACCATGATCCGCAAGCTGAAAGTGTACGCTGGCAGCGAACATCAGCATGCCGCCCAACAACCCAAAGTATTGGAAATTTAAGGACACCATTTTATGAACGGTAAATACTACTACGGCACTGGCCGTCGCAAAAGTTCTGTAGCCCGTGTGTTCCTGCAAAAAGGTTCTGGTCAGATTGTGGTAAACGGTCGCCCCGTTGACGAATTTTTCGCCCGTGAAACCAGCCGCATGGTGGTGCGCCAGCCTTTGGTTCTGACCGAAAATGCTGAAGCATTCGATATTATGGTAAACGTGTGCGGCGGCGGTGAAACCGGCCAATCCGGCGCTATCCGTCACGGCATCACCCGTGCCCTGATTGACTATGATGCAGGTTTGAAATCTGCCCTCTCTCAAGCTGGCTTCGTTACCCGCGATGCCCGTGAAGTGGAGCGTAAGAAATTCGGCCTGCGCAAGGCACGTCGCGCCAAACAGTTCTCCAAACGTTAATTCGTTTATATTGCAAAAGAGCCGGCTTCCCCGGCTCTTTATTTATGCATAAACATTTAAGGCTACCTGAAAGTCTCAGATAGCCTTAAATGCTTAAAGAATACTATTTATGACACCCTACCTTATTCACCTAGCCGGCTGCTGATTATCCAGGATAAAGTGAGGCCGGACAGTGTGGTTTATACTGATTGCCACAGTGCCTCCAATATATTGGATGTTAGCGAGTTTAACTACTTGCGCATCAATCACCGCACCTGTTTTGCAGACAGGCAAAACCACATCAACGGGATTGAGAACTTCTGGAGTCAGGCCAAACGTCATTTGCGTAAATTCAACGGCATTCCGAAAAAGCATTTCGAGCTGTATTTGAAAGAATGCGAATGGCGATTTAACAACAATGAAATCTCAAATTGCTATGTTAAACCTAGTGTTATCTAGGGCAGCCCCTTATTACTTCTTATCCACGGAGTGTTAAAACACAGCCCAAAATAACAAACCCTTATGCATAGTTATTTAATATTGCCTCTATACCTTCCTTTCCAAATTCTTCATACAAGGGAGAAGATTTATCATTTAATGATTTTTGTAGCTGATAGATTGTTACAAACCAATCTTTATCTAAAGAATCAAATAGCGATTTCGCTTTTTTATTATGGGTATTAAATGCAAATACACCCCAGTCAACAGGGTAATACTGTGCTGCACACCAACTAAGATTATGCGGTATGATTACAACTCCTGTTAAATTAATCTCTTTCTCGTATATTATTTTACCTATATCTGTTAAATTATTATTTGCTACATCCACATTGACCACAGGACTATCACTGACTGAAGTAAAAATATCTAATTCTAAATAATTATTTAAAATTAGAATATTGCTAAACTCATTTGCAAATTCTTTATTGCTAAATAATGGAAAATCAAAAAATAAAAATTTATTATAATTTAACTCTTTATTAAAGAAAAAAAAATCTGGAAACCTAAATTCATTTTTAGTCATAATTTCACTAAATTTATTCATAATAATATCCCCTATTTAATTATGCCAAATCGTATCTTTACACCAACTCTCTTTCCATCAATAATCATTTCTGCTGATGGTAAACCTGTTTTTACATTACGCATTCCCCCACCTGTACTTTTTGGATAAAAATTATATCTAACACCCCCTTTTTCAAAAAAGTAAACATTTGGCTGAATAGTTGCATGACGTGAAAAACCATTTCTTTCTAGATTAATCACAGCTTCTTCTTGTGATATATTGGCAAAAATCTGAGTAGACGAATTTCTAGTAGTCCCTTTTTCAAATTGAGAACTATTTGCTCGCATGTCATTAGCAGCCCTTTCAGCATATTCTCTATGCCTTTCTTTGATATTATTTGATCTATTATGATGATTACCATTATTCGGATCAGGTGGCATAGGCGCGCCTGCAGCAGCTACAACCTGTTGGGGTTGTGTAGCAGTTGCTTTTCTAGCCGATTTTGTTTTTATCCTCCTCCATGAGACCTTTGCCCTTGATTGGAAGAAATGGTGTTTAGATGTAAATATGAAGTACTATACAGAACCCCTGCGGTAGCTAGTTGGATTCCAGTAGCCTTATTTGCCCCGCCAAAATAACTGTTTGCAGCACCTAATAATTTATTAGCTGCTCCTTTACTTCCCATTGATGCAGAATTTTGGGAGATATTTAATGTATTTCTTGTAGCTATATTTGCTGCACGGTACGCTTTAACTCCTATCGATGCACCAGCGCAGGCAAAATATCCGCCTCGAAGCTGCGCCACACTTTAGCGGCATGGACTGCCGTCCAGTCGGCGCGCTGGTGTTTGTACCATTCGGCGGCCAAATTGTGGAAGGTGTTTTGCAGGGCAGCAATACGCTCTTGTTTGGCCTGCTTCTTGGCTTCGCCCGGGTCTTGCCCGGTAGCCAGCAGGCGGCGTGCGCTTTCGGCAGCTTCCCGCACTTCGAGCAGGGAGATAAGGGGATACTTCCCGATTGATAGCGTTTTTCGCTTATTGGCTATCGCGCAATCAAACCGCCACAATTTGCCACCCGTAGGGTAACTTGCAGATACAGCCCACCACCATCAGCCAGTTTATAGGCTTTGTCGGCAGGCTTGGCATTCTTGATTTGGCGGTCGGTTAGCGGCATTTGGGGGTATTTTTTCGGTGGTATTTCTAAGATACCCCCAAATATACCCCCAAAATTCTGTTGCTTCAATGCAATTCGGATAGACGGCGGTAGATACCAAACAAGCCCTAAACATAGCTAAAATCCTTGCCGGGCTTGGGTCTTGTAGATTTGGATAGACGGCGTTAGACAAAAAAATAACCGCTAAAATGCGGTTCGTGGTGGCCAGAGGCAGGATCGAACTGCCGACACACGGATTTTCAATCCGTTGCTCTACCAACTGAGCTATCTGGCCACTATTGAAGTTCGCTATTACACCAGTTATTCCAATCTAAGTCAAGCCTTTTCAGTAAAATATTTTTGTTAATTAACGAACATATTATTTTATCACATACTTTTTCAGGTAACCTTTCACTGCTTGTCTTCAGCCTGTTCCTGCCGCACATGGTGCATTGCCAAACTGATGGTGTCCAGTTGTTTCTGATAGCGTTTGCAGGGTGAGCAAACCAGCAAGTGCAGTCGCAACTGCCAACGTTCCCAAAGACCCAATGGGCGGTCATGTTGCAGCGAAATCAATTCTGCGGCTCGTTGGCATTTCAGCATAGCTGTTCTTTCATTATCCATTTAACCAGTTGCTTTGCAGACAACGGCGCAGACCGTTGCGGGCGCGGTAGAGAATGGTGTAGCAGTTGTCGGCGCTGATACCGGTTTGCTGGCAGATTTCAGCCACCTCCAACCCCATCAACTCGCGCAGCATAAATACCCGCGCGGTATTGTCCGGCAAGTGCTCGAGACAGTACTCCATGGTATGCATAAATTCCTGCTGCCGGATGGTATCTTCCGGTGAAGCCCATGTTTGAGGAGTGGCGCTATTCGTCCAATGGCCGCTCTCATCAAACTGCTGCTGGCGCACAGTATCAAGAAACTGTTCGTCTTCACTGCTCACTTGCCATTGCAGTTGGCTTTTTCGGCTGCGCAGGCTATCCAATAAAGTGTTACGCAAAATGGCGAATACCCACGTTTGCCATTGCGCAGCCGACTTAAACTGCTGCCGGCGGGAAAAGGCTTTCAGCATGGTGTCTTGTACCACGTCTTCCGCCCATTGGGCATCGTGTAGCTGCAGGGTGGCAAAACGCAAAAGTTTGCACCGCAGTTCGGCGGTATCCGTTTGCTGCCAAACCTGTTCATGGTTATTGGATTCTGCTTGATCGGATTTCATCTTGCTATGGAAGGCTACCTGAAAATTTCAGGTAGCCTCATACCGTGAGTGGTACCTTGTAATTAGACGATTGGGTTACTGCTATTCTGACATTGCTGCTGCATTTATCTGCTCCACTTGATGCTTTCAAAAGGCTACCTGAAACTTTTCAGGTAGCCTTTTAACATTGCCGTGGGTGTTGCGTTAAATGCAGCCGATCTAATTATTGCTGCTTCAATATACTGCCAAATCGAAGCACGGCTACGCTATGGCCTCACGCAGTTTGGCAGCCAGCGCGGCCAGTTCAGCGTGGTCGGCCATCTTGTCTTCATGTTCCCCCAACTCGTGCAGATGCCCGGGAATCAGGTGCATATGGTAGTGGAACACGCTTTGGCCGGCTTCTTGGCCATTGAGCTGCATTTGCACGATGCCGTGCCGCTGTAAAACTTTGCGCTGGGCGGCAATGATTTTTTTGGCGGTGGCAAACACAGCTTGTGCGTATTCTAATGGCAGATCGCTCAGCTCCAGGGCCTGCGTTTTCGGCACAATCAACACATGGCCACGCGCCTGTGGCATCACGTCGAGGAAGGCGAGGACTTTTTCGTCTTCGTACACCGTATGGTTGGGGATTTCGCCGCGCAGGATTTTGGCGAAGATGTTGTTGCTGTCGTATGCTGACATGTCGTTCTCCTTGATAGTCAATAAGAATTTTTCGGCTACGTTTCGGCTGATGTTTTTCAGGTAGCCTGTTAAGCAATTAGCTTCAAGCCCTAAGGCTACCTGAAAACTCACACAGCTTCCAGTTTGGCAAATTTAGTGTCCAGCACTTTGATGCCCTGCTTGCCAAAGTTTACGGTGAGGCGGGCGCTGCCGGCTTTGCGCTCCCCCTCAATGATTACGCCGGTGCCGAATTTGGCGTGCCGCACATTTTGGCCGATGCTGAAGCCGTCGTAATCCTGCTTCGCCACCGGTGCAACCCATTCTGCCCTGCGCTGTTGAGGCCGGCCTTCGGGCACGGGAAAACGTGGTTTTAGCACGGGAGTGAGTAAATGCAGTAAATCGGGCGGAATTTCTTCCACAAAGCGCGATACGGTACCAAAATGGGTTTGGCCGTGCAACATCCGCTGTTGCGCCATGCTGATGTAGAGCCGCTGCCGTGCGCGCGTGATGGCCACATACATCAGCCGCCGCTCTTCCTCCAGCCCGCCGTGTTCAGCCAGGCTCAATTCGCTGGGGAAACGGCCTTCTTCCATGCCGGTGAGGAATACGGCGTCAAACTCCAGCCCTTTAGCCGCATGCACAGTCATCAACTGTACGGCAGACTCATCGGCGGCAGCCTGGTTCTCGCCAGATTCAAGCGCAGCATTGCTCAAAAAGGCAAGCACGGGGAATGCCTGGCTCTCTACGACATCAGCGGGCAGGGTTTCAAACGTACTGTCTTCAGGGCGGAATTCTTCAGCCGCTCGGATGAGTTCGTCTAAGTTGTCTAAGCGGTCTTGATGATCGCCCTTTTGGTTTTGGTAATACTCATACAGGCCGCTGCTGCGTACGGCCTCGGCCACAATATCAGGTAGCCCGACTTGGCCGATGCAGCCGCGCAAGCTTTCAATCAGGCGCACAAAGGTGGCTACCTTGCCGTTCTTCACGGCTACGCGGCAGGCTGCCTGCCACAGCGGTATGCCTTCTTGCGCAGCAGTGGCTTGAATGTTTTCCACCGTACGGCTGCCAATGCCGCGTGCGGGCACGTTGATGACGCGCAACAGGGCGTTATCGTCGTCGGGATTAACCGCCAGCCGCACATAAGCAAGTGCGTGTTTGACCTCCTGCCGCTCATAAAAACGCAGGCCGCCGTAGATTTTATAGGGCAGACCGGCACGGAACAGGGCTTGCTCGAGAATACGCGACTGGGCATTGCTACGATAGAGCACGGCAGTTTGTGCCAAATCCATGCCGTCACGATGCAGGGCTTTGATTTCTTCTACCACGAACTCGGCCTCTTCACTGTCGGTAAAGGCGGAAAGGAAACGGATTTTTTCGCCATGCTCGGCTTCAGTGCGCAGGTTCTTGCCCAAGCGGCCGTCGTTATGGGCAATCACGGCATTGGCTGCAGCAAGGATATTGCCCACCGAACGATAGTTCTGCTCCAGCTTGATAGGAGAGGCTACCTGAAATTCACGCATGAAATCGGCCATATTGCCCACGCGCGCGCCACGGAAACGGTAGATGCTCTGATCGTCGTCACCCACGGCAAATACGGCAGCATGTTGCCCGGCCAGAAGTTTGAGCCAATCGTATTGCAACTTATTGGTGTCTTGGAATTCGTCCACCAAAATGTGGTTGAAGCGGTTTTGGTAGTGCGTACGCAGGATCTCGTTACTTTGCAACACTTCATAGCTACGCAACATGAGTTCAGCAAAATCTGCTACCCCTTCCTGCCGACACAGACGATCGTATTCGGCATAGCATTCAATCAGGCGCTGCTCAAACGGATTGTTGGCATGTAGCACGGCAGCACGCAACCCTGCTTCTTTTTGCGCATTGATAAAGCCTTGTAAGGCACGCGGGGCGATGATTTCTTCGGAAATATTGAGGGCTTTGAGCAGGCGTTTGACTAGAGCGAGCTGGTCACTGCTGTCTAAAATCTGGAAGGCAGCTGGCAGACCAGCTTCTTTGTGATGCAAACGCAGAAATCGGTGACACAGGCCATGGAACGTACCCAGCCACATGGCGCGAATATTAAGCGGCAACATGGCTTCGAGCCGGGCACGCATTTCTTTCGCAGCCTTATTAGTGAACGTAACCGCCATCACCGAATGTAGGCTGGCTTGACCACTATGCAAGAGCCAAGCGATGCGGGTGGTAAGCACTTTAGTCTTACCGCTGCCGGCACCAGCCAGCACCAAAGCAGATTGCACCGGCCAGGTTACCGCAGAAAGTTGCTCATTGTTTAAGCCGGAAAGTAGGGAGTTGTATGGAGCTGATGTAAGCACGGTCTGAAGTGTTGGAATAACTAAAAGAAGCGTCGATTATATAACCAAAACTCTTGTTTCCTCCTGCAAGGTTGGTTCAACTTAAATAATTTTCCAAGGCTCAAGCGGCTACCTT
>NZ_KV804539.1:262515-309912 GCF_001811325.1 Eikenella sp. HMSC071B05 | reverse complement strand
CGGTAATCTGATTGTTAAAGAGCTGCTGAACCAAACCGGCGACAAACAAATTGCGCCATGCGGGACAGCGAAGATGCGAACTATACGCCTCAAAAAAAACTTTGTCAAATACCTAAAAACAAAATATCCAACAAATAAGATTAAGCCTCTAACACAAAACAGAATTTCATTAGCAGAAAATTGCGCAACATCTCTACCACCTATCTTACTCACCCATTTCCCTGCTAAGCAGCGTAAAATATACGCCGTTAAAACTTTCGATAGGTTTTCAGTATGAATTTCCCATTCCGCCAAGTTCCCTTCATCCGCCCGCGCCGGATGCGTAGAGATGACTTTTCCCGCCGCCTCATGCGTGAGCATACCCTCAGCGTTGATGATTTAATCTACCCCGTATTCGTGTTGGAGCAAGGTTCCGGAAACGAACCCATCCCTTCCATGCCCGGCATTGAGCGGCAAACCTTGGATAATCTGCTGCGCCACGCTGAGCAAGCTTGCGAACTGGGCATCCCGATGCTGGCCTTATTTCCTGCTTCCGTGCCACACAAAGATTTGACCGCCAGCGAAGCCTACAACCCGAAAGGTATCGTACCACGCACCGTGCGCGCCTTGCGCGAGCGCTTCCCGGAGCTGGGCGTGATGACTGATGTGGCGCTCGATCCCTACACCAGCCACGGACAAGACGGCCTGATTGATAAAAATGGCTACGTATTGAACGATGAAACTGTGGAAGTTCTGATCAAACAAGCGCTATGCCACGCCGAAGCCGGAGCACAAGTGATTGCCCCATCCGACATGATGGACGGCCGCATCGGCGCCATCCGCGAAGCCTTGGAAGATGCCGGCCACATCCACACCCGGCTGATGGCCTATTCTGCCAAATATGCTTCCGCCTTCTACGGCCCGTTCCGCGATGCAGTGGGCAGCAGCGCCAACTTAGGCAAGGCCGACAAACGCACTTATCAAATGGACCCCGCCAACAGCAACGAAGCCTTACACGAAATCGCGCTCGACCTACAGGAAGGCGCAGATATGGTGATGGTGAAGCCGGGCCTGCCCTATCTTGACGTTATCCGCCGCGTGAAAGACCAATTCGGCGTGCCCACCTATGCCTACCAAGTGTCCGGCGAATACGCCATGCTCCAAGCCGCAATCCAAAACGGCTGGCTGGACGGCAAAAAAGTCATCCTTGAAAGCCTGCTCGCCTTCAAACGCGCCGGTGCAGACGGCATTCTCACCTACTACGCCATCGAAGCAGCCAAACAGCTGAAGCAGCAAAGCTAACTGCCTCGCCATATTAAAGGCTACCTGAAAACTGGTACACCGCTTTCAGGTAGCCTTATTGGCAAAATTACTCACTTCAGACAAACTTCAGGCAGCCCCCATCATGCACTCAGGCTACCTGAAAACCCTATTCCCCAGCCAGTCTATTCTGCCGCCGATTGATTTCGCCCACCAGCCGCAGCAAAGCATAAGCACTTGCCGCCGTTAGCCAAGCCGACAGTGTATACAGCAACAGTCTGATGCCCCATTCACCGCCCTGCGTTTCCCAGCCTGCCGATATATCGGCAAACCGGCTCAATGCCATGCTACCGAGCAAACCGAACCACCAAATTCTCAGCCATATGCTGTCCGGCTCACTATCCACCGGCCCATTTACCCAAATTTCCTTCACTGCCTGATAAGGCAGAGACAGATGGATAATCGGCACGAAAAAACCACTCACCGCCCAAGCCGGGCTCACCTGCATTCCCTGTGCCCCAAAGCCCGTGCATTGCAGGCCGCTCGGTACAGCCAACATAAAAACACCAAACCCGAACACAACAGCAAACCAATCAGCACCCAAGCGCCAAACTCCGCCACCCCCGCCAGGCTATCAAGCACCTCGTCCGATATTTCCAGCCAACCCAATGCTTTCGGCAAAGCTGTTCCTGCCAGCAGCAGCCAGCTCAATAATTGGCTCAGACATACCAAGGCTGCCAGCAGCTGCACCAGCTGGGTAAGGCTGTCGGCTGGGCGAAACGTATATTCGCATTGTCGTTTGGTCATCATGTTGTCTTTCGGATTAAACAGTTGAGGCTACCTGAAAATCCTGCTTACACTTTTCAGGTAGCCTGAGCTTTTGCAAAACCCACTCCCCCATCGGCTTCGGCAGTTCGCATGCCAATCGTGCTATTTTCGCCGGGCAAGTAAAGGCTACCTGAAACCTATCTAAATCTTTTTCAGGTAGCCTTTTGCGTTCAATTTGCTGAGGCGGTAATCACACGCCCTGCTTCAGGCTGGCTTCGATAAAGTCGTCCAAATCGCCGTCGAGCACGGCTTTGGTGTTGCCGGTTTCGTGGCTGGTGCGCAAGTCTTTGATGCGGGAAGAGTCGAGCACGTAGGAGCGGATTTGGCTGCCCCAGCCCACGTCTGATTTGCCTTCTTCCAGCGCCTGTTTTTCTTCGTTGCGTTTGCGCATTTCCAGCTCAAACAGTTTGGCGCGCAGCATTTCTTCACACACGCGACGGTTGTCGTGCTGCGATCGACTATTTTGCGACTGCACCACGATGCCGGTGGGGATATGCGTCATGCGCACGGCGGAATCGGTTTTGTTGATGTGCTGCCCGCCGGCACCGGATGCGCGGAAGGTGTCGGTGCGCACGTCTGCCGGGTTGATTTCCACTTCGAAGCTGTCGTCCACTTCGGGATAGACAAACACGGAGGCGAAGGAGGTGTGGCGTTTGTTGTTGGAATCGAATGGGGAGTGGCGCACGAGGCGGTGCACGCCGGTTTCGGTGCGCAACAGGCCGTAGGCGTACTCGCCTTCCAAGCGGATGGTGGCGCGATTGATACCGGCAATTTCGCCGTCGTCCTGCTCCATGATTTCCACTTTGAAGCCTTTGCGCTCGCCATAGCGCACATACATGCGCAGCAGCATGCCGGCCCAGTCTTCGGCTTCGGTGCCGCCGGCGCCGGCTGTGATGTCGATAAAGCAGTTGTTCACGTCGGCAGGCTGATTGAACATACGCTTGAATTCGAGCTCGGCCATTTGTTTTTCCAGCTCGGCTACATCTTCCTCAATCGCAGCAAAGCTGTCTTCATCGCCCTCTTCCAGCGCCATATCGATGAGCAGGCGGTTGTCGTCGATGCCGCCGGCGATGTTGTCGAGCGTGAGCACAATGCCTTCGAGCACTTTGCGCTCTTTGCCGATTTCTTGGGCGCGTTTTGGATCGTTCCAAAGCTCAGGATCTTCGGATAGGCCGACCACTTCTTCCAGCCGGTCTTTTTTGCCGTCGTAATCGAGATACACGCGAATTTCGCCACTGCGTTTTTCCAAGTCGGCGAGGGTGTTGTTGAGCAGGTTGATGCGTTCGGCTTCCATGATTATTGTCTTGGTGTTTAATACGTTAAATTCAGGGGGGCGTATTGTAACAGATTCAGGAAGAACGCCAGAAAAGCAGTGGTAGTATTTTTCAGGTAGCCTTTAATCCATGAGGCTACCTGAAAAAGCGCAGCCCCCGAATTCTCCTCTATTTAGAATTCGGGGGCTGCTTTTAGCAGATTTGTCTAAACTGTGTTCAGACCGGTTTGCTGTAACCGATTAGTACGGCTGTTTCAGGTCGAATTTTTTACCAGCAACTTGGCCGTAAATTACCCAACCGAAGAAGGTTACCAAACCGCCGCCGAGCATAGCTTCGGCACCTGAACCATACAGAGCATAGAAGCTGTAGATATTACCAATCAGGGCAACGAAATTGGTTACTTTCATTTCACCTGCCGGCACGTTGCTAACTTTCTGCATTACATTCAAGGCAGACATAGACAGTACGTAGGGCACAAGGTTAGTTACCACAGCGAGGTTCACCAATACGTCGAACTGTTCGCTCAAGCTCGGGCTCATGGTCATCAGGGAGAGCAGGGTTTGCACCACGCACAAGATGATCATACCTACCAGCGGAGTGTTAGATTTGGTAACAGAGCTGAATACTTTCGGGAAGTAGCCTTCGTCAGCACTGGATTTAAACACTTGAGCCACAGTGAACTGCCAACCCAACAGAGAACCAGTACAAGCCAGCACCATCAAACCCATTACCACTTTACCGATGGTCGGATTAAAGATTTGGGCAAATACCAAACCGAACGGGCCATCAGAAGCAGCCAAAGCAGGATTGTCTACAATACCGGCTACTACGTTGGTAGAAACGATGTAGATTACCGCAGTCATCAGGGTACCGCCCAATACAGCGATCGGTACGTTTTTCTCGGGGTTTTCTACAGCATCGGAGTTTGCACAAGCAGATTCCAAGCCAAGGAATGACCACAGAGTGATTGAGATGGATTTCGGCAGAGCTTCAAACACACCGTAGTTATGCGGGTTCCAAGCAGCAGCGTATTTAGCGCCATCAAACCAGAACCAACCGATAATGGAGATACCAACCACCGGGATCACCACGCCCCACACAGTGAAGCTACCAATCTTACCGGTAATTGACGCACCACCAAAGTTAGCTACTGTGGTAACCCATACGAAGATAATGGTCCACATGGTTACTTGTTGCGGAGAAAGGTGCCAGTCCATCAACTGAGCAAGATAGCCCACTGCAGTGATGGCGATAGCGATGTTGGCAATTACCAGAGAAACGGCATAGGTATAGTTGGCAATGAAGTTGCCGGATTTACCGAAGGCATACTCGGCATAGCCACCCATACCACCGGGGTTTTTACTAAAGCGGCCGCACTTAGCGAACGCATAAGCCAAGGCCAGAGAACCGCCAGCGGTAACCAGCCATGACAAAATAGAAATCGTACCAACCTGAGCCAATTTGGTCGGCAACATGATGATGCCTGAGCCCATCATATTTACCATGGTGAGAATGGTCAGTTGTACCACACCCATCTTGTTTTGAGAGGTTGACATAATACTTAATCCTTCTTAATGCGGCAGGCGGGTTTGGCCAATATTCCGGCAAAGCCTGCGCTGCCGCGCAATCAAATTTATCTAACAAAGGCTACCTGAAACCGTTTCAGGTAGCCTGATACGGCTTATTAGCCTTTAACCACTACGTGACCGAAGGCACGGCGGCTGCCGTCTTCCACGGTCTGCAGATATACACCTTGCAGCTCGGGTTCGAAACCAGGCAAGCAGTTGATGCCTTCTTCGAGAGCCAGGAAGTATTTCTGCACTGCACCGCCCCAAACTTCGCCCGGGATGGTACACAGTACGCCCGGAGGATAAGGCAGAGCACCTTCAGCAGCGATTTGACCAGCGATTTCGCTCAAGCGAACCAATTTCACTTCGTTGCGGATGAAGGCTTGCTGTGCATCGTAGGGCAGCATGGCTTGTTTCGGCCAGCCGTCGGCACGGAACATCTCGCTCTGCAACTGTTTCATGTTGTTGCGTTTGTAGAAGTCGTGCATTTCTTGGCACAGGCGACGGATGGTGTAGCCTTTGTAGTACTCGGCGTTGCGGCCGTATACAGTGGGCACCACTTCGCTCATCGGGCTGTCGGCTTCGATGTGTTTTTCGAAGCGAGAGATCAGAGCAACCAAGTGTTCCATCTTAGCCAGGTCTTCGGCCGGGGTCATCAGGAACAGAATGGAGTTCAAGTCGCATTTTTCCGGAACGATACCGTTATCGCGCAGGAAGTTAGCCAAAATGGTAGCAGGTACACCGAAGTCTTCGTATTCACCGGTTTCCACGTTGATACCAGGAGTGGTCAACAGGAATTTGCACGGGTCAACAAAGTATTGGCCTTTACCGTAGCCAGGGAAGGAGTGCCATTTAGCGCCCGGTTCAAACTCGAAGAAGCGCAGGTCGTTGGCAATCTTCTCGGTCGGGTAAGATTCCCACGGTTTGCCGTCGATAGTTTCCGGAATAAACGGTTTGATCAGCTTGCAGCTTGCACGCAGCATCTTACGAGCTTCAATACCTACGGTTACGCAGTCGCGCCACAGGTTGCGGCCTACTTCACCATCCAAAACTCGAGCGTTCACGTCCAGAGAAGCGAACATCGGGTAGAACGGGCTGGTAGAAGCGTGAATCATGAACGCATTGTTGAAGCGTTTGTGGCTGCAATAGCGTTTCTGGCCTTTAATGTGGCTGTCTTTTTTGTGAATCTGAGAAGCTTGAGAGAAGCCGGCCAGTTGTTTGTGTACGGATTGGGTAACGAAGATGCCAGGATCGTTTTCGTTCAGTTCCAGCAGCATCGGTGAGCAATCGCGCATCATCGGGATGAATTGCTCGTAACCTACCCAAGCAGAGTCGAACAGGATGTAGTCGCACAAGTGACCGATGCGGTCTACTACTTGGCGAGCATTGTAGATGGTACCGTCGTAAGTACCCAACTGAATAATAGCCAAGCGGAACGGACGTTCTTCTTTAGCACGTTCCGGAGCAACTTTAGCCAGCTGTTCGCGGATGTAGGCTTCTTCGAAGCAAGCGTTGTCGATACCGCCGATGAAGCCGTAGGGATTACGAGTAGTTTGCAGATAAACCGGAATAGCACCGCCAGTGATCAGCGCGCCAATGGTGTTAGATTTGTGGTTGTTACGGTCGAACAATACCAAGTCGCCTTTAGCCAGCAGGGCGTTGGTTACCACTTTATTGGAAGAGGAAGTACCGTTCAGAACGAAGTAGGTCTTGTCGGCATTGAACACTTTGGCAGCGTGTTGTTGAGCTGCACAGGCAGGACCTTCGTGAATCAGCAGGTCGCCCAAGCGAACGTCGGCGTTGCACAAGTCAGCGCGGAATACGTTCTCACCGAAGAATTCGTAGAATTCGCGACCGGCAGGATGTTTGCGGTAGAACTGACCACCTTGGTGTCCCGGGCAGTCGAACTGAGCGTTACCGATGCCTACATACTGCTTCAGTGCGCCAAAGAAGGGAGGAGCGAGTTTAGAACCGTATTGGTTTACGGCAGTATCTACTTGGCGGCCGTAGTACTCTTCGTTGCCGCGGCCCAGTTGAATCACACCGTTCACACGGGTCAGCAGGCTTTCAGGTACGCTTTCACCAGGTTGCAGAGCAACGAATACCGGAATGCCGAAGCCGGTGGCTTCAACCTGCTCTACAGCCTTGGCTGCATCAGCAGTAGAGGCAACAACGGCACCAATACCTGCGAGGTCGGCACCTTGCACGTCCACCACGTCTAACTGAGTGGTGAAGCCCTGTTGAACAGACGGGCTAGCTGCTACTTTCAAAAACGTCATATCAAACTCCTATATGTTAAAAACACCACCGCCAAACCACAGCGGCAGCAATGGGAAAAACTCTTTATTTGGAGTGATGAGTGTATGTTTTGCGTTTTTTGTGTAGTTTTGTGAATCGGCCTTCTGGCTCTGCATCCCATCTAAACAAATTTTAGCACTTTGCTTTTTATTAACCAAGTAACAAACTGCTGAATTCCAATGTGTTTAAATGAATGTGGTTCACATCTCTATTTCTTCTATTGCTAACATAGCGCAATTCTTAAAATTTTTTTCTTACCGCGCGGCGAAATAGTAGCATAACTGCCAAACAACTGCCAAATGTTTTTCACTAGAAAAACAGCAGAAAACGTCTCTATTGGCCGTAAGTCTATTATTTGTAAAAATAAGTTATGTAAAAATTTCTTTACACTAAATAGAAAATATTCCCGTTTGGAAGGAAAATCTGGCTGAAACGGCAAAAAAAGGCTACCTGAAATTTCAGGTAGCCTTTTATTAGCGCGTTATTAAAACCATATTATCAAATGGGCTGGGTATTTCTTTCCAGCCATTCTTTGGCTGCACCTTGGGTATGCGGGGCAAGTTTTTCACGCACAAGAGCATGGTAGTCATTAAGCCAGGCGGCTTCTTCATCGCTCAGCATACTGCGTTCAATCAGCTGCGTATCAATCGGACACAGGGTAAGCTGCTCGAAGTACAGGTATTGGCCAAATTCGGTTTCCTTCGGCTGTTTCACGCGGCGATGCACCACCAAGTTTTCAATGCGGAAGCCCCATTTGCCCGGACGGTACAAACCAGGCTCATTGGAGGTAATCATGTTTTCTTTCATGTTGTTGCATTTGAGGCCGGAGGTGTTATAGGCAATTTTCTGCGGACCTTGGTGCACGTTGAGGAAATAGCCTACTCCGTGGCCGGTGCCATGCCCATAGTCGCACTGCTCTTTCCATAGCGGTGCACGGCAGATGGCATCCAAAATCTGACCAGATAGATTTTCTGGGAATATGGCTTCAGCCAAGGCGATATGCGCCTTGAGCACGAGAGTGTAGTCGCGCTTCTGCTCGGCAGTAGGCTTGCCGATGGGGATAACGCGGGTAATATCAGTCGTGCCATCCAGATAGTGTGCACCGGAGTCGATCAGCAGAATGCCCTGCCCTTTAATGGTGCTATGGTATTCGGGGGTGGCAGCATAATGCGGTAAGGCAGCATTTTCATTGAAGCCGGCAATGGTATCGAAACTGAGCGAAATGTAATCGGCCTGACGGCTGCGGTGGTCGATTAACATGGTATCAATATCCAGCTCGGTAACGGTTTCGCCAGCAGCCAGTTTCTGCTCTAGCTCAGCAAAGAAGCCGCACAGAGCCACGCCGTCGCGCACCATGGCATTTTTGGTGTGTTCGATTTCGGCTTCAGGCTTGCAGGCTTTAAATAGAGTGCTGGGGTTGATGCTTTCAATAACGCATACACTAGCAGGGAGTTTACCCAAAGTGTAAACGGCGGTGCGGTCGGGATCGACCAAGAGGCTGCCACTGAGTTTGCCCACAGCATCCACTACACTTCGGTATTCCGCCACATCGATTTTGGCTTCGCTCAACACTTTACGGCAAGGATCGGTGAGCTTGGCGGGATTCACAAACAGAGTGGCTCGCTCCGCATCAATCAGCAAATAGGAGATAAACAATGGGTTGAACGGCACGTCGTTGCAGCGCAGATTAGTAATCCATGCGATATCGTCAAGCGAGGAAACCAAGTGGTGATCAGCACCAAGCTCTTTCATTGCAGCACGCACACGTGCAAGTTTTTCCGACACGCTCTCGGGCTCGAAACGGGCTTCATGCACGAAAATCAGATTCTCCGGCAAGCCCGGGCGGTCGTGCCAGAAGCTGTTGAGCAGATCAATATCAAGCCGCAGATGGATGCTCTTCTTGGCAAAATCGGCTTGCATTTCATGCTTGAGCGAGAGTGACAAACCGTCTGCCGGAATACCGACTACAGAGTTTTCAGGTAGCCTTTCAGCCAAGGATTCAATCATAGTGGGATAGCCCTGGCCCAGTTTTTGTAACACGAAGCCGCTGCCTTCGAGTTGGCGCTTAGACTGCTCCCAATAACGGCTGTCCACCCACAATTCAGCGAAATCGGCGCTCACGGCCAGCGTGCCAACTGAGCCGTCAAAGCCGGACAGCCAAGTGCGGCCGCGCCAATGTTCGGGTAGGTATTCGGAAATATGCGGGTCGGCGGAGGGCGCGATCCAAACATCGATCTTCTGCTCTTTCATCGCTTGCCGCAGGGCGGCGAGACGTTGCGCGTGAATATTACTCATAGCTTACTCCTTTGACAGTTGCTGGAAAGATGCTGCTGATGCAAGGTGTTGCTGCTTTAAACTTGCCCGGTTGAAGTATGTATGGTTGTCGGCTATTGTTTTCATATTAAGTACCGCCGACAGTTGTAAGGCTACCTGAAAATGGCTCGCTTGCAAAGCAGCAAATACGATTTTTCAGGTGCAAAGCTCACACTTCATCTTACTCAACAAGAAAACATGAAAACCGCCATGGCAACATGTGCCAATAGCGGTTTTCATGATTGGATAGCTTTAGGCTACCTGAAAATTATTTCATCGCAAATATTCTTCTCGGCTCATCCCGGCCAAACCCGGCTGGCGAAGAAAAATAATTTGTTTGAAATGACTTAATCCACATCACGCAACATGCGGTTCAGCATCGGCATCATCACCATCAGCAACACGCCGCCGCCGATACCCAATGCGCCGAGCAGGACGTAAAACTCTACAGCTTTTTCCGGCACATAGCACTCGTCCACCAACACCCCGCCCAAAGTGAAACCCAGCGACAAGGTCAGGAAATTGAACGACACCATCTGCGTTTTAAACGATTGCGGTGCGATTTTGGTGGCAAACGACAGCGAAATCGGCGAAAGCAGCAATTCGGAAATAGTGATGGTGAGCAGCAACAGCGCCATGATGATAAGCGGCATTACTTTTCCGGTGGACAGAAACGGGATGAAACACAGATATGACACGCCCAGAATGATCATGGCCATGGTGAATTTCATCGGCGTTCTTGGCTGACGGTAGCCCATTTTGGTCCACAAAGCCGCCATCACGCCGGCAAACACAATTACCCACAAGCTCTGCAAAGCACTCAGCCAAGCCACGGGGATTTCAAACCCGCCCACCACACGCTGTGAAGTTTGGTCGAAATACACGGTAACCACCGTGAACACCTGCGACCATACCGCCCAGAACAAGCACATCACAATAAACAGCGGCACGTAGGCCAGCATATGCTGTTTCTCGGTTTTGGTAACCTGAGAATCGCAAAACAGGCGCACAAAATATAGCAAGCTGGTAATAATTACGGTACCCAGCAAGATTTGCGAGAAATTATCCAAACGCAGCAGGCCAGTGGCGATACAGCCACCAATTACCGCCAACCCGGCAGCCGCCACGCCCAACGCAACGCCGTATTTCTGTTTGGGCAGCGGGTCAGACGGCGGCGTGTGAGGCAGGGAAACACGGCCGCGCCAGTATTGCCACAAGCCAAAAGCCATGCCCACGGCGGCAGCGCCAAAGCCGTAGTGGAAACCGAATTGCACCTGCAATACGCCCACAATCAGCGGGCCGACAAAGCCGCCGATATTGATGGCAGTGTAGAAAATGGAAAAACCGGCATCGCGCAAATCACGAGTAGATTCAGTCTCATACAATGATCCCACCATCGCACCGGCGGAAGATTTCACCCCACCGCTACCTAACGCAATCAACAGCAGACCGATCACCAAACCGCTCATATTGGGCAATGCGGACAATACAATGTGCCCCAGCATCACCACCACGCCAGACAGAAACAGCGTTTTTTCCGCACCCAAGATGCGGTCAGACAGCCAACCGCTCAGGATGGTGGCCAGATAGATACTGCCGTTATATGCACCCACGATGCCGGCAGCCTTGGTTTCATCCATGCCCAAGCCACCCTTGGAAACCTCGTAATACAAATAAATCAGCAGGATGGCCTGCATGCCGTAGAACGAGAAACGTTCCCACAGCTCGATGTGGAATAAAGTACCCAGCTGGCGCGGGTGGCCGAAAAATTTGCCTTGATCTTCTCCACCCGCGGGGGAAGGAGTGGCAAGCTGCTCATTGGTTGGTGTAGTCATAAGGTGTTCCTTACTAATAATCCGTTTTTCTATGCCTGTATGCAGGCTACCTGAAAAATGCTGCGTTGCGCCCATCCAACCATGGCAAGCCTGCTTCCGGCCAAGCGGCGCTGTTGCAACAAAAAAATAATTCCTCCTTTGGCAGAAAAATACGGGCGGTATCCAAATGAAAGCCGCATCCGTTTTCTCTTGCACAAAGGGGGACTTGGTGCGACAAATATTAGTATGCACTGCGCCTGCGTGCAAGCATAAATTTGCATTTCCCAACATTTATTTTCCCGGCCGCCAAACCGAAATGCTTTACAAGCGCCGAATACCGTGCCTTTCGGGGATTTTCGGGCAAACCGGATAGAGTGTGCGGCCTAGTGATTTTCTCGTTCTTATATAGCGGTAAAGGCTACCTGAAAATGTGCGTTGGGGTTTTCAGGTAGCCTCATTCGGCAGTATGGTGATACCGCCCTACCCCGTTGGAAAAATGGCGAAGCCGCGTTGCTGCGTCCAAACCGATTGGGGCGGCACGGCCCAATTTTCAGGTAGCCTTTGGCATAGTTGCGGGCGGACACCAAGCCCACAGTGGCAAACTATTATCCGGCCTTTCGCGGCAAGCTGTGTAGCGGCCTGTTTCATCCCCGCCGGCTGCAATAAAAAGGCTACCTGAAAACTTTCAAGTAGCCTTTCTTGCGCCAACTATTTCAACTTAGCTGATTTACCCAATAAGCCAACCGATTAAATCGGCCGGGTATTTCTTTCCAGCCATTCCCTGGCCGCGCCTTGGGTGCGTGGGGCGAGTTTTTCGCGCACGAGGGCGTGGTAGTCATTCAGCCATTGGATTTCGTCTTCGGTCATCAGGCTGCGGTCGATGAGTTTGGTGTCGATCGGGCAGAAGGTGATCGGTTCCATGCACAAATAGCTGCCGAACTGGGTTTCTTCTGGGTTTTTCACTTTGCGGGTAACCAGCAGGTTTTCAATGCGGATGCCCCATTTGCCCGGACGGTAGAGGCCGGGCTCGTCTGAGGTGAGCATACCGGCTTTCATCACGTTTTGGCCGTTCACGGGCTTGAAGTAGGAAATAATCTGCGGGCCTTGGTGCACGTTGAGGAAGTAGCCCACACCGTGGCCGGTGCCGTGGTTGTAGTCGCGCATGGTGCGCCACATGGGGGCGCGGGTAATCACGTCGAGCAGCACGCCGCTGAGGTTTTCGGGGAAGATGGCCTGTTCGAGGGCGATGTGGGCTTTGAGCACGAGGGTGTAGTCGCGTTGTTGCTCGGGGGTGGGCTCGCCCACGCACACCATGCGGGTGATGTCGGTGGTGCCGTTGTGGTAGTGCGCGCCGGAGTCCACTAAGAGCAGGCCTTGGCCTTCGATATAGCTGAATTTCTCCTTGGTGGCGATGTAGTGCGGCAAGGAGCCGTTGGCGTTGAAACCGGCATGGGTGCCGAAGCAGAGGCCGACGAAGTTGGGCTGTTGCTGGCGGTGTTTGAGCTGCATATCGTCAATATCTAGCTCGCTGATGCGTTCGCCGGCAGCCAGTTTTTGCTCGAGTTCGGCAAAGAAGCCGCACAAAGCCACGCCGTCTTGCACCATGGCTTCGATGTTGTGCTCGATTTCGGCATCGCTCTTGCAGGCTTTGAATTCGGTGCTGGGGTTGAGGCCTTCAATCAGTTTTACGCCGGCGGGCAGGTTGCCGAGAGTGGATACGGCGGTGCGATCGGGGTTGATGAGGAGGCTACCTGAAAGTTTGGCCACGGCTTTGCCCACGTCGGCATAAGGGGCAACGGCCACATGGGCATCGGCCAATACTTTTTTGCTGTCGGCATCGAGCTTGGCCTCGTCCACAAACAGGGTGGCTTCTTTGCTGCTAATCAGCAGATAAGATAGGAAAATCGGGTCGTATGGCACGTCGCTGCCGCGCAGGTTGGTAATCCAAGCGATATCGTCCAGGCCGGATACCAGATGGTGGTCGGCACCGGCTGCCTGCATGGCTTGGCGGATGCGTTCGATTTTCTGGGCAGTGCTTTCGGGCACAAACTGGGCTTTCTGGGCGAATACGGGTTTATCGGATGCGTCGGGGCGGTCGGTCCAGATGTCGTCCAGCAAATCGATGTCGTGGCGCAGGCTGATTCCTGCTTTGCCCAGCTGGCTTTCCAAATAGTGTTTTTCGCTCAGCGACAATACATCGGGGGCAATGCCGACCACGGCACCGGATTTCAGGTTTTTAATCAGGGAATCCACATGGGGCGTACCGGTAACGAGTTTGCCCAGTACGGTGCCGGTGCCAGCTAGGCAGTCTTCTGCGTGCTCCCAATAGCGGCCGTCCACCCACAATTCGGAAATATCGGTGGTGGTAATCAGCGTGCCGGCGGTGCCGCCGAAGCCGGTAAGCCAGTAGCGGCCTTCCCAGCGGGCTGGCAGATATTCGGAAAGATGCGGGTCGGCGGTGGGGATAATCCAGGCGTCGATGTTTTTTGCTTTCATGGCGGTGCGCAAGGCAGCCAAGCGTTGGGCATAAGATGCGGTCATTTCAATTACTCCTTGTATAATCTGTATTTTTTCAATTTTCCACTGCAACAGTAGGCGCAGCTAACCCGCCGGCCTGCAATCGGGTGCAATCGGATACGGGCGGGAATGCGGAAACTTAAGTTTGAATCAGTTGAATGAGCGTCGCCCCGTAGAAACTTCGCTCCATGATGCTTTCGCTATGTTGAAGTGGCGTTTTCAGGTAGCCTCACTTGGGAGGCTGTTGAGGCTACCTGAAAACGCTAGGCTTTAATCTACGTCGTGCAACAGTTTGTTGAGTTTCGGCAACAGCAGCAGCAGCACTACGAAGGAGCCGATACTTAGGCTGGCCAAAATTATGAAGTATTGCGTGGCGGCATCGTCTGAATACAGCTTGTCGCCCAGCACCCCGCCCAGCGTAAAGCCGAGGGAAAGGGTGAGGAAGTTGAACGCAACCATTTGGGTTTTAAACGCTTTGGGCGCAACTTTGGTGGCAAACGAGAGAGAAATCGGCGAGAGCAGCAGCTCGGAGACGGTAATCACCAGCAACAGCAGCATCAAGACGAAAATCGGCATCGGCGTACCAGAGGAAAGGAAGGGCACAAAGCCTAAGTAGCCCAAGCCCAACACCAGCATAGCCAAAGTGAATTTCATTTGGGATGTGGGCTGGCGTTTGCCCATTTTGGTCCACAGGGCGGCCATCGCACTGGCCAGCACAATCACCACCAAGCTCTGATAGGTAACCAGCCAAGCCACCGGCACAGTAAAGCTGCCGAAAGTGCGCGGCACAGTTTTATCGAAATACAGGGTTACAGAACTATACACTTGGGAATAAATCGCCCAGAACACGCACATGGCAAGAAATAGCGGCACATAAGCAATGATATGGCGTTTGTCGGCCTCGGTGGCCTGTTTGTCCTTCATCATCATCACGAAGTAACCGATACTGATGCAGCTTACCACGCCCAGCAGAATGCTGGAGAAGTTGTCTAAGCGCAGGATATTGGCTGCAATCAGGCCGCCGACAACGGCCAAGATAGCCACGCCCATACCGATGGCTTTACCACGCTGCTCTTTGGGCAGCGGGTTAGGCAGCGGCAAATCCGGCAGTTTGCTCTTACCTTTGATAAAAAGCGTCAAACCAATGGCAATACCCACCACCGCACCGGCAAATGCCATGCGGAAACCCATATTGGATTGCAGGTAGCCCGCCACTAGCGAGCCGCAGAAACTACCGATATTGATACCAGTGTAGAAAATGGAGAAACCGGCATCGCGCAGATTGCGGGTGGATTCGTCTTCATACAGCGAGCCCACCAAGGTACTACAGGCGGATTTCACACCACCACTGCCCAAGGCAATAAACGGCAGGCCGGCCAAGCTGCCCACACCGGAAATCATCACCAGCAGGATATGCCCCACCAGCATGGTGGCAACCGCAAAGAATAAAGTATTTTTAGGCCCGATCACGCGGTCGGCCAACCAACCGCCGATAATGGTGGAAAGATAGATACTGCCGTTATAGGCACCCACAATGCCCACAGCCAGCGCCTCCGGCATAGCCAAGCCGCCTTCACTCAATTGATGAGACAAATAAATTACTAGAATGGCCTGCATGCTGTAGAACGAGAACCGTTCCCACAGCTCAACTTGGAACAATGTTCCCAGCTGATGCGGATGGCCGAAGAATTTTTTCTCGGTCGACGTATTCATGTTAACGCCCTTACATTACTTATATTAATCAATACAGCAACATCCATCCAAATCATCTGTGCGGCACGGGGCTTTTGGCCATACTACTCCGGCACATCAAAACATCTTTATTGCAAACCAACCCCATGCTTCACACAACAACCTTGCAAATTGTTGCCGTTTCGGGAATCTGCCCGAAGGCAGATTCCCGGGTCGCGCTTAAACACAAAGCTAGCTGATACATTAGTCCACATCGTGCAACAGACGTTTGAGCATAGGCATCATTACGAACAGTACTACGGCAGAACCGATACCCATACCGGCCAGCATGATGTAGTAGCTGGTGGCCGTCTCGGCAGTATAGAGTTTGTCACCCAACACACCGCCCAAGGTAAAGCCCAAAGACAAGCTTAGGAAGTTGAACGATACCATCTGGGTTTTAAACGCCTCAGGTGCAACTTTAGTGGCGAAGGAGAGGGAAATCGGCGAGAGCAGCAGCTCGGCCACGGTCAGCAACACCAGTACCACCATCAACACGAAGATGGGCATCGGCGTACCGGTAGACAGGAAGGGGATGAAAGCCAGATAGCCTACACCAGCCACCAATGCGGCCAAGGCGAATTTCATCTGGGATGAAGGTTGGCGTTTACCCATTTTGGTCCACAAAGCAGCCATGGCACTGGCCAGTACGATAACGCTCAAGCTCTGGAAAGTAACCAACCAAGCAATCGGCACTTCGAAATCACCGAACTTACGCGGCACGGTTTCTTCAAAATACACAGTTACCACGCTATACATCTGCAAATACATCGCCCAGAACAGGCACATCACCACGAACAGGGGAACATAGGCAATCAAGTGGCGTTTATCGGCCTCGGTGGAGTTTTTGTCGCCGAACATCACGAAGAAGTAGCCAACACTGATCACGCACACCAAGCCCAACATCACGCTGGAGAAGTTGGTCAGATTCACCAAACCTGAGCCGATTGCACCGCCAATCACAGCCAAAATAGCCGCCACGATACCAACCACTTTGCCGCGTTGATCTTTAGGCAGAGGATTAGGAATCGGCGTTTCCGGTAATTTGCTGCGGCCTTGCAACAGGGTAATCAAGCAGAGCACCATACCCCCCATGGCAGCGGCAAAAGCCACACGGAAACCGTATTTAGGCTGTAAATAACCTACCAGCAGCGTACCAATAAAGATACCTACGTTGATGGCAGTATAGAAAATAGAGAACCCAGCATCGCGCAGCTCACGTTCGGATTCATCTTCATAGAGCGAACCCACCATGGCGCTGGCCGTGGCTTTGAAACTACCGCTACCCAAAGAGATGAATGGCAAGCCAACCAAGCTGGCATAGCCGGGCAGCAATACGAGGAGGACGGTACCACCAAGCATCACAACGGTGGCCAACAGCAGGGTATTTTTGGTGCCAAGCACACGGTCGGCCAGCCAACCGCCCACGATGGTGGTCAAATAAATACTACCACCGTACACACCCACAAGGCCTGCGGCAAGCGATTGCTCCATGCCCAAGCCACCGCCTTGGGTAGCCTTGTAATACAGATAAATCATCAAGAGAGATTGCCCGCCGTAGAAAGCAAAGCGCTCCCACATCTCGATATAGAACAGCGTACCCAGCTGTCGCGGGTGGCCGAAGAATCTTTTTTCGGTCGACGTAGTCATCATAGCGTCCTCTTTAATAGGGTTCACTTGAAAATCCGGCCAACCCGCCGAGTTACCTGGCGTTACAGCACTGAAACATTTGCCTTACAACATGAAAATGCCAGTGTCGGTATTCGTTGAATCGGCCATACTCTGTACAACGGCCACTTGCCGTTGCCGTTACAGTACCGCCGTCGGGTGATAAAGCTGCCGCCGAGCGGCACATGTTTTGACATCCCAGTTGGGGCAATACAGCACAATTGCTGCATCAACCGGGAAAATTTGTTAATGCAATCTTAATATTCGCAATAATATTCGTCAAGAAACATTAACTTTTTTCGTTGATGCAAGTCAAAAATGCCACAAGAACCGACATATCATGGTTGACGGCGTGCAAATAACCAGACCGAACATGAAAGATTTCTTTTATTAAATTATGTATTTACATTAACCATATTTATATACAAATCTTCCACAGACTGTCTTGGCAGCACACGCCATTTTTGAAAACTTCTGTAAACACGAAATGATAATAACCTAAAGCCATGCTAACAAAATAAATCTAATCTTGTACTTCCAATGTGTTCACCGCCAACAATATGAACTTGATTGCTACATTTTGGGTTTTCATGCCGTTAGATGGTTATCTACTTTTCAGGTAGCCTTTCTCTTGAAAAGCCGACCGTTTGCCTGATATGTATGCCACCTATCCACACCATAAGAGGAAAACCAACTATGATCAGCACCATCATCATTGGCTTCATCATCGGTATTTTGGCTAAATTCCTGTATCCGGGCGGGCAACGCTTGGGCATCATCATGACCACGCTGCTCGGCATCGGTGGCTCAGTGTTGGCCAGCTGGGTTGGGCAAACGATGGGCTGGTATGCCATCGGGCAGCCCGCAGGCTGGATTGCCTCCACGCTGGGTGCCATGGGTATTTTGGCTATCTTTGCAAGCCTGCGGAAATAAGGTTTCTGTCTCACCAAACAAACGAAAGCAGCCTCAACCGATAGCGGTTGGTAGGCTGCTTTTTTTGTGTTGGTGTGGTGCAGTAACTGTATTTGAGACCTATAGTGTTCACTCAACCCGAGAATTAAAAGCTCACCTCCTTATTTTGATTTAAATTTGATTTATCTATTTGCTCAATAAAAGGCTACCTGAAAAATATTGCTCATTTTCAGGTAGCCTTTCGCTTCTTTGCTGCTTTAGCCTTTCGGGGCGGGCGGTTCGATTTGCTCTTTCCAGCCGCATTCTTTCTGCGGGCAGACCTTTTCCACGCCCCAGCGCTTGGTGGTTTTGATGGTGAGCACCGGCCAGTGGCATTTCGGGCATTCTTCGGCCACGGGCGGGTTCCAGGTGGCGTAGTCGCAGTCGGGGTAGGTGTTGCAGCTGTAGAACAATTTGCCGTAGCGTGACTTGCGCTCGATCAGGCTGCCTTTGCCGCATTTGGGGCAGGCCACGCCGGTGTCTTTGGGTTTTTCCAAGGGCTCGATGTGTTTGCACTTGGGATAGTTGGCGCAGCCGATGAATTTGCCGAAACGGCCTTTTTTATACACCAGCTGGCCGCCGCATTTGGGACATTCGCGCCCTTCTACGATGGTGGGCTCTTCGGCGGCCTTGGCGGCTTCTTCGGCGGTTTCGTTGAGATTACGGGTGTAGTCGCAATCGGGGTAGCCGGAGCAGGCGATGAAGCGGCCGCGTTTGCCGAATTTGATTTGCAGCTTGTGCTGGCCGCATTTGGGGCAGGTTTCGTCCAACTCTTCGGTGGTGATCTTGGCGCGCTCGATGCCGGCTTTTTCCTCAATCTGTTTGTGGAAGCCTTTCCAGAATTTGTCCATCACGGGAATCCACTGCCGCTTGCCGTTGGCAATGTCGTCGAGCTGGTCTTCGAGCTTGGCGGTGAAATCGTAGTCCACGTATTGGGTGAAATGTTCGGTGAGGAATTTGTTCACGATTTCGCCGGTATCGGTGGGCAGGAAGCGGCGCTGGTCGATGGTTACGTATTCGCGGTCTTTCAGGGTTTTGATGATGCTGGCGTAGGTGGAGGGGCGGCCGATGCCGAACTCCTCCAAAGCCTTCACCAGCGTGGCCTCGTTGAAGCGGGGCGGGGGCTGGGTGAAGTGCTGCTCGCCGTAGAGCTTGTCCACAGGCAGGGCGTCGCCCACAGCCAATTCGGGCAGTTTTTTGTTGTCTTCATCCTCGTCGTCGTCATCGTGCCCTTCCTGATACACACTCAGGAAGCCGGCAAATACCAGTACTTGGCCGGTGGCGCGGAACACGCCTTCGCCCACGCCGATATCCACGGTGGTGGCATCGAATTTGGCTTCCACCATCTGGCAGGCCATGGTGCGCTGCCAAATCATTTGGTAGAGCTTGAATTGGTCGGCGGAAAGGAAGGGCTTCACGCTTTCAGGTGTGCGGTACACCGACGTGGGGCGGATGGCTTCGTGCGCCTCTTGGGCGTTTTTGGATTTGGTGCGGTACATGCGCGGCGATTTAGGCAGGAAATCGGCGCCGATTTTGTTGTCGATGTAGTGGCGGATTTCAGCTATCGCGTCTTGCGACAGGGTTACGCTGTCGGTACGCATATAGGTAATCAGGCCGACCGAGCCTTGGCCTACGTCCACGCCTTCAAACAGCTGCTGGGCAGTGCGCATGGTGCGGTCGGTGGTGAAGCCGAGCTTGCGCACGGCATCTTGCTGCATGGTGGAGGTGGTGTAGGGCGCGGCAGGCTTGCGGGTGGCTTTTTTCTTCACCACATCGAGCACTTGCGCCGGTTTGCCCTGCATGGCGGCCAACACGGCGGCCTGGGCGGCTTCGTTGGGCAGGGAGAACTGCTCCAGTTTGCTGCCCTGCCATTGGGTGAGCTTGGCGGCAAATTTTTGGCGGCCTTTGTGGCTGTCGAGGTGCACGCTCCAGTATTCCTGCGTTTCAAAGGCACGGATTTCGTTTTCGCGCTCGCAAATCAGGCGCAGGGCCGGGCTTTGCACGCGGCCGGCGCTCAGGCCGCGCCGGATTTTTTTCCACAACAGCGGGGAGAGGTTGAAGCCGACCAGGTAATCCAAGGCGCGGCGCGCCTGTTGTGCGTCCACCAAGCCCATATCGAGCTTGCGCGGCTGCTTAAGGGCTTCCTGCACGCCTTTTTTGGTGACTTCGTGGAACACCACACGCAGGGTGCGCTCGTCCAGATTTTTGATGCCGCGTTTGGTTTTGAGGATTTCGTAGATATGCCAGGAAATGGCTTCGCCTTCGCGGTCCGGGTCGGTGGCCAGATAGAGGGTGTCGGCTTCTTTGGCGGCGGCCACGATGGCGTCGATGTGCTTTTTGCTCTTGGCCGGCACTTCGTATTTCATGGCGAAATCTTGCTCGGGATCGACAGCGCCGTTTTTCGGCACCAAATCGCGCACGTGGCCGAAGGAGGCTAACACTTCAAAATCGCTGCCCAGGTATTTTTTAATAGATTTGATTTTGTTGGGAGATTCCACAATCAGCAGGTTTTTCGACATAGTTTCCTCGCATAATACTTTTGTTTTTGGCCACACTGCAGCTGAAGAAATATAGTGCTTTAGCTGATAAAAGCAAGCTTTCAGGTAGCCTTAATCCATCTTGGTGCAAGCGCGGCGTATTCAATCAAAGGCTACCTGAAAACCTTCATTTTTCAGGTAGCCTTTATAGATTAAAGAGCAGCGGCCTTTCTCAATTCATCACCGCCTGGCCGTGCAGCAGGGCATTGACCAAATCATCGCTGATGAGCATCGGCAGCTCGGATTTGTCTGCCCACAACACCAAGAGTGACAGCACTTTTACATGCGCATCGGTGAGCGGTTCGTCCGCCTTGTCTGCCAGGTGCATCAGCGCCAGCAGCACAAATTCCCGCTGCTCCACAGAGAGCGCGCCATTTTGCACCAAAAAGTGCAGTAAACCCAAAGCCTCGGGCGGCAAGGCGGCCAGCTCTTCGGGCAGATACACGCGCATTGCCTGCTCTTCGCGAAAATTGCGGTGTAGCGAGCGGCTGCGTTCTTGGAGCACGTTCATAAATAATAGCGTATCACGAATTTCCTCATCCTGGAAACCCACCTGCTCCAAGAGGCTGCCCAAGGTCTCGCTGGGCGGGCAGGTATCGAAGTCTTGGAAGTTGTTTATCAGAAAGGCAATTACATCAATCATTTGGTATTCCTATTTGGAGCAATACGTTGGTAACGGCCGCCGGAGAGCGGGGCAATTTGGCCGTTGATTTCTAATAAAGTCAGTTCGGCATACACATCGGCAGCGGGCAGTTTGAGCAGCTCGGCCAAGCTGTCGGGGTGTATCGCGTCGTAGCCCATGGCTTGCAGCAGCGGTGAAGTTTCCGTTTCAGTTGATGCCGGTGTGGCATCGGCCAAGGCTGGCTGTTCGCTTGGGAGCGATTTGGTTTGGCGATGTTCGACATCTGCGTTTTTGCTTTGCAGAAACTCACTACGTTCGTTTTTACTATGTAGAAACTCACTACGCTCGTTTTGGCGAAATTCACTGCGTTCGTTTTCAGGTAGCCTTTTGGTTTGGGCTGCTGTTTGGCGGTTAGTCGATGCGGTTTGCGGCAGCTGCGGGCATTCTTCCAAAATATCGGCCAGTGTTTCGGTGAGCTTCGCGCCTTGCTTAATCAGCGCGTGGCAGCCTTTGCTGTGCGGGTTGTCGATGGAGCCGGGCACGGCGAACACTTCGCGCCCCATGTCTGCCGCCAGCCGCGCGGTAATCAGCGAACCGGATTCCAAAGCAGCTTCCACCACCAGCACGGCAGAGGAGAGGGCGGCAATCAGGCGGTTGCGGCGCGGAAAGTTGCCGGCCAACGGACGCGTGCCCAAGGGGAATTCGGAGAGCACGCAGCCTTGTTCGGCAATGCGGTGCGCCAGTGCTTTGTTGGCCACGGGATATACGCGGTCGATGCCCGTGCCCCACACCGCCACCGTGCCACCCTGCTTGCGCAACGCGCCTTCGTGGGCGGCGCTGTCGATGCCGGCGGCCATGCCGGATACGGTTACGATGCCGGCAGCGGCCAAGGCTTCGCCAAATTCACCGGCAATCCGCATCGCTTGCGGCGTAGCGTGCCGACTGCCCACGATGGCCACCGAAGGCCGGTGCAGCCATTCGGTGTTGCCGCGGGCAAACAATAAGGGCGGGGCGGTGATGCCTTCGCCCAATTGCGGCGGGAAATCTGCGTCGCAAGCCAACAATAAACGGCAGTTTGCCTGCTGCTCCCATGCCAACGCAGCTTCAGCAGCGGCTTCGGCCTCGTGGCGGCGGCTGCGCCAGGCTTCCTGCGCCGGGCGGCTGGGCAGAATGGCGCCCACTTCCTGCTCAGCCGCCCACACGGCACCGGCCGAGCCGTAGTGGCGGCAGAGTTCGTAAAACGTTTCCGCGCCGATATACGGCATCAGTGCAAGCTGTATCCAGGCTAAACGTTCTGCGGAATTTTCCATGGGTTTTACGTGTGCGGGGAATGGGGTTGAAGAAGTAGATCGGCGGCGGCCGAACGGTATCGAATAAACTTCAAGCAAGTTTCGAGCCAAGAATAGTGGATTTGGATTAATCTATTGTTTACGATTGATAATCTGTGTTTTTAAGCGCCATATGCGTGCTTGGCGGTGGGGCGGCTTGGCGTTTCGCTATATAATGCGCACTTTGCATTGCCAAGGCCGTTTGTATGTCGCTCAAAACCGTGAAGAAATCCCTGCTCGTGCCGCATTCTGCCGAGCAGATGTTCGAGCTGGTGGACAAAGCGGAGGATTATCCGCAGTTTCTGCCGTGGTACAGCCGCACCGAAATCATCGAGCGCAGCGGCAACGAATTGAAAGCACGGCTGTTTATGGACTACATGGGCGTGCGCCAATCGTTTGCCACGCACAACCGCAACATCCCCGGCCGCGAAATCCGCATGGTGTTGCTGGAGGGGCCGTTTAAAAGCCTGAACGGAACTTGGCACTTCCTGCCCTTGGGCGACGATGCCTGCAAAGTGGAATTCGAGCTGCACTACGAATTTTCCAGCCGCGTGCTCTCCGCGCTCATCAGCCCCGTGTTCAGCCACATCAGCGGCACGCTGGTGGACGCTTTTGTGAAAGAGGCAGGCCGCCGCTATGCCTAGCAATCTCCCGCTCAATATCGAAGTGGCCTATGCCGAGCCGGGCAAACAAAGCCTGCAGGCTTTTCAGGCAGCCTGCGGCACCACCGCTCGGCAGGCCGTGCTGCAATCCGCATTGGCAACCGAATTTCCGCACGTTGATTTTGCCGCCGCGCCCATCGGCATCTTCGGCAAAAAAGTGAAAGACAGCACCCCGCTGCGCACAGGCGACCGCGTGGAAGTGTATCGTGCCCTGCTCATCGACCCGAAAGAAAACCGCCGCCGCAAAGCCGCCGCCAAACAGAAAAAAGAGGCTACCTGAAAGCCCAATCAGCCTTATCCCCCCATGTCCACATCACCCTTCCAACTCAACCCCCAGCAGCTCGAAGCCGTGCATTATCTCGGCGGCCCCCTGTTTGTGCTGGCCGGCGCCGGCAGCGGCAAAACCCGCGTGATCACCGAAAAAATCGCCCACCTCATCCGCGAAGTGGGCTACGCCCCGCACAACATCGCCGCCATTACCTTCACCAACAAAGCCGCCGCCGAAATGCAAGAGCGCACCGCCGCCATGCTCGGCAGCCGCCAAACCCGCGGCCTCACCGTCTGCACCTTCCACTCTCTCGGCATGCGTCTCTTGCGCGAAGAAGCCCAACACATCGGCTACAAAAAAAACTTCTCCGTGTTCGACGGCTCCGACAGCGGCAAAATCATCGCCGAGCTGCTCGGCAGTAGCGGCCGCGACGTCGTCTTCCGCGTCCAACACAAAATCTCCCTGTGGAAAAACGACCTGCTCACCCCCGAGCAAGCCTTTCAGGTAGCCTCCAACGAATGGGAGCGCCAAACTGCCCGGCTCTACGCAGGCTATCAGGAAACCCTGCACAGCTACCAAGCCGTCGATTTCGACGACCTCATCCTCCTGCCCACCCGCCTGCTGCAAAACGAAGCCGGCATCCGAATCAAATGGCAAATGCGCCTGCTGCACCTCCTAGTGGACGAATGCCAAGACACCAACACCTGCCAATACACCCTCATGAAGCTGCTCACCGGCGCCGAAGGCCGCTTCACCGCCGTGGGCGATGACGACCAAAGCATCTACGCCTGGCGCGGCGCCAATATGGAAAACCTCCGCCTGCTCCAGCAAGACTACCCCGCCCTCAAAATCATCAAGCTCGAGCAAAACTACCGCTCCTCCGCCCGCATCCTGCGCGTGGCCAACCAAGTCATCGCCAACAACCCCAAGCTCTTCCCCAAAACCCTCTGGAGCCAATACGGCGAAGGCGAGCCCGTTCGCATCATCGCCTGCCAAAACGAACAGCACGAAGCCGAATACGCCGCCGGCAGCATCATCCGCCGGCGCAACCAAAGCGGCGGCAGCCTCAACTACGCCGACTTCGCCATCCTATACCGCAGCAACCACCAAGCCCGCCTGTTTGAAGAAGCCCTGCGCAGCGCCCACATCCCCTACCGCGTTTCCGGCGGCCAAAGCTTCTTTGAAAAAGCCGAAATCAAAGACATCCTCGCCTACCTGCGCCTGCTCGCCAACCCCGACGACGACCCCGCCTTCCTGCGCGCCGCCACCACTCCCAAACGCGGCATCGGCGATGCCACCCTCAGCAACCTCAACCACTACGCAGCCGCCGCCTCCTGCAGCCTCTACGCCGCCGCCAACACCGCCGAAGCCCTAGCCCAGCTCCCCGCTGCCGGCCGCGAAGCCCTGCGCCAGTTCACCGCCCTTATGCAAAGCTACCAAAGCCGCGCCCAAAGCGAGCCCGCCGGCAGCCTCATCCAAGAGCTCCTGGCCGACATCCGCTACGAAACCTACCTGCTCGAACACGAAGAAGGCAAAAGCGGCGAAATCAAATGGCGCAACGTGCAAGATTTATGCGCCTGGCTGGCCAAAAAAGGCGAACAAGACGGCAAAACCCTGATCGAACTCTCCCAAACCATCGCCCTGATGAACCTGCTTGACAGCCGCAGCAAAGAAGAAACCGACACCGTCACCCTCTCCACCCTGCACGCCTCCAAAGGCCTCGAATATCCCCACGTTATCCTCGCCGGCTGCGAAGAAGGTCTCTTCCCCCACGCCGACAGCGTAGAAGAAGGCAACCTCGACGAAGAACGCCGCCTCATGTATGTCGGCATCACCCGCGCCAAACACAGCCTCACCCTCACCCACTGCGTCAAACGCCGCCGCCAGGGCGGCTGGCAATTCCCCGAGCCCAGCCGCTTTATCGACGAAATGCCCCAAGCCGACCTCAAAATCCTCGGCCGCAAAGGCGGCGAACCCATCGTGAGCCACGAAGAAGGCAAAGCCAACCTGCGCAGCATGCTCGATATGCTTAATGCCAAAATGGGGCAGAACAAATAAATATAGCCGTGCCAAATAGAAAAAACCCAACGGCAGGCCAACCCTGCCTCGTTCCTATTTAGCACGGCGATAATTTTGTTTGCAATTGCTTTTCAGGTAGCCTTTTGCCTGCCGCAGCAATCCGGCAAACGCCATGTGAGGCTACCTGAAAAAGAAACTCCAGCGACATGAACGCTGGCATCACATATCATAACCAGGTCGGTAATTGGTAAGCACCTTTCCAACTATGCTGAAAGATTTTCAGGTAGCCTTAATAAACAGCCAATTCAAAACCCAGCCAAATAAGTGAAGGACAGCTTGCTTCATGCTCCCCTAGAGCTGTTCTCTTTCTTTATAATCTGTTTGATTGCAGCCAAGATTAAAATAAGGATACACACATGATAGGCTTTGTAGTTTTGTTTGCTTTATTCATTTGGGTTATCGTAACCATCTTCTCCATGATGCTGTTTCATAAGATATGCCGAAAAATTTTCCCAAACTATCGCTGGTCAGGGATTGTTGGCGTGTTTATTGGTTTTATGCTACTGATGGGAGGATGGTGTATTTATTGGGGGATAGAGTATATTCAAGTTCGCTCTTATGTAAGTGAAATGTGCAAACAGTCTGGAATAAAGATTTATATCACACCGGAAGAGTGGAAAGAAAAAATAGGAGGAGAAGAAGCTTGGAGAAATATAAGAATAATTGATAAGAGTCCACCAGATAATATTAAAGATGAAACAATAGTATTTGAGGGAGATAAGTATTCCATTTCTTGGCAATATAATGAATTAGTTTACTCATATAAAATAAATAGAGATATTCAGCATGTACATGTTACAGATTATATTTATTATGACAGGGCGAATAAGATAGCACTGTTTAAATATAGGGATGTTAGTATATCAGCGGGGAATGTTGTAAATATATTAGGTGGTTTTAAATTTTGGATTGACAATATAGATGGATGCTCAGATGTTAACTCTTTAATTAAGACAAACAGTTCATTTTTCAATATTTAAATTTTTTGGCTGTCGAAGATTAACCCTAAATTCCACACGAATCCCGCAGGGTTTTAATCTGTCGAGACGATGTGTTGAAGCTAACCGCTGATGCGATTCTGACGATCTGTAAATCTGGCTCGCACAATAAGCCCGATCTATTGGCAACAGACTTCAGGCAGAAGGCTACCTGAAACCTGCTAAGCATCCTGCCTACAACATTAGACTACCTGAAACATCAACTTCGGCGAAGTGAAAACAACCTCGTGGCTTGTGCCTGCTCCCCAGTCCACCTATATCAGGCGGAGAAATAGCTTTCAGGTAGCCTCTTCCTAGGCTTACCCGATAACAAATACACAGATAACCAAAGGCTACCTGAAACCGCAGATAAACGGTTTCAGGTAGCCTTTTGGTATTCCCGCCGTGCTGTTTATTCCACCACAATCTGCGGGAAGCGGTTGCTGAAGTCTTTGCCTTTGGCGGCCACGGCCAGGGCGGTTTGCCAGGCGGCTTCGCTGTAGATTTGGGCGATGGCGGGGTGGGCGGCCTGCATTTGGGCGGCGCTGCCGCTATCCATGGCTTCGCGCACGGGCAGGCTCAGGGGCAGCTGGCCCAGCAGCGGCACACCGAGGCGTTCGGCCAGCGCTTTGCCGCCGTCTTGGCCGAAAATAGGCTCGTGGTGGCCGCAATGGCTGCAAATGTGCACTGACATATTTTCCAGCACGCCGAAAATGGGGATGTTGACTTTGCCGAACATATCCACGGCTTTGCGCGCGTCGATCAGGGCGATGTCTTGCGGGGTGGTCACCACAATGGCGCCGGTAACGGGGATTTTCTGCGACAGGGTGAGCTGGATATCGCCGGTGCCGGGCGGCAGGTCAACCAACAGGTAGTCCACATTATCCCATTCGCTTTGAAACAGCAGCTGCTGCAGGGCCTGGCTCACCATGGGGCCGCGCCACACCACGGCTTGGTCGGTATCGACCAGAAAGCCGATAGACATCACTTGGATGCCTTCGGCCGAGCGCACGGGGATGAAATGTTTGTTTTCCTGCTGCGGTTTGCGCTCAGGCACGCCGAGCATGGTGGGCTGGCTGGGGCCGTAGAGGTCGGCATCGAGGATGCCCACGCGCGCGCCCATGTTGTGCAGCGCCACGGCGAGGTTGGCGGCGGTGGTGGATTTGCCCACGCCGCCTTTGCCGGAAGCGACGGCGATGATGTTTTTCACGCCGCTGATGGTGCGCACGCCGGGCTGGACTTTGCGGGCGGTGATTTCGCTGCGGATGTTGGTTTGCACGTTTTGGGTGCAACCGGCTTGGGCCAGCGCGGCGGCGATGTTTTGCTTGAGCCGGTCGGCAATATGGCCGACGGGAAAACCGAAGCAAAGTTCGATTTGCAGGCCACTAGCAGTTTGTTCGATGGCTTGCAGGGCATGGCTGCGGCCGATGGTGAGGCTGCTGTTGGGTATGGCGACGGCCTCGACGGCGGCGCGTAGGGTGTTATCGTTGTGCATGATGTTTTTCCTTGAGGTGTGTGTGGATTGGGGAAACAGGCTACCTGAAAACGGGAAATGCCGTTTCAGGTAGCCTGTTTGGTTGGCCGGGTGTTTTAGCGGGTCGGCTACGAGAACAGCCGTTTGGCCAGCTCGCTGCCGGGCTCGATGCCCACCCGTTTCATTTCGTCTTGCCGCGCCACCACATAGCTGCGGATTTCTTTCAGCCATTGGGTGGAAAGCTCTTCGAGCTTGTCGTTTACCAAATCCAGGCCGAGCATGCTGGAAAGCTTAACGGCGATATCCATGAAGCGGTTGAAGTTTTTCTCGCCGTCGGGGATGTGCGGGGCATCAAACAGCATGCTGATGCCGCGATAATTCTGGGTGGAGAGCAGGGTGGCGGTGAAGGCGCTGTTGTCGAGGGTGGAGATGGCAAACAGCGGCTCGCCTTTGGCATCGTTCAGGTAGAACATGCCGTCGTGGGAAAGCTCGAAGCCTTGGCGCTCTACCGCGTTGCGCAATTCTACGCCGCTCACGTTGTTGCGGGACACCAAATGGATGGCGATGGTTTGATCCACGCGGGCGCACAGGTCGTCCAGCGGGCGGGCGATGGAAAGGAAGGTGTCGATGTCGGTGAGCAGCAGGCCGCCGTCCATTTTTTCGGCAAAGGCGTTGGCCTGTTCGCCGAATTGCTCCAAATCGGCAATGCTGGCCAAGCCGTTGCGGCTGATGGCTTGCAGGCCAATCACAAAGCCTTGGTAGTACACGCTGGGAATCGGCTCGGCGATTTGGAAGCGGTCGTCCATGGTGCAGCCGGCGATGCGGAAGCGGTGGCGGCTGGAAAGGCGCGGCATGGCATGCAGTTCCTGCGGCTCTTTCAGGGAAATGTAGCAGAGGTAGTCGAAGCGGCTGTCGAACCAGGGCAGCTGCTGTTTGGCCAAATCCTGCAAATCAAGCAGCAGCTTGCGTTTGGCCGGCTCTTGGGTTTGCGAGGGCGCGGCCGCCGGCACGGGCTGGAAGTTGAACGCGGGGGCTTCGGCGGCGGGCTCGGCCTGCAATACTGGCTCGGCAGGTGTGCTGCCGGCTTCGGTCGGCGTTTCGGCAACGGGCGTTTCGGCGGCCGGTTCGTCTGCACGGCTGAATTTAACGAAGGCCGGCTGCAGGCGCGGCGCAGCCTCTGCTTCGGCAGCGGGAGCTTGCTGCTGGCCGTCGCGCACGGAATGGGTGTGGCTTTCCATCAGTGCGTCTTTATCGGCATGGCCGAATTGGGCGCGGATGGAATCGCGGTATTTCTTTTCCTGATAGGTGTTGTACAGCAATACGCCGAACACGGGGGCGAAAATAAGGATGGCGATAATCAGAATGGTGTTGGTGCTCATTGATACTTCCGAAGGGGAGCTGTCGAAACAGCGGAATTATATAGCGAAAAGGCTTTCTTTCCCATAGACGGCCGTTTCAAACCCGGCCATATTGTGTTGGCTCGGTTTGATTTGAACGATTACTGGGGCATTAGTGGGAATAAGGCTACCTGAAAAATACGCGCTTCTGCTGCGGCAACGGCTTCCGGTTTATTTGCCTTCATCCTGCCCGCGCTCTTTTTCTTCGCGTTCTTTTTCTTCCAGCTTCTGCTGTTTGGCGGTGAGCTCGGGCAGCTCGAAGTGGATGTTGAGGCCGTTGGGCTGCACATTGGCGGCGCTGATGCGGCCGTTGTGTTTGCCGATTACATGGCGGGCAATGGCTAGGCCAAGGCCGGTGCCGGGCTTGTGCGCGCCGCTGTCGGCGCGGTAGAAGGCGGTGAAGATGTGCGGCAGCTGGCGTTCGTCCACGCCCGGGCCGTTGTCGGCAATGTCGATGTGCCAATGGTGTTTGTGGCCGGAGAGACGGACATGGATTTTGCTGCCTTCTGGGCTGTAGGCCATGGCATTGCGCAATACGTTGTCGAAAGCGCGATAGAGGTAGCCTTCGTTGGCAGAAACAGTGGCTTCGGCATCGGCCGGGTCGTAGGCAAAATCGATTTGCTGATTGTTCTGCACGGCGATGGCGCGGCAGTCTTCCACCAGGTTTTCCAAGAAGGGCACCAGCTTGAGCGGGTCTTTTTCCATTTCCACGTTGGCGGTTTCCAAACGGGAAAGGGTGAGCAGCTCGCCCACGAGTTTGTCCATACGGGTGAGCTCGGATTCGAGGCGCTTGATGTTTTGCTCCTGTTTGTGCGGCTGCACTTGCAGCAGGGCGAGCAGCGCCTGCATACGCGCCAGCGGGGAGCGCATTTCGTGCGAAACGTGGTGCAGCAGGTGGCGTTCGCGTTCCACCAGTTTTTGCAGGCGGCCGGCCATGTGGTCGAACTGGACGGCGAGTTTGGCCAGCTCGTCGCGCCGGCCGAGCAGCTGGTGGGAAATACGGGTTTCGAGATCGCCTTCGGCCAGGCGGCTCATGCCGCGCTCCAGCGTGCGGATGGGTTGGGAAATATTGCGGGCAAGGATGTAGGCCAGAAGCAGGCCGACGATGATGATGAAGCTGAGGATAATGAGCTCGTGCCACACCGGCGCCATTTCCACGCCGGGAATCATCAGCGGGGAAGGCAGGCGGGTGGGCTGTTGTTTGTCCCAATCGGCCAGCATGAAGATGTATTCTTCGCCCAATGGGTCGTAGGCCACGCGCACGGCGCGGGTGTTGGGGTATTCGGCGGCGAATTTGCGGGCGGCCAGGATGCGGGCGGGCTCGACCTGGCGCTGGAAAATATCGGCTTTGCTGTCGCCGGAAATCACGAGGATGTTGTCGAACGTGGGGGTGTTGTTCCAGTCTTGCAGGGTTTCGCGCACGCCGGAGAGGCCGCGGGTTTGAAACACGGTAACGGTGCTATTCAGCAGGCCGGTTTCGAAGGCGCGCTGCTGTTTGAAACGGCTTTCGGCCACTCTATCCTGCACCAGCCAGAAGGAGAAGCTAGCCACAAAAATGGCGGCGATGATAACGAAGAAGAAGGTGAGGAAAATCCGCTGGAACAGTTTCATGAATATGCTTTGGCGGGAAGGTTTGCCCAGCCACAAAACAATGCCGCCGTCAGTCGGTTTAGGCTTGGCGGCGGCCGTTGGGTGGATAGTGCAAATGAAGAAGCGGTATTTTCAGGTAGCCTTTATCCTGTTTGATGCAGGCTACCTGAAAGCGTAAGCTTCAAAAAAATAAAATTGAAATATCAGTTTTTCACAAACAGATAACCCAGGCCGCGCACGGTTTGGATGAGCGAGGCGTCGCCCAGTTTGTGGCGGATGCTGGAAATGTGCACATCGATGCTGCGGTCGAACTTAGCCAGCTTGCGGTCGAGCGCTTCGAGCGAGAGGGTTTCTTTGTTCACCACCTGGCCGGCATGGCGCATCAGCACTTCCAACAGATTGAATTCGGTGCTGGTGAGCTCCAGCGGGGCTTCGTTGATAGTGGCTTGGCGCTTGGCCGGATAGAGGGTAACGTCGCTCACGGAAATCACATTAGGCGTGTTGTTGTCCGGCTCGGCCAGGCGGGTACGGCGCAGGATGGCGTTGATGCGCGCCAAGAGTTCGCGCGGCTGACAAGGCTTGGGCACATAGTCGTCGGCGCCCATTTCCAAGCCGATGATGCGGTCGATGTCATCGCCTTTGGCAGTAAGCATGATGATGGGGATTTTGCTCTGCTGGCGCACGGTTTTGAGCACATCCAGCCCGCTCAGTTTGGGCATCATGGAATCCAGCACCACCACGTTGTAGTTACCGGAGAGAATTTCGCTTACGCCGGCTTCGCCGTCCGGCACGCTGCTAACTTCCAACCCTTCGGCGCTCAGGTATTCGGTTAAGAGCTCGGTGAGCAGGGCATCGTCGTCTACCAATAAAACACGGTTCATACTTACTCCTTAGTATTTTATGTGCCGTTGCAGCACGGAAACTTTGCTGCCGGGGCTTGCCCGGCAATATGGCCAACCAACGTGATTTTTCCAGCTCGGCAGCCGGGATTAGGCTGGTTGACTGTTGAATTTCAAGCGTCTTAACACTTTGCCTGATACAGGCGAACAAGCCAAATTCTTTTGCGTATCTTTGCGTAAGTCGGGCGGGATATCACGGATGTTATGCTTGTTTAAGCCCGGCAGGAAACGGCGCTTGGTTTTAACGGGGTTGCCGCTTCACTTTCAGGTAGCCTCATCCCTCGTCAAACCCCGCTGCCGCTGCGCGAAGCCGGCTGGCTGCCGCTATTGCCGGCAGGGGCGGAAGCATTGCCGCAAGTGAGGTTGCCGGCGGCCTGGGGCATGGTTTGCACATACAGCTGGCACTGCTCGCGCAGGGGCTGCACCACTTCGGGCGCGGCACGGAATGCAGCGGCGGTGCTGAGCAGGCCGGGCATTTGTTTGGGGTAGTAGCGGCCCATGTTCACCAGCCAATCGGCAGCTTCGCGCGGGTGGCCGTCTTGCTCCAAATAGAAGGCGCGCACGGCGGTGTTGGCATAGGGGCGGAACAGGCTGGCGCGCAGGGCGGCATCACGCCCCCACTCGGGTAGCGGGCGCAGCCAATCCACTTTGCGAATCAAGCCCATCTGTGCGTAGTATTTGAGGAAATAGTGTTTGCTTTCCAGCTCGCGCAAGGTATCCACCTGTTTGTATTGCGGATAGCTTTCGGTGGGATTGGCGTAGGCGAACACCAGGCGGTGGTAGGCAAAGCCGTATTGCACAATGATGGCGGCCGCCAGCGCGGCAAAGGCCATGCCGAAACGTTGCGGCCACTTGCCGGTCTGCACGATATACCAGCCGGGCGCTTTGGCCGGCGTGAGGCTCATCATCACAACAAACGGCGTGAGGAAATACACATACCACAGCGGATACTCCAGCAGGCTGTGGCACAGCGATACGGCCATCAGAGCCAGCATCAGCGCCGAAGACGCGCCCAATCCTTTTTTCAGGTAGCCTGTAGCCACCGCCAGCCAGCCGCCGAACACCAAAATGGCACCCCCCACGCCCATCTCGGCCAAAATTTCCAGCATACTGTTGTGGCTGTGGGTAAACAATACGCCCACGTCATAATTGCGAAACGCCGAGCCACGCATGGCCAGCGCGAAACTCTCGTGCGCATAGCCCTGCCAGCCCACGCCCAGCCACGGATGCTCCATAAACACCGTCCACGCCTTCGCCCATTCCGAAGAACGCCCCGGGCTGGCCGCATCGCCCGACACCAAACGCCCCACGCCGGAAGATTGCACATCGGGAGCCAGCCACGTATCCACCAGCCAAGGCATAATCAACTGCGCCGCCAGCACGCCCAAAACCAACAGCCCCGTCAGCGCGCACCAACGGCGCAGCGGCCGCCCGCCCAACACATACAGCAGCGGCACCAGTAGCAGCAACGCCCCCACATACACCATAATCGTGCGCGACGTAATCACCCCGATCACCTGCAGCAGAAACACCGCCAGCGCCAACGCAATCAGCCCCGGCAGCCGCCGCCTGCTCCACAGGTAGCCCAGCGCCAGCACGCCCCACATCATGTAGTGCCCCAAATGATTGCGCTGCCCCACTTGGCCGAACACAAAATACTTCTGCGGCGCGCGCATCATTCCCGGCAGCCAGGCAGTGTGGCCGATAAACTGAAACACGCACACCAAGCCCTGCAACACCGCCCCGCAAAGCAGCGCCCAGGCAAAAATCTCCACCACCCTGTCTTGCCCCAGCCGGGCTACCTGAAGCCGACAAGCCCAAGCCAGCAGCGCCATCACGCAAAACACCGCCGCCGTCAAATCCGACATTTCCGGATACGGCAGCCGCAAAATCCGCGCCTGCACCAGCCAAAATCCCGCCAGCAGCACAAAAAACACCATCGCCCCCGGCAGCCGCGCGCGCGCCGGATTGCGCCATAGCGTGAGCAATGCAAACAAAGCGGCAAACAGCAGCGAGCCGCTCTCAATAAACCAGCCTCCCTGTGGCCCCGTGCGCCAAGACGACAAAAACGGCACCACCGCCATCAGCGCCATGCCCAGCCACACCACCCAGCTTTCTTTCAACCGTTCCCACATCATGCCCGCTCCCTCTTGCCTGCTCGCATAAACATCAGGCACGACACAAAAAACAACATCCCCGAGGCCAAAGCCGCCGCCGCACAAACCCGGCTCGCCGGCTGCGCGTCAAACAATCGCACCACCGCCTCTGCCGCATAAAACAGCACTAACATCCCGCCCAGCAGGAAAGTTTGCCGGTTGCGCCGCAACACCCCCGGCAGCAGCAGGCACAAAGGCAGCGCCTTCAAAGCCAGCCAAGAGCCGCCCGGGCACAGCGGCGCCAGCCACAGCTCCCAAGATAGAGAAAGGAAAATCAGCGCAAACAGGCTGCACACAGCCGCGCGGTAGACAAAAGATGGCGAAATCGGCATTGCTTGTTCGAATTAAAAAAGAATCGGGTTGAATGAATAAAGAGGCTACCTGAAACCAGTAAAGGCAGGTTTTACACCCGCCTGCTGCAATGGAAAGGCTACCTGAAAATGCCAACGCAGGGCTTGGCGGCGCTAAAGCTGAGGCTTTCAGGTAGCCTCATCCGCTTCCGTGGCTTCCGCCGCATCCGCATTCGGCTTAAACAGCCGGCACATCAGCAAGCCCGCCTCATACAGCGCAATCAGCGGCACCGCCAGCAGAAACTGCGAAATCACATCCGGCGGCGTCACAATTCCCGCCACCACAAATGCCGCCACCACCACATAAGGCCGCGCCGTTTTCAGCGCCGCGAGCGATACCGCCCCCATCCGATACAGCAACACCACCAACACCGGCAGCTCAAACGCCATACCGAAAGCCACAAACATCCCCAACACGAAGGAAAGGTAGCGGTCGATGTCCGTCATCATGCTTACCCCTTCCGGCGTGGCCGAGGCAAACACTTTAAACACCAGCGGGAACACCAAAAAATAGCAAAACGCCATCCCCGCAAAAAACAGCCCCACGCTTGAGAGCAACAGCGGCAGCACCAGCCGTTTTTCGTGCCGGTAGAGCGCCGGCGCCACGAAGGCCCACAGCTGGTAGAGCGTATGTGGCAGCGACACCAAAAACGCCGCCATCAGCGCCACCTTCAGCGGCACAAACACCGGCGCAATCACATCAATCGCCTGCATATGCGCCCCCGGCGGCAGGCTCGCCATCAGGGGTTTGGCCACCAGCGCATACAGCCGGTTGGCAAACGGCACCGCTGCGAACAGGCACAGCAGCAACACCGCCGCCACCCACATCAGGCGGCGGCGCAATTCCTTCAAATGTTCCACCAAAGGCTGCGCGTTCATCTGCCACCTCCCGCCTGTTTGCGCACCCGCAAACGCGGCCGCACCCGCACGCGCGGCTGCAGCTTGCGCCGGCACGCACGCGAGCGCTGCCCCAGCGAAGGCGTGTGGAAGCCCGGCGCGGTCGGCGCATCCCGCAGGGCAGGCAGGCCGTCTTCGTCCAAGCCGAAATCCGCCGGCGTGCGCTGCGGCGGCAAACGCTCCCAGGCCGGCACATCCGGCGCGGCCGAAGAGCGCAAATGCTGCATTTCCTGGCGCAACTCGTTGGCCGTATCCGCCAGCGTTTCCTGCATCCGGCGCAAATCGGCCATATCCGCATGCTGCGCCAGCTCCGCCTTCAGGCTGCCGGCCAAACGTTGGAGTTTGCCCGCCATCCGTCCGGTAGCCCGCGCCGCCTGCGGCAGCCGCTCCGGCCCGAGCACCACCAGCGCCACCAGTGCCGCCAGCAGCATCTCGCTGAACGCGAAATCAAACATCGCCTATTCGCCCGGCTTCTCTTCTTTGTGTTCAACAATCTGCTTGGGCGCAGCCGTTTCGCTCTCGCCCTCGCTGCCTTCGTTTAGGCCCTTTTTAAAATCGTGAATTGCCCCGCCGAGGTCTTTGCCCACATTGCGCAGCTTCTTCGTGCCGAAAATCAGCACCACCACAATCAAAATCACCAGCCAATGCCAGCCGCTAGAAATACCCATCATTCTTTCCTTTCAATCCATTCAACGGCAGCACACATGAGGCTACCTGAAACCGGCGCGGCAGGTTTCGCCAAAACGTTGTTTCCGGCCGAATTAAACAGCCCCGCCGCCAATCTGTAAACAGCCGCGATTGTAACAGCGGGCGCGGCAAACCGAAAGAACGGCGCGGCAGGCGGATGGGATGACAGCGCAGCAGTAAGCAAGCTGCGGGTGTTGGGCAAGCCATGCCATGCCAATTTCAGGTAGCCCTTGTTAGGGCTGCGGGCAGATAGTCAGCCTATTCCTACGGGGTTTCAGCTAGCCTGCAAGATGGCGGGCTGCAAGTTATCCTGTTGGAACGGTTTTATCCTGCCAATCTGAATGAGGCTACCTGAAAACGGGTGGCAGCCCAAAAGCTGACTTGGCCACACCGCCATGTATAGTGAATTAAATTTAAATCAGGACAAGGCGACGAGCCGCAGACAGTACAGACGTTACGGCAAGGCGAGCCAACGCTGTACTGGTTTAAATTTAATTCACTATATTCCCGCCAAGCCCATCGTTGCCATTTCAGATAGCCTTCCGCCGCGCCGCCAAACCCGGCCGTTCGCTATATAATGCTGATTCCTTCTTAATTGCTTACTCCCGCCCGCTCCATGCTCCATCTTTATTCTTCCAACCGCCTAGAATTCCTTGCCGAAACCGCCGTTGCGCTGATGCAGGCTGCGCCGCCGGAAGCGGTGTTTGCGCCGGAGGAAATCGTGGTGCAGAGCCAGGGGATGCGCCGCTATCTCAACCACTATTTGGCCGAGCGCAGCGGCATTGCGGCCAATTTGAGTTTCAGCCTGCCGGCGGCACTGAGCTGGCAGCTCACGCGCCGCTTCCTGCCGGATGCGCCGCGCCTGAACCTGTTTGCGCCGGAAGTGTTGCGCTGGCGGCTGCTGCCGCTGTTGGAAAATGCCGATTCGACCCTGCCCGCAGTGTTGCAGGGCTACCTGAAAAGCAGCACGGCGGCGGCTTATCATTTGGCGGGGCGGCTGGCCGACGTGTTCGACCAATATTTGGTGTACCGCCCGCATTGGCTGGCGCAATGGGAGCAGGGCAAGCTCAACGGCTTGGGCGCAGACGAAGCCTGGCAGGCCGCGCTGTGGCGCACGCTCGCCGCCGAAGCCCCCGCCGCCCACCGCGCCGCGCAGCACGAACGGCTGCTGGCCGCGCTGAATCCGGCGCGCCTGCCGCAGCGTTATTTGGCGTTCGGTATTTCCACGCTGGCGCCGGTGTATCTGGATTTGTTGCAGGCCTTGGCCGAACACACCGATGTGCACCTGTTCGCGGTCAATCCCAGCCAGCAATACTGGGGCGACATCCAAAGCCCGAAACGGCTGGCCGCGCAGGCCGAACCCGCAGCCGAAGAGGCCGGCCACCCGCTGCTCTCCTCGCTGGGCAAACAGGGGCGTGACTTTTTCGACCGCCTGGCCGTGAGCACCCACGCCATGGAGCAGGTGGAACTCTTCCCTGTGCCGCCCGAATCGCCCAGCCTGCTGCAACGCCTACAGGCCGATATCCAGCTGTTGAGGCTACCTGAAAAAGGCAGCGCGCAGATGGACGGCAGCATCGTGATCCAAGCCGCCCACAGCCCCCTGCGCGAGCTGCAAATCCTCAAAGAACACCTATTGCGCCGTTTGGCAGACAAGCCCGAGCTGCAACCGCACCACATCGCCGTGCTCACCCCCGCCGTGGAAGACTACCTGCCCTTCATCCACGCCGTGTTCGGCGAAGCCGCGCCCGGCAGCCGCGCCCTGCCGTATTCCGTGGCCGACGTGCGCCTCAGCCGCAGCCAGCCTTTGATGTTGCTGGCCGAGCAGCTCATCGCCCTGATGCAAAGCCGCTTCGAAACCGAACGCCTGCTGCCCCTGCTGGATGCGCAAGCGGTGCGCCGCCATTGGCAGATGGATGCAACCGATGCCGAATTCCTGCGCCGCAGCGTGGCCGAACTCAATGTGCATTGGGGCGCGGATGCCGAAATGCGCGCCGAGCACGGCGGCAGCGGCAAGGCCTTCACTTGGCAGCAGGCCGCCGAACGCGGCGTGCTGGGTTGGTTGCTGCCCGAGGGCGAAGATGCGCTGTGGCAGGGCGTGCACCCTTGGGCGGCCGATTTTGCCCGCCAGCCTGCCCAAGCCGCTTGGTTTGTGTTGCTGGGCAAACTGCGCGAACACCACCGCCGCTGGCAAAGCCCCGCACCCGTTGAAGGCTGGATCGAACGCTTCCGCGCCCTCTTGGCCGATGCCGCGGGCGATACCCCCGCCGAAGCCGACCAGGCCGCATGGCAGCAAATCAGCCAGGCCTTGGCCGCATGGCAGGAAGAAGCCGCGCTGGCGGGCTATACCGAAGCCCTGCCGCCCGACACCGCCTGCCAGCATCTGAGCCTTTTCTTCGGCCAAAGCAGCGAAGCCGCCTTTTTGCGCGGCGGCATCACCTTCTGCAGCATGGTGCCCATGCGCAGCCTGCCGTTCGACACCGTGTGCCTGCTCGGCCTGAACGACGGCAAATACCCGCGCCAAACCCCCGCCCCCGCCTTCGCCCTGATCGCCCGCCACCCCCAATCCGGCGATCGATCCCGCCGCGACGACGACCGCTACCTGTTCCTCGAATCCCTGCTCAGCGCCCGCAGCCACCTCTATCTGTCCTACATCGGCCGCGACCACCTCAAAGACGAAGCCCAAGCCCCCTCGCCACTGCTGAGCGAACTCATCGACACGCTGGCGCAAATGGCCGGCCAGAGCAGCACCGATTTTGCCGCCGCCCATGTGCGCCAACATCCCCTGCAAGCCTTTTCCACCCGCTATTTTGCCCCGCCAGAGAATGGGGAAAACTCAGCCGGTCTCAGTGAAAACGAGCTTTCAGGTAGCCTGTCCGGCCTCCGCCAAGACTACGCCCAAGCCCTCAACCAGCCCGCCGCCGAAGCCGCGCCCTTTATCAGAAATACCCCGCCCGAAGCCGCTGTCGAGCCCACGGTATCGCTCGACAGTTTCCTAAACTTCTGGAACAACCCGGTGCGCTATTGGCTGCGCCACGCCCTGCAATGGAAAGTCCCCTATGCCGATCGTCCCGCCGATTCCGCCGAGCCCTACGCCATCGAACACCCCGACGAAGTGAAACAGCGCTACCTCGACGCCCGCCGCCAGCATGAAGATTTCGCCCAAACCGAAGCCAAGCTGCAGGCCGACAGCCTCCTGCCCGCCGGCCTGCTCGGCGAAATCCTGCAAGAGCCCGAGCGCAGCGCCGCCAAGCAGCTCGATTCCGAACTGCTCGCCAGCCCGCGCGAGCCCGACTTCCCCTTCCGTTTCGAGCACGGCGGCCACACCCTTATCGGCAGCCTCACCCACCTGCACCAACACGGCCAAATCTTCTACCGCGCCGCCGAACTCAAAGCCCCCGCCGAAATTAGGCTGTGGCTGCAACACCTGGTGTATTGCGCCGTCCACCCCCAAGCGCAAGCCACCCACCTCGTTTCCCTCGACAGTCCGCAAACCCTGCCGCCGCTGCCGCAAGCGGAAGCCGCCGAGCAACTTGCCCGCTGGTTCGACTACTACCTGCTCGGCCAACAACAGCCGCTGCCCCTTTTCCCCCGCACCAGCCTGGCCGCCGCCAAAGCCTGCACCGCCGAAGACCTCTCTGCCCAAGGGCTACCTGAAAAAGCCCTTACCGCCGCCCGCGGAAAATATCGCGACAGCCGCGACTACTCCGGCCAAAACCAAGATCGCGAAATCGCCCAAGTGTACGGCCGTGATGAAGACGAACCGATTAACAGCCCCCTATTTGCCCGCCTCGTTTTAGAGCTGCTTGCCCCGCTGCATTTATGGTTTGCTTCTGAAGAGGGTAAAGGCAAAAAGGCCGGTTAAACAGGCAGGCCGTACTAAAAACATGCCGCACTCAGACAGAGGCTACCTGAAATTTGTTTAGCCGCATCAGGCTTGCGAGCCGGTTTCAGGTAGTCTTACTTCAAATTGTATCACAATTTAACACACTGTATTTAAATTACATTTTTAAATTTTCGCACAAACTGTTAAAAAATTTCCTCATTCGTGCCAAATTTCTATTGACAACTCCCCGCCCCGTCTCTAAAATGCGCGCTTCCTTTCCCCGATAGCTCAGTAGGTAGAGCGACGGACTGTTAATCCGCAGGTCGCTGGTTCGAGCCCAGCTCGGGGAGCCAAAGGGTCGTTAGCTCAGTTGGTAGAGCAGCGGACTTTTAATCCGTTGGTCGAGCGTTCGAATCGCTCACGACCCACCAAATTTTAAAAAGCCTAAACATCCCGTTTAGGCTTTTTCTTTATCCCCTGCCCATCATGCCCGTTCGCCAAACCCTCCCCGCCCGCCGCCTATCCGTTGCCCCGATGTTGGACTGGACAGACCGGCATTATCGATACATGGCCCGCCAAATCAGCCGCCATGCCTGGCTCTACACCGAAATGATTCATGCCGGCGCCATCATCCACGGCCAGACCGAGCGTTTTTTGGGCAAAGACGAGAGCGAAAACCCGGTTGCCCTGCAGCTGGGCGGCAGCAATCCGGCCGATTTGGCCAGAGCCTCTGCCATCGCAGCAGGCTGGGGCTATGACGAAATCAACCTCAACTGCGGCTGCCCCAGCCCGCGCGTGCAAAAAGGCGCGTTCGGCGCCTGCTTGATGAACGAAGTGGATTTGGTGGCCGATTGCCTCAATGCCATGCAGGAAGCCGCGCCTAATTGTGCCGTAACCGTGAAACACCGCATCGGCATCGACCGCCAAACCGAATATCAAACCGTGTGTGACTTCGTGGGCACGCTCGCCGACAAAACCGCCTGCCGTACCTATATCGTCCACGCCCGCAATGCCTGGCTGGAAGGCCTTTCGCCTAAAGAAAACCGCGATGTGCCGCCCTTGAAATACGACTATGTTTACCGCCTCAAACAGGACTTTCCCCAGCTGGAAATCAGCATCAACGGCGGCATCAAAACCAATGCCGAAATTGCCGAACACCTGCAACACGTCGACGGCGTGATGATTGGCCGCGAGGCCTACCACAACCCGATGCTGATGCAATCGTGGGACAGGCTGTTTTACGGCGAAAGGCTACCTGAAACCGATTTCGACACCCTGATTCACGTGCTCTACCGCTATATGCAGCGCTCGCTCGCTACCGACCCGGGCCTCACCATCCGCCACATGCTGCGCCACTACCTCGGCCTGCTGCATGGCCGCAACCATGCCCGAGTGTGGCGGCAGATGCTCTCCGATGCCACCCTGCTGCAAAGCAACCGCCCCGAATTGATTTTGGAAGCGTGGGAGAGGGTTTCCGCCGGGGTTTAACTGCATAAAAGGCTACCTGAAAATTCAGGTAGCCTTTTGCTTGGGCGCTTGTTTGAGTAGCGGCATGATGCAAGACCGCATGAACAGGCTGCCAGTGCGGGCTACCTGAAAGCCATCTAGCAACGCAGCCGCCAATAGCAACCGTGTTTTATAGTGGATTAAATTTAAACCGGTACAGCGTTGGCTCGCCTTGCCGTACTATTTGTACTGTCTGCGGCTCGCCGCCTTGTTCTGATTTAAATTTAATCCACTATAGCTTCGCAGAAACTCAGCCTTGGCTACGCCAAGACATCGTTTTAACTCCGTTGAAGCTTACGCTTTCAGGTAGCCTCTTCGGGCACAAGCATCACCTAGCCGCTGGCGCCCGTTGCAACCGCCTCCTGCGTTTCGGTTTGGGTATCGTCCACATCTTGCAAGGCCTGGTAGGCGGGGAGCAGGAGTTTGGCAATCAAGGAAAGCTGCTGCCAGAGGGTGTGGGCGTGGGGGCTGGCGCTGCTGTCGGGGCGCAGGGCGGTGAGCTGTTGGCGCAGGGCGCTGTAGGCTACCTGAAATTCGGCTTCGGTCAGGCCGGGCAGTTGTTCGAGCAGGCGGGCGGTTTCATTGGCGGCCTGGGCGAAGGCGGCGTTGAAATCGGGCTCGATTTGGCCGGGGCTGAGGCGGCTGCGGTAGGCGCCGAGGGCGGAAATGTAGCCGTTGATGGCGTAAACGGTTTTGAGCAGGGTGAAACCGCCGGGCAGGTGTGCGGCGTATTTTTTCGGCTCGCCGGACATGTCGGAAAGGGTGCTGCTCAGTTGGGCGGCGCGTTCGTGGGCGCGGCGGCGTTCGCTGCGGTAGGCGGCATCGTCGCACTGGCCGCCTTGCTGGAGCTGGTCGGTGATGCTTTTCAGGTAGCCTGCGTTGCCGGCCAGGGCACGTTGGGCGGTGCGGGCGAGGGAAAGGTAGCGCCAATCCGGCCAGAGCATGGATACGGCCCACCAGGCCAGCGCGCAGCCGACGATGGTGTCGAGCAGCCGCCAAGGCAGGGCGTCGATGCCGTGCAGGCCGGCGATGTAGAGATTGGTGATGGCTTGGATAGTGATGAAGAAGGTGGAGTAGCTGTATTTGTTGGTGCGGAAGAAGAAAAACAGGGTGCTGGAAGCGGCCACCACGGCCAGCTGGGTGGCCAGCGAGGGGGTGAAATAGGGCAGTAGCGAGCCGACGGCCACACCGGCCATTGTGCCGACCACGCGTTGAATAAGGCGGCTTTTGGTGGCGGAATAGTTGGGCTGGCACACGAATACGGCGGTAAGCAATACCCAATAGCCCATGGGCAGCTTGAGGCTTTCCACTAAGGCGATGCAGAGGAACACCACAATGGAAAGCCGCACGGCGTGGCGGAATACGCCGGATTCAAAGCTGAGATGATGGCGCAGGATCTTGAGATGGCTGCGCCAGCTGCCGGCATCTTCGCGCACGATGCGGGTTTGCTCGCTGGCTTCGGTATAGCCCGCTTGCTCGCCGGCCAGGTGGGTGAGTTGGTAGTTGATGCCGTAGAGGTTGTCGATAAGGCGGCGCAGGCTGCGCGGGCTCTTATCGGCTTGGGTGGCTTGGTGGTGCTGGTATGAGCGGCGGATGCCGGCGGCCAGTTTGTCCAGCTTGGCATTGTCCGGCGCCGCGCTGCCGCGTTGCAGGCTGTGCGCCATGTCGCGGCAGGCCTGCGCCTGCCATTCGATCAGCCGCTGGATGCGGAAGATGAGGTCGCTGTGGCTGAGCTCGGCCACAAAGCGGCGGTATTCGCCGATGTAGCTGGAGCTGGCGCGCTCGTGGATGTCTTGCGCGGCAAAGTAGTAGTGCAGCATGCGGGCGGTGCGCGGGTGGCGGTGCTGGCCGCGCATGCGGTAAAACAAGGCGCTGCGCACTTGGTTGAACGCGGCAATCACTTTGCCGTTTTGCATGGCCAGGGCGATTTGCCGCTGCTCGAGCTGATCGGTGTCGTCGGGGTCGAAAAATTGGGCTTTGATGTCGAGGTAGCCCGCAAGCTCGGTATAGGCCGCAGCCATGCTGTCTTGCACCGGGCGGTGCGGCAAAATAAGGTGCAGCAGCAGGGTGTTGCCGCTGTAGAGCAGTGTGCCGCACAAAATCAGCAGGGTGTTGGCATACCAAACCATACTATGGTTGATGGTGAGGATGGTGTAGAGCGCCACCACCAGTGTGCCGAAGGAGATGGTGCGGTAGCGCAGGCTGATGGCGCCGGACAGGGTAAACACGAAGGTGAGCAGCGTCATCGCGGGCAGAAACAGCAGCGGCTGGCCGAACGTAAACTGCACGGTGAGCGAAGAAACGCTGAAGGCGGCAATGGTGGAGAGCAGATTTTGGATGCGGCCGGTGAGGCGGTTGTCTAAATCCACCAGGCCGCCGGCAATCACGCCGAGCACCAGCGGCATACACATCAGCGGCTTCTGCCAATACCACACAGCCAGCACGGCCATGCACACGCTAACCAGCATCGGCAGCGCGGCCAGCACGCGCGCGGAAAGCCATTTGAGCCGGGATGGGATAAGGGGCATGGTGGGTAAATAAAGGATGAGTGGGAAAGGGCGCTATTTTAGCGCAGGCAGGCGCGGCATGATACGGCTGCACCTTCGGCGGCAGGGTTTTCAGGTAGCCTTGCAATGCGGAACACGAGCACCCCTATCGTGTTTGTCCGCACCGCAGCAAGTATGGTCGCCTGCTTTTGTAGCGGAAAAGACGGACGGCAGGCTACCTGAAAGCGCAAACTTCAACGAAGTTATAGTGGATTAACAAAAATCAGGACAAGGCGGCGAGCCGCAGACAGTACACACGTTACGGCAAGGCGAGCCAACGCTGTACTGGTTTTTGTTAATTCACTATATCTTGTTTATACAGTGCAATCTGCCCGGCAGCGTGTTAGAATGCGCGCCGGTTTCGGGCTGCGCTTTCAGGCAGCCTCAAGCCTTTGTTTTATTTCCAACCTGCCCTGCCTGTCTGAAACCCTAACCATGCGCCTGCGTCTGTGCGGGCTTATGCTTAGTGTTTTAGCGGCAGCGGCCTTTTCCTAAAGGAATCCTAATGTTTAACAAACACGTCAAATCCTTCCAATACGGCCAGCACACCGTTACCATCGAAACCGGCGAAATCGCCCGCCAGGCTGCAGGTGCGGTGAAAGTATCCATGGGCGAAACCGTGGTGCTGGTGGCTGTTACTGCTAACAAAGAAGTGAAAGCCGGGCAGGATTTCTTCCCGCTCACCGTGGATTATCTAGAGCGCACCTATGCCGCAGGCAAAATCCCCGGCGGCTTCTTCAAGCGCGAAGGCAAACAGAGCGAAAAAGAAATCCTCACCAGCCGCCTGATCGACCGCCCCATCCGCCCGCTGTTCCCCGAAGGCTTCTTCCACGACATCCAAATCGTGGCCACGGTGGTATCGGTTGATCCGGAAATCGATTCCGACATTCCCGCCATGATCGGCGCCTCTGCCGCGTTGGTATTGAGCGGCGTGCCTTTTGCCGGCCCCATCGGTGCCGCCCGCGTGGGCTACCTGAACGGCGAATACGTGCTGAACCCGACCAAAACCCAGCTGGCCAAATCGCAGCTGGATTTGGTGGTGGCCGGTACTGCACAAGCCGTGCTGATGGTGGAATCCGAAGCCCAAATCCTGCCCGAAGACGTGATGCTCGGCGCCGTGGTATACGGCCACAATGAAATGCAGGCCGTTATCCGCGCCATCAACGAGCTGGCCGACGCGGTCAACCCCGAAGTGTGGGACTGGAAAGCACCCGAAACCGATGCCGCTCTGGTGGCCAAAGTGCAGGAAATTGCCGGACAAACCGTGGCCGAAGCCTTCAAAATCCGCCAAAAACAGGCACGCACCGCCAAGCTGGACGAAGCCTGGGCCGCCGTGGAAGCCGCGCTGATTACGGAAGACACCGACACCCTGGCCGCCAACCAAATCAAAGGCATCTTCAAGCATTTGGAAGCCAACGTGGTGCGCAGCCAGATTCTGGCCGGCCAGCCGCGTATCGACGGCCGCGACACCCGCACCGTGCGCCCCATCAACATCCAAACCGGCGTACTGCCGCGCACCCACGGCTCCGCCCTCTTCACACGCGGCGAAACCCAAGCCCTGGCCGTGGCCACCCTCGGTACCCAGCGCGACGAGCAAATTATTGATGCCTTGAGCGGCGAATACACCGACCGCTTCATGCTGCACTACAACTTCCCGCCCTATTCTACCGGCGAATGCGGCCGCATGGGCGCGCCCAAACGCCGCGAAATCGGCCACGGCCGCCTGGCCAAACGCGCCCTGCTCGGCGTGCTGCCCTCGCCCGAAGAATTCAGCTACACCATGCGCGTGGTGTCTGAAATCACCGAATCCAACGGCTCTTCTTCCATGGCCTCCGTGTGCGGCGGCTGCTTGAGTCTGCTCTCCGCCGGCGTGCCGCTCAAAGCCCATGTGGCCGGTATTGCCATGGGCTTGATTCTGGAAGGCAACAAATTCGCCGTGCTCACCGACATCTTAGGCGACGAAGACCACCTCGGCGACATGGACTTCAAAGTGGCCGGTACCACTGAAGGCGTCACCGCCCTGCAGATGGATATCAAAATCCAAGGTATCACCAAAGAAATCATGCAGATCGCCCTGGCACAGGCCAAAGAAGCCCGCCTGCACATCCTTGAGCAGATGAAAGCCGCCGTGGCCGGCCCGCAGGAGCTCTCGCAGCACGCCCCGCGCCTCTTCACCATGAAGATTAACCAAGACAAAATCCGCGACGTTATCGGCAAAGGTGGCGAAACCATCCGCGCCCTCACCGCCGAAACCGGCACCGAAATCAACATTGAAGACGACGGCACCATTACTATCGCCGCCGTGAATGTGGAAGCCGTGGAAGCCGCCCGCAAACGCATCGAAGAAATCACGGCCGAAGTGGAAGTGGGCCAGGTGTACAACGGCGTGGTGATTAAGATTTTGGACAACAACGTTGGCGCCATCGTATCCGTGATGCCCGGAAAAGACGGCCTGGTGCACATCAGCCAAATCGCCCACGAGCGCGTGAAAGACGTGAACGACTACCTCAGAGTCGGCCAAAACGTGCGTGTGAAAGCGCTGGAAGTGGACGACCGCGGCCGCGTTCGCCTTTCCATGAAAGCCCTGCTGGATCAAACCCGCGAACAATAAGCGCAGGATGATTAGATAAAGCAAAGGCTACCTGAAACCTTTTCAGGTAGCCTTTGTTTGAAAAAAGAGAATTAAAATAAGAATGCTACGGCATTGGTTTGCCTAGCCGTATTGCCTGTACTATCTGCAGATCGCCGCCCTGTCCCAGCCTTATTTTAATCCGCTATACCAATGAATGCTGAAGCAGTGATTTGCCCGTATGGCAAGCAATCGCCGCAGAGAAAACAGTGTTCCAGCACCTAGGAGAAGCCCATGCCCAACCGCCCCACCTTCAAAGAAGCCGACAGCATCGACCTCCACATCCTCAAGCTCTTGCAGGAAAATGCCCGCTTGAGCATGACCGAGCTGGCCGAACGCGTCGGCCTGTCCGCCACCCCCGTCACCGAACGCGTGCGCCGCCTGGAGCGCGACGGCTACATCACGGGCTACCACGCCCGCCTCAACCCCGCCCGCCTGGGCTATGGCTTGCTGGTGTTTGTGGAAATCAAACTGCATTCCAAATCCGGCGATATTTTTGAAGAATTCCGCCGCGAAGTGCTGAAAATCCCGCAAATCCTCGAATGCCACCTCGTGTCCGGCGAATACGACTACCTGATCAAAGTGCGCCTGCAAGACATGTCCGCCTACCGCGACATGCTCGGCAAAATCCTGTTGCAACTGCCCTCCGCCGTGGAAAGCCGAAGTTATGTGGTGATGGAGGAAGTGAAGGAAAACGGGCCGCTGGCCTTGGAAGATTGGGAAGATTAAACCGAAGTCTACCTGAAAGCGTAAGCTTCAACGGAGTTAA
>NZ_KV804539.1:242633-262415 GCF_001811325.1 Eikenella sp. HMSC071B05 | reverse complement strand
CTGAAAGCGTAAGCTTCAACGGAGTTAAAACGTAGCGCAGCGAAGTTTCTATGTAGCTAAAAGTTCAGGTAGTCTTTTACCTCAATACGCCATTCTTACCTCACCCAACAGCCTGCACTGCGAACGCAAGAATTCATCCAACATCACCTGCTGGGGTTCGCAAAACGGAAGCCCTGCGGTACAACCAGTTTTGCAAGATGTACACATGATTGCTTGTCTCTAGATTGAGGCTACCTGAAAACAATCGGGGTGTTCTTTGGCTAAACCATGCTTTCAGGTAGCCTGAATAATTGGATGTGCGAGCCAGCTGCGTCCAAAATGCTGCACATGAGGCTGCCAATTCGCCGCTCTCTATCTATTGCCTTCCTAACCCCGTTCTGTGCCCAGCCCTCTGTTTCTGTTATGATAGCCGTCTTTTTGGCCGCTCTTGAATACCAAGTGGGCAACCATATTTTTCAGGTAGCCTCCATACAGGCTACCTGAAAGCGTGAGCTTCAACAAAGTTAAAACATCAGCCCCGGCCAAAGCTAAAACCTAAATTCATATTTTAAATATAAAGCACCACACCATGTTCAACCGCTTATTCTCCTGGTTTGAAAACCGCGTCGATCCCTACCCCTCCAGCGAGCCGAAAACCCCGCGCAACGGGCTATTTGGCTTCATTTGGAGCAATCTCGAAGGCGTGCGCGGCTGGCTTGTGCTGCTGGCGCTGCTCTCCGGCGGCATCGGCATTGGCGAAGCCTTGCTGTTTCAATTTATCGGCAAAATCGTCGATTGGCTCGGCCGCTATACGCCTGAGACGCTGTTTGCCGAAAAAGGCTTGGCGCTCGTTGGCATGGGTGTGCTAATGGTGGTGCTGGTGATTTGGACGTTTTTCACTTCCTCCATCCGCCTGCAGGTATTGCAGGGCGTGTTCCCCATGCGCCTGCGCTGGAATTTCCACCGCCTGATGCTCGGCCAATCGCTCAGCTTTTATCAAGACGAATTTGCCGGCCGCGTGTCGGCCAAAGTGATGCAAACTGCGCTGGCCGTGCGCGATACGGTGATGACCATCGCCGATATGGTGATGTATGTGCTGGTGTATTTCATCACTTCCGGCGTGATTTTGGTGGCGCTGGATAGCTGGCTGCTGCTGCCTTTCGTGGGCTGGCTCATCGGCTTCAGCCTGGTGATGCGTTTTCTGATTCCCCGGCTCGGCCAAACCGCCGCCCGCCAGGCCGATGCCCGCTCGCTGATGACCGGCCGCGTTACCGATGCCTACGCCAACATCGCCACGGTGAAACTCTTCTCCCACGGTGCGCGCGAAGCCGATTATGCCCGCCGTTCGATGGAGGAATTTATGGTAACCGTGCACGCCCAAATGCGGCTGGCCACGCTGCTCTACAGTGCCAGCGCCGCAGTAAACACCGCGCTCACCCTTTCCACCGCCGTGCTCGGCATTTGGCTGTGGCACAACGGCCAGGTGGGCGTGGGCGCAGTGGCCACCGCCACTGCCATGGCACTGCGCGTGAACGGGCTCTCGCAATACATCATGTGGGAATCCGCCCGACTGTTTGAGAATATCGGCACCGTGGCCGACGGCATGGGCACGCTTTCCAAGCCGCAAACCATCCTAGACAAGCCCGATGCCAAGCCGCTGTTGGTGAACAAAGGCGAAATCTGCTTCAACCACATCGACTTCTCCTACGAGCCCGGCAAGCCCCTGCTCAACGGTTTCAGCCTGCATATTCGCCCCGGCGAAAAAGTCGGCCTCATCGGCCGCAGCGGCGCGGGCAAATCCACCATTGTGAATCTGCTGTTGCGTTTCTATGAGCCGCAGAGCGGTCAAATCTGCATCGACGGGCAAAATATCGATAGCGTTACCCAAGAAAGCCTGCGCGCCCAAATCGGTTTGGTAACGCAAGACACCAGCCTGCTGCACCGCTCGGTGCGCGACAATATCGTCTACGGCCGCCCCGACGCCACCGAGGAAGACATGCTGCAAGCCGCCCGACGTGCCGAAGCCGCCGAATTCATCCCCCAGCTTTCCGATGCCAAAGGCCGCAAAGGCTACGATGCCCACGTGGGCGAGCGCGGCGTGAAGCTTTCCGGCGGCCAGCGCCAGCGCATCGCTATCGCACGAGTGATGCTCAAAGACGCACCGATTCTGCTTTTAGATGAAGCCACCAGCGCGCTCGATTCCGAAGTGGAAGCCGCCATCCAAGAAAGCCTCGATACCATGATGGAAGGCAAAACCGTTATTGCCATCGCCCACCGGCTCTCCACCATCGCCGCCATGGATCGCCTCATCGTGCTCGATAAAGGCCGCATCGTGGAAGAAGGCAACCACGCCGAGCTCTTAGCCAAAGGCGGCCTCTACGCCAGCCTGTGGGCACATCAAAGCGGCGGTTTTCTCAATGTGAAAGAGCCGGAGATTGGGCAGATGCTTGCGAAAGAGTAAGTCCGGCTAGTTGCCGCGCGAACATAAAAGAAGGCTACCTGAAAGTTTTCAGGTAGCCTTTTTCATACAATACAAAATTATTCAGCCGGGCTTCTTCGCCAACATCGTCACAAATTTCAATTGAATCGGCCGCCCTTGCGCATCGGTAGCGTGCATCGAGCCCACGGCTTCTTCGTATTTCAACAATTCCCAGTCGGCATAATACTGCCGCAGCTCGTCTTCTTTGAATGTGAACGAAAACGGCATATGACAGGGGTAGTCTGCTGTATCCATTGCCGACACAATCAAGTTATAGCCGCCAGGCCGGGTATGCGCCTGCATATCGGCAATAATCTCCGGCACACGGCCTGCCTGGAGGAACATAAACACCACCGTGGCAAAGATAAAATCGTAATCTTCATTCAAAGCAGCAGCGTTAATATCGTAAGCATCCGCCCGCAGCGGCAACTGTTCGCGTGCAGCCATATCCAGCACCGAAGCCACTGCCGCCGGGCTGTGGTCCACAGCGTGCACATCATATCCGGCCAAGCTCAAAAACAGCGCATTGCGCCCCTGCCCACAGCCTAAATCCAAGGTCTTACACGGCGCCACGGTTTGCACCGCCTCGCGGATGGCGGAATGGGTGGTAGTCATGCCGTATTTTTTGTGGAAATAATCTGCTTTTTCGCAATGAAATTCCAGCTGCACGGCAAAATCATCATCCAAGGGCTCCACCTTGTGCCAAGCCTGCGGATAAATCGTCCACACACCGGAATCCGGCTGCAAAATATGCTCCGCCAGCACTGTGCTGTCTTCCTGCAATTCATAAAACTTCAGCCGCCCGCGTAATACGCGCAGCTTGCCGTAGGTACCAACCTGTGTGTTGTGCTGCGACAAAACTGCTGCCGGAATAGTGGCTTTATCCCATACCGGCATGGTTTTGTAGCAGATGAGTTCGTTCATCATCGTGCCCTTTCTAGAAAATAAAAATTGGAACGGACACACAATATATCCGTTCCAACGCTTCTCTTCAAACACAACTGTAAAAACTATCCTCGGCAAGAAGCTGGCAAAAAGTTTAATTTACCATTTAGCGATGCTCCGGGTGAACACTTCCAGCCGTGTACCGGCTGATGCGTACCCACGAGGAAATCTGCCGTCTGCATAGCAGTACCATCCGGTCTGAGCGGAGTAAGCAGAATTTTACCGCCAGCGACTTCGTGAATATTCTGCAAAGTAACGGTAATGACCCCCTTATTATCCGTTTCAATAGCAGCCACATACTGGCTTACCCCACCGCTGCCTTCACACCCAAATCCTTGATTCAACGCATTGCTTGTTACGCCAGTATCTGCCACTTCGGAAATAGCATTTTTACAGCGCGATGCAGCTTGTACGGCTTCGGAAACCTTCGCCCGGCCGGTGTAGTTATTATAAAAAGGGATGGCCAAGGCCGTGAGAATGCCGATGATGGCAATCACAATCATCAGCTCAATCAAAGTAAAGCCATTTATTTTTGCATTATTCATTATTTTTTCCTGAATCAGTAAAGCCGTCTATTGGCAGATAGTCCACAATCTCCCCTTGTTTATTCAAGAGGGCGATCCATTCCTTATTTTTATCGCTGGTGAATGGCAGATAATACATATCCGCCTCAGGTAGATTAATCTCTGTAACTTTTTGCTTGATAATAGCCTGCTGAGCTGGTCTATATTGAATTAAGTGCCCCACTGGCTTCATTGCTGCACGCACATCGGCAGCTTCTTTAGTCGCATCCAACGGCAACCATAAATTCGGCCGTGCTACCGGCTCGATACCGCCTAGTGACAATAATACACTATCCTGCATTTCTTCCTTTGGAATGGTAGCCAAACTGATTTGCTCTACGCCGTACAAAGGCAGAGAACGCATATTCTCCGGCGCTTTCGCCAAATCTTCATCGCTAAGTTGGGCTGCAGTAACCACGGCAAATCGATCATGGTCAAACGCATAATACACCGGTCTAGCTAAATATACGGCATGAATACCGTAAGATAATGCTCCAAGCTGAATAACAGTGATCAAAGCAAAATCCAAGCAAGTATCTCTCCTAGATTTTTTTGGACTGGCCAAAATCAAGGTCAGCAGCGGGCCGCACACAACATCAACTCCTACTATCAGTAGTAGCAGATGCAGGCCACCCAGCATTTCTGAATAAGGATACGGATACAAAAACTTTATCACCAACCAAGCAGCCAAACCGGCTAATACCGCGCTGCCAAGCAAATGAAAAGAAGCTAAACGTAAGGCAAACCGCCAACGTGGCATCAGGACTATGGGTTCACTCATAAATGCGCTCTGCTGCAGTACAAATACAGGCCTAAGAAAAGGGCAGCCTAAGCTGCCCTTTGTCTACTATGCGTTAATTAGCCACGGCAAGAAGAAGGAGTGTATTTGCTTTCGCCGCTGAAGCTGCAACGCCAGCCTTTAACCGGAACGTTAGTAGGAGCTTTAAAGTTAGCCGCTACCATTGCCTTAGTAGTAGCATCATCGCTGTAAGGAGTCAGAGTAACAACCTTACCATCAACTTTGCTATTGATATTTTGAGCAGTTACGTTAATTACACCGTTTTCGGTGGTAGTGATTTGTTTAACGTACTGGCTGCTAGCTACAGTACCAGAACCACCAGTTTCACCGCAGCCCCATTTGTTAGCTGCAGGATCAGCACGCAGACCAGTGTCAGCAGCTTCTTGGATGGTGGTGCGGCAGGTAGAACCAGCCAACACTACTTCGCCCATTTTAGCGCGGATGGTGTAGTCTTGGTAAGCCGGCAGAGCCAAAGCAGCCAAAATACCGATAATGGCAATAACGATCATCAACTCGATCAGGGTAAAACCTTTTTGTACTTGTTTCAACATGACATTTTCCTTGTTAAAAATGGAACTTAAATAAACCGAATCTTCCGACCCGGGAACTTCAACCAAAAGAAGGAGACAACTAAAAAACTTCATTTTCGGCTAGGCTTGTTTGCCATCGCCACGAGAAACATAAAGCAACGGCTGTGCCAAAAAATAAAAAAACCATTCCAATTATTTTATAATTTTATGTTTTATATATTATTTTTATTAATTTTTAACCTAAAGAATCTGGTCTGCTCAGCTATTTTGCGCCGCCATCCAATCTGAAAAACTGACATTTATCGTCAGTTTTTGGCCTGCTATTTTGCACAGATTGCCGTTTTATGAGCTTCATCGACTGCCAATTTTAGGTTGGGCGGCGATTTTTGGCATTCCTACCACTCTCAGCGGTTCGACAACTCCGCCCTACGGTACAAATAAAGCAAGGCGGCATTAATTATGCCGCCGTTTGGTGGGAAGAATTAGCTTCGTGGCAAATTGCCTTTTAAGAAAGGATTCACTTAACCACACGCAAGCCGTACCGCAACTTTCAGGTAGCCTTTAGCCTTACGATACCATCACCGCTTCAATTAAAGCTGTTCCATTTTCAATCCGAAACGCCACTTCCCAATCTCCCACTGCCATCTTATATACCCGCTGTGGCGCATCCTGATAAGCCGGGCGCGGATCTTGGGCGATGCTTTGTTCAATCAACAGGCGAATGGGCGGCGGCAGGGATGCTGCGCTTATCTCGTCTGCCCAAGCTACTTCGAGCGGTACGGGCGGAACGGCGGCGAAGCCCGGGGCGGCATCGGGCTGCGCTTCCACAAAAGGCAAATAAGGTTTGATATCTAACACCGGCGTGCCATCGAGCAAATCCGCGCCGCCACACCACAGCCGCACTCTACCCTCGGTTTCAATACGCTCCAGCTTGAGCAGGGAGAGCCCCAGCGGGTTGGGGCGGAACGGGCTGCGCGTGGCAAATACACCCATTTTCCGGTTGCCGCCCAAACGCGGCGGCCGCACCAAGGGCTGCCAACCTGCCCCGGCCACGCCGTGAAACACAAACTGCACCCAGATATGGCTGAAGCTTTCCAGCCCGCGCACACAATCGGCAGAAAACTCTGGCAGGAATTCGATGCATACTTGGGCGGAAGGCACCAAGCCGGGCTGGCGCGGCACGCCGAATTTCTGTTTATAAGGGGAACGGACGTAGGCAATGGTTTGCAGGATGTGGGTGGCTGGCATGGTTTGGGGCGATTAAGAGGAAAAGATAAAAGGCTACCTGAAAGCGATGTCTTGGCATAGCCAAGGCGGAGCTTCTGCGAAGCTAAAACGTAAGCTTCAACGAAGTTAAAACGATGTCTTGGCGTAGCCAAGGGTAAGTTTCTGCGAAGCTAAAGCGTCAGTTTAACGTAGTTCAAACGAAGTTTCCGTAGGAGGCGGAGTTTCTGTGAAATCTTGGCAAGGCAGCAAGGTGTCGGCATCACCACTCCGCCGTGCCGCCCACTCTGTTTTCTATATCCAATAAAAACCGGCAGCCTCGGAATTCCCGGGCTGCCGGCCTGATTTCACTAATGCGGCGTTGAATTGAAATCAGCTTACTGCTGGCGTTGGCAAGCGGTCTCTACGCTGTTGCCATAGGGGTCTTTGAAGCTGAACGCAGCTTCATTGCCCTTGCGATGCCACTCGGCGCCGCTGCCGAACAGGCCGCGGTTAGAGGTGTAGCGCTCGCCGGAACCGGAAGTGGCGCGGTTGAGCACAGCGCTCTTGTCATCAAGCTGCAGGCTCACGCGGTCGGTACCTTGCTGGCGCACGGTTACAGACAGGCCGTTTTCGCAGCTGAAGCGCTCAACGCTTGCACGGCGCTCGCCACGGTGCTCGTGGCGCGGAGCCGGCTCGTTGCCCGGATCTTGCATGCTGCTTTCATGGCGTTGGTGATGTTGATGACGGTGACCGTCGTCTTGTGGGGTGTTCACCACGCAGGCGGTCAACAACAAAGCCAAAGAGGCCGGTACAGCCCAAGTACGTACTTTCATTGTGTATTTCCTATAAAATGAGAAAATACCGCCATAGCCGGCGGCAAGAGCATCTTAGCCCAAAGCGTGCGGCATAAAAAGGGGGATTAACCAAGATTTACGGCAATATCTAAATTATTCCGGTGAAAAGGCTACCTGAAAGCGTTTGGCTGCTTTCAGGTAGCCTTTAGGTTTGGCAAACATTAAGCTTTGGTTTTCACGTTTTAGCTTCGCAGAAACTCAGCCTTGGCTGTGCCAAGACATCGTTTTAACTCCGTTGAAGCTTACGCTTTCAGGTAGCCCTTTTTAAGACGGGCTGTATGTATCGCCTGCCGCCTGCTGGTTTTAATCTTGTAAAAACGGGTTGTGCCGTTTTTCATGACCGATGGTGGTGGTGCGGCCGTGGCCGGGCAGCACTATGGTGTCTTCGGGTAACACCAGCAGTTTCTCGCGGATATTGCGCAAGAGGTCGGCATGGCTGCTGCGTTCGAAATCGGTGCGGCCGATGGATTCGTAAAACAACACGTCGCCTGCGATCAGCAGGTTTTGTTCGGCGCAGTAAAACATCACATGGCCGGGCGTGTGGCCGGGGATGTGCAGCACTTGGAAGCGGTATGCGCCCACGTTCAACTCGTCCCCCTCTTCCAGCCAGCGGCTCGGGCTCACCGGCGCAGACACGGGAAAACCAAAGTTGGCGGTGATTTCGGGCAGGTTGTCGAGCAGCCATTGGTCGTCGCGGTGCGGGCCGATTACCGGCAACGGGGTATGCTGAATCATCTCGGCCACGCCGCCGGCATGGTCGAGGTGGCCGTGGGTAAGCCAGATGGCTTTGGGCTGCAAGCCGAGCTTGGCGGCTTCTTCCAACAGCTGCGGCACGTCGCCGCCCACATCTATCCACACGGCTTCTTTGCTGTCTTCGTCCCACAAGAGCGAACAGTTTTGGCGAAAAGGGGTAACGGCGAACACGGTAAGGTTGAGCGGCATGGGTGGCTTTCTTTATAAGAATTTTCAGGTAGCCCGCATTGTGCCGCCGCGCGCGCCAAAGGTAAACCTTTTTAAGGTTTGGCGTATCCGCTACAATGCACCATTTATCCCCTTTGAGAGCAAGTTCATGCACACGCCCAAGCCCAACCCCCTCAACCTCTGCTGGCTCGATATGGAAATGACCGGCCTCAACCCCGAGCACGACCGCATTATCGAAGCCGCCGTGGTGATTACCGATGCCGATTTAAACATCCTCGCCCAATCCGAATCCTACGCCATTCATCAAAGCGACGAACTGCTCAACGGCATGGATGCCTGGAACACCAGCACCCACGAGCGCACCGGCCTCACCCAGCGCGTGAAAGATTCCACCCTTTCCGAAGCCGAAGTGGAACAACGCCTGCTCGATTTTATTGCCCAATGGATTCCGCAGGGCACCAGCCCCTTGTGCGGCAACACCGTGCACCAAGACCGCCGTTTCATGCAGCGCTACATGCCTAAGTTGGAAGCCTGGTTCCACTACCGCAACCTCGACGTATCCACCCTCAAAGAGCTCGCCCGCCGCTGGCATCCCGCCGCTTACAAAAGCTTCAGCAAAAAAGGCTCGCACCGCGCGCTGGACGACATCTTGGAGAGCATCGAAGAATTGCGCCACTACCGCCAAACCTTCCTGCGCCTGCCCGAGGCAAACGGAACAAACCAAGAGGCTAGCTGAAACGGACGCGGCGAAGCTTCTGCGAAGCCGCAACAGCCCGCCCGTTTGGATTCCGTTGAAGCCTGCGCTTTATAGTGGATTAAATTTAAATCAGGACAAGGCGGCGAGCCTCAGACAGTACACATAGTACGGCAAGGCGAGCCAACGCTGTACTGATTTAAATTTAATTCACTATAGCTTCGCAGAAACCCAGCCTTGGCTATACCAAGACATCGTTTTAACTGCGTTGAAGCTTACACTTTCAGGTAGCCCATCCATCCCTATTTAAGAAGACCATGATCCGCAAAATCCTCCTGTCCGCCCTCGCCGCCCTGCTGCTGGCCGCCTGCGCCGCCAAGCCTTCATTTGAGCCGGCCATGCTCGTCCACTCCGTGCAGCCGGTTTACCCGCCGCCGCTGGAAGAAGAAGGCATCAGCGGCCGTGCCATCGTGCGGATGCGTATCGACACCCGGGGCAGCGTGAGCGAAGCACAGGTGCTCTCCGCCACCCACCCCTTATTCGCCCGCTCCGCCGTGCGTGCCGTCAGCCAATATCGTTTCACTCCGGCAAAACAAAACGGACGGCCGGTGGAGTCCAGCTTCACCCAAACATTTAGATTCCGAGTGTCGGGAAAAAACCCCGACCCTTCAGAAACCGCCCAACCGCCCCGCCCACCCCTTCCCACACGCTAAACCCCACCATGCTCCCCACTTCCCTCCCCGCCTGGCAAGCCCTGGCCGAACACCGCCGCGCCACCGCGCATTTGCACCTGCGCGAACGCTTCGCCGCCGAGCCAAACCGTTTCGAGCGCATGCACGCCGAACTCAACGGCCTGCTGCTCGACTACAGCAAAAACCTCATCGGCGAAGACACCCTCGATTTGCTCTGCCGCCTGGCCGACGAATCCGGCGCGGCCGAACTGCGCCGCCAAATGTATGCCGGTGGAAAAATCAATCTGAGCGAACACCGCACCGTGCTGCACACCGCCCTGAGGCTACCTGAAAACGCCGCGCCCGTGTATGTGGACGATATCAATATCGTGCCGCAGGTACACGCCGAACTAAACCGCGCCCTCGATTTCGCCGAACGCCTGCAAAACGGCACGCACACGGGCTGCACCGGATTGCCTATCCACGACGTGGTGAACATCGGCATCGGCGGTTCGGATTTGGGCCCGCGCATGGTGGCGCAAGCCCTTGCGCCCTATCGGCAAAACCTGAACGTGCACTTCGCCGCCAATCTCGACAGCGCCGATTTAGATGGCATCCTGCGCCGCGTACAGCCGGAAACCACGCTGTTTATCGTGGCCAGCAAATCCTTCCGCACCCCCGAAACCCTGCTCAACGCCCAAGCCGCGCGCCGCTGGTTTCTGCAATCCGGCCGCAGCGAAGCCGATATCGCGCAGCACTTCGCCGCCGTATCGGCCAATGTGGCCGCCGCAGCCGAATTCGGCATCGCCCCGCAAAACGTGTTCGGCATGTTCGACTGGGTGGGCGGGCGCTATTCCGTGTGGTCGGCCATCGGCCTGCCCGTGATGTGTGCCATCGGTCGCGAACATTTCTGCGATTTCCTGCGCGGCGGCCGCGATATGGACGAGCACTTTCTACACGCCCCGTGGCGGCGCAACATCCCCGCCCTGCTCGCCCTCATCGGCATCTGGCAGCAAAACTTCTGCGGCAGCACCAGCCATATCGTCATCCCCTACAGCCACGGCCTGCGCCGCCTGCCCGCCCACCTCCAGCAGCTCGATATGGAAAGCAACGGCAAAGGCCACAACCGCCACGGCAAGCCCGTGGATTTTGCCACCGGCGCCGCCATCTGGGGCGAAGCCGGCGTCAACTGCCAGCACGCCTTCTTCCAGCTTATCCACCAAGGCACGCAGGTGATTCCCGTCGATTTCATCGTCCCCCTCAGCGGCGAAGGGGCAGACGACGGCCGCCACCTCCGGCTCGTGGCCAACGCCTTCGCCCAATCCGAAGCCCTCATGCGCGGTAAAAGTGAAGCCGAAGCCCGCGCCGAAACGGCTGGCAAGGGGCTACCTGAAAGCGAACAAACCGCCCTCGCCCGCCAACGCAGCTTCCCTGGCAACCGCCCCAGCAACACCATCCTCGTCGAACGCATCACGCCCTACACCCTCGGCCTGATTCTCGCCATGTATGAGCACAAAGTCTTCATGCAGGGCGCCGTGTGGGGCATCAACTCCTTCGACCAATGGGGCGTGGAATACGGCAAAGAACTCGCCCAAACCATCCTGCCCGAACTGCAAGGCGCCTCCCCCGCCGGGCACGACGCCTCTACCGCCGCCTTGATTCAACGCTATCGGCAGCAGATGGGCAACAAACAGCCATAACAAAAAGGTAAAAGAGAAGGCTACCTGAAAGCCAAGCGGGCATTTTCAGGTAGCCTTTTTCTTTGCTGCGGGCGAATACTACCCTCTGTTGTGTTTGCGTCCAATCAAAATGCAGGCTGGCAAACCGAATGCCATTCACACATACAGCAAGGCGAGCCAACGCCATATCGGACATTCAGTCAATCCGCCACCTGCCAATACCAACACATTTTTCAGGTAGCCTGCCCCGCCAACCCGCTATAATCCCCTTCTCACTCCCCTTCGGAACCCATCATGACCACAACTTGGCACAACGGCTGGTGGCAGGGCGCGGTACATTGCCCTTCGCCCAACTTCTCGCCCCGCCCCGCCGGCGAAACCGTTTCGCTGGTGGTGCTGCACAATATCTCCCTGCCGCCCTTCGAATACGGCGGCAGCGCCATCCGCGATTTGTTTACCAACCGCATCAATCCGCAGGCACACCCCTTCTTCCCGCAGCTGGTGGATTTGCGCGTGTCCAGCCATTTCTTGATTGAACGCAGCGGGCAGGTGGTGCAGTTTGTGTCGGGCAACGACGCGGCACACCACGCCGGCATGTCGCAATATCGCGGCCGCAGCGGCTGCAACGCCTTTTCGCTCGGCATCGAGCTGGAAGGCTGCGATTTCGAACCTTTCACCGAGGCGCAATACCAAGCCCTGATTCCGCTGCTGCACAGCATGGCGGCGCACTACCCCATCGAAGCCGTAACCGGCCACCAACACATCGCCCCCGGCCGCAAAAGCGACCCCGGCCACTTCTTCGACTGGCCGCGCCTGGCCGCCGCAGGCGTGGTGCTGTCGGAAGGGATAACGGATTAGCCGCTGCCCAGCATGTTTGCGTTTAATAAGACCTGAATTCTGTACTATGTGTAGCAAACTGTGTGGCCAGCAACAGCATGCGGGCTACCAGAAAGCATGGGTTTCACTAAATTTAAAATGAATTTTTAATGCTGCACAAACCATTATTCATCTGTGAGTTGGCGCGTGCATACCAGCAATAGTCTGCTTGAGTTTTATTGGGATTTTTGGTATACACGAAACGCAGTCCTATCATATTTTCACTGCAGTATCCAACCTTAAGAGAGGTATTCAAAATGCGTGTTTCTCAAAGTGCCCTTGTCGTTTTATCTGCTTTGGCCCTGCTGACTGCCTGCCAGAAAGAACCTGAGCCCACTCCGCCCCCTCAATCGCAGGAGCAAGCCCCCAACCCTAATCCCGCCCCGCCTGCTCCCACACCAGCATCTAACCCCAGCCTGATTCGCGAACCGGCTGCCCCGCAGCAACAGCAGGATCCTGCTGCACAGGCCATCCAATCCAAACCGTTTGGCCAAGGCACGCTGGCTTTGACCAAAGTTAAAGTGGTCGGCCAGATTCTGAACGTGGAATTTATGTATATCCCGCCTAAAAATGAAAATGGCAGCTATAAATTTACTAATGAGCACTCCGGCAAAATCACCGATTTTGCCTATATTGATGAAGCCACCAGCAAACGCATCAGCCTGCTGCAAGATGAAAGCGGCAAATACATGACCGATCCTGCTGCCGGCGTGAGCAATACAATAGGACTCACGGGCAATTCACCCAAAATCATCGCGCTCAAATTCCCCGCCCCGCCCGAAACATCGCCCACCATCACCATCGATTTCCCGGGTGCCGGCTCATTTGATTCGGTGCCGGTGGCTCGCTAATTTTCCATTTGGCGGTGTGCAGGCTGCTTTGTGCAGCCTGTACGCTGCCCCTGTTAGAGGTGACTTTATGAAAAATTTGCGTTTACTTGCTTGTATTACAGCACTTGCCACCCTGTGTGCTTGCGGACAAGACCCCAAACCTGCTGAGCCACAAGCGCAGGCTTCTGCCGCCAGCACAACTGTTATGCCCCAAACCGCATCTGATACATCTAATGCCTCGGCACCTGCTGTCGAGCAGGCATCCGCTGTTGCATCAGCATCGTCTACCCTTTCCGCACAGGGCAACAGCCTTTCTTCCCAAGGCAGCAACCTGTCAGCACAAGGCAGCGGTTTGAGCGCTACCGAAACAGGGTTTAATATTGAAATCAATTTGTCATCAGATGTGCTGTTTGATTTCGACAAAGCCGAACTCAAACCCGAAGCCGATGCCGATCTGCAAAAAGCTGCCGACATCATTCGTCAAAAAGGCCAAGGGGTGATTCTGATTACCGGTCATACCGACAGCAAAGGCTCCGATGCTTACAACCAACGCTTGTCTTTAGCTCGTGCCCAGGCAGTAAAAAACTGGTTTGAAGCAAAAGGCTTGCAACAGAATTATCAGCTTGAAGGCCTCGGCGCCACACGCCCCATTGCGCCCAACACCCACCCAGACGGCAGCGACAACCCGGAAGGCCGTGCCCAAAACCGTCGTGTGGAGATTATTGTGAATAAAACCACGCAATTAGGGAATTAAGTCTCTCCCTGTTTTAAGCAATAAAAGGCCGTCTGAAAACAACTAATCTGTTTCAGACGGCCTTTTTGCAGCCTGCGTATATTAAGGCTTATATCGGGTGTGGTAACCGGGGTTTTCTTCAGGGCGCAATTGGTTGGGGAACTGGCGGTCTGTGGTGATGTCCACAGCGGTTTGCTGAATCAGCTTGTACACTTCGTAGGGATTTTCCACATAACGCAGGGCATTTCTGCCGCCGAAACGGATCGTACCCCGTTTGAACATGGCTTCCAACACGCCTACATACACCCGCAAATTCTGCACTTCAGGCAGCTCGGCACTGGCAATATCCAGCCCGATCAGCCCGGAGGTAAAATACAAGCGTTTATCGGTGAGCGCGTAATCGATGCGGTACCAGTTGAAAAAGCGGTAAACCGGCGAAAAGATGGAGTACCACACCGGAGCCAGATGAAAAAGTATAAAAAAATTCGCATACGGGAACAAACCGTGCGATGCGGCATTAAACTTGCCGATAAAAAACAAGTCGAACAAGCCCCAGCACAGGGCGAACGGATAAATCAGCGGATTGCCCAATATGTATAAAAAACGGTGCGGCTTGCCCTGCCATAAGATGTTTTCGTTTGGGTCGGTGAAGCGTTGAAGCATATTCCCTCCTGACGGGTAATAAAGCATGGGTATTGTAGCACTCAATCCATATCTTCAATTTCATACTATCTCACATGGCCTCACCAAAACTTCCACCCGCATACAGAGGCCGGCCTCATTTAATCTTATTAACATCCACTCTTTCAGACGGCCTCAAGCCGCCACAGGCTACCTGAAAACAGAATTTCAATGCCAGCCAAATATGAAACGGCAACGAAATGCCAAAACAGCCGCCTAGCCATTCCGACAAATCCGGTTCGCAGGTACAATCCGCGTGCTGCGCATCCCATCCAAATACAGCCCAAACTTCAGCTTGGTGGAAACTTGCCGCGCTTTGTTTTCAGGTAGCCTTCACCTCAGCATAGGCCGCCGCCAACCCATATCAAAGGAACCCCATCATGACCCAAACCATCCTCATCACCGGCTCCACCCGCGGCATCGGCCGTGCGGCCGTTTTGGCCTTGGCACAAGACGGCTTCGACATTGTGGTACACGGCCGCAGCCGCATGGCGGATGCCGAAGCGGTGGCGGAACAAGTCCGTTCATTAGGGCGGCAGGCGCGGGTGTTGCAGTTTGACGTGGCCGACCGCGCCGAATGCCGCCGCGTGTTGGAAGCGGATATTGAAGCGCACGGCGCGTATTACGGCGTGGTGCTGAATGCGGGGCTGACGCGCGACAATGCCTTCCCCGCGCTGGAAGACGAGGATTGGGACCGCGTATTGCGCACCAATCTGGACGGCTTCTACAACGTGCTGCACCCGCTCATCATGCCGATGATCCGCCGCCGCGCGCCGGGGCGGATTGTGTGCATGGCCTCCGTGTCCGGCCTGGTCGGCAACCGCGGGCAGGTGAACTACAGCGCGTCGAAGGCGGGGCTGATTGGCGCGGCCAAAGCTTTGGCGGTGGAGCTGGCCAAACGCAAGATTACGGTCAACTGCGTCGCCCCCGGCCTGATCGATACGGAAATTTTGGATGAAAACGTGCCGGTGGAAGAAATTTTGAAAGCCATTCCGGCGCAACGCATGGGGCTGCCTGAAGAAGTGGCGCATGCCGTGCGCTTTTTAATGAGCGAACACGCCGCCTACATCACGCGGCAGGTCATTGCGGTAAACGGAGGATTGTGTTGATGAAAACAAAACGGGTGGTGATTACCGGCGTGGGCGCGGTGTGCGCCTTCGGCCGCGAGTGGCACGAAATCGAAGCCGCTTTCCGCGCAGGCAAAAACGCCGTGCGCCGTATGGAAGCGTGGGATGCCTTCCCCGAAATGGAAACCCGCCTCGGCGCGCCGCTTCCCACCTACGCGCCGCCCGCACATTGGACGCGCAAACAGTTGCGCAGCATGGGCCCGCTGGCGCAATACTGCACCGATGCCGCCGAACAAGCACTGAAACAGGCAGGCTTGCTCGGCGACCCCGTCATCCGTAACGGCAGCATAGGCGTGGCTGCCGGCTCTTCCAGCGGCAGCACCGCCGACGTGCTCGACATCGGCCTGCTGCTCGCCCGCCAGCCCAACAATTTCAACGCCAACACCTATGTGCGCATGATGCCGCACACCATCGCCGCCAACGTGGCCATCTTCTTCGGCCTCACCGGCCGCCTGATTCCCACCTCCAGCGCCTGCACCTCCGGCAGCCAAGGCATAGGCTATGCCTACGAAGCCATCAAATACGGCAAAATCCCCATGATGCTGGCCGGCGGTGCAGACCAGCTCTGTCCATCCGAAGCCTTCGTGTTCGACAGCCTCTACGCCGCCAGCCGCCGCAACGGCGAACCCGAACTTACTCCCCGCCCCTACGACGCAGCGCGCGACGGCCTCGTGCTCGGCGAAGGCGGCTGCATGATGGTGCTGGAGGAATTGGAACACGCACAGGCACGCGGCGCGCACATCATCGCCGAAATCGTCGGCTACGGCGCCAACTGCGACGGCAGCCACATCACCCGCCCCGAGATGCGCACCATGCAACGCTGCATCGAACTCGCCCTCGAAGACGCCGCCCTGCCGCCTTCCGCCGTCGGCTACGTCAGCGGCCACGGCACCGCCACCGAACAGGGCGACATCGCCGAAACCCAAGCCACCGCCGCCGTGTTCGGCCACATTCCGATCAGCTCGCAAAAAAGCTACCTCGGCCACACCCTCGGCGCTTGCGGCTCACTCGAATCCTGGTTTGCCATCGAAATGATGCGCAGCGGCTGGTTCGCCCCCACGCTGAACCTGAACGACATCGACCCCCGCTGCGGCGAAGCAGACTACCTCACCGGCTCCGGCCGACACATCGACACCGAATACGTGATGAACAACAACTTCGCCTTTGGCGGCGTAAATACCTCGCTGATCTTTAAGCGTTGGTAAGGCGCATTTCAACTAAGAGGCTACCTGAAAACGGTTCGAAATATTTTCAGGTAGCCTAAATATTCAGATATAAGCTGCGTTTTATCAGCCCTCACTCCACCACAATCTCACACTCACATTCCACTTCGAAATTCAAAGAATTGGCAATAAAGCACAGGTGGTGCGCTTCGTGGTGCAGGGCTTTGGCTTGTTCGATGTGCTGCGCTTGGGTGATGGTGACTTGCGGGCGCAGCGTGGCTTTGACGAATCTGCCCGGCTGCGTGCGGCTGCCTTCGTCCATCACGGCTTCGGCGTGGTCGGTGTAGGCGGTAACGGTGATGCCGGCGGCACTGCACAGGTGCAGATACCAGAGTTTGTGGCAGGCAGAAACGGCGGCCAGCAGCATGTCTTCGGGGTTGTGGCGGTGTTCGTCGCCGCGAAAGGCAGGGTCGGACGAACCGAAAAGGTCGGGTTTGCCGTCGATTCGGACGGTGTAATCGCGCGAATAGGCGGTGTAGGACGATGTGCCGCTGCCCAAGTTGCCCGTCCATTCGACGGTGGCGCGGTAGGTGTGTTATTTGCTCATGTGGGTCTCCTTGTGGCTTGGTGGTTTTGCTGCGTTGAAACTGTGTGTTGATGGCAGCCTGCACGGAGTATACCGAACGGGCGGCGCAGTCGAATATTCGGATTTGCCGTGCATTGATTGAATGTGCAGGCTGCTTTTTCAGACGGCCGCCTTGCCCGATTTGTTTTCTTTCTTTATTATCCCGCACTTTGTTTTACCCGAAGAAAGAACACCATGTCTATTTCCTTTGTCCGCACCGCGCTTCTGGCCGGCCTCGTTTGCCTGTCTGCCGCCTGCTCCAGCCTCGATTCCAGTATGAAACGATATGTCGGCAAACCCATCGATATCGTTTACGAACGCTACGGCCGCGCGCCCGACACTGAACGCGTCAAAGTGGGCGAAAACCGCTATTCCTATTTCTGGCGTTTCACCTACTATTACCCCGGTGGCCAAGAATACCAAGGCAGCAGCCAAAACGGCCCCGTCATCACCAATTATTACAGCAACGTCTGCTACGGCCAGCACAGCGACCGCACCTTTTTCACCAATTCGGAAGGCATCATCATCGATTATCACTGGGCGCTCAGCAATTCATGGCGCGTGAATTGTAACAATCATGTTATGGGACGGCCGCCCCGATAAGGTCGTCTGAAAGCGCGCGCTTTAAATAAAGTTGAAACACAAAAAGCAGCCTGCACATTCATAAAACAAGTGCAGGCTGCTTTTTGCGTGTTCAGGTAGCCTTCGGCGGCAGGTATTTCCCCGCTTCGCGTAAGCTCAGTTTGGCCATTTCGTGTCGGTGGCGGTCGATAAAGCCTTGTACCCATTCGGGGTTGGTTTTGCTGTAATCGCGCAATGCCCAGCCGATGGCTTTGTTGATGAAAAATTCTTTTTGCCCCAGATTGTTGCAGATGATTTTTTCCAGTAGCGCGGTGTCGGTGTGCTGTTTACGGAGCAGTTGGTGGTCGATGGCGACGCGGCGCAGCCAGATGTTGTCGTCCGTGCTCCATGCCAATAGGACGATGTTGACTTCGGGGTGGAGCAGGGCGATGTCGCCGACAATGCGGTCGAGTACGTCGGAGCTGTCCCACCATGATTTTTCGGTAATCAGCGTTTGCAAACGCGGGATGTCTTGCGGGGTCAGGTGCTGCTGCATTTTTTTCAGATATTCGAGCGCGGCGTATTGCAATTCGCGGTGCGTGTCGTCCCAGCAGCGGCGCACAAAATCCCAATCGACCGACTGTTTGGCGGCGTCTTTGAAAAACGGGCGGCACAGGCGGGCAAGTTCGGGTTTGCCAATGCCGAAATAGGCAAAGCGGTGTTTCATGTATGCCTGCATCGGCACGGCGCGTTCGGGGTTGGCGTGTTGTTGCAGGGCGGCGAGCAGGGCGGGGTAGTCCATAGAGTTTTCCTTATCTTGGGAACGGGCGGGTTCAGGCCGTCTGAAGGGATTTTGAATTGGGGTGCAGGCTGCTTTTTGCTTCGCAGAAACTTCGTTGAAGCTGCGCTTTCAGGTAGCCTTTACCATTGATCGCTGCACCCCGAAAATCGAAGCCAGCACCAGCGCGAAGCCCGCCAGCGATTTCGCGTCCATGCCCTGGCCGAGGAACAGCCAGCCCAGCACAAAGGCGCAGACGGGGCTGAGCAATCCCAGCGACGACACGGCGGCGGGCGGCAGTTTGGCGATGCCGTCGAACCACAGCACATAGGCCAGCACCGCGCCGAACAGGCACAGATACAGGTAGCCGCCGAGGTTGGCCGTGCTTAACGCTTCCAATGGCGGTTCGGCCAGCAGGGCGACGGGCAGCAGGCACAGTCCGCCGATAAACAACTGCCAGCCGGTAAATGCCAAAACAGGCAGCGAGGTTTTTTTGTGTTTGGAGAGGTACACACCCAAAGCCATCGCCGCCGCACCCGCCAATGCCGCCAAAATGCCCAGCGTGTCATAGCGCGCCTGCGGCGACAAAACCAACAGCGCAATCCCCGCCACGCCCGCCGCCGCCCAGCCCCAAGCCGCTTTCGGCGGCATGGTTTTGCCGATTAACCAAGTAAACACCAGCACCATCAGCGTCTGCGTGGAACTCAATACCGCCGCCAGTCCGCCCGGCAGGCGGTACGCCGCCACAAACAACATGGCCTGGAAAAAGCCGATGTTCAGAAAACCGAGCAGGGCGACAATGCCCCATTCGCCGCGCCGAGGCAGCCTGCGCGTCCACGCCAGCAGCAACAGTCCGGCGGGTAAAACACGGATGAGCGCGGCGGTAAACGGCCGATTTGGCGGCAGAAATTCGGTGGTCACGAGATAGGTGCTACCCCAAATCAGTGGGGCAAGCGCGGTGATCAGGATGGCGGCGGTGCGGTTGGGCATGGCGGGTCTTCTTTTGTGTGTGGCGTTTTAGCTTCGCAGAAACTCAGCTTTTTTCGGAAACTTCGTTTTTAACTCCGTTGAAGCTGCGCTTTCAGGTA
>NZ_KV804539.1:172361-242533 GCF_001811325.1 Eikenella sp. HMSC071B05 | reverse complement strand
TTAACTCCGTTGAAGCTGCGCTTTCAGGTAGCCTGAAGGCCGTCTGAAAAACGGTGTATGTGATGTGAAAGCAGCCTGCACATTTTAAAACAAAAGTGCAGGCTGCTTTGTGCGTTTTCAGGTAGCTCCAAACAGCCAAAAGGCTACCTGAAAACCATATCCAAGCAGCCTGCAATCCTTTAGTACAAACTGTCCTAAGCCATCTGCGCCCAGCCGCTTTCGGTTTGCCGCACCGTAAAAGGCACGCCGCTCACGCCGAATTGTCGGGCGAGGTTTGCGCCTTCGGCAATACGCTGCTTGGCTTGCGCTTCGGCGTCGGGGTTGGTCAGGATTTCCGCTGCCTGCGTGCAGCCGATTTGTCGCAATACGTCAGCCAATACGTCCGATTTCGCCGTGTCTAAGCCGTCTTCGTAGCGGGCTTTTGGGCAGGCGCGCAGGGTTTCCAACCCGCGTTGTTTATCATGGCCTCTTACCCGATTAAGACGGAAGTCATGCTGATTGAGCCGAAGGCGAGTTCGTCATTGAATATTTCCATATCGTCCTGCGGTTCGCGCAACGCGGCGGTGTAGAGCAGCGGCAGGTAGTGTTCGGGCGACGGCACGGAGAGTGCGGCGGCGTCCCCCAGCCGTTCGTAATGCACCAGCGTGTCGTTGTCCCGCGCGGCAAGGGCGCGGTTGATGGCATTGCGGAAGTCTATTGCCCAGTCGTAGCCCGCATCGGCTTGGTCGGCGGGTTCGCGGCGCATGGCGCGCAGGTTGTGCACGATGTTGCCGCTGCCGACCACCAGCACACCCTGTTCGCGCAGTGGGGCGAGTTTTTTCGCCAAATCGAAATGCCATTGTGCAGGCTGCATCAGGTTCAGGCTGAGCTGCACCACGGGAATGTCGGCTTCGGGATACAGGTGTTTCAGCACCGCCCACGCGCCGTGGTCGAAGCCGCGTTCCGGGTTCATTTCCACATTTTCAGGCTGCAACAGCGAGCGCACCTGCCCCGCCAGTTCGGGCGAGCCGGGCGCGGGATATTGCACTTGGCTGAGTGCTGCGGGGAAGCCGTAAAAATCGTAAATCATTTCGGGGCGTTCGCCGGACGTTACCTGCAAACGGTTGCCGTACCAGTGTGCCGAAATCATCAGAATGGCTTCGGGCTTGGCAAATTTCTGCGCAATACGGCGGAAGCCTTGGTTGAACGGGTTTTCCGCGTCCAGTGCGTTCATCGGGCTGCCGTGTCCGACAAATAATACGGGCATTTTGTTCATGGTTTTTCCCAATTCGTTTTGAGGCGGATGATTTTACGGGAAACTTTTGCGCGAACCATCCCGTTTGGGGAAGAATATGTTTTCTCGATAAGAAATCATTGGTCGCTTCAATGCCCTCATGTTTTACTCTCGCGCTTTTTAAAGGCTACCTGAAAACATGGGTGGGTGCGTGATTGGCGCGATAAAAAGCAGCCTGCACTTTGTTTTCCAAATGTGCAGGCTGCTTTGTATTTTTCAGGTAGCCTTTGGGTTTCAGACAGTCTTGCAAGGGAACTGAACCTGTTGCCTACTCTTCAAATAGCATACAATTTTTTCCAGTTCGATTCGCTGCATAAAGCGTTCGATATTCGTCCAATCGGGCTGGTTGTCGGCATTGACGGGCAGCAGGATTTTTTGTTTTTTCAAACGTTCCGTACCCATTTTGTAACCATATCCATATTTAACTCGCTGTTTCTCAATGCAAGCTGTCAGAAATAGAGATGTGTACTTATTCAAGTATTTTGGTCGAAGTTTGCGCGTATCATTACCGAATAGAGCGTAGTATGGATGGTAAAACGCGTAGCCTACCGAACCATTGCGATTAACGGAAATACAGTCTTTTTCCAAGGTGCTATTTTGATTGGAGATAAAATAGCCAATTCCGTTATTATTTGCTGTCGCAGTAATATAGGGCGTATTGCCCGCTATGCGTTCGCGTTCATAAATATCTTGTCCGGAAACAATCTCGCAAATATCCTGTATCGCAAACGCCGCCCAGCGGTTTTCAGACGGCATCCAACGTTCTACCCCCCCGCAAACTATTGTTATTTAATGAATTATTATAATAACTTAGCACGGCGGCGATTTCGCCCCGTTCGATTTGCTTCATAAAATCTTCCATAAACTGCCAGTCGGGCAAGCCGTCTGAATTGACGGGGAGCAGGATTTTTTCACGCTGAATACGCTTATCGTTAATCTCGCGGTTAAAGGAATATTTTTCCTCCAAACGCCTGATAATTCCTGATAAAAACAGATAAATGTATTTGTTTGGCTTTTCCAATATTAGGGCGGTAACGTGGTCGCTGGCGACAAAGGTGTAGTGATGAAAAAAGGTTGAGCCTACACTGCCACTATTTGCCAAAGTCAGGCAGTTTTCAAAAGTACGGACACCTTTTGAATTACCGATAAAATTATCTACGCCATTATTAGCTGCGGTGGATGAAACGTAAGGGGTTTCCCCGTTTTGTTGATTGCCTTTAGTTAGGCGCTTTCCTCGCTTGACTTCAATAAATATGTCTGAAAAAGAAAATTCTTGCCACTCCGTATTTTTCAGACTACCCGTTGAAATCATTAGCTCTACCGCTTTATCAGCATAGTAATCTTTTAAATCCGAAATCTGTTTTTGTTCTTTTTGCTTGATAAAATCTTCCATAAACTGCCAGTCGGGCAAGCCGTCTGAATTGACGGGGAGCAGGATTTTTTCATTGAATAACCTTTTTTCATTTCTTATGTATCCATAGTTATATCTGTCTGCTCCATTATTGATTGCAGTAACTAAAAATAAGCCATTCCATCTGTTTAATACAGAACTATACCCAACAAACACATTGCTAGAAGGTACAAAATTTTCTTTTTTATAAACAGATAAACCAACAGAACCCTCGCCAGTCATAATAAATACAATCGCATTTCCTTTAAATATCTTAAAGTTTTCATTAGTTTCAACAAATCCTGTGACTCCATTATCGTTATATTTTGCACCGTTATAAGAAATGCCAAATTGGCAATCTTCGTTGCTATGACCTTTATTGTTTCCTCGTAATAATTGTTCAAATATTTTCCCTATTTTAAACTCTCGCCATTCTTTTTCTACTAATTTATTGCTCATCGCCACTCTCCAATCCAAACAAATATCCCCTGCCGTGCGTAATCATATTGACTTCAAAGGTCAGATAATCGGCAATCACTTTCTCAAAATCGGCTTCGGCGGGGATTTCGTCATTGAAGTAGTAAAACGAATGCAGCCATTCGTCATCGGCTTCTACGGTGGTTTCCACGCAGAATTTGCTTTCTGCCTGAATACGTCCGAACCATACGTCCAGCAGATGTTGTTTTTTGTCTTTTGCACTGATGGTTTCCACCAGGCCGATGTGTTTCTGCACTTCAAAACCGTCGTTTTCAAAGTTGATAAATTTGACAATTTTGTCTTTGTCATGCGGGATGCCTGTGGTAAAGACTGCGATGCAGGGATTTGTTCCTACGCCATAAAAGGTGTTTTTGTTCAGGGTAATCACACCTTCAAGCGTGTGTTTTTTGAGGATGTTTTCTTTAATTGACTGTTCTTCTTTGGTTTTTCCCGTCATGCAAGACTGCGGCACTATCACAATGGCCTTACCATCTTCTGTTAAGGAATCTAGAAGATGTTCGGTGAAGGAGATTTCGTAAAGGTTTGGGTTAGCTTTCGAGCCTTGTGAATAGGGCGGATTCATCATGCCGATGTTGCAACCTTTGAGCTGGAGCTGAGCAGGATTTTGTTTTAAAAAATCTTCCTGCTCCAAGTTACTTTTGCCGTCGCCGCGCAAAATCATATTGGTGGTGGCGATGGTAAACATATAGGGCTGCAATTCGATGCCGTGCAGTTGGTTCTTGCGGATATTGCGTTTTTCAGCTTCTTTATTGGTTTTTTGCAGCATATGGTGCATGGCGGCAATCAGAAAGCCTGCTGTGCCGCAGCAGGGGTCGAATACCGAATCAGTCGGTTTGATGTCGATAAGTTCGCAAAACAGTTCAACAATATGGCGCGGGGTCAGCACGATACCTAGCGTCTGTCCATCACCACCCGAATAGGACATAAATTCACCATAAAAGCGTCCCAAATAGTCTTCAGCAGAATGGATGTATTTGATGTTTTTGTAAATGTGGTCATAGATAAATTGGGTGTAGTGTTTAAGCGGGGTTTTGCCCAATATGGGATTGGTTTCATTGATGGCTTTTGTATCGCGGATAACCAAAAACTGGCTGAGCAATTTGTCTTTTTTTACCTGTGGTTTGACTTGGGCACGGTCTAGGTTTGCCTGAATGGCTTCGTAAATCTTTTGCCCGTCGGTTTTTACATCGTCGCCGTTCAAATTGTCTATATCAAAGTTTTTATGTTCGATTTCACGCAGGGCAAGCAGAATGCCGGACACAATCAACGGCTTGTCTTTATCCTGAATGCTGCCGTAATTGCGCAGGTCTTCGTGTAGTTCTTTGGCATCTTTTAAGATTTCGGCAGTGGTTTTTTCTTCGTCCGTCTGCTCTTTCAAGATGTTTTTGGTGTAATACTCGCCAATGTTCTTTTCATTGAACAGAGTGAAGGTTTCCACATCTTCCAGTTCTTTATAGCCGCCGCGCTCGTCAATAAAGAGCGGTGAGATTTTGTGGCGTTTTTCGTTGCCCGATACGCCGATGGCGATGATTTTCTTATAGCTGGTATTTTTTGCTAAATGGATGCCGTAATGCAGCGCACCATTTACGGCAAAATCTTTGACGCTGGTGGCGGTCTGGCAAATTAAGTTGTTATCGTCACGTTTGATGTGGTCAGCGGTATCGGCTTTGTCTTCAACAACAATCACGAAATCTTTCACAACGCCGCAGTATTCGGGATAGCCCGCTTTGCCTGTTTGCGCTTTGGAAGCGGTTTTTAATGCTTTATCCAGTTCGGCAATATCACTGCCTTGCGGGCATAAGTTTAATTCTGCCTCTTTGAGCAGGTCGTAAACCCACAGGTCTGTTTTGATTTCTCTTTTAGCCATATTTTATTTTTCAAGATGAATATTGTTAAGAAATGTATGGATTATTGTAACACGGCGGCAGGCGCAACTATTTTGATTTTGCAGTTCTTGTGTCGGATTTTTGCATTGGACAAAACCGTTTCGGGCTGAAAATGTTGGATTCGGAAATCTGGCTTATAGTGCAGCCTGCACTTTGTTTTCCCAAGGTGCAGGCTGCTTTTTTGCGTTTTAACTCCGTTGAAGCTACGCTTTCAGGTAGCCTTTCAAACGCCCTCTCAGGCTACCTGAAACCTAAATCACCCCCCGTTCTGCTTCGCTTCCAGCATTTCCCACCGCTCCAATTTCTCCAGCAGCAGCGTTTCGATTTCTTCCGCGCGGGCTTGCAGGCTGCCGGCTTTTTCGTAGTCTTTGAAGATTTCGGGGGCGGAAAGTTGGGCGTTCAAATCGGCCTGTTCGGCTTCCAGCGCGGCGATTTCGTCGGGCAGGGCGTCGAGTTCGCGCTGTTCTTTGTACGACAGCTTGGTCGTACGGTTGGGCTTGGGTTTGTCTTTTTCAGACGGCCTTTCGGGCTTGGCGGCGGGGGCGGAAGCAGCCTGCACTTTTTCTTCGCGCGCCTTCGCATCGGCATAGTCCTGATAGCCGCCGATGTATTCTTTCAGACGGCCTTCTCCTTCAAATACAATGCTCTGCGTAATCACGTTGTCCAAAAACATACGGTCGTGGCTGACGAGGAACACGGTGCCGGCGTAGTCGCGCAGCAGTTCTTCCAGCAATTCCTGCGTGTCGATGTCCAAATCGTTGGTCGGCTCGTCCAGCACCAGAATGTTGGCGGGGCGGGTGAACAGTTTGGCCAGCAAGAGGCGGTTGCGCTCGCCGCCGGAAAGCGACGACACGGGCGACTGGGCGCGGGCGGGGTGGAACAGGAAGTCTTCCAGATAGCCCATCACGTGCCGCTTTTTGCCGCCGATTTCCACATAATCGTTGCCTTGGCCGAGCGTGTAAAACACGGTGTCGTTTTCGTTCAGCGCGCTGCGGAATTGGTCGAAATACGCCACTTCCTGCTTGCTGCCGAGGCGGATTTTGCCGCCGGTGGGCGCGAGTTCGCCCAAAATCAGCTTCAAAAACGTGGTTTTGCCGATGCCGTTTGCGCCAATCAGGCCGATTTTGTCGCCGCGCTGAATCACGGCGGAAAAATCGTTCATAATCAATTTATTGCCATACGCAAACGAGGCGTGTTCCAGCTCGGCGACGATTTTGCCGCTTTTCTCGCCCGAATCGAGTTTGAACGACACCTGCCCCTGCCGTTCGCGCCGCGCCGCACGCTGTTTCCGCAATTCTTCCAAACGCTTAACGCGCCCTTCGTTGCGCGTGCGCCGCGCTTCGATGCCTTTGCGAATCCACGCCTCTTCCTGCGCGTGGAATTTGTCGAACAGGCGGTTGTGTTCGGCTTCCACCGCCAGTTCTTCCGCCTTTTTCTCGCTGTATTTGGCGAACGAGCCGGGATAGGAGCGCAGGCTGCCCCGGTCGAGTTCGACGATGCGGTTGGCCACGTTGTCCAAAAAACGGCGGTCGTGGGTAATCACAATCAGGCTGCCTGCAAAGTTTTTCAGCAGGTTTTCCAGCCACAAAATCGCGTCGATATCCAAATGGTTGGTCGGCTCGTCCAGCAGCAGGATGTCGGGTTTCTGCACCCACGCCTGCGCCAGCGCGACGCGCTTTTTCTGCCCGCCGGACAAATTGGCGATTTTTTCGTTTTCAGGCAGCCCCAGCTCGCCGATGGTCTGGCTCACCAGCGCGTCGAACTGCCAGCCGTTTTGCGCTTCGATTTGGTTTTGCAGCTCGTTCAATTCTTTGATAAGGCTGTCGTTTTGTCCGTTCGCCAGCTCGCGGCCGATTTCGTGGTAACGCCGCAGCACGTCGCGCAGGCTGCCCAGCCCTTCGGACACGATGTCGAACACGGTGGCCGCGCCGTCGAAAAAGCTCTCCTGCGGCACATACACGGTTTTCAGCCCGTTTTGCAGGATGAGCTGGCCGTCGTCGGGCTTCTGCACGCCGGCGAGGATTTTCAGCAGGCTGGATTTGCCCGCGCCGTTGCGCCCGATCAGGCCGACTTTGTCGCCCGCGGCCAGTTGGAAAGACGCTTTGTCGAGTAGCGCGACGTGCCCGAAGGCGAAGGATAGGTTTTCGGCTTGGAGGATGGTCATGGTAAGTCCTTGTTTGGTTGGGGTGCAGGCTGCTTTTTGTGGTTTCAGACGGCCTGAAAGTTACACAAATTCGGGGAAATGCCGTTGCAGTTGTTCGGGCGTTAGGCTGGGGGCAATCAGCTCTTCGTCTTCATCGCAGGCAACAGCGACAAAATCGGGGGCGACGAGCTTGGCGCGCAGCAAATCTTCGGTGGCGCGGCGGCAGGCGCGCGGAAAGCATTGGCGGAAGCGGTTGTATAAATCGTCCCAATCGGCTTCTTGGCATACGGCAGCCTGCACGCTTTGCGCCGCCGCATTGCCTGCCGCGCCACTATCAAACATATATTCCGCCAAATCCGCGCCCGACCAGCGCAGCGACTGTTCCAGTTCGGTATGGCTTGCGGTCGAACCATATTCGCTTTGGTATTTTTCCACCACGCGCGCAAGCAGCTCTTCCGTGCCGACCGACAGTGAGGGGAAATAGAGATGGGTATTGTCGCAATAGAAATTGTGGAAAATGGCGGCATACACGGTTTCGTTCGGGTGCTGCCTGCGGATGCTGTGTACGGCATCGACGATGATTTGATAGGCGAGGTTTTCGATATATTGCCAATCCGGCTGCGGCATGGGGCGTCCTTTCAGGCTACCTGAAAATGATGAAGGCGGTGTTTGCGTAAATCGTTCGGTATTTTAGTGGGGTTGGCGGGATTCGGGAATCCGATTTCATCAGCAAAGGCAAGTGCAGGCTGCTTTTTGGGTTTTCAGACGACCTTCAAAGCAGCCTGCACCCAGGTATTTTGGATTGACTAACGCGAGCTATCTGCCAAATACTTTCCGCCAGGCATTCGGATTGATTTTAAACTTGGCTTTGAATTGCAAACGTAGGTTTGCCGCGCTGCCGAAGCCGCTTTGTTCGGCGATGCGTTCTATCGGCAAATCCGTATTTTCTAATAAATCCTGTACCTGCCATAGCCGCTCTGTTGTGAGCCACTCACCGAAATTCATGCCTGTGGCTTGAGAAAAATGGCGGATAAAGGTTCGGCGGGAAACGGCTAATTTTTTTGCCAAATCGTCCAAGCGGTATGGGGTCGCAAGGTTTTGGCGCAGTTCGTCCAATAAGTGATTGATTTTGTCATCGGCGGTACGACGTTCGACAGGTCGGTGGATAAACTGTGCCTGCCCGCCTTCGCGGTGTGGTGCCGCAACCAAGGTACGGGCAAGGTCGTTGGCAACGGTTGCACCGTGGATTTTGCGGATGAGGTACAGGCAGCAATCCAGCCCGCCCGCCGCACCTGCCGATGTTATAAAGTTGCCGTCTTCCGCATATAGGCGGTTGGTATCCAGATGAATTTTAGGGAAACGGCGGACAAAGTCGTCTTCGGCAAGCCAGTGGGTGGCGGCGGTTCTGCCGTCTAAAAGTCCTGTGTAGGCAAGGGCGTAAGTGCCGTAACATAGGGCGGTGATATGCGCACCACGTTGTACAGCTTTCTGTAAATGTGCGCTCAACTCGGTTGCCGGGGCTTCTTCAATATTGCGCCAGCCTGCGATGACGATGATGTCGGCTTCTTCCGTCAAATCCAAGCCGCCGTGTACGGGAATATTTGCGCCCAGTGCCGTGATGACGTCTTTGCTATCATCGGAACAGATTTTCAGGTCAAAGAGTGGATTGTCCCGATAGGCCGTCTGAAAAACAGAAAAGGGAATGTTGAAGACAAAATCATTCATGCCTGATTGAGCATATAGCACGATTTTGGGGACAGTTTGATTTTGGCGAAACTCGTTACGCTCGTTTTCAGACGACATTTTGGCACTATCCTTGCGTTTATTGGCAATATTGCCTATTTTAGCCTATACACCTGTTGCTTAAAATACGCTCTATGATTTTTTAAGGAGCAACATCATGAAATCCAAGCAATTTATTCTTGCCACTGTTTTGGGCGCGACAGCCTTTTCCGCTTGGGCGGACGATTCATACCAACATATCCGTAACGCTACCGCCAAAGTCGAATATGCGGGGCAGACGTTTTTGATTGACCCGTTTTTCGCCCCCAAGCATTCCATGAACGGCTTTGCCGGCACGTTCAATAACCAAGCCAAAATGCCGCTGGTCGGGCTACCGATGAGCGTGAATAAAATTTTGGACGGTGTGGATGCAGTTATCGTTACCCATACTCACGAAGACCATTGGGACGAAACCGCCGCACGTTCCATTCCAAAAAACCTGCCCGTATATGTGCAGCACCAAGCCGACGCGGCAAAAATCCGCAGCCAAGGCTTTACTGATGTACGCGTGTTGAACGGCAGCACTGTCTTCAACGGCGTAACCATCAGCAAAACCGGCGGCGTACACGGTACAGAAGCCATGTATGCCAACCCGCAGCTAGCCGAAATCTTAGGTGATGCAATGGGTGTGGTATTCCAAAGCAGCGGACACAAAACCGCTTATATTATGGGTGATACTGTGTGGACAGCAGATGTAAACAAAGCATTGAACCGCTACAAACCCGATTATCTGATTATGAACACGGGCTACGCGCTGATTTCAGGCATTTCAGACGGCATTATTATGGGGACGGCTGACGTATTAAAAGCCAGCCAAGTCATGCCTAAAGCCAAAATCATCACCGTACACATGGATACCGTGAATCATACCGCCGTCAGCCGCGCCGATATGCGTAAATTTATACGCGGTCAAGGCATTGAAAGCCGTGTGAACGTTCCAGAAGACGGAGAAACCGTTAAGCTGGATTGATAAACGGCTCATTATCCTAAAGCAGCCTGCACCTTGTTTTTTAAGTGCAGGCTGCTTTTTGGGCTTTCAGGTAGCCTTTCGGCTGTGCAAAAACTCGGCTTCCTTCGGAAACCTCGTTTTAACTTCGTTGAAGCTGCGCTTTCAGACGGCCTGGAAGGCGGCTACCCGTTTCATCGGCCATGATTCGGTTGTCCACACGCGTTCAAATTCTTCGGCGAAACCGTGTTGCTCGGCGTAGGTTTGCAATTGTTGCAGCCAGGTTTTCGGGGCGATGTCGGCGGCGGCGCGGGTGGTGTGCAGCAGGTAGGGGCGGGTATCGAAAGCTTGGACGATGTGTTGGCTGACGGCGGTTAGGGCTTGGGGATTGTGGTCGGTTTGTCGGGCGATTTTTTCGTATTGCGACAAAATGGCCGTCCGCACGGTTTCGCGTTCGGCGGCGGTGCGCGGGTCGGGTCGGGCGGTGGTGGCTTGGATGATAATCAGGGGTGGCAGTTGCCCTTCGGCGAGCGCGGCGGCGAGGCGCAGGTGTCCGTCTAAAATCAGCCAGCGGTCGGATAGGGCAGGGAGTTCGTACGCCAAGACGGGCGGTAGTTGGTTTTGCCGTGCGCGTTTGCGCCAATATTTCAGACGGCCGTCTTCGGCGTGGTGGGTTTTCAGGGCGATGAAGCGTTCGGCTTGGGTGTAGAAATTGTTGTCCAGCGCGTCGAAACGGCTGCCTGAAAACAGCCATTGAAAGTAATTCTCGTCGGTTTCAGGCTGCCCCACGGCGGTATCGTGCCAGCATTCGCCCCATTGCGGGGGCAGGCTTTGGGCGGGGCGGTAGTCGAAGTGCCATTCGCCGATGCCGAGCAGCCCTGCGTTGTGGGCGGCGAGTTGTTCGATGAAATATTTGTTCCACAGCAGACCTTGTTCGGCAGCGGGCCGACGGGCGATGTGTTCGTTTACGCGGCTGCCGATGTGCCCGACGGGCTGGTATGCCTGCCAGCTTTCGGCGTAGCTGCGGACGAGGTAAACGTCGTATAAATCGTGGCTGTGGAACGACCAGAACACGGGTTCGTCTTGATACGTCAGGCTGAGGCTGATGCCGTCGGGCGTGTGGAGTTTCAGGTAGCCTTGCGTTTGACGGTCGATATGCAGGGCGAGGCTGTTGGGGGAGGCGGGATTCTGGGTTAGATTGCCGCTGTATTGTTCCAGCGCGGCGTTGAGCGATTGGTAGTGCATGGGGTGTCCTTTGTGCAGGCTGGCTTTTTTGGCTTTAACTTTGCGGAAACTCCGTTTCTTGGTGGAAACGGAGTGTTTATTTCGCTGAAGCCCATGCTTTCAGACGGCCTGATATGGTCAGTGGCTGTGTGGGGAAATCACTATCCGTTGATGTGAAGCTGTTTAGGATGCAGGCTGCTTCGGATGAAACACGCGATACGCGCCGCGCAGGGTGAAAAACAGCAACGCGCCGATGAACAGCAGCCCGATGGTCAAGGCAATCGGCTCGTCTATATTGCGCCACCAGCCGATGCCCGCCCATGCAAAGGCGGCGGCAAGCGGCAGATACCAGCAGCACAACACGGTGTATTTCCACCACTGCGGCGTTTCGTCCGGTACGGTTTCGCCTTCGGCCAGCTCGTTCTGCCAATCGTCGAAGCGGCGGTGGAACCACATCAGCGGCAGGGCGAGCAGCGGCACGGCGATGAGCGCGTCCAGCAGGGCGGATTTGCGCTCGCGGTTGAATCGGGCGGCTTGTTCGGCATAGCGGTAGATTTGCACGCCGTCCACTTGCATTTCATACAGGCGCGAGCCACTGTATTTCACTACGGCCGGTTTACCTGCATGGGCATAGGCGAGTTCGCAGGCATCGTAAAGATTGGCGGCACAGTTCAAATACAGGGTCTCACTGCCGTTGGGGAAGGGAAGGTAGTTGATGCTGCTTTTATAGCGGCAGGCATTGTAGGGCAGTATCCAATCGAACAGGTCTTTTTGTTTGGCATCCTGTTGGGTATAGCATTCGGAGATTCGGCTATACGGTTTGGCGGGCAAGATGCCGCGTGCTTCGCGTAATTCGCCGTATGAGGCCGCCGTGTTGCCGTAAAAGGCGACAACCGCACCCATCACGGCAATCATCAAATAAAGCCATTGCAGCGAAGAGATACCGCTTTTGCTTGCGGGGAATCGGTCGTAAAGCCGTTTTTCACCGCGTGCCAGCGTGCGGATGCGCAGATACAGCACCAGCGCGGTCGCCAGCAGTACGCCCCATAGCACGCCGTTTACGGGCAGAAACCAGCCGATGCCAAATGCGGCAACGATGTGGAAGAACATGGCGCGGTAGAGCGCGTGCGGGGTTTTGGAGATAAGAGTGGGGAGGTTTAGCACGATGAATATCCCGAGAATAGATTGCAGGCTACCTGAAACCGCTTCAAGCCACTGTTCGCACAAACTATATGGTAAGATGGGCTGGTAATTTTAACACTTTCAGGAGACCGTGATGCTGTGGATTCTTTTGCTGCTGGGCGCATGCGGCGTGGTGGGCGTGATGGTGTACAACCGGCTGGTGATCGCGCAAAACCAATATCGAAATGCTTTCTCCCAAATCGGCGTGCAGCTGCAACGCCGGCATGATTTGATTCCCAACTTGGTGGCCGCCGCCAAAGGCTACCTGAAACATGAAAACGACACCTTTACGCAGGTTACGCAGGCGCGCAATCAGGCTGCCGGCGTGTTGGGTGGCACACGGCCGGAAAATGCAGAGGCGGTGGCGCAGCTTTCTGCCGCCGAAACCCAGCTCACCCAGGCCGTGCGCAGCCTGATGGTGCAGATTGAGGCCTATCCGGATTTGCAGGCTGCCGCCAATATGCACCAGCTGGCTGAGGAAATCACCAGCACAGAAAACCGCATCGCCTTCGCCCGCCAGGCTTATAACGATGCAGCCATGGGCTACAACACGTTGTGCCAACTGTTTCCACACAAGATCATCGCTGCCTACTTCGGCCATCGGCAGCCGGCACAGCTGTTAGACTTCCCCGACCGTGCCAAACACCAAGTGCCGCCTGAGGTGAGGTTTTAAGGGCTGGCAATAGGTTTAAAGGCTACCTGAAAGCGGTTTTCCGTTTTCAGGTAGCCTTTTTCGTGAAGCACTGGATTACATCTATCAGGCTACCTGAAAACTATTTCAGCTTCGTTTGAGCAACAACTTTCAGGTAGCCTTGTATTTTCTCTGCCGCTATTACTGCGACTGCTGTGGGGTTGGGGCACGGCTGTGTTTGCGCGCATACAGTACCCAATACAGCACGGTGCAGGCGGCAAACCAGATGGGCATGCACATCAGCCCCAGCCGGGTGTCGGCATCGCGCGAGAAGAGCACCAGCACGAAGGCGAGGAAGGCGAGGCATACCCACACCATGGCGGTACCACCGGGCAGCTTATAGATGGATTTTTCGTGCAGATGCGGGCGGGTTTTGCGGTATTTGAGGTAAGCCAGCAGGATAATCGCCCACACGAAAATGAAGCCGATACTGGAGAGGGTGGTGACCACGGTGAACATGGCCATAATGTCTCCCTCCTGATACAGCAGGAATACGGCCACAATCAGGTAGAGGCAGGAATAGAGCAGGCCGGTGGCAGGCACGCCGTTGCGGTTGAGGCGGCTGAACATGCGCGGAGCCACGCCGGCTTCAGAGAGGCCGTAGAGCATGCGGCCGGTGGAGAACATGCCGCCGTTGGCAGAAGAAAGGGCGGACGTGAGCACCACGAGGTTGACCAACCCGGCGGCAATCGGAATGCCGATAAGGGTAAACATATTTACAAACGGGCTCTTAGCGGGGTCGATTTCGTCCCAGGGCGTTACCACCATAATTACGCTCAAGGCCAGCACGTAGAAAATAATCACGCGCACGGGAATGCGGTTGATGGCTTTGGGCAGGTTGATTTCCGGGTCTTTGGTTTCGGCGGCAGCCGTGCCCACCAACTCAATGCCCACAAAGGCGAACACGGCAATCTGAAAGGCGGAGAAGAAGCCGCCGATGCCGTTGGGGAAAAGACCGCCATGATTCCAGAAGTGGCTGAGCGAAGCTTTTTCGCCGGAGGTGGGATCAACAAAACCGCTGACCACCAAAAAGCAGCCCACGGCAATCAGGGCAACAATGGCCACGATTTTCACCAGGGCAAACCAAAATTCCATTTCGCCAAAGAGTTTTACCGTGAGCAAATTCATACTGGCCATGAGGATGATGCACAACAGCCCGGGCAGCCACAGCGGCACATCCGGCCACCAGAATTGGGTATAGCCCGTAATGGCGATGATGTCGGCCATGCCGATTACTACCCAACAAAACCAATAGGTCCAGCCCACAAAAAAACCAGCAGCCGGCCCGAGCAAGTCGTGGGTGAAATCGGTGAAGGATTTGTATTCGAGGTTGGAAAGCAGCAGCTCGCCCATGGCGCGCATGATGAAAAACAGGAAAGCGCCGATGATGATGTAGGCGAGAATAACGGAAGGGCCGGCCAGATGGATGGTTTTGCCCGAGCCCATAAACAGGCCGGTGCCGATGGCGCCGCCGATAGCGATAAGTTGCAGGTGGCGGTTTTTCAGGTTGCGTTGCAGGCTATGCGGGGTTTCTTGGTTAGTGCTCACGGGTATTCCTTTGTACTTCCTATCGCGGATGAAGTTTGCACTTAATCCGCTCTAACTTAATCGGTCGCCGCAGCATTGCGGCAGCCAGAAGCGGAATATACTCCAGCAAATAGCGCACAGGCAACTGATTTTTATAGATAATATCAAATTATCGCTGTTTAAAAACCCTTTCCAACCCGTTTTTTGGTATTCATTTCCCCTAAAAAATATAATTTCGCATGAAAAATGCCGACCAGAATCACTGGTCGGCAGGGATTTTCAATGCTTAGCTTAATTTGTTAAGCAATCCGTTTGAGCAAATCCAGCAAAATGCGCCAGCACTCCTCCACGGTATCAATCTGCACCCGCTCTTTGGGCGAGTGAGCGCCTTTGATGGTGGGGCCGAAGGAAATCATTTCGGTGTGCGGCAGGTGTTTTTGCATCAGGCCGCATTCCAGGCCGGCGTGTACTACTTCGATTTGCGGCTGCTGCCCGCGTACGGCGGCAAAGGATTCGATGGTTTTTTGCAGCAATGCAGACGACATATGCGGCTCCCAGCCGGTGTAGTCCTGTTCGGTTTGCAGCGTGGCGCCGGAGAGGCGTGCGATTGAGCCGAGCAGGCGGCAGAAGTCGTCTTTCGGCCGTTCGCGCAGCGAACGCAACAGCATAGAGGCGGTAAATTTGCCGTCTTTCGTGTGCACCACGCTTAAGCAGTTGGAGGTGTCCACCACGCCGTCGAACTCTTCGCTCCATTTAAGCACGCCGCTGGGAACGGCAGCGAGCAAATCAATCATGCGGCGGCTGTCGGCATGGCTGGCAGCTTGTGCACCCTGGCCGAGCGGGGCTACCTGAATCGCCAATTTATCGGCAAATTTGCCCAATTCGTTTTGCGTTTCAGCGCGCACGGTATCGGCCAGTTCGGTCAGCGCACCAACAAATGCCTGGGGCAGCACGATTTCAGCTTCTGCCTCGGAGGGAATCACGTTGCGCAACGCACCGCTGTGGAAAGCAGCCAGCCGCCAGCCGCTTTCTTCCGGCAGGCGTGCCAACAGGTCGGTCAACACCTTGATGGCGTTGCCGTGGCCGCGGTGAATATCGATGCCGGAATGCCCGCCCAGCAAACCGGACACGGTAATGCGCACATGCTGGCCTTCGGCGGCTTCGGTGGCAAAAGGCAGGCGCAAATCGGCATCGCGACCGCCGGCACAACCCACATACACGCAACCGGCTTCTTCGGTATCCAAGTTGATCAAATAGCGGCCTTGCAGCAAATCACCACGCATTTGGCGCGCGCCATCCATACCGATTTCTTCTTCCACCGTGAGCAACACTTCCAAGGGCGGGTGCTCGATATCGTCGGCAAAAGCCACAGCCAAACCCATGGCCGAACCGAGGCCGTTATCTGCACCCAGCGTGGTTTGCGTGGCGTGTACCCAGCCGTCGATGATTTGCGGCCGGATGGGGTCGGTGGCGAAATTGTGCGGCGAATCGGGAGTCTTTTGCGCCACCATATCGATGTGCCCCTGCAAAATCACGCCGGGCTTATCGGCCATGCCCGCACCATGCGCCGGCTTGCGGATATAAATATTGCCCTTTTCGTCTTGCTGCACCGCCAGGCCTTTTTCCTTGGCGCGGGAAACAATCATTTCGGCCAGCGCGGCTTCTTGATAAGTGGGGTGTGGAATGGCGCAAATATCGGCAAACCACTGCCAAACAGCCTGCGGCTGCAAAGAATGAAGCGGATTCATGGGGTCTCCTTTGGGGAATGATGGGCTACCTGAAAATGTAGCCGAAGCAAGAGCCGATACCATTTGGCAAACGCATCGGCGCGAATAAACAGCTTGAGTTTAAACCTGCAGCGCACGGCAGGCAAGCCGACAAAAGGCTACCTGAAACCGATGTTTTACCCAAGCCAAGGCTGAGTTTCTGCACAGCTAAAGCATAAATTTCAGCGAAATAAGCAATATCTTGGCGCTACTACGCCTGCGTTTCTATGCAGTTAAAACCCCAGCGCCAACACCATGAACCCATTTGGGCTTTTAATCTCGTTCGAGCCCATGCTTTCAGGTAGCCTTCCCGCCATTGGCTTGCCCGCCCCCTTTTCCATTACAATACTGCCCAAACCGCTCCAACCCATCCCTAACGCCATCCCCATGCGCACCCTCGTTTTCTTCCTCTTCCGCACCCTGGCCGCACTGCCGCTGGCCACGCTGCACTTCATTGCCAACTGCGCCGGCGGCCTGCTTTATTGTTTCGCCCACGCCGACCGCGAACGCATCCGCAACCACCTGCACACCGCCGGCCTGCCCAACGATGCTGCCCACATCCGCGCCGTGTTCCGCGAAACTGCCAAAGGCGCGCTCGAGCTGCCGCTGGCCTTTTTCCGCAGCCCCGAGCAGGTGGCCGCTCTATTCGTGGAAACCCACGGCTGGGAACACATCCAGGCCGCCCTCGATGCCGGCAAAGGCCTGCTGCTCATCACCCCCCACATCGGCAACTACGACCTCGCCGGCCGCTACATTAGCCACCGCCTGCCCTTCCCGCTCACCGCCATGTATAAGCCGCCGAAAATCAAAATCCTCGACAACATCATGCAGGCCGGCCGCGTGCGCGACAAAGGCCGCACCGCCCCCACCAACCTGCACGGCGTGAAGCAAATCATCCAAGCCCTGCGCCAGGGCGAAGCCACCATCGTCCTGCCCGACCACGTGCCCGACGAACACGGCGACGGCGTATGGGCGCCCTTCTTCGGCCGCCCCGCCTACACCATGACCCTGGCCGGCCGCCTCGCGCAAGTAAAAAACGTACGCCCCCTGTTTTTCGCCGGCATCAGGCTACCTGAAAACCGCGGCTTCGCCCTGCACATCGAGCCCGTGGAAGGCAGCTTCAACGGCGACAAAGCCCACGACGCGGAAACCATCAACCGCAACGTGGAAAACTGGGTGCGCCGCTTCCCCGAACAATACCTGTTTGCGTACAACCGCTACAAACATCCCGCCGGCGCCCCGTTGCCGCCGCAGGAATAATCAACGCCTTCGGCCTGCCATACAAAAAGGCTACCTGAAAAACCTTTTCTGTTTTCAGGTAGCCTTTCTCTATTTTCAATTTATTGTTTCTAACCAAAGAAACCCATGCGCACTTGAATCAGTTTTTCCAACTCGCTCACCACGCGGCGGCGAGCCACGAACAAGATGATGTGGTCACCGTCGGCCAGCTGCACGTCTTGATGCCCCATAAACACTTCTTCATCGCGCACTACGGCAGCAACGTGGCAGCCGTTGGGCCAGCGCACGGCACTCACGCGGCGGCCGACCAGCTTGGACGTGTCTTTGTCGCCGTGTACCACGATTTCGATGGCTTCGGAATTGCCGCCACGCAGGGGGTGGACGGCTTCCACATCGCCGCGCCGGATGTGCGCCAGAATCGAGCCGATGGTCACCAAGTGGGGCGATACGGCGATGTCGATGGTATTACCTTGCAGCAAATCCACATAGCTGGAACGGTTAACGATGGCGATAACGCGTTTCGCACCGAGGCTTTTGGCCAGCATGCCGGCCATGATGTTGTTTTCGTCGTCGTTAGTGAGCGCGCAGAATACGTCGATTTCGTCGATGTATTCGCCTTCCAGCAGGCTTTCGTCGGCGGCGGAGCCGTGCAGCACCAGGGTGCTGTTGAGGTTTTCCGAAAGCCATTCGGCGCGTTTTTCGTTGATTTCGATGATTTTCACATCGAAGCGGTCTTCCAGCTGGCGGCTGAGGCGGAAGCCGATTTGGCCGCCGCCGGCAATCATCACACGCCGCGTGGGCTGCTGCTGCGGGCGCAATTCGCGCAACACTTCGGCCACTTGCGAAGTGGCGGCCGCCACGAATACTTCGTCGCCCTGCTGAATCACGGTTTGCGGTGTGGGCATAATCAGCTTGTTGTTGCGGTAGATGGCGCAGATTTGGCAGTCGGTGCCTTCGGGCAGGTGTTCGTGGATGGTGTGGATGGGCTGCCCCAACAGCCGCCCGCCGCTTTGCGCACGCACCACGAGCATGCGCACTTTATCTTCGGCAAAGGTGAGCACCTGCAAGGCGCTGGGGTGGCAGAGCAAATCAGCCAGCCGCTCGGTAACCAGCTGTTCTGGGCAGATGGATTCGCTCACGCCGAACAAATCGAGCGTGCCACGGCCGTCGTTATCTTCTTCGGCGTCGGGACCGGTGAATTCCAAATAATCGGAAAGGCGCACGCGGGCGATGCGGTTGGGGATGTTGAACAGGCTGGAAGCCAGTTTGCAGGCGGCCAGATTGGTTTCGTCGTGGCGGGTGAGGGCGAGCAGCAGGTCGGTGTCGTAGGCGCCGCCTTCGGCCATCACGGCGGGAGAAGAGCCGTTGCCCAGCAGGGTTTGCACATCGAGCTTGCTGCCGATGTTGCGCAGGGCTTCGGGATCGTTGTCGATAATGGTCACGTCGTGGTTGGGGATTTCCACCAAATTCTGTGCCACGGCAGTGCCCACTTGGCCGCTACCTAAGATGAGGATTTTCATATTGGAAAATTGGGCTTGGCAAGCATAGTTTCAGGTAGCCTGCCAAGCGGTTGGGAAATAAAGATAAATCCAGGATGCCGCTTTAAACCACAGCAGGCTGGAGGCCGGAAGCCAGCTGCTTGAGCCGCTCGGGCTTGAGCAGGCGGATATGTTTGTATTCCACTTCAATCAGCCCTTCTTGGCTGAATTTGGAGAGCGTGCGGCTCACTGTTTCCAGCTTCAGCCCCAAATAGCTGCCGATTTCCTCGCGCGACATGCGCAAAATAAAATCATTGGCCGAGAGGCCGCGTTTTTTCAGCCGTTGCGACAAATTCAGCAAAAACGCCGCCAGCCGCTCTTCGGCGCGCATATTGCCCAAAAGCAGCATCACATTTTGATCGCGCACAATTTCCTGGCTAAACAAGCGGTAGAAATGCAGCTGCAATTCCGGCACCGCCGCACAAAGCTCCTCCATGCTGGCATAGGGCAGCTCGCACACTTCCGTGTCTTCCAGCGCCACCGCATCGCAGTAGTGTATTTGGTTGCAGATGCCGTCCATGCCCACCAGTTCGCCCGACATAAAAAAACCGGTAACCTGATCGCGCCCGTCGTGGCTGGCGATAACCGTTTTCAGGAAACCGGTGCGCACCACAAACAGCGAATCAAACCCGTCGCCGTTGCGAAACAGGAAATCGCCCTTTTTCAGGCGGCGGCTGCGTTTGATAACCGCATCAACACGCTCTACCACCACCGCAATCGCGGCATTGGGCTGGCATAGCTCTTTAAAAACGCAGCGCGAGCAAGTTGTGGAGTGGGGCATGGCTTTCATGTGTGTGCTAACTTTCTAAGCAATCTGAGCTTATGAAGCGGCGGCAATTATCGTTTATACTTACCGCCCGGCAATAGTCGGAGCAATTTGCCAAACACCGGCATTTTACCCGATTTCACAAACAAAACCTATTACCGCATATTTATCAAAAAATAACAGCAATCTAACCACTACCATGTCTGCCAACCGTACCCAAGAAATCATCTTCGACCGCAAGCTTATCGCCTCCCTGCCTGCCAACGGCCCGCGCTACACCTCCTACCCCACCGCCGACCGCTTCCACACAGGCTTTACCGCCGAAGACTACATCCAAGCCGTGCAAAACCGCACGCCCGGCCCCCTCTCGCTCTATATCCACATCCCCTTCTGCAACACCATCTGCTACTACTGCGGCTGCAACAAAATCATCACCAAAGACACCACCCGCGCCGATCAATACCTAGGCTACCTGAAAAAAGAATTCGCCCTGCAGGCCGAACTCCTGCAAGGCAAGCCCGAATTGGCGCAGCTGCACTTCGGCGGCGGCACCCCCACCTTCCTCTCCGATGCCCAGCTCAATTTCGTATTCAGCCTTATCCGCGAGCACTTCACCCTGATGCCGCAAGGCGAATACTCCATCGAAATCGACCCGCGCAAAGTAAGCCGCGAAACCGTGCTGTTTCTCGGCTCGCTCGGCTTCAACCGCATGAGCGTGGGCATTCAGGATTTCGACCAGCAAGTGCAGCAAGCCGTAAACCGCATCCAGAGCGAAGAAGAAACCCGTGTGGTGATCGATGCCGCCCGCGAAGCCGGCTTCCAATCCGTGAGCGTCGATTTGATTTACGGCCTGCCGCACCAAACCCCCGCCACCATGCAGCAAACGCTGGATAAAGTGCTCGCCCTCGCCCCCGACCGGCTGGCAGTTTACCACTACGCCCACCTGCCGCACATCTTCAAACCCCAGCGCCGCATCGACACCAATGCCGTGCCCGACAGCAACACCAAGCTCGACATGCTCCAGCAAATCGTGCAGCGGCTGGGCAGCGAAGGCTACGTCTTCATCGGCATGGACCATTTCGCCAAGCCCCAAGACGAACTCGCCGTTGCCCTGCGCGAAGGCCGCCTGCAACGCAACTTCCAAGGCTATTCCACTCACGCCGATTGCGACCTCATCGCCGTCGGCCTCTCCTCCATCGGCAAAATCGGCCGCATCTACAGCCAAAACCAGCGCCAGCTCGAAGCCTACTATGCCGACCTCGATGCCGGCCGGCTGCCCTTGTTCCGCGGCTACCTGCTCGACGAAGACGACCTGCTGCGCCGCCGCCTCATCCAAGACCTCATGTGCCGCTTCGGCCTCGAGTTTGCCGATTACGAAGCCGAATGCCGCCAGCCCTTCGCCCAATATTTCGCCGCCGAGCTGGCCGATATGACCACCCTCGCCGCCAAAGGCCTGGTTGAGCTCCATGCAACCGGCCTAACCGTCACCCCAAAAGGCCGCTTCCTCATCCGCAACATCGCCATGGTGTTCGACTGCCACCTACGTTCCCGCGACACCGCCGCCAAGTATTCGCAAACCGTGTAAATAAGGTTTCAGGTAGCCTTTATCTGGTAAACAAAGGCTACCTGAAAACATAAGCTGCAAGGCAAGCAAAGCATAGTGGATAAAACGAATGGGCTAGGCAGCGAGCCGCAGGCAGGCCAGCCGGTATGGCAAGGCAGCAGCATCCTTATTTTCATTCGCTATAATCCGCCACTTTTCAGGTAGCCTCTCGCAAACCGCATAGAGGCTACCTGAAAATCATCTATTGCCTGCGCCGCACCGCCAAACCCGATATAATCCCGCCATCATGAGCAAACCCACCGCCAAACCCCGCAAGATCCCGAAGCCCGATCCGCGCCGCGCCCGGGCCGGCGAAGAGCTGCAACGCCATCTCGGCCACAGCTTCCAAAATCCCCGCCTCTTCGAGCAGGCGCTTACTCACCGCAGCTACAGCGCCCAAAACAACGAACGCTTCGAGTTTGTCGGCGACGCCATCCTAGATTACAGCGTGGCCAAAATGCTGTTCGACGCCTTCCCCGGCTATAGCGAAGGCGAACTCTCCCGCCTGCGCGCCAATTTGGTCAACCAAGACGTGCTCGCCGAAATCGCCCGCAGCATGGGCGTGGGCGACGCGCTTTATTTGGGCGTGGGCGAACTCAAAAGCGGCGGTTTCGACCGCCCCTCCATCCTGGCCGACGCCGTGGAAGCCCTGCTGGCCGCCATCAGCTTCGATGCCGATTTCGCCGCCGCCGAGCAAACCGTGCGCCGCCTGTTTGCCCGGCGCATTGCCAACATCGACTTAAGCAACCAGGGCAAAGACCCGAAAACCCTGCTTCAAGAAGCCCTGCAAGCCCGCCGCCTGCCCCTGCCCAAATACCGCATTGAACACCAGTCCGGCGAGGGCTGTGATGCCCGTTTCGATATCGCCTGCGATCTGGGCGAACTCGCCCACATCACCCGCGCCCAAGCCGCCAGCCGCCGCGCCGCCGAACAAGCTGCGGCCAAAGAGGCGCTGGATTGGCTGCAGGAACATCACCCCCTGCCCGGCAAAAACAAAAAACACCGCCAATCCCGTGCCTGAATCGCTGCTGATGCCGCTATCATTCAGGCCAATAATATTTGAGCTAATACAAACAAGCCTTACAGGCAGGATTTACCGACAGAAAACGGCATGCTATATATTAGCCACTCATTTTCAACTTAATAAAGGATTCAATCATGGTTTTTGTGTTCAGCGTCTTATTCGGCGCATTTATCGGCATTTTCTTCCTATGGTTCTCCTCCAAAAACGCGGTAAAAGACTATCCCGAGCTGCGCATCCACGTGCCGGAAGGTGCGGAAAACTCACCCGAATGGCAAGCTTGGGCACAGGAGAACGGCTATAAACTGAACGACAAAGGCGTGTGGGCCAAAGGCACCGGCATGCTCACCAGCGCCACCGAAATCCGCTTTGAAGGCAACGATATGTTGGTGCAGGAGTGCATCAACTTCCTGCTCGGCATCAACCGCTTCGCCATCAACGCCCCCATTCTGGCCGGCAAACCCGTGCGCATGGTGAAAATCAAAGCGCTGAACAAACTCATGGCACAGTGGAATCTGCCCGAAATCGTGTTCGGCAACCCAGAAGACAAAGTTCGCATTAAAAACTAAGCCGCTACATTTTAGCTTTGTTGAAGCCCACGTTTTCAGGTAGCCTATTGAGCATTCCGCACAGGCTACCTGAAAATATATCCATATGAACAACATGAATTATTCCAACACCAAACATCCAACCGCCTTCCGCTGCGGCTTCGTGGCCATCGTTGGCCGGCCGAACGTGGGCAAATCCACGCTGATGAACCACCTCATCGGCCAGAAAATCAGCATCACCAGCAAGAAGGCCCAAACCACTCGCCACAAAATCACCGGCGTTTATACCGATGAGCGCAGCCAGTTCATCTTCGTGGACACCCCCGGCTTCCAAACCCGCCACCGCAACGCGCTCAACGACCGGCTCAACCAAAACGTTACCGAAGCCATCGGCGGCGTAGATGTGGTGGCTTTCGTGGTGGAAGCCATGCGTTTCAGCGAAGCCGACCGCGCCGTGATCCGCCTGCTGCCCAAACACCTGCCCGTGATTTTGGTGGTAAACAAAATCGACCGCGCCAAAAGCAAAGCCGAGCTCGACGACTTTATCCAGCAGCTGCAGCAAGAATTCAATTTTGCCGGCGTAGAAGCCGTGAGCGCCAAACACGGCCTGCGCATCGGCGAGCTGCTCACCATCCTGCGCCCCCATCTGCCCGAGGGCGTGCCGCTCTACCCCGAAGACGCGGTAACCGACCGTTCCGCCCGCTTCCTGGCCGCCGAAATCGTGCGCGAAAAACTGTTCCGCCACCTCGGCGAAGAGCTGCCCTATGCCGCCAACGTGGCAGTGGAACAGTTTGAAGAAGAAGACGGGCTATACCGCATCTACATCGCCGTGTTGGTGGATAAAGACGGCCAAAAAGCCATCATCATCGGCAAAGGCGGCGAAAAACTGAAAAAAATCTCCACCGAAGCCCGGCTAGATATGGAAAAACTGTTTGAAACCAAGGTATTCCTCAAGGTTTGGGTGAAGGTGAAGTCCGGCTGGGCGGATGATGCCCGCTTCCTGCAGGAATTCGGGCTGTAGAGCTGCTTCGTTGAAGCGCACGCTTTCAGGTAGCCTCAACATTTCTGCCCGCCCGCCGCCCATATCAACCAAACACCGCCATTTCATCCTACCATCCCCACCGGAGGCAATATGTCGAACCCCATCACTCTCGAAGCTGCTCAAGAGCGCATCGACCGCATCCAAGCCCTCTACCGCGAATGGGAGCACCTGCTGCCCGAGTTGGAAGCCGCTCAGGAGCAATGGCAGCACGCCATGCAGCTGATGCGCGAAATGTCTGATTTTTACGACCGTGAATACATGCCGCTGCACCAAGCCATCGAAGGCGGCCTGCCCGTTTCCCTCGCCACCGAAGGCGAATTCAGCATCATGAGCGAAGACGCCCTGTGGAACGCCTTCCAGCAGCAACACGACCTATCCTGGGCCTGGCTGCGCGCCGCCACCCACGAGCTCGATCCGCAAAACCGTTTCCGCTACGACCCGGCAACAACCGAGGAATAAACAAAGGCTACCTGAAATTTCAGGTAGCCTTTTTGTTGATTGCCAGCAATCGGCCTTAAATCCGCTTGGCCAGCTCTTCCGCTTTGCCCACATACAGCGCAGGAGTGAGCGTAAGCAGGCGCTCTTTGGCTTCTTCGGGGATGTCTAGGCGGCGGATGAAGGATTGGAGGGTGGCGGGCGTGATGCCGTCTTGACCGCGGGTGAGGGCTTTGAGCTGCTCGTAGGCCTGCGGCACGGCGTGGCGGCGCATCACGGTTTGGATGGGCTCGGCCAGGAGCTCCCAGGTGGCGTCGAGGTCGGCCTGCATGGCGGCGGGATTGGCTTCGAGTTTGTTCAGGCCGCGCAGATGGGAGGCCCAGCCGAGCAGGGTGTAGCCGGCGCCCACGCCCATGTTGCGCAGCACGGTGCTGTCGGTCAGGTCGCGCTGCCAGCGGGATACGGGCAGTTTCTCGGCCATGAAGCCGAGGATGGCGTTGGCGGTGCCGAGGTTGCCTTCGGAGTTTTCAAAATCGATGGGGTTCACTTTGTGCGGCATGGTGGAGGAACCGACTTCGCCGGCCTTCACTTTTTGTTTGAAATAGCCGAGCGAAATATAGCCCCACACGTCGCGGTTGAAATCGATGAGGATGGTATTGATGCGGCTGAGGGTTTGGAAAAACTCGGCCATGTAGTCGTGCGGCTCGATTTGGATGGTGTAGGGGTTGAAGGTGAGCCCGAGCGACTGTTCGACAAAGCGGCGGCAATGCGCTTCCCAATCTATATTGGGATAAGCGGAGAGATGGGCGTTGTAGTTGCCCACGGCGCCGTTGATTTTGCCCAAAAACTCCTGCTTCTCCAGCTGGGCGGTTTGGCGCTGCAAACGGGCGAGCACATTGGCGATTTCTTTGCCCAAGGTGGTGGGGGTGGCAGGCTGGCCGTGGGTGCGGCTCATCATGGGTTGGGCGGCCAGGCTGTGTGCCATTTGGCGCAGTTTGGCGGCGATTTCGGCCAGTTTGGGCAGCAGCACGCTATCGCGGGCTTCGCGCAGCATCAGGGCGTGGGAGAGGTTGTTGATGTCTTCGCTGGTGCAGGCAAAGTGGATAAATTCGTTTGCCTTTTGGATTTCAGGTAGCCTTTCGAAGCGCTGTTTGAGCCAGTATTCCACGGCTTTCACGTCGTGGTTGGTGGTGGCTTCGATGGCTTTCACTTCGGCGGCGTGTTCGGGCGAAAAACCGGCAATCACGGCATCGATTTCGGCCAAGGTGGCGGCAGAAAAAGGCGGCACTTCGCTAATTTCGGGCGCGGCCGCCAGCGATTTGAGCCATTCCAGCTCCACGCGCACGCGGGCGCGAATGAGGCCGTATTCGGAAAAAACGGGGCGCAGGGCTTCAACGGCGGCGGCATAGCGGCCGTCGAGCGGGGACAGGGCAAGCAGGGCAGACATGTGGTTTCCTATGAAAAAAGGCCGACAAAACGACGGTATTCTACCCGAAAAGCGGAAAGGCTACCTGAAAGCGATGGTTTGGCGCATTCTGCGAGGCTTAAAGCGGTAGAATACGTTTTCACTTGATGCTTTCAGGTAGCCTCACACATGAGCCGCTTTATCCGCCAAACCCTAACCAGCCCGGATGCCCTCGCCATCAGCGTGGATTTATCCCGCATCAAAACCCCGCACAACCTGATGCAGCGCATGCAGGAAGCCTTCGAGCTGCCCGCCTATTTTAGCGGCGGCCTCGATTCGCTCAACGACTGTATGCGCGACTTGGGCTGGCTGCCGCAACGCGAAATCCACATCTCCTTTTGCGGCCTGGCCGACCTCAAGCAACGCCAGCCCAAACTGTTTGCCAGCATTGCCGACTGCTTGGAACTGTACCGCGATTATTGGCACGGCAACCCGCAGGAGCATAAAATCGTGCGGATTTCGATAGCGGATTAAACCGCCGCCTGCTCCCCATTAATTAACTTCATTGAAGCTCACGCTTTAGCGCCCAAACACCGTTTTTCAGGTAGCCTGTTATGACCTTTACCCTCCCCATCCTGCTTATCGCCTGCTTCGCCGCCGCCCTACTGTGCGCACTCATCGTTTGGCTGTGGCAAAACGCCCGCCACCAAGCCGCGCAACACCGCCACCAGCAAGAAGCCAACCGCCTGCAACATCAGCTCACCCTACAACAGCAAGTCTGTCAGCAAAACGAACAGCAACTCGGCCACACCGCCCAAAGCCTGGCCGACAGCCAACAGCAGCTTTCTGCCGCCCGCCAAGCCGCACAGGATTACCAAACCCGCGCCGCCGCCGCCGAGCAATCAGTGCAACATTTCACCAACCGCCTAACCGAAGCGGCCGAACGGCAGCAGCAGCTATTGCGCGAGCTCGCCGCCGCCAAGCAGCAATCCGCCGCCGGGCAGGAAGAAGCCCAAAGCTGGCAAACCCGCGCCGTAGCTGCCGAACAGTCCAAACAACACCTCGACCGCAGCTTGGCCGAAGCCGCCGAGCGTCAACAGCAACAGCAGCAAGAGCTGGCCGCGGCCAAGCAGCAGCTCGTCGCCGAACAGGAAGAAAGCCAAAGCTGGCAAACCCGTGCCGCCGCCGCCGAAAAATCCGTGCAACACCTCAACAGCCAACTGGCCGAAGCCGCCGAACGGCAACAGCAGCTCCAACAGCGCTACGAAACCGCCCGCCAAGAGCTGGCCGCCAGCCGCCTGCAACACGAGCGCGTGCAAACCCAAATCGAACAGCAGCAGCAAGCCCACGCCGAACAAATCGCCCTGCTCAACCAAGCCCGCCAAAACTTGGGCGAACAATTCCAAAACCTCGCCAACCAAATCCTCGAAGAAAAAAGCCGCCGTTTTTCCGAGCAAAACCGCCAAGAGCTCGACCAACTGCTCAATCCCTTGAGCGAAAAACTGCAAGGCTTCAGCCAACTCGTACAAAATACCTACGAAAAAGAAGCCAAAGAGCGGCTCACGCTGGAAAACGAGCTCAAACGCCTGCAACAGCTCAACGCCCGCCTGCACCAAGACGCCCAAGCCCTCACCCAAGCCCTCACCGGCAGTCGCAACAAAAGCCAGGGCAACTGGGGCGAGATGATTCTGGAAAAAGTGCTGGAAAACTCCGGCCTGGTGAAAGGGCGCGAATACTTCGTGCAAAGCGGCGGCCGCCAAACCGACAGCGACGGTGAAAGCCGCTACCTCCAGCCCGACGTGCTCATCAACCTGCCCGACAACAAACAAATCATCGTCGATTCCAAAGTATCGCTTACCGCCTACGTGCGCTACACCCGCGCCGAAAGCCCCGAAGCCGCCGAAGCCGATCTCGCCGCCCACCTCGCCTCGGTACACCAGCACATCAAAGAGCTCGCCGCCAAACGCTACGATGAAATCCAAGGCCTGGTATCGCTCGATTTCGTCTTCATGTTCGTGCCCGTAGAGCCCGCCTACCTGCTCGCCCTGCAGCAAGACCCCGAGCTCTTCCAAACCTGTTTTGACCAACGCATCATCCTAGTCGGCCCCAGCACGCTGCTGGCCACCCTGCGCACCGTGGCCAACATCTGGCGGCACGAATACCAAAACCGCCACGCCCTGCAGATTGCCAGCGAAGGCGGCAAACTCTACGACAAATTCGTCGGCTTCGTGGAAACGCTGGAAAAAGTGGGCAAAAACCTCCAGCAGGCGCAAGATAGCTACCAAACCGCCTACAAACAGCTTTACAGCGGCCGCGGCAACCTGGTCGACCGCGTGGAAAAACTGCGCCAAATGGGCGTGAAAGCCGGCAAACGGCTCGACGCGCAGCTGGTGGAGCAAGCCGACAGCGACGGGGCGGAGATGCTGGCAGACAAAACAGATGGCGGGCAGTAAGAGGCTCCCTGAAAAATATAATCCTATAGGGAGGACACGATTTGGCTATCCACCTCTTTCTCCTATCCTGACAGACATCACATGCAGCGCGGGAACAGTTAGCAGTATTGTTGGGAAGTTAATAGCTGAAAAATGACTTCAACAGATAATAGAAGGAAAATAAGAAAGCATTGAATGAATAAGAGAATGATTGTATTTATAAGTACTCTTGGTAGCTGTTATTTTTGCATACTAATTCCAATTATAATTGGGGCAATTTTTATTATTTTTTTGGATATTTTAAATGGCCAACTTGGGATTGATACCATTATTGATATATTTTCATTTTTTAAAGACCCTTGGGTATATAAGATGATACTTATAGGAGTTCCTTTTATTTCTATTGTTATGGCTATACTTAATACGGATTAGTATATATTTATAGATAGAAAATCCGCGTAAAGCAGACATTTTCAGGTAGCCCCTCAGCGGTACATAAAGGCTACCTGAAAAAGCAACAATGTCTTGGCAAAGCCAACGCGCAAGCTGCAACGGAGCGAAAACAATCCCATCCGATTTTCAGGTAGCCTTTTGCCCCTTTTGTTAAAATCCCGTTTTTTCCACCGTTTCCCGCCTCATCATGAAACTCCTCGCCGTCATCCCCCACTACCGACATCTCGGCACGCTGCCGCAGGTGGTTTCCGCCCTGCGAGATTGCGGCCTGCCCGTTTTGGTGGTGGACGACGGCTCGGGCGAAGACTGCCGCGCCGGTTTGGAGGCCTTGCGCGGCGAGGGCGTTCAGGTAGCCTTCCGCCCGGTGAACGGCGGCAAGGGCAGTGCGATGAAATGGGGTTTCAAATTGGCGGCGGAGCAAGGTTTCAGCCACGTTTTGCAGATTGATGCCGACGCGCAGCACAGCTTTGCCGACATCCCGCGCTTTGTCGAAACCGCGCAGTCGCAGCCGCAGGCGGTAGTGTGCGGGCGGCCGGTGTACGGCGGCGACGTGCCCAAATCGCGGCTCTACGGCCGCAAAATCACCGATTTTTGGAACGTACTGCACACTTGGTCGTTCGACATCAAAGACGGCATGTGCGGCTTCCGCGTTTATCCGCTGGATGCCGTGCTGCCCATCCAATACGGCGGTGCCGTCATCGGCGAGCGCATGGATTTCGACAACGAAATCCTCATCCGCCTGCATTGGGCGGGTACGCCTTTCATCTGGCTGGACACGCCCGTGCGCTACGAAGCAGGCGGCGTGTCGCACTTCAACCTGCGCCGCGACAACCTGCTCATCAGTAAAATGCACGCCCGCCTGTTTTGCGGCATGGTTGCCCGCCGCATCGGCCGCCTGTTCAAACGGCCTCAAACGGCACCAACCGAACAGGCGCATTGGTCGGCACAGCGCGAACGCGGCCACCGCCTCTTCCTCAAAATTACCGAATGGCTGGTGCGCTACCTGCCCCTGTGGCCGGTGCACGGCATTGCCGCCCTCGTTGCCGCCTATTTCTACCTCACCTCTGCCGCCCAACGCCGCAGCGTACGCCAATATCAAGGCTACCTGAAAAACAGTTTTCCCGCCGCACCGCTGCCCGCGCGTTTCCCCGTATACCGCCAATTCGCGGCCTTCGGCCAAGCCGTGGCCGACCGCTTCGCCGTGTGGCAGCATAAAATCACCGTGCCCGACCTCGTGGTGGAAGACCCCGACAACCTGTATGCGGATGTGGATAACCACAACGCACGCGGCCAAATCCTCATCTGCTCGCATCTGGGCAACATCGAAGTGTGCCGAGCCCTCGTCTCCCACCATCAAGGCTTCAAACTCAACGTGCTGGTGCACAACGCCCACGCCGAAGATTTCAACCGTGCCCTCAAAGCCGCCGGTGCCAGCGATTTGCAGCTGATTCAGGTAGCCGACCTCGACGCGGCAAAAATGCTCCAACTCTCGCAAAAACTCGATGCCGGCGAATGGCTCGCCATTGCCGCCGACCGCACCCCCGTGCGCGGCAACAAAACCGTGCCCGTGCAATTCCTCGGCCACACCGCCCATCTGCCGCAAGGCCCCTGGCTGCTCGCCGGCCTCTTACGCGCGCCCACCAACACTGTCTTCGTGTTAAAAGAACAAGGCCGTTATCATTTATGCCTGAAGCGTTTTCAGACGGCCCCAAGCTGGACGGCCGCCACGCGCAAACAAGTGATTGAAAATATGGCGCAACAGTATGCCGACGTTTTGGCCACCCACGCCGCCCGCGCGCCGCTGCAATGGTTCAACTTCTATGACTTCTGGAGCAACACCCCTCATGGCTAAACACATCTACTGCCGCCACCACACCGAGATCGAAGTCCCCTTTTTCGACGTAGACGTGATGCAGATCGTCTGGCACGGCCACTATGTCAAATACCTCGAAATTGCCCGCTGCGCCCTGCTCGACGCCATCGGCTACAACTACACCGTCATGCTCAAACACGGCCATGCCTGGCCAGTGGTGAAGCTCGATCTCAAATACATCCGCCCCGCCCGCTTCGGCCAGAAAATCCGCGTGGAGATGGCCGTCACCGAATACGAAAGCTGCCTGCGCATCGACTACATCCTGCGCGACGCAGAAAGCGGCACCAAACTCACCCAAGCCCACACCACCCAAGTCGCCCAACGCATCGACAACGGCGAAATGCAATTCCAAACCCCCGCAAGCTGGCAACAGGCCGTGCGGCAGTTTGCAGGGTTTGCGCCCTTGGCCAAGGATTGAGGCTACCTGAAAGGCTATTAAAATAATGGTTTCTGCTATAGAAAACAGGCGATGACAGAAAGTCATCGCCTGTTTTGTTGGCCAATCGCCAATTAAGCGTTGCCGGCAGCCGGAGCGTTGGCGGCGGCTTGTTGCTGTTCGTACATGGCTTCGAAGTTGATCGGCATCAATACCACGGGCGGGAAGCCGGCGCGGGTGATGCAAGAAGACACAGCTTCGCGGGCGTAGGGGTAGAGGATGTTCGGGCAAGCAATGCCGAGCAATACTTTCACGTCTTGCTCGGGAATGTTTGCCAAACGGAAAATGCCACTCTGCGCCACTTCGTTCAAGAATAATACCTTGCCATCAGGCAGTTTGGCGGTAACGGTTACGGTAACGGTTACTTCGTGGTGTTCTTCTTCCAGTTTCTTAGAATCGGTGTGTACTTGGATTTCCACGTTCGGAGCATCCTGGCTGAGGAATACTTCCGGTGCGTGCGGTACTTCCAAAGACAAATCTTTTACATACAGTCTTTCTACATTGAAAATCGGTTGCTGTTGTTCTTGTTCGCTCATGGTTTACTCCTGCGAAAGGGGTGGAAAAATCAAAATGGAGATCTGGCGGATTGATCCGCTATAAACTGCATTAGGCTACCTGAAAATGCTTCGCTTTGCCAGCTTTTCCTTGAGGGATAAGGTATTCGGCAGCTTTCCCGCTGCATTGCCGATTATTGGGCGGGTACGGTTTGAACGTTATCCAATCTATCGGCATCGTGCACAATCCGGCGCACCATGGCATCCATATCGGGCAGGTAGCCGCCGGAACGGTGGCTGTTAATAATCACCACCACGGCCAGCTTGCGCCCATTGGGTGGCAGCCAGTAGCCGGCCAATGCACGCACATCGCGCAGGGTGCCGGTTTTCATGCGCAGCGAGCGGCCGAGCTGGCGGAATCGGCCGCGCAGAGTACCGTCGGTGCCGGCAATCGGCAGGGTGTGGATGAAGGTGTCTCGGAAAGGAGAGCGGTAGGCCTGAAACAGCATACTGCCGAGAAAACGGGCGGTAAGCCGCTCGCGGCGGGAAAGGCCGGAGCCGTTTTCCAATACCAGCGCTTCGTCGTCCAATCCGGCAGAAACCAGCTGCCGCCGCACAGCGGCCTCGGCATTTTGTACGCTGTGCGGTCCGTTTGCTTGGTGGCCAAGAGTGAGAAAAACGCTGCGTGCAATCAGATTATTGGAATGCTTGTTCATATCGGTCAGCACTTCGCCCAGCGGCTTGGAAAAGTGCGTGGCCAAAATGCGGCTATTGCTGGGGGCTGCTCCCCGGCCAAAGCCATAGAGGCCACCCAAGCCCTGTGTAAGCCAATAGCCGCGAAAACTTTCTTCGGCAAAGCGTGGAGCATCGAACAAATTGATGAACATTTTCTCGCCCATACATGCAGCTGGCAGGCGGCCACGAAACACCAGCACGCCGTTTTCAAATTTGGCGGAAACGTGATTGGAAAGTTTACCGCAGCGGCCGTCTGTTTCGGCAAGTTGGCTGAGATCGGTTTGAATGCCGTAGAGTGGCGGGTTGAGCAAAAAAGCAGGCTGCCCAGTCTCATTGCGGGCGGCAGTAATCCAAAGGGCTTTGTAGGCAATCATGTGGGGGTCTGGCGGCACAACAAAGCTTTCGTCAGCATCGTTTTCAAAACCTTCTGCGCTGGCAAGACCGCCCCAAACGCGCCGATCCAGCACCACTTTACCGTTTAATGACACAATGCCCTGCCGGATCAGCTGTTGCTGCATATCCAGTAGATCGGGCTGGTCGAAGGCAGGATCACCGCTACCCACCCAATATAAATCGCCTTGCAGTGCACCATTAGCCACGGTACCGCTGCTGCGCCACTGGGTTTGCCAGCGGTAATCACCACCCAACCCACGTAAGGCAGCGAAAGTGGTCACTAACTTCATGGTGGAAGCGGGATTCATAGAAACATCGGCTCGATGCGCAAGCAACACTTCGCCGCTGTCGAGGTCTTGCACATAAACCGCAGCCTCATCCGGCTGAATACGGCCGAAATCGATAGCAAAGGCTACCTGAAAATAGAAGAAGAGCGCGAATGCTAATAGCAGGCGAGAACAGTATTGGCAGAGAAGTAGAAGTTTTTCCAGCATAAGATTATTTTTAATAAAATATTTTCCAGCAGGCGAATTTTGCGCCATCGCACCTGTATAGGCAATGGGAAATGTAGTTCAAGCAGCTATTTCTTTATGTTACCTCTAGCTACAAGTAGTACGCACGAAAAAACCGGACTTTGTATAAAGTCCGGTTTCTCAGTATTGAACGCTAATCAGTTAGCGATTACTGAGCAGGCTGTTCAACCAGAGTGCGGATGCGAACGTCTACACGACGATCCGGCTCGATACATGCAATCAGAGCGCTACGTTTGCGAGCGGCAGAAACGCGACGACCCAAGTTGCGAACTTCTTGCTGACACTGTTCAGTCATCTTAGCTTGAGATTCGCCCAAGCCAACGGCAGAGATTTTCTCAGCCGGTACGCCACGGCCAACCAAGTACTCGCTAACAGTGTTAGCACGACGCTCAGACAGGCGTTGGTTGTAGGCATCGCTACCCATGAAGTCAGTGTTACCTTCAACACGTACAGATTGTACGTTGCTGCCGGTCAGGCGCTGAGCCAGCTCATCCAAAGTGGTGCGAGCTTCAGGGCGCAGATTGAATTTGTCAAAACCAAACAGGAAGTTGGATGACAGAGATACCAGCTCTTCGCGTACTTGCGGTTCAGCAGGAGCAGGAGCTTCTGCCTGACGGTCACCACACTCTACCAAGCCCAAGCGATCTACTTCAGCGTTCAGGAAGCTGTTTTCCCAGCATTCGTGAGCACCTTTAGGCTCATAGTTAGAGCGAACCACTTCGCGAGACTGCTGGCTAATGGTGTAGCCGTATTTTTCATTGTTGAAGCTGCTGTCCGCCATGGCGGCACCGGAAGCAACCAAGGCCAAGAACAAAGCGCCTAATTTAAGCTGTTTGGTCATGTTATTCCCTCATCAAAAAGTTTGTTATGCGCAGACTTGGCAAGCTTTGCAGCATGCCGGCCTTCACAAAAATCACCATATACGGACCGCCCAAATACTGCGGTAATCCAAATATATTCGGGGTACCACTATAAAAAACCGTGCCCGAACTGTCAATAAGGAATTGGTTACCCGCTGCACGGGCACCTCCGTTTCCTACGTGCCCAATCATGCCCAAAATTACCCTAACTGTCAGCAGGATAATGGCAAAAGAAAGGGATATTCCCCTATAAGTTGCTAAAAAACAACAAATCCTGCCGCAAATTACCGGCATGCGGCAAAATAACGATGGCGGGCTATGATACCATCCAGCCCTCACTGGTTTCAGGCGAAGCCGGTGATTTCGACGGCACTTTGGCGGTTGGCCTGTCGCATAAATCCGACAAATATCACTTGGATGCATCATGAAACTGCAACAGCTGCGCTATTTTTTGGAAGTTTACCGCTGCAATCTGAATATTTCGGAGGCAGCGGAAATTTTGTTTACGTCCCAACCGGGCATTTCCAAACAGATAAAACTGTTGGAAGACGAGCTGGGTGTGCAGCTGTTTGTACGGCACGGTAAACGTATTGTGGCGGTTACCCCGCCGGGGCAGGCTGTGCTGGAAATTGCCGAGCGCATCTTCCGCGATGTACAGAGCATTCGCAACATCGGCACCGAATTTGCCGAACAGGACAGCGGCCACTTAACCATTGCCACCACCTACACGCAGGCGCGGCATGTGCTGCCGCCTGTGGTGGCCGAATTTTTCCGACAGTATCCGAAAGTGGGCTTGTCGCTAGTGCAGGCCGAGCCTTCGGCTGTAGATAGAATGGTGGCCGAAGGTTTGGCTGATTTCGCCATCAATTCGGAAGCGGATGCACGCCATTCCGAGCTGCGCCACATCAGCGCGCGGGCTTGGAACCGCTGCGTGCTGGTGCCGCAGGGGCATGAATTGGCGGATAAAACCCGCATCAGCCTGGCAGACTTATCGTCCATGCCGCTCATCGGCTACACCGAGGCCGGGCAGGATACGGCTTTGCAGCAGGCCTTTTCCGGTAGCGGGCTGGCTTTACCGCAGGTGGTGCTTTCCAGTATGGATGCAGGCGTGATTAAAACCTATGTGCGTACCGGTTTGGGCGTGGGGCTGCTAGCCGATGCTGCCTACGACCCGCAGCGCGATGCCGATTTGGTTTGCCTGCCGGCCGACCATCTGTTTAAGCCGTCGTTTACCTATATCGTGGTGCGGCAGGATGCCTATCTGCGCAATTACGCCTACGATTTTATGCAGCTCTACCTGCCCGGTCTCACCCGCGACCGTATCGAGCAGGCGCTATACGAGCCGATTCGCGAAGACTTCTCAATTTAATGATTGGCTATTTCACTTCAGTCTTACACAAGCCAGGTTGGAGCCAATATTTCAGGTAGCCTGTCAGTCATACTAAAGGCTACCTGAAACGATGTCTTGGCAAAGCCAAAACACAAGCTTCACCAAAATTAAAACCGGATTCCTTTATAATCGCCCCGTCTTGTCACTATCGATTTGCCGATGGATACCCAGCCCACCGAACTCGTTTCCAGCCCCATCCCCCAGCCCATACCTGCTGCACCACCCACCAAAAAACGCCCCGGCTTGTTGCGCCGCTGGTTTAAGCGCTTGGTGTGGAGCATCATCCTCCTCCTACTGGGCTTCCACCTGCTGGTTCTCCTGCTTTTAGCCTATTGGAAAGGCCAGCCCGTGCACACCAGCGCCTTTATGCTGCGCCACAACCTCTCCACCTTTTCCCGCGTGCAGCAAACCTGGGTGGACGACAGCCAAATCGCCCGCGTGGTGAAACAGGCGGCCATCGCCAGCGAAGACGCCCAGTTCAGCAACCACGACGGCTTCGACTGGAACGGCATCGAACACGCCATGCGCCGCAACCAGCGCAGCGGCACCATCCGCGCCGGCGGCTCTACCATCAGCCAACAGCTGGCCAAAAACCTGTTTCTGTTTGCCGAACGCTCTTATGTGCGCAAAGCTGAAGAAGCCGTGATTACCGTGATGATGGAAAGCATGTGGAGCAAAGAGCGCATCCTCACCGTGTATCTGAACGTGGCCGAATTCGGCGAAGGCATCTATGGCATCGAAGCCGCCGCCCAGCATTATTACCACAAGCCGGCATCCCGCCTGCGCGCCGGTGAAGCTGCTTCACTCATCGCCATGCTGCCCAACCCCAAATACTTCCAGCAACACCGCAACGACCGCCGCCTGCGCAATAAAACCCGCATCATCCTGCGCCGCATGGGCAGCGCCGATTTGCCGCCGGACGAAGAATAGTTTGGTATCTGTCAATCAAAGGCTACCTGAAAAACCCATTCCGTTTTTCAGGTAGCCTTTTTCATGCAGTGCATGGATGCAGTATTTCAGCGAAGCTTCCGATGCTCAAAACCGACGTTCCACTTCGATAAACCATTGGCGGCTGCGTCGTTGGTAGAGTTCCGGAATGTTGCTGTTGATATTCAGATAGCGGTAGGTTAGGCGGGGCATCAGGCCGTGCCATTGCAGTTTGGGATGCCACAGCGACAAGTTGAGCTGGGTTTCTTGGTCGGAGCGCACCACGGGGAAAAAGAAGTGCGTTTGGCGGAACTGCCGCCTGCCCAAGCGGATGTCTGCACGCAGGCCAAATTGCGGCCATTCCCGCATCAGGCCGAAGCGGATGCCACGTCGGACGGAGGCTTCCGATGGGTCACGGGTTTGGTGTTCCAGCCAGTCTAAACCGATATAGAGCAGGCTGTTTGCGATAGGCATCCAGGCGGCGGTGGCGGTTAATTGGGTTTGCGGGCCGTTGTAGCTTTGTGCAACGTTTGGGCTGCGGTAATGCCGCCAACTGCGGGCGGCCATCACGCTGATTTTCCATTTTGAGCCGATTTGGCGGCTATATTGCCCCTGTATGCCGTATTGGCGGCTGTATGGGCTACCTGAAAACCAGCTGAATTCGGTATAGGGCTGTATCTGCCAGCTGCTGCGGATATTGCGGAAGCGGTAACCAGCCTGCACACGTAAGTTTTCTTCGTTGTACTCGCGCCGATCCCAGTAAAACACACCGTCCAAACCAACGCCGCCGGTGAGGAAGTGGTTGCCGCCGATGTTCACGGCCCGGTCGAGTGCGGCACTGTAACGCAGGCCGGTGGCTTTCTGGGGCAACGAGGCTTCATCACGCACCCACACGCGTGAGCCCAAGCGCAGTTCGCGGGCAGAGGAGGCGTTATTGACGTTGTCGTTCCGTTCGTATTGCAACGAGGCATCGGCTTGCCACGCCTGCCGTTTTTGCATGGTTTGGCGGTATTGCGCCACCAGTTGTTTTGCTTCGGGCAGCAGGTCGGACTGTTCCAATTGTTCGGTCTGTTGGTCGGCTTGGCGGTATTGGTGGTTTTCAAACAACATCGCCATGTAGTCGAACCGGACATAAGACAGTTCCGGCCGCCGCTGCACAATGGCGGCATAATGCCTGATTGCCTGCTCAAGCTTGCCCTGCCCGCGCAATAAGGCACCTTTGCCGTAATCGTACAGCACGGTATCGTGGTTTGGCATGGTTTGATATAAATCCAGCAGGTCAGCCAGCAAATCCCATTGGTGATTGAGAATGGCCTGATTGATTAGGTGTTCGGTCAGGGTAGGATTGGCGCGCAGATCGGTTTCGGTCAGGTGCTTGGAGGGTTGGGGGTCTCTTGGGGGTGTTTTCGGGGCGATGCTGTCGCTAGTTTGAATGGGCTGGGGTGGCTGCGGCCATGGCGGATTGTCATCGTGCGGCACGAGGGTTGTCGGTGCGGCCATCGTGCAGAATGGCAGCAGGCAGAGCATCAGAATGGCCGGATGGCGGAAGAGGGATATCATAACGGCTGAAACAAAATATAGATGGCAGATGTTAGATGAATGACGGCTACAGGCTACCTGAAACTCTATCGGGCTGTTTTCAGGTAGCCTGTAGCCATGCTTTACTTAACTGCTTTGTCGCGTTTCTTTCCTATGCGGAACGGCTGTACAAAATATTCGGCAGATTATTGCTTGGTTCCGCTGAATCCGACATGCCACTGACCATTGGGGCCGCTGCGGCTTCCTTCTACTAGGCCTGCCACTTCTTCAGCATTTGGCCCGAAGATGGAAAGGTAGTATTGATAGGCGTTCATGCGGTCGGAAACGGCGTTGCCGCTAATGCCTTTAGTGCGTTCGGCAGCCGACAGCATTGGATTATAGGGTAATGCGCCGCTGATACGGCCTTGGCGCAATTCGATATCGCCGGTGGAAGCCATGCCGGTAATACGGCCGCTACCGGTTTTGTCGGTGAAATTGATGCTGTAGTTAAACGCACCTTTTTCCACGCCCGATCCAAAATTGGCAAACGATTCGCCGCTGTAGTTAAACGTATTGCCGCTGAGACGGGTGATGGTAGCATCGTTCACGGGCAGGCCGCTCACTAACTGTACGCGCATAGTATCCGGTCGGTTGAGTCGGTTGTTCGGATCGTTAGCGCCATCATAGCGATAGGCACTGGGCAAAGTGGCCAACACCATGGAGTATGGGCGTTGGTAGATATACATTTTTCCTTGCTCTTCCACTTTCACATCGCGGCTGTCTGGGTAGGAGACTTTCAAAGATGTCCATTCGGCTTTGTAGGGTAGCTCGAGCAGGCCGTCCGGCAGTGCGGTGATATTGATACGGTCGTTCAGGCCGTAGCTGCGGCCGTTAAGGGTGAGAGTGAGGTCTTTCTCACCGCGTGTGTTGTTACCGGCCTGTGGTCCCATCAGGGTTTGGGCGGCAATCACACTCTTGCTGCTGACCACTCCGGCATAATTGCGGCGGTAGTCTAAGCTGGAACGGTTTTTAACGGCGGAAGACTCGGCATCGGGCGACGCGGCGGTTTGAGGCGTGTTGTTTTGCACGGAAGGGGGGCCGCCGCCACTGCTGCCGCAGGCAGCCAAGCTGAGAGCGATAATGGTGGTGCTGAGCAAATGTTTCATTGTTGGTAACTCCTACTTTATTTTTAAGTTTTAAAATTTGTTAAATTTTGAAGTTTTGCAGTCTAGCAGGCAGGAGATAGGGGGTTCATTCAGCCGTTAGTAGTAGCCCGATCGGCTAACTTTGGCCGAATAATCGTGGAATTCCTGTAACCGACTCCGGCAGCGAAGTGGTTTTCTGTAAAAACCGGTCATTTGCTTTACAATCCTATTACAGGTAAAGTGATTCGGTCTGCAAAGAATTGGCGGCGGCAATCCTGCCCGGCTGCCAGCAACTAAAAGGAGTGGCAAAATGTATCAACGGATTTTCGTTCCGATAGACGACAGCAAAACCTCTCTCTACGCCCTGGAACAGACCTGCCGGCTGGCCAAGGCAACCGATGCCGTGTTGGTGGCCGTGCATGTGGTGGATTTAAGCGACCTCAAGCGCGAAGCCAGCCGCCTGCCCAATTCCGAAGAGCTGTATGCGGCCGAAATGCAGGTGGCCGAGCATGCTGAAACCATCATGCAACAAGCCGGCGTGAAATACGAAGTGGACACCCTGGAAAACGACGGCATGCGCATTTCCGACGTGCTGATTAAAGAGGCCGTGCGCCAAGAGTGCGACCTCATCGCCATGGGCACCCACGGCTTCTCCGGCCTGCTGCATCTATTGATGGGCTCCGTGGCCGAAGGCGTGCTGCGCCAAGCCCCCATGCCCGTGCTGCTGTTCCGCCGTCCGGACAGCGAAGCCTAGCTTCAATATATTTTCAGGTAGACTCCTGCCCGTGCAGAAAGGCTACCTGAAAACGTCATCTAATACTCCACAACCCTAACCCAAATGGAAAACGTCCTATGGCAATCCCCGCTTACAACGAAGAGATGAAAAAATTCATCCACGGCCTGCTCAACCACTTGGTGCAGAGCAAAGGCTCCGACCTATTCATCACTGCCGGCTTCCCCCCGGCCATGAAGCTCGACGGCAAGCTCACCCCGATTACCGACAAACCGCTCACCGCCGACCACACCGCCCTCATCGCCCGCGCCCTGATGGACGACAAACAGGCCGAAGAATTCGATAACACCAAAGAATGCAACTTCGCCATCAGCCTGGCCGGCGTGTCCCGCTTCCGCATCAACGCCATGGTTCAGCGCGGTGCCGCCGCCCTCGTGTGCCGCGTGATCACCAGCCAGATTCCCAAGTTCGACAACATGAACCTGCCGCCGATTTTGAAACAGGTGGTGATGGAAAAACGCGGTCTCGTGATTTTTGTGGGCGGTACCGGCTCCGGCAAATCCACCTCCCTGGCCGCCATGATCGACTACCGCAACGAAAACAGCCACGGCCACATCATCACCATCGAAGACCCGATCGAATTCGTGCACCCGCACAAAAACTGCATCATCACCCAGCGCGAAGTGGGCGTGGACACCGAAAATTGGTTTGCCGCCCTCAAAAACACCCTGCGCCAAGCCCCCGACGTGATCCTCATCGGCGAAATCCGCGACCGCGAAACCATGGACTACGCACTGGCCTTCGCCGAAACCGGCCACCTCTGCATGGCCACCCTGCACGCCAACAACTCCAACCAAGCGCTCGACCGCATCATCAACTTCTTCCCCGAAGAGCGCCGCACCCAGCTGTTGAACGACCTCTCGCTCAACCTCAAAGGCTTCATTTCCCAGCGCCTCGTGCCCAAGCCCGACGGCAAAGGCCGCGTGGCCGCCGTGGAAGTGCTGCTCAACTCCCCGCTGATTGCCGAGCTGATTTTGAATGGCGACATCCACGGCGTGAAAGAAATCATGGCCCGCTCCCGCGACTTGGGCATGCAAACCTTCGACCAATCCCTGTTCGACCTCTACGAAGCCGGCCACATTGCCTACGAAGACGCCCTGAAAAACGCCGACTCGGTGAATGATTTGCGCCTCAACATCCAGCTCAACAGCAAACGCGGCCGCAACAACGAAAAATCCGGCATCGACAGCCTAGCCATCGTCGGCATGGATGAAGCTGACGAAGTCTAAGGTGGGAAAGGCTACCTGAACGCGTAGCTTCAGCAAAATGGATCAATGGTCCTGGTACAGCCAAGACTAGGCTCCAAAACGCCAAAGTGTCAGCCTCAACACAGTTAAACAGATACCTTACGCCATGACCAAAAGGCTACCTGAAATTTTTCAGGTAGCCTTTTCTATTCAGCGTTTAAGCTGCCGAACGCTTATTTCTTCTTGCGCTGCGGCGGCAAATCGGTGCAAGTGCCGTTGGCCACTTCTGCCGCCATGCCGATGCTTTCGCCCAAGGTGGGGTGCGGATGGATGGTTTTGCCGATGTCGGTTGCATCGCAGCCCATTTCGATGGCTAGGCAGATTTCGCCGATCATGTCGCCGGCGTGGGTGCCGACGATGCTGCCGCCGATAATCAGGCCGCTTTCGGCATCGAAAATCAGCTTGGTGAAGCCTTCGTCGCGGCCGTTGGCGATGGCGCGGCCGCTGGCAGCCCACGGGAATACGGCTTTGGTGATTTTGATGCCGTCGCGTTTGGCGATTTCTTCAGTAACGCCCACCCAAGCGACTTCTGGGTCGGTATAGGCCACGCCCGGAATCACGCGTGCGTCGAAGTAGGCTTTGTGGCCGGCACAGTTTTCGGCAGCCACATGGCCTTCGTGTACGGCTTTGTGCGCCAGCATGGGTTGGCCGATCACGTCGCCGATGGCGTAGATGTGCGGCACGTTGGTGCGCATTTGTTTGTCCACTTCGATGAAGCCGCGTTCGGTAACGGCCACGCCGGCTTTTTCGGCGGAGCAGAGTTTGCCGTTCGGCGCGCGGCCGGCAGCCACCAGCACCAAGTCGTAGCGTTGCGGCTCTTTCGGCGCTTTTTCGCCTTCAAAGGTCACATAGATGCCATCTTTTTTGGCTTCTACCGCCACGGTTTTGGTGTTGGTCATGATGTTGTCGAAGCGGTGGGCGTTCATTTTCTCCCACACTTTCACCAAGTCGCGGTCGGCGCCCTGCATCAGGCCGTCCATCATTTCTACTACGTCCAAGCGTGCGCCAAGCGTGCTGTACACGGTGCCCATTTCCAGGCCGATGATGCCGCCGCCGATGACCAGCATTTTTTCCGGCAGTTTGCCGCCGTTTTGGCGCAGTTCCAGCGCGCCGGTGCTGTCCACAATGCGCGGGTCTTCAGGAATGAAGGGCAGTTTCACCACGCGGCTGCCCACGGCGATGATACAGTTTTTGAAGGCAACGGTTTTTTTCGCGCCGGTTGCGGTGGCTTGTTCGTATTGGGTGGATTCGGTGAGCGACACTTCGATATGGTTTGCACCTACGAATTGGCCGTTACCTTGAATAACGTCCACTTTGCGGGCTTTGGCCATGCCTGCCAAGCCGCCGGTGAGTTTGGCGATCACTTTTTCTTTGTAGCCGCGCAGTTCGTCTACATTGATTTCGGGTTCGCCGAATTTGATGCCGTTTTTCACCAAGTGTTTCACTTCGTCAATCACGGCTGCGTTGTGCAGCAGTGCTTTAGACGGGATACAGCCCACGTTCAGGCACACGCCGCCCAAGGTGCTGTATTGCTCGATGATGGCGGTTTTCAGGCCTTCGTCGGCCGCGGCGAAGGCAGCAGAATAGCCGCCGGGGCCGCCACCCAATACCACCACGTCGTATTCGGCATCGGCAGAACCGGCAAACTGTGCCGCTTGCGGTTCGGGCGCAGCGGCTTTGGGGGCTTCCGGCGCCGGCGCGGCGGCAGCTTTCGGTGCTTCGGCAGCGGCAGCCGCACCGGCGGCTTCTATTACAGCAATCACGCCGCCTTCGGAGATTTTGTCGCCCACTTTCACTTTCACTTCTTTCACCACGCCTGCGGCTTCGGCCGGCACGTCCATGGTGGCTTTGTCGGTTTCCAGCGTAATCAGGGTGTCGTCGATAGCGATGGTATCGCCTGCTTTGATTTCCACAGCGATGATGTCTACATTTTCGTGCCCGCCGATATCGGGTACTTTCAATTCGATTAAGCTCATTGTGTTGTGCCTTTCTTGAGTATTAGATTAATTAACAAAGGGCTACCTGAAAAATGGAATGCGGCCAAGTTTTCGGCATTCAGCCCGATTAATTGCTCGACGGGGCGGATTATAACGCACTTCTTTGCCTTTCCCGCAGCTTTATCAACACGGGTTTTACTGCTGCAGGCACAGCGATGTCGGGATAGGTATATAATAGCCTCCTACATTATCAAGTTTTCAGGTAGCCTCAAATGACCCAGCCACTCCCCCCCGAACAGCCCGCCAGCCGCCTTGAAGCCTTCCGCCAAAACAGCATCTACCTACTGCCCAATTCGTTTACGCTGACGGCCTTGTTTTGCGCATTTTTCGCCATTACTCAATCCATGCACGGCCACTACGAGACGGCGGCAGTGGCGGTATTTGTGTCGATGCTGCTCGACGGCATGGACGGCCGCGTGGCGCGCTGGACCAACAGCCAAAGCGCGTTCGGCGAACAGCTCGACAGCTTGGCCGACATGGTGAGCTTCGGCGTGGCGCCCGCGCTGATTGCCTATAAGTGGCAGCTTTTCGAGTTCGGGCGCATCGGCTATTCGGTGGCCTTTATCTATTGCGCCTGCGCAGCTTTGCGCCTAGCCTTGTTCAACACTTTAATCGGCAAGGTGGACAAACGCTGGTTTATCGGCATTCCGAGCCCGACGGCAGCTGCCTTGGTAATCGGGCTGGTGTGGATGGATCACAACCTGGGCGGCCTGCCGCTGGCGCGTTGGTGGTGCTTGATCATCACGCTGTTTGCCGGGCTTTCGATGGTGGCGCAGGTGCGGTTTTGGAGCTTTAAAGAAATCAACGTGCGGCGCAAGGTGCCGTTTTTCGGATTGCTCTTGGCCGTGATCGGCTTTTTGGTGATTACTTGGGAACCTTCGTTGGTGTTGTTCCTGCTGTTTTTGGCCTATAGCTTGTCGGGCTATGTGATGTGGTTTTGGCAGCGTGACCGCAAGCAGAAAGAACAACAGGAAGCAGAAAAAGAAACAGAGGCTACCTGAAAAGTGGTAACAACCTGAATTTATAGGTAGGCAAGTGCCAAGCCAAATTGGTCTGAACGGCTAAAGGCTACCTGAAATTTCAAAAATGAAACGCCGCTGCCGATTTGCTTTCCGGCAGCGGTTTTATATAGCCAAGCAAATGAATTTCCGATACAAGGTGGGAACGCCATAGCGGCGGCTTAAGTTGATTGGCTGGAGTGGAGGCAAAACAATGTGGAGCATGGAAGTATTGCTGCCGCTGGCATCGGTGGGCGCGATAGCAGGATTTTTGGCCGGACTGCTGGGCATCGGCGGCGGGATGATTATTGTGCCGATTGTGCTATGGGCACTGGGCAGGCAGGACATCACTGGCGATCACGGCCAGCATTTGGCGGTGGGCACGTCGATGGCGGTGATGGTGTTCACCACCTTTTCCAGCGCGTGGGCACAGCAGAAAAAAGGTGCGGTGCGCTGGGAGTTTGTGCGGCGCATGGCGCCCGGGCTGGTGGCGGGCAGCCTGCTGGGTTCGCTGGTATCGAACCGGATTCCCACCTTCGGCCTGCAGGTGCTGTTTATCGTATTTTGCTATTCGGTGGCAGCAAAAAACCTGCTTCAACTCAATCCGAAACCGGCAGCCACGCTGCCCAGCGGGCGGATGCAGGCGGGAATTGGCGGGCTGTTCGGGCTGCTTTCCAGCTGGGTGGGCATCGGCGGCGGGTCGTTGTCGGTGCCGTTTATGATGTATTGCCGCGTGCCGGTGCACCAGGCGGTGGCCACTTCCAGCGTGCTGGCCTGGCCGATTGCGGCAGCTGGGGCGCTGGGCTATCTGTTTTCCGGCTGGAATGTGCCGGGGCTGCCTGCGGGTGCAGTGGGCTTTTGGTATGTGCCGTGCATTGTGGTGCTGGGTGCGTGCACGGTACTGTTCGCGCCCTTGGGCGTAAAAGCGGCACACCGCCTGCCGCCGGCCGGTTTGAAGCGGGCTTTCGGGGTGTTGATGGTGGTAATTGGCAGCCAGATGCTGTGGAAATTGCTGCACGGAGCATAGGGCCAGACGCCGTCATTCTGCATAAGTTTTCAGGTAGCCTTCAAACCGAGTATGCCAAGCTAAAACCGATAAATGCAAAAATCCGTATCCGAACAAGCAATCGCGCGGAAAACTTGCTAAAATGCCGTCCGCCAGCCGCACGCCTTTGGGCGGGATAAAAATCCGTAGCGGCCAATATATTGATAGTGAATTAGATTGGAGAACCAAATGGCCGTTGAACGCACCCTTTCCATCATCAAGCCCGATGCCGTGGCCAAAAATGTTATCGGCAAAATCTACAGCCGTTTTGAAAGCAACGGCTTGAAAATCGTGGCTGCCAAAATGAAGCACCTCACCCGGGAGGAAGCCGAGGGTTTCTACGCTGTGCACAAAGAGCGCCCGTTTTTTGCCGAGCTGGTGAAATTCATGACCAGCGGGCCGGTGATGGTGCAGGTGTTGGAAGGCGAAAACGCAGTGGCTAAAAACCGCGAGCTGATGGGTGCCACCAACCCGAAAGAAGCCGCTCCCGGCACCATTCGCGCCGATTTTGCTTCCTCTATCGATGCAAATGCCGTGCATGGTTCCGACAGCTTGGCCAATGCCGCCATCGAAGTGGCCTATTTCTTCGGCGAGCAGGAAATCTGCCCGCGTTAAACCAGCCAAGCTGCAGGCTACCTGAAAGTTTCAAACGTGTTGAAACGCAGTTTTCAGGTAGCCTTTAAGCCTTTATATACAAATCATAAAACCTAAGAACACAACCAGCCGATTTGCGGCGCTCATATGAAAACCAACCTGCTCAACTACGACCTCGCCGGCCTCACCGCCCATTTCGCCCAAATGGGGGAAAAACCCTTCCGCGCCCGCCAAGTGATGCGCTGGATGCACCAAGGGGCAGCCGGCGATTTCGATGAAATGACCGACCTGGCCAAATCGCTGCGCGCCAAGCTCAACGACAGCGCGCAAGTGGGCGTGCCCGCGCTGATGGCTGCGCAGGAAAGCCGCGACGGTACGCGTAAATGGCTGTTGGATGTGGGCACCGGCAACGGCGTAGAAACCGTGTTCATCCCCGAAACCGACCGCGGTACGCTATGCATTTCCTCGCAGGTGGGCTGTGCGCTGGAATGCACTTTCTGCTCCACCGGTCGCCAAGGCTTCAATCGCAACCTCTCCACCGCCGAAATCATCGGCCAATTATGGTGGGCGAACAAAGCACTGGGCGCCACCCCCAAAGACGAACGTGTGATTTCCAATGTGGTGATGATGGGCATGGGCGAGCCGCTGGCCAACTACGATAATGTGGTTACCGCGCTCTCCATCATGTTGGACGACCACGGCTACGCCCTCAGCCGCCGCCGCGTTACCGTATCCACCTCCGGCATGGTGCCGCAGATGGACAGGCTCAAAGAAGATATGCCGGTGGCGCTGGCTGTGTCGCTGCATGCCCCCAACGACGCCATCCGCAACGAAATTGTGCCGCTTAACAAAAAATATCCGCTCAAAGAGCTGATGGCCGCCTGCCAGCGCTATCTGGTCAAAGCCCCGCGCGACTTCGTTACCTTCGAATATGTTATGCTCGACGGCGTAAACGACAAGCCCGAACACGCCCGCGAGCTGTTGGAATTGGTTAAAGACGTTCCCTGCAAATTCAATCTGATTCCGTTTAACCCCTTCCCCAATTCCGGCTACAACCGCTCCAGCAATGAGAATATTCGTGTATTCCGCGATATCTTATATCAGGCAGGCTTGGTGGTTACCGTGCGCAAAACGCGCGGTGACGACATCGATGCAGCCTGCGGCCAGCTGGCCGGACAGGTACAAGACAAAACCCGCCGCCAACAAAAATGGCTGCAATTACAAGTTGTGAAAGGTTGATTATCATGAAAAAAAGTTTAATTGCCTCCCTGACGACGCTCGCTTTGCTTGCCGGCTGCGGCGGCATCACCATCCACACCGGCAACAAAGAAGTGCGCAACCGGCCGGAAGAAATTGCCGCCATCAAAACCCAGCTGGCCATCGAATACATGAATTCGCACGACTACCGCGCCGCTGTATCGGCGATTGAGGAAGCCTTGCAGGTTCAGCCACGTAACGAAAACGCCTGGCTGGTGCGTGCTGAGATTTATCAATATCTGAAAGTACCAGAGAAAGCGGAAGAAAGTTTCCAACGCGCCCTGTCTATCAAACCCGACAGCGCAGAAATCAACAACAACTACGGTTGGTTCTTATGCAATTCCGGCGGCCGTGCAAACCAGGCCCTGGCCTATTTCGACCGCGCCTTGGCCGACCCCACCTATCCCAGCCCGCAGGTAGCCTACATGAACAAAGGTATCTGTAGCGCCCGCTTGGGGCAATACAATCTGGCTATGGCCTATCTGGAACGCTCCCAGGCTGCCGATCCTAGCTTTGCGCCCGCACAGAAAGAAATGGCGCGCGTACGCATGATGGAAGGCAATCTAGGCGAGGCCGACCGCCAGTTCCGTCAATATCAAAGCAAGGTAGACCGCCTCAGTGCCGACGACCTGCTGTTGGGCTGGAAAATTGCCCGCACCCGCGGCCAAACCCAGGCTGCCTATGAATATGAAGCGCAGCTGCGCACCAACTATCCGTATTCGCCCGAACTTCAAGAAATTACCACAGGAAGACCCCAATGACCGAGATCTCAACCCCCCAACTGGCTGCCGCTGAAGAACTGGGCAAATTGTTGCGCCAAAACCGCGAACAGCAACAACTGTCGCTTGGTGATGTGTCGGAACACCTCAAGCTGCCCGCCCGCCAGGTGGAGGCGTTGGAAAACGCCGATTTTAGCAAACTGCCCGAGCCCGTGTTTGTGCGCGGCTTTCTGCGCAGCTACGGACGCTACCTGAATTTGGACGAAGCCGTATTAAACAGCTATTTGGAGCAGATAGTTGCCCCCAGCCAATTCCAAAGCCCCTTGGCCAAAGAAGATGGCAATGTGAAGATGACCTACCACAACGCTCCGATTAAAAAGCCCTTCCCGCGCTGGATTTTCGGCGTGGCCGCCGCTGCCGCGATTGTGGGCGTGGTGGTGTTGTGGCAGATGAAGTCCAACACCGAACATCAAAAACAAAATGCCCAAACCAGCATTCCGGAAAACCAAATCCTGCCGCCCAATTTAGACAGCAGCAATGTGCAGGTGTTGCCGCTGCAAGAAGCCTCCGCACCTGCCGCCTCCCTGCCCGCGGTTTCAGGTAGCCAGCCGCAACCGTTAGAAAACCCCGCTTCTGTACCGGCCGCCGCTGCAGGCATCCAATCGGCTCAGGGCGAATTGGTGCTCAAACTGCGCTTCCGCTCTTTCCTCACCGTAACCGATAAAGACGGCCAAATGCTGGTAAGCAAAATCGTGCCGGCCGGCAGCGAATACCGCTTCTCCGGCAACGGCCCCTACCGCGTACGCATCGGCTTTGCCAAAAACAGTTTAGCCAGCTACAGCGGCCGCGACATCAATGTGGCCGAGCACATGGTCGACCAAAAAACCGCCGCCTTCACTGCCGGCGGCCAAGACGATGCCGCCCAATAACCATACCTCTTTATGAACACAACCCTTCCTTCCCGCCGGCGCACGCATCAGGTAGAAATCGAACACATCACCGTCGGCTCCGGCTCGCCGGGGGTGGTGCAGTCGATGACCAACACCGACACCGCCGACGCCGAAGCCACCGCCTTACAAGTGAAAGAGCTCAGCGAAGCCGGCTCGGAAATGGTGCGGATTACGGTAAACAACCCGCAGGCCGCCGCCAAAGTGGCCGAAATCCGCAGCCGGCTCGACGACATGGGCTGCCCCACCCCGCTCATTGGTGATTTCCACTTCAACGGCGAACGCCTCTTGGCCGAGTTTCCCGAATGCGGCAAGGCCTTGGCCAAATACCGCATCAATCCCGGCAACGTGGGCAAAGGTACGAAAGGCGATGAGAAATTCGCCTTTTTAATCCGCACCGCAGCCGAAAACGGCAAAGCCGTGCGCATCGGCGTGAATTGGGGCAGCCTCGACCAAAGCCTGGCCAAACGCCTGATGGATGCCAACCGCAACCGCCCCGAGCCGCTGCCGCCCGAAGCCGTGATGAAGGAAGCATTGGTGCTCTCTGCGTTGGAATCCGCACAAAAAGCCGTGGATTTGGGGCTACCTGAAAACAAAATCATCCTGTCGTGCAAAGTTAGCGCCGTACAGGATTTGATTCAGGTATACCGCGACTTGGCCAGCCGCTGCGCCTATCCGCTGCATCTGGGGCTCACCGAAGCCGGCATGGGCAGCAAAGGCATCGTGGCTTCCACCGCCGCACTGTCTGTATTACTGCAAGAAGGCATCGGCGACACCATCCGTATTTCGCTCACTCCCGAGCCAGGCAGCTCGCGCACGCAGGAAGTGATTGTGGCGCAAGAAATCCTGCAAACCATGGGGCTACGCTCCTTCACACCGATGGTTACCGCCTGCCCCGGCTGCGGCCGCACCACCAGTACAGTATTCCAAGAGCTGGCGCGCGATATCCAGCTGCACCTGCGGATGCAGATGCCGGTGTGGAAACACAAATATCCCGGCGTGGAAAGCCTGAACGTGGCCGTGATGGGCTGCGTGGTCAACGGCCCCGGCGAAAGCAAACTGGCCGATATCGGCATCAGCCTGCCCGGCACCGGCGAAACCCCAGTTGCCCCCGTGTATGTAGACGGCGAGCGTGCAGTAACGCTCAAAGGCGACAATATGGCTGCTGAGTTTTTGCAGATTGTGGAAAACTACGTGGCCGAAAACTACGGCGAAGGCGGTAAAAAACGCCTCGGCCAAGCCGCCAAAATCATTCCCATCCGCCAAGTTTAGCCGGATTGGCATACAAAAAATAAAACCTTTGCTTCGCTGGCAAAGGTTTTTTATTTTCAGGTAGCCTCGTTACGGCTACAAACATTGCAGGCTACCTGAAACACCGTAGAAGTAGTATGGCAAGACAAGTCAACACAGCAGCATTCTTATTAATTCACTAAAAATATGCTACGGCTATCGCTTTAATATCCGCAGATTGGCTATAATGCCCACCAACCGCAGCTATAGCGGGCACACAAAGGGAAACATCATGGCCGCAGACCTCCGTCAGCTTCTGCTCAAACTCTATCTAATCAACAATTTCAAACTCGAACACAAGGTTTACATCTACACCTATCGCGGCGTAACCGATGTGGCCACCAACCCCTTCCAATACGTGAGCGGCGATGTGGCCGAAAACGTGAAGAAAAGCCTGATCCTGCAAAACCTGGCCAGCGGCGAAATGCTGCAGGCCTTCATTGTACCTACGCCCGATAGCAAAGGCAAAACCCACAGCGCCTACGAAATTGAAAACACCGTGCTCTACGGCAACAAAGCCGGCGTCATCATCGAAATCGGGCTCGATAAGGATAAAATCGAAAAAACCGACAAATACCGCCAGTTCAGCCACTTGGCCGTGAGTATGTTGCGGCAGTTTGTCGACTAAGCCACAACCCAAGCCCATACAGGCTACCTGAAATTCAGGTAGCCTTTTTCACACCCCAAAGGCTAGCTGAAAAACATCCGACCACCTGCCCGGCTTTGCGGGGCGAATAGTAGGACTGCTATAATGCACAGTTTCCAAAATTATTTTCCGCACCCGCTGCGGCAACAAACTAACATGAAAAACATTCGTAACATCGCCATCATCGCCCACGTCGATCATGGCAAAACCACACTCGTAGACCAGCTCCTGCGCCAATCCGGCACCTTCCGCGCCAACCAGCACGTAGATGAACGCGTGATGGACAGCAACGACCTCGAAAAAGAACGCGGCATCACCATCCTGGCTAAAAACACCGCCATCGAATACGAAGGCTACCACATCAACATCGTCGACACCCCCGGCCACGCCGACTTCGGCGGTGAAGTAGAACGCGTGCTCGGCATGGTGGATTGCGTGCTGCTGTTGGTGGACGCGCAAGAGGGCCCGATGCCGCAAACCCGCTTCGTCACCAAAAAAGCCCTCGCGCTGGGCTTGAAACCCATTGTGGTGATCAACAAAATCGACAAGCCGACCGCCCGCGCCAGCTGGGTGATCGATCAAACCTTTGATTTGTTCGATAACCTTGGCGCCAGCGAAGAGCAGCTCGATTTCCCCATCGTCTATGCTTCCGGCCTTTCCGGCTTTGCCAAGCTGAACGAAGAAGACGAGAGCAGCGATATGCGCCCGCTGTTCGACACCATCCTCAAATACACCCCCGCACCTTCAGGTAGCGCCGATGCGCCGCTGCAGCTGCAAATCTCCCAGCTTGATTACGACAACTACACCGGCCGCCTCGGCATCGGCCGCATCCTCAACGGCAAAATCCGCCCCGGCCAAACCGTGGCCGTGATGAACCACGACAAACAAATCGCCCAAGGCCGCATCAACCAGCTGCTCGGTTTCAGCGGGCTGGAACGCGTGCCGATGCAGGAAGCCGAAGCCGGCGACATCGTGCTGATTTCCGGCATCGACGAAATCGGCATCGGCGTAACCATTTGCGACAAAGACAACCCCATCGGCGTGCCAATGCTGAGCGTGGACGAGCCCACCCTCACCATGGACTTCATGGTCAACACCAGCCCGCTAGCCGGCACCGAAGGCAAATTCGTTACCAGCCGCCAAATCCGCGACCGCCTGCAACGCGAGCTGCTCACCAACGTTGCCCTGCGGGTGGAAGACACCGCCGATGCCGACGTATTCCGCGTGTCTGGCCGTGGCGAACTGCACCTCACCATCCTGCTGGAAAACATGCGCCGCGAAGGCTACGAGCTGGCCGTGGGCAAACCGCGCGTGGTGTACCGTGACATCAACGGCCAAAAATTCGAGCCATATGAAAACCTTACCGTGGATGTACCCGACGAAAACCAAGGTGCCGTCATGGAAGAACTCGGCCGCCGCCGCGGCGAACTCACCAATATGGAAAGCGATGGCCACGGCCGCACCCGCCTCGAATACCACATTCCCGCGCGCGGCCTCATCGGCTTCCAAGGCGAATTCATGACCCTCACCCGCGGCGTCGGCCTGATGAGCCATGTGTTCGACGACTACGCCCCCGTGAAGCCCGATATGCCCGGCCGCCGCAACGGCGTGCTGGTGTCGCAAGAGCAAGGCGAAGCCGTGGCTTATGCCCTGTGGAATCTGGAAGAGCGCGGCCGCATGTTCGTATCGCCCAACGACAAAATCTACGAAGGCATGATCATCGGCATCCACAGCCGCGACAATGACTTAGTGGTAAACCCGCTCAAAGGAAAAAAGCTCACCAACGTGCGCGCCAGCGGCACCGATGAAGCCGTGCGCCTGACCACGCCGATTAAGCTCACGCTGGAAAGCGCGGTGGAATTTATCGACGATGACGAACTGGTGGAAATCACCCCCCAATCCATCCGCCTGCGCAAACGCTACCTGAGCGAACTGGAACGCCGCCGCCACTTTAAAAAATTGGACTAAGGCTACCTGAAAAGCCTCAGGCCATATCAACAAAGGCTACCTGAAATCCGCCCGCCGGTTTTCAGGTAACCTTTTTCATATCAGCCGAAGAGTATGGCAGAATCGGCTATAATGCCGCCGTTTTCAATTCTTGATTTCAGGAAAGGCATCATGAGCGATTTTCGGCAGGATTTTCTGCGCTTTGCGCTGGAGCAGGATGTGCTGCGCTTTGGCGAGTTTGTTACCAAAGCCGGGCGGCTTTCGCCCTATTTTTTCAATGCCGGGCTGTTTAACGACGGCGCCTCCACCCTTGCGTTGGCGCGGTTTTATGCGCGTTCGATTCTCGAGAGCGGGGTAGCGTTCGATATGTTGTTCGGCCCGGCTTATAAAGGCATCGTGCTGGCTTCGGCCACGGCGATGATGCTGGCCGAAGCTGGGCGCAACATGCCTTTTGCCTACAACCGCAAGGAAGCCAAAGACCACGGAGAAGGCGGTACGTTGGTGGGTGCGCCGCTGGCCGGGCGGGTGTTGATTATCGATGATGTGATTTCCGCCGGCACTTCGGTGCGCGAATCGGTGCGCCTGATTGAGCAGGCAGGCGCTACGCCGGCCGGGGTGGCGATTGCGCTCGACCGCATGGAAAAAGGCACGGGCAACCAATCGGCGGTGCAAGAGGTACGCCAGCAATACGGGCTGCCGGTGGTGCCGATTGCCAGCCTGGCCGATTTGCTCGCGCTCTTGCAAGACGATGCGCAGTTCCGGCAACACCTCGAGCCGGTGCAGGCCTACCGCGACCGCTACGGGGTGGCGGATTAAGAATAAAGGCTACCTGAAATTGGGAATGTGGGTTTCAGGTAGCCTTTTTTGCAGTCCTCGAAACGGCTTTAAGGCTACCTGAAAGCGATGTCTTGGCGAAGCTAAAGCGCCAGCTTCAACGAAGTTAAAACAGGCCTTGGCACAGCCAAGGTGGTGTTTCTGCGAAGCTAAAATTTTCAGGTAACCTTCAACGTTTCAGCCGCCCGCAGCCACATTCTTCGGTACAATACCGCATCTTCATTTTCCAGCCGTTCCCACCATGAACACTTCCCCCCTTATCGCCCTGTGTGCCGGCGAAGCTTCGGGCGACTTGCTCGGTGCACACCTGATTGAGGCCATCCGCGCGCGCTGCCCGCAGGCACGGTTTACCGGCATCGGCGGCCCGCGTATGCAGGCGGCTGGGCTAAAAAGCCTGTTCGACCAAGAAACGCTGGCGGTGCGGGGCTATGTGGAAGTACTGAAAAACCTGCCGGCGATTTGGTGCATCCGCAAAGGCTTGATTGCCGAAATGAAACGACAGCGGCCAGATGTGTTCGTGGGCATCGACGCACCGGACTTCAACCTGGGCGTGGCTGCCGCGCTCAAGGCTGCGGGCATCCCCACACTGCATTATGTGAGCCCTTCGGTGTGGGCGTGGCGGCGCGAGCGGGTGCATAAAATCGTGCAGCAGGCAGATGAAGTGCTGTGCCTGTTTCCGATGGAGCCGGAGCTATACCGGCAGGCCGGCGGGCGGGCGCGGTTTGTGGGACACCCGTTGGCGCAAACCCTGCCTTTGGAAGCCGACCGCGCCGCCGCACGCCGCGAGTTGGGGCTACCTGAAACACAGCCCGTATTCGCCCTGCTGCCCGGCAGCCGCGTGAGCGAAATCGACTATATGGCACCGCTGTTTCTGCAAGCTGCTCAGCTGGTTCGGCAACAAATTCCCGAGGCGCAGTTCCTGCTGCCCTACGCCACCGAAGCCACCCGCACGCGCCTGCAAAGTCTGCTCGGCGCCGAGCCGTATTGCCGCCTGCCCTTGCAACTGCTCCCGGGCGGCACGGCGCAAGCCTGCACGGCGGCGGATGCGGTGTTGGTCACCAGCGGCACCGCCACGCTGGAAGTGGCGCTGTGCAAACGGCCGATGGTAATCAGCTACAAAATCTCGCCGCTCACCTATGCGCTGGTGAAGCACAAAATCAAAGTGCCCTATGTGGGGCTGCCCAACGTGCTGCTCGGCCGCGCCGCCGTGCCGGAGCTGCTGCAGCACGATGCCGAGCCGGAAAAGCTGGCCGCCGCGCTGCTGGATTGGTATCGCTCGCCGGAGAAAACCGCCGCGCTGCAGCAGGATTTCACCGAGCTGCACCATTTATTGCGCAAAGACACCACCGCCGAAGCCGCAGCGGCAGTATTGGCCGCCGCGGGGGCAACCCCATGATTTGGCAGGCCGGTGTGGACGAGGCCGGACGCGGGCCATTGGTCGGCAGCGTGTTTGCCGCCGCAGTGGTGTTGCCAAACGAATACGATTTGCCGGGGCTTACCGACTCGAAAAAGCTCAGCGAACGCCGCCGCGACGAGTTGGCGGTGTTGATTAAACAGCAGGCGTTGGCTTGGTGCGTGGCCGCCGCCTCAGTGGAAGAAATTGACCGGCTCAACATCCTGCACGCCACCATGCTGGCGATGCGCCGCGCCGTACACGGGCTGGAAAGGCTACCTGAAAAAGTGTGGATAGACGGCAACCGCGTGCCGCCCGATTTGGGCTGCGAAGCCGAAGCCGTAATAAAAGGCGACAGCAAAGTCATCCAGATTTCCGCCGCCTCCGTGCTGGCCAAAACCGCGCGCGACGCGGAAATGTATGCCCTGGCCGAACGCTACCCACAATACGGCTTCGAACGGCACAAAGGCTACGGCACCGCCGAACACCTCGCCGCCCTGCAACGCCACGGCGCCCTGCCCGAACACCGCCGCAGTTTTGCTCCGGTGCGGGAAATCCTGGCGCAGAGGCGGCTGTTTGAGTGAATCAGGTTTGCGCCCGCAGAAACTTAGCTTTGCCTTCGTCAAACCATCGCTTTAGCTTCGTTGAAGCTTGCGCTTTAGCTTCGCAGAAGCGCATCCTTGGCTTCGCCAAGACATCGCTTTCAGGTAGCCTGCTGGGCAGAACAGCCAAATTGCGCAAACAAAATTAATCAAACAATGCAGGCCAATAGCCTTTATGTGGTGCACAAACTTGACAAGCTCCGCCAAGACGCGTATAGTCCACCTTCCCTGACGCGGGGTGGAGCAGCATGGTAGCTCGTCGGGCTCATAACCCGAAGGTCGTAGGTTCAAATCCTGCCCCCGCAACCAATTCCAAACCTCTCGGCAAATTGCTGGGAGGTTTTTGCATTCCGGCAATTTTATGCCCGCATATAACTCAAAAATAAAACGATGTGTCGCAGTTTGGCCGAGGGCTGGCAATCTGTTGGAATTTTACCAATCCTAACATTACCAACCCCAGCTGTTTTGGCCGCTGGGTTTTATTTTTGTACAAAATTTCCTGTAGAATAGTTATTCAACGTTAATAGCCAAACAACTGCGAAAGGATGCAGATGTTTAGCTATATGGCGTAATGTTTCAGGTAGCCCCTTTATCAAGGCTACCTGAAAATATGCCTGTGAACCGATAAATATCTTAATTTCTTCAACCAAATAGATCATGACAACCCGCCATTTCTCCCGCCTAGCCCTGTTGCTGGCCGCCGCTTTTTCCACCCAAGCCTGGGCCTCCGGCTACCATTTCGGCACTCAATCCGTGAGCAGCCAATCCACGGCCAACTCCTCCTCCGCCGAAGCCACCGATCCTTCCACTTTGTTCCACAATCCCGCCGGCCTCACCAAACTCGAAGGCACGCAAGTCAGCATCAACGTCAACCTTGTTGCGCCCAGCGTGAAATACAGCGATGCCGAAGCCTACTACCCCGGCACCAACCAACCCGTGCAAGGCGCCACTTCCGGCAACATCCGCCCGAAGAGCATAGTGGTTGCGCCACATTTTTATTTGTCGCACCGCCTAAACGATAACCTTGCCCTGGGCTTGGGCATGTACGTTCCCTTCGGCTCCGGCACCGAATACCAGCATGATGCCGTTTTACGCTACAACCTAAACGAGTTGAGCGTGAAAACCATCGCTATCCAGCCCACCGTTGCCTATAAAATCAACGATCAGCACTCTGTTGCCCTCGGCCTGGTGGCTCAGCACACCACTGCCAATTTGCGCCAATACGCCAACTTCGGCGCCTTCCCTCCGCTGCGCCGCAACGGCTTTGCCGATGGTTATGCCAGCGTGGAAGGCAGTGATTGGGGCTTCGGCTACAACCTCGCCTGGCTGTGGGACGTAAACGACTCCTTGCGTTTGGGCGCAAACTACCGCTCCAAAGTCAGCCACAATCTGCGCGGCGATGCCGAATGGAAACTGGTGGGCGCAGCCTTCCAAACTCCGATGGGCGGCACAATTTCCAACGCCATCCGCGCCAATGGCTACGCCGAATCCGAAGCCGCCAACGTGCGCATCGTTACCCCCGAATCCTTCTCCCTGCACGGCATGTACAAACTCACGCCGCGCTGGTCGCTCTATGGCGACGCCACCTGGACACGCCACTCCCGCTTCGACCGTGCCGAGCTGAATTTCGGCAACACCAAAACCGTGGCCAACCCGCAAAACCCTGCTGCCCCTGGCCGCAGCAATCAAACCATCCTCACCCCCCAGTGGCGCAACACTTATAAACTCTCCCTTGGTGCGTCTTACCAAATCACCGACCCCCTGCAACTGCGCTTCGGCATCGCCTATGACCAATCCCCCGTACGCGGCGCCAACACCCGCATGAGCACCCTGCCCGATGCCGACCGCCTCTGGCTCTCCTTTGGCGGCAAATACGACATCAATCAGCAGCACAGCCTCAACCTCGCCTACAGCTATGTGCACGTGAAAAACACCTCTGCCAACGTAAACGGCTGGTGCGGCGGCACAGCCTCCGGCCCCGGCTCGCAAGCCTGCGTGTCCAGCCGCACCCACGGCTCCGCCAAATTCAGAAGCCATTCCCATATCTTAGGCTTGCAGTACACTTATAAATTCTAATTCGATTCATGGCGGCAAAAAGGCTACCTGAAAGCATGGCTTCAGGTAGCCTTGTCTAATCCTCCCATCCCTAGTAAAAAAGCAGGCTTTTCAGCCTGCTTTATCTATGCCCGATTGGGCGGTTCAAAGCTTATTCGATGCTCACCTTGCCGCTGGGTTCGGCGCGGTGCTGTTGTTTTTTCTCTTTGTGTTTGAGTACGGCGCGGTCGAGTTTGTCTACCAAGAGGTCGATGGCGGCATACATGTCTTTGTCGGTTTGGTCGAGGTGCAGGTCTTTGCCGGCCATATGCCAATCCACTTCTGCTTTTTGCACCAGTTTGTCCACCGATAGGGTAACGGTGGCGGAAATCACGTTGTCGCTGTGGCGGACGATGCGTTCGAGTTTACCGCTGATGTAATCTCTCAGGGCTTCGGTAACCTCGATGTTGATTCCGTTGATTTTCAGGTTCATAGCTCACTCCTTTACAGGTGGGTTGGCTGCGCGCGGCGGCAAGCTAGGCTTTCTGCTTGCGTTGGTGCGCAGGCGGGAAATTGAGTTCTTCGCGATATTTGGCCACGGTGCGTCTGGCGAGTACGATGCCTTGCAGGGCGAGCCGCTCGGACATGGCTTGGTCGGAGAGCGGTTTGCGTTTGTCTTCGCCGGCAATCAGGCTTTCGATTAGGGCTTTCACGGCGTTGGCGCTGATGCCGTCGCCGTCTTCTTCGCTGCTGTAGGCGGCTGCCTGGCTGAAAAAATAGCGTAGCGGAAATATGCCTTGCGGGCAAGCCAAATATTTTTGGTTTACGGCGCGGGACACCGTGCTTTCGGCCAGGCCGAGGTTGGTGGCGGTTTCTTTAATGGTCAGCGGCACGAGGCCGATGGCGCCGAAGGAAAAGAAATCGGCCTGACGCTCCAAAATGGTTTCGGCCAGCCGCAACACGGTACTTTTGCGCTGCTCCAGCGAGCTTAGCAATACTTTAGCCTCATTGAGCTTTTGTTTCAACTCCGGCGCTTCGCTGCCGTATTCGGCGAGCAGGTCGGAATATTCCTGATTGAGCTGCACCTGCGGCCAGGCCTGGCGGTACATGCCCACCGTCCATTTGCCGGTTTCGGGGTCGGGGCGGATCCACACGTCGGGATCGACGTATTCGGTGTGGCCGGAGCCGGAAAGGCCGTAGGCGGGGAAAGGATTGAGGGAGGCGACGAGGGCCTGGGCGGCTTCGATGGTGGCGGCGCTGTATTGGGGGAGTTTTTTGCGCACTTGCTGCGGCAGGCTGCTTTTGGCGATGTCGGGCAGGAAGTGTTTCACCAGCTGCACGGCGCAGAATACGGTGTCGTCCGGCTGCCGCCGCGCCAGCTGGAGCAATAATGATTCGCCCAAATCGCGCGCGCCCACGCCGGCGGGATCGAACTGCTGCAAATGGCGCAGGGCTTCGGCCATGTCGTCTTCATCGAGCATCCATTCCAGCGGGGAGTTTTCCACGATGTCGGTGAGGCTGTCGTTCAGGTAGCCTTGGTCGTCGAGGTAGTCGATGAGCAAATGCACGCGGGCGGCCTGGTCTTCGTCTAGCGGGTGTTCGCACACCTGCTCGTGCAGCATGCGGCGGAAATCGGCTTCGTCGGCCACGGTTTCCCACACGTCGCCCTCTTCCATGCTGTTGGTTTTGCGGGTAACCGGTATGGCGGCGGAATAATGGGGTTCGGGCTCGCCGCTGTCGGCCGGATCGTGTTCCGGCCGTTCGAGCAGGGGGTTGTCGGCCAGCCAGCTTTCCACTTCTTCGGCCAATTCCAGCGACGACATATGCAAAATGCGCAAAGATTGCTGCTGCTTCTGATTGAGCTGCTGGGTTTGGCGCAGTTTGAGTTTGACGGATTGCTGGGTCATTTTAGGCTACCTGAAACCTTAGTAATCGAAGTTCTCGCCCAGATACACAGCACGTACTTCTTCGTTGCCCACCAACTCTTCGGGGCGGCCGCTGGCCAGCACGGCGCCGTTGTTGATGATATAGGCCCGGTCGCAGATGCGCAGGGTTTCGCGCACGTTGTGGTCGGTAATCAGCACGCCGATGCCGCGCTGTTTGAGGAAGTTGATGATATTTTGAATGTCGATCACGGCAATCGGATCAACGCCGGCAAAGGGTTCGTCCAACAGGATGAAACGCGGACTCATGGCCAGCACGCGGGCAATTTCCACGCGGCGCCGTTCGCCGCCGGAGAGGGCGGGGGCGGGACTTTGCCGCAGGTGGGTGATGTTCAGGTCGGCCAGCAGGTCGTTGAGGCGCGATTCGATGGTATGGCGGTCGGTTTCGTGCAATTGCAGGATGGCACGGATGTTTTCTTCCACCGTCATCTTGCGGAAAATCGAGGCTTCCTGCGGCAGATAGCCCAGGCCTAAGCGGGCGCGCTGATACACGGTCATGTGGCGCAGCTCGTGGCCGTCGAGACTGATGGTGCCGTGGTCAGCGGCCACCAGGCCGACAATCATGTAAAAGCTGGTGGTTTTGCCCGCGCCGTTGGGGCCGAGCAGGCCAACCACTTCGCCGCTTTCGATATCGAGCGAGAAATCCTGCACCACTTGGCGCTGTTTGAAGCTTTTGCGCAGCTGTTTAACGCTGAGGCGGCTGTGCGGTGTGGTCATTATGTTGTTTTCCCTTGGGTTGGTTGGGTATCACGGGCAGCGCTGAGGCTACCTGAAAAATAGGGCTGCCATACGCGGGTTCAATGCGTAGCAGGGTTTTGCAGCTGCATTATTTGGTCGCGTTGCACCTGCAACACGCCCGGCACGCACTCCAAGCGGTGGATGGCCTGCTCCATCTCCTGCTGCGGCGGGATGCGGGCGGCGATGCCGTTGATGTTTGTATAACGGTACACCAGCTCGGCCTGCATTTCGCGCACGGCCTGAAGCAGCGGCTCCGCGCCGACAGCGGAGTCGTATAACACAATCAGCACGCGGTTGGCGGCTTGCTGTTCCGGCTGGGCACTGAGTGCACTTGGCGCGGCGGTTGGCGGCGGGGCAGCGCAGGCGGTAAGCATGGCTAGGCAGGAGAGGAGGAGGGCACGGATATTCATGGTTGCTTGGTTTTCGGTTTCAGGTAGCCTGTGCGGCGTGGGGCTACCTGAGCATCATTATGTCAGCGATGCAAAAGGTGTTTTATTTTTCAGGTAGCCTCAAATGCGGGCTACCTGAAACCGGTATCGCAGGCTTTCAGGTAGCCTGTTTTCTGATCTTGGCTTTGCCCTGCGTGAGGCGGAAGCTGTCGTCAATCAGTTGGCGGATCAGCGCGTCGTCGGCCTGTTCCAATTCGATGCTCAGCCAGTGTTCTTTGCTCATGTGGTAGGCGGGCAGGATGCTGGCTTGGGCGCGCATGGCACCGATGTGTTCGGGGCGGCATTTCACGTTGAGCAGGGGCACGGTGCGGCCGGGGGCGCGCCCGAGTTTTTCCGCCGGCACAGGCAGGTACACGCCAAACCATTTGCGGCTGCCGCTGTGGCGGAATACGGCGTATTCGGGGAAGCGGGAAAAGGGATGGTCGGGCGCGGCGCGGTAGCGTTCGACCATTTCGGCAAACAGGGTTTCGGCCTTCATCCCGCCTCCGTTATTTCTGCTGCGGCTGGATGGTGATACTCACGCGGCCTTTGTTGGCGTTGCTGCGGCTGCCGCCCAGCACGGTATAAACTTCGGTGCGGGTGTTGTAGGTAATGGTGTCGCCGCTGGCCCGGTCGCCGCCGCGCTCGAGCTTGGCGCCGCCGCTGAGTTTCACGATGCCGGTGGCGGATTGGTATTCCACGCGGGCGGCCTGACCTTTCACGGTGCCTTGGCGGTCAAGCTGCTGGCCGAAGTGTACCGGGCTGCCGGAGGCGGTCATGGTTTGCGCGCCGTCGGCGGCTTTCACCACGCGCACCTTGGCGGCGCGGATATACATGGTGCCCTGCTGGATAACCACGTTGCCGGAAAATTCGGTGCTGCGGTTGCCTTGGTCGAGCGAGCCTTGGTCGGCTTCGATTTGGATGGGTTGGTTGCGGTCGGAGGTGAGCGCAGAAGCCGCGGCTGGCAATAGCAGGGCGGCGGCGAGGAGAAGGGCGCGGGCGGGTTTAATGTTGTTGTTTGGGGTCATAAATCACGGCCTTAATACGGGAGGAAAGATTGAGCAATCCTTGTTTGTGGTTGTAGGTCATGCCTTGGGCGGTGCCGTGGGAGGCGCCGTATTGATAGTTCACCAAATCTTGGGTATGGGCGGTTTGGGTTTGGGTGTTGACGGTGAGGCTGTCGGTTTTGAGGCGGCCGGCAGGCTGGCCGTTTATAGCGGGTTTGTCAAACACCACGTTTTTCTCAAATACCACTTGGTTTTCGCCGCCGATATAGTGTGCCTGATCGGCGGTGATGCGGTACACCATCTGCCCGCCTTGCGAAAACATCACATTAGGTTCGGCCAAATAACCGTCTTGGCGGTTGGGAAACTGCCAGGCGCGGGTGGCCGTGAGCTGCTGGGCCAGGCTGCCGTCGGCGGCAAAGCGGCGGCCTCGGATGCCGAAAATCTGGTATTGCGGCTCGTGCGGATCGAGCGGGGTTTCTTCGGTTTCGAGCTGGCTGATGCGGTCGAGCCAGAAGCTCACGCCGCCGAGCGCGAGTGCCAACACCAGCGGAAACCACCAGCCGCCGAATCGTTTAATCATTCTGTGTATTGCTCCCAAGCGGTTTTCAGGTAGCCTTTGGCCTGCATGATGACTTCGCACAATTCGCGCACGGCACCGGCGCCGGCCGGGCGGCGGGTGATGTAGGCAGCGTGTTGCAAAACCCATTCGTGCGCCTCGGGCACGGCGGCGGGCAGGCCGCAGCGCACCATCACGGGCAAATCCACCACATCGTCGCCGATGTAGGCGCATTCGTGTTCGGCCACGCCGGCGGCTTCGCGCAATTCGGCGTAGGCGGCGCGTTTGTCGCTGATGCCTTTGAAGTAGTGATGGATGCCGAGCTGTTTGGCGCGCACGGCCACAGAAGGGGCGTCGCGGCCGGTGATGATGGCGGTTTGCACGCCGCATTGATGCAGCATTTTGATGCCGTGCCCGTCGAGCGTGTGGAAGGCCTTGATTTCTTCGCCGTTGTCGCGGATGAAGATGCGGCCGTCGGTGAGCACGCCGTCCACGTCCATAATCAACAGTTTGATTTCGGCGGCGCGGCGGCGCAGGTATTCGGGCAATTCGGGCAGAATAGGGCTCATGCGGGCAATCTCAGTTTCGAATTAGACCCATGATAACATGCTCTAGCACGGGCACAAACCCGTTCGGCATGGTTTTTGCTTGGCGCGGCGGAGCAAAGAAAAGGCTATCTGAAAACATCAAATGGTTTTCAGGTAGCCTTTTTTGGGTTTGAGTTGTAGTAATAATATGATAACAATAGGAAATATATTTCCATCTAGCCTATTCGGCCTAGTATCTTGCTTGTGCGGACCACTTCAGCAGCAATCGGCTTGACGCCTGGCGTACTTCATCCGAGCTTGCGCTTTCATCTCATCAAAATACCAGCCTGAGCTTCATCAAAACATCGGTTCAGTTCGTTAAAACTTTGTTTTCACCCTATTGAAGCCTGTGTTTTCAGGTAGCATTTTTCATTCTCAATTGTATTTATTTTGTTCTCCTTCCGCAGGTTATTTGCAAGCTTCTTTACGCATATTGACTTATTCTGTTGTTTTCCAGTATAAGCAAAACTAGGTTGCTCGTTTTTACAGCAGGCGGCCATAGCTGAAGCACTTATTTTTTCATACCAGGCGGCGAGCCGAAGACAGTACGAGCAGTATGGCAAGGCAAGCCGACGCAGTAAGAAGAAATAGGTGCTTTAGCGATACACCATCAAACCGCCACGAGGCGGTTTAGGAAATCAAAGATAACAACAAGGAGCAGCTCATGAACCCGATGTATATCACCTTCGGCATCTATTTGGTTGCCGTTCTGTTAATCGGCCTCGCGGCCTATTTTTCCACCCGCAATTTTGACGACTATATCCTCGGCGGCCGTAGCTTGGGCCCGTTTGTTACCGCCATGTCGGCCGGGGCTTCGGATATGTCCGGCTGGCTGCTGATGGGCCTGCCGGGCGCAGTGTATTTGAGCGGCCTGAGCAAATCTTGGATTGCCATCGGCCTGATTATCGGCGCGTATCTCAACTGGCTCTTGGTGGCTGGACGGCTGCGCGTGCACACCGAATACAACAACAACGCGCTCACCCTGCCCGATTATTTCCACCACCGCTTCGGCGCGCAAGGGCAGGCGATGAAAGTGATTTCCGCGTTCATCATTCTGTTTTTCTTCACCATTTATTGCGCCAGCGGCATTGTGGCCGGTGCCCGCCTGTTCCAAAGCCTGTTTACCGACATGAGCTACACCAGCGCTATGTGGCTGGGTGCGGGCGCCACTATTGCCTACACCTTTATCGGCGGCTTCTTGGCGGTGAGCTGGACAGACACTGTGCAGGCCACGCTGATGATTTTCGCCCTGCTGCTCACGCCGGTGATGGTGTATTTGGGCGCGGGCGGCGCAGATGAAGTTTCCGCCCTCATCCAAACCGCCGCCGCTGCCAACGGCAAGGAATACGGCAGCCTGCTGCACGGCACAACCTTCATCGGCATCATTTCCACCGCCGCCTGGGGCTTGGGCTACTTCGGCCAGCCGCACATTCTGGCGCGCTTCATGGCTGCCGAAAGCGTGAAATCGCTGGTGGGTGCTCGCCGCATCGGCATGACTTGGATGATTTTGTGTTTGGGCGGCGCAGTGGCCGTGGGCTATTACGGTATCGCCTACTTCGGCGCCCATCCCGAGCAAGCTGCTGCCATGCAGGGTAACCACGAACGCGTATTCATCGCCTTGTCCACCCTGTTGTTTAACCCGTGGATTGCCGGCGTGATTTTGAGCGCGATTCTGGCGGCCGTGATGTCCACCCTGTCTTGCCAGCTTTTGGTGTGTTCCAGCGCCATCACTGAAGACTTCTATAAAGGCTTCCTGCGCCCGAACGCGCCGCAGAAAGAATTAGTGTGGATTGGCCGCATCATGGTGCTGGCCGTGGCCGTTATCGCCATCCTGATTGCCGCCGACCCCGACAGCAAAGTGCTGCAACTGGTGGAATTTGCCTGGGCAGGCTTCGGCGCGGCATTCGGCCCCATCGTTATCCTTTCCCTGTTCTGGAAACGCATGACCGCCAACGGCGCATTGGCAGGCATGATTGCCGGCGCTGCGGTGGTGGTGCTGTGGGTACAGGTGGTGAATCCTGCGCTGGCCAACGCCGGCATGGCTACGCTGTATGAAATCATCCCCGGCTTCATCGCCTGCGGCCTGACTGCCGTAGCTGTATCGCTGGTTGGCAAAGCACCTTCTGAGGAAATCTGCCAACGCTTCGAAAAAGCCGATGCGGATTACCGCGCCGCAAAATAAAGGGCGGCAAAAGGCTACCTGAAAATTTTCAGGTAGCCTTCAAACTGCCCGTATCAAAAGGTTTTAGGCTAGCTGAAACTGCCTCCGGCCTGTTCAGCCAGCCCTTAAGCGATTAACCAAGCCCCTTCCTTGCCAAACATTCTTTCACATTATCCGCAGTTTGGTTTATGATGCCGTTTTACCGAAGTTCAAACCAAGCAGCTATTCATAACGAAACAGAGGCTACCTGAAAAGCGGTTTATCGGGCAGCCCCACCAACCACGGAGACCAACCATGTTCCAGTTTGCCCATCCCCAACAAACCAGCCTGCGCCAAGCCGTTACCGATGCCTACCGCCGCGACGAAGTTGAAGCCGTGCAGGATATGCTCGAACGCGCCCAGATGAGCCAAGACGAGCGTACCGCCGCCGACCGGCTCGCCCGCCGGCTGGTGAAGCAGGTGCGCGAAGAGCGCCGCCGTGCCAGCGGGGTGGACGCATTGATGCATGAGTTCTCCCTTTCCAGCGAAGAAGGCATCGCCCTGATGTGTTTGGCCGAAGCCCTGCTGCGTATTCCCGATAAAGCCACCCGCAACAAACTTATCCACGACAAAATCTCTGGCGGCGACTGGAAAAGCCACCTCGGCAACAGCCCCTCTTTATTTGTAAACGCCGCCGCCTGGGGCTTGCTGGTTACCGGCAAGCTCGCTGCCGCCCCCAGCGGCCAAAGCCTCGGCAACGCGCTCACCCGCATCGTGAGCAAAGGCGGCGAGCCGCTCATCCTCAAAGGCGTAGACTACGCCATGCGCATGCTCGGCAAACAGTTCGTTACCGGCCAAACCATCGAAGAAGCCCTGAAAAACGGCAAAGAACGCGAAAAACTCGGCTATCTCTATTCCTTCGATATGCTCGGCGAAGCCGCCATGACCGAAGCCGATGCCGAACGCTACTATCAAGACTACGTCAACGCCATCCACGCCATCGGCCAAGATGCCGCCGGCAAAGGCATTTATGAAGGCAACGGCATTTCCGTCAAACTCTCCGCCATCCACCCGCGCTATTCCCGTGCCCAACACGACCGCGTGATGAGCGAGTTGCTGCCGCGCCTGAAAGAATTGTTCCTGCTCGGCAAAAAATACGACATTGGCATCAACATCGACGCCGAAGAAGCCAACCGCCTCGAACTCTCACTCGATTTGATGGAAGCCCTAGTTTCCGATCCCGATCTGGCCGGCTACCACGGCATTGGCTTCGTGGTGCAGGCTTATCAGAAACGCTGCCCCTTCGTAATCGACTATTTGATCGACCTCGCCCGCCGCAACAATCAGAAGCTGATGATCCGCCTGGTGAAAGGCGCGTATTGGGACAGCGAAATCAAATGGGCGCAAGTGGACGGTATGAATGGCTATCCCACCTACACCCGCAAAGTCCACACCGACATTTCCTACTTGGCCTGCGCGCGCAAACTGCTGGATGCGCAAGACGCCGTGTTCCCGCAATTCGCCACCCACAACGCCTACACCCTGGCCGCGATTTACCAGATGGGCAAAGGCAAACAGTTCGAACACCAATGCCTGCACGGCATGGGCGAAACCCTGTATGACCAAGTGGTCGGCCCACAAAACTTGGGACGGCGCGTGCGCGTGTATGCGCCGGTGGGCACGCATGAAACCCTGCTCGCCTACTTGGTGCGCCGCCTGTTGGAAAACGGTGCGAATACCTCGTTTGTCAACCAGATTGTGGATGAAAACATCAGCATCGACACCCTCATCCGCAGCCCCTTCGACACCATTGCCGAACAAGGTATCCACCCCAACAACAGCCTGCCGCTGCCGCGCAATCTGTATGGCAACGAACGCCTCAATTCGCAAGGCCTCGACCTGAGCAACGAAAGCACGTTGCAAGAGCTGCAAACCGTTATGAACAATGCCGCTGCCACGCCCTTGCATACCGTGCCGCTTTTGGCCGTGCCTGCCAAAACTCAGGCCGCGCATGAAGTGCGTAATCCGGCCGACCACAGCGAAGTGGTGGGCAGTGCCGCCTTCGTAGAGGCCGCCGCCGTGCCGGAAATCATCGCCGCCGCCAAAGCCGCCGAAAGCAGCTGGTCTGCCGTTTCCGCCGCCGAGCGCGCCACCATGCTGCGCCGCCTGGCCGACCTGATGGAAACGCACATGCCCGAGCTGATGGCCTTGGCCGTGCGCGAAGCCGGCAAAACGCTGAACAACGCCATTGCCGAAGTGCGCGAAGCCGTGGATTTCTGCCGCTACTACGCCGACGAAGCCGAACACACGCTACCTGAAAACAGCCGGGGCGTGGGCACCATCGTGACCATCAGCCCGTGGAACTTCCCGCTGGCCATCTTCACCGGCGAAGTGGTGGCTGCATTGGCTGCCGGTAACACCGTGGTGGCCAAACCCGCCGAACAAACCAGCCTGATCGCCTACCGCGCCGTGCAGCTGATGCATGAAGCCGGTATTCCGCGCAACGTGCTGCAGCTTGTGCTTGGCGCGGGCGATGTGGGTGCCGCCCTCACGCAAGACGAACGCATCAACGGCGTGGTGTTCACCGGCTCTACCGAAGTGGCCCGCCTCATTAACCAATCGCTTGCCCGCCGCAGCGGCCAACCCGTGCTGATCGCCGAAACCGGCGGCCAGAACGCCATGATTGTGGACAGCACCGCGCTGGCCGAACAAGTATGCGTTGACGTGCTCGCCTCTGCCTTCGACAGCGCCGGCCAGCGTTGCTCCGCCCTGCGTATTTTGTGCGTGCAGGAAGACGTGGCCGACCGCATGGTGAACATGATTCGAGGCGCGATGGACGAATTGCGCGTGGGCAACCCCGCCGAGCTGAGCACCGATATCGGCCCGGTAATCGATGCCGAAGCGCAGGCCAATCTGCAAAGCCACATCGACCGCATGAAAGGCATCGCCAAATCCAGCCATCAAATCAGGCTACCTGAAAATGCCGATAACGCCACCTTCATCGCGCCCACTCTGTTTGAATTGAACAATTTGAACGACTTGCAGCGCGAAGTGTTCGGCCCGATCCTGCACGTTATCCGCTACCGCGCCGACGAGCTCGACCAGCTCATCGACCAAATCAACGCCAAAGGCTACGCCCTCACCGGCGGCATCCACAGCCGCATCGACGGCACGGTGGAACACATCCGCCGCCGCATCGAAGCCGGCAACCTTTATGTGAACCGCAACATCGTCGGTGCCGTGGTGGGCGTGCAGCCCTTCGGCGGCCACGGCCTCTCCGGCACCGGCCCCAAAGCCGGCGGCCCCTTCTACCTGCAACGCCTCAGCCGTCTCAACAGCTGGCGCACGCCCCCGCTCACCCGCAGCGGCCAAGCCGATGAAGACGCGCTCAACCGCCTGCAAACCCTGCTGCAAAGCCTGCCGCTCACCCAAGAGCAGAAACTGGACTTGGCCGGCAGCCTCGGTCGCGCCCGCGTACACACCCTGCGCCAAGCCGAGCAAGTGTTGCGCGGCCCCACCGGCGAGCACAACGTATTGAGCTGGCATGCGCCCAAACGCGTATGGCTCTACGGCGGCAGCCTGCTGCAAGCCTTCGCCGCCTGGATTGAGCTTGCCGGCTCCGGCATCACCGCCCTCGTGTCCGACCAGCATCCATTGGCCGCCTACGCCGAACAGGCTCCCGACCTGCTGGAAACTTCCGCCACGCCCGCTTCCGCCGGCATCAGCCATGTGGTTGCCCTGGAAGAATTGCCGGTGGAACTCAAACAGACACTGGCCGGCAGCGACGGCGCACTGGTGCGCATCATCAACGCCCAACACGGCGTGGACGTGCTGCAGCTGTTTGAAGAAACCTCCTGCAGCATCAACACCACCGCCGCCGGCGGCAACGCCCACCTGATGGCCGCAGGCGATTAAACCAGCGTTTGTGTAAGCTAGAAAAAGGCTACCTGAAAGTTTCAGGTAGCCTTTATTTGTAGGAAATCGTCGCGTTGTTTACACTTTTTCTACGGCGGACAGCTTTTGTTTTTTCTTGAATGATTCTTAGGCAGCCATCCGTCATTATCAAGAACAGAGCGGTTTTCCCGTGTCTATCGACATTCTTGACAATGCCGGATAGCTGCTCAAACGGGTCTTCAAGCAAAAGCCGAAAGTGTAAACAACGCTGTTGATTTCCACACTTTATTACTGTGCAAATGGGAATGGAGCAAGGCAGTAAGCCTCAGATAATACAGCTAGAGCAACCAAGCGAGCCAAGGCACTAGCATTCTTATTTTAATTCGCTATATTGAAAGAATCGAATGCTTTGCCGGATATTAAGCATCCAACCCAGATAAGAAAAAGGCTACCTAAAAACGCAGCGCAACAAGGCTTCTGCGAAGCTAAAAGTTTCAGGTAGCCTTTCTATTGTGCTATGTACTAACTCAATCCTGCCGCCGCTTTTCCCACAGCTTCATCAGCGGCAACACCACCGCGCAGGCAACCGCGCCCACGACGAGGCCGGTGATTAGGTAGGCAAGCGTGCTGGTGAGGCCGCTGTCCCAGTGGTGTTCGTGCAGCCAATGGTGCAGCGCGCCCCAATTGTGGGCAAAAATGCCGCCGCCCACGAGGAACATGGCCAGCGTACCCACGATGCTGACGCCGCGCATGAACCACGGCATAAACAAAATAAGGGCTTTGCCAACCGCAGCGGTAGCCGGGCGACGCATCAGGGCGAAGCCGAAGTCGTCGGCCTTCACGATTAACGCCACGATGCCATACACAAACACGGTAAGCCCGATGCCGATGAGCAGCAGGCTGATGATTTGGGTGGTGAGGCTGGATTCGGCCACCACGCCCAGGGCGATGATGACGATTTCGGCGGAGAGGATGAAGTCGGTGCGGATGGCGCCTTTGATTTTGGTGTTTTCGTCGATCAATTCGTCGGGCACGCTGTGTGCGCTGCCGTCGCGGCGGTGCATCAGCTTGTGCAGCAGTTTTTCCACGCCTTCAAAACATAAATAACCGCCGCCGAACATTAAAAGCGGCGTAATCAGCGCAGGGGCAAACACGGAAAGCAGCAGGGCGGCGGGAATCAGAATCAGCTTGTTCACCAGCGAGCCCTTGGCCACCGCCCACACAATGGGCAGCTCGCGGTCGGCGCGTACGCCGGTTACCTGGTTGGCATTGAGCGCCAAATCGTCGCCCACCACGCCGGCGGTTTTTTTGGCGGCCACTTTGGTCATCAAGGCCACGTCGTCGAGCACGGAGGCGATGTCGTCGAGCAGGGTGAGGAGGGAGGAGAAAACCATTTTGAATCCTTGTGATATATAGTGGATTAAATTTAAATCAGGACAAGG
>NZ_KV804539.1:103364-172261 GCF_001811325.1 Eikenella sp. HMSC071B05 | reverse complement strand
CGCTGTACTGGTTTTTGTTAATTCACTATAAATTTCAGGTAGCCTTTTGGACATGGAGGAAGGCTACCTGAAAATCCTTATGCTGTTGCTTTTGGGTGTGTTGGGCTGGAATACGGCGGCATTATAGCCAAATTGCTTATTTCCTCATACGGCGTCGGCTCGCCTTGCCGTACTGCCTGCGGCTTGCCGCTTTGCCCCGTGCTTAATTTTTGCCCGATGGAGTTAAAAATGCAGTTGCTACTCGCTAGTTTAAATGATCGGGTAAGGGAAACCCAAGATTTTTGTCCCCATACCAAGATAAATTTTCCTTTTTCCAATAATCTGTGTGAGACAGGATGACGCCTAGTTTGATCATGGCTAAATAAATAGCTTGCAGCATATCTTCACCGACTACCCTGCCCTCATCCAAATAATCATGTTTGCTTATTTTATATTGGCAAATATATGCCTTGTATTCGTTGGAAAAAATGGGCTGATACAAGGTAATCTCAACAGCTTCGCCAGTTCCTGTACGTAATTCTCTATATCCTATGATTCTATGCATACATTCACCATACGGGCACGTTGGAACGAAAGACTACCTGAAAAATGGAAATCCGGTTTCAGGTAGCCTTTATCGTGCGGGCTTATTCGGGCTTGGCTTTCACCGCCATCAGCGTGTGCAGGCGGCGGTTGTCGGCGCGGGCTACGGTGAATTGCAAGGAGCCGATAACGGCTTTTTCGCCGCGCACGGGCAGGTGGCCGAGCTCTTTAATCACCAGCCCGCCGATGGTGTTCACTTCTTCGTCGCTGTAATCCGTGCCGAAAAATTCGTTCACGTCTTCGATTTCGGTAACGGCGTTGATGCGCCAGCGGTCGGGGGAAACGGCGAAGATATTGTCCGCGCTGTCGTCTTCGTCGAACTCGTCTTCGATGTCGCCCAAAATCTGCTCGATTACGTCTTCCAGCGTTACCAGGCCGCTGATGCTGCCGTACTCGTCCACCACCACGGCCAGGTGGTTATGCATATCGCGGAACTCTTTAAGCAACACGTTCAACGGCTTACCCTCGGGTACGAACACGGCCGGGCGCAGCACGTTTTCGAGCTTGAACTGTTCGGGATTGAGGGTATATTTGAGCAGGTCTTTGGCGTGTAGGATGCCGAGCACGTTGTCTTTGTCGTCGGCAATCACGGGGAAGCGGGAGTGGGTGGTGCCCACCACATAGGCGATGATGCGGCTGATGCTATCGCCGGCCTTCACCACGTCCATCTGGGCGCGGCTAATCATGGCATCGCGCACTTCCAGCCCGCGGAAATCAATGATTTTTTCCAGCCATTGCTGGGTGTCTTCATCGAAGATTTTCTGTTCGCGCGCTTGGCGCAGCAGGGCGAGTATGTCTTCGGGGGAATCGGGGCTGTCGCCGGCGAGGCGGCCGAACAGCCGTTCAAAAAATCCGGGCTTGGCCGGGTGGTCGTCCATTTCAGTCTGCATCCTGTGCGTAGGGGTTGGGGTATCCTAACTGATTCATCAGGCGGATTTCAAGTGCTTCCATGGCTTCGGCTTCGTCGGGCTCGATGTGGTCGTATCCCATCAGGTGCAACACGCCGTGCAGGGTGAGGTGGGCGAAGTGTGCTTCTAAGGTTTTGCCTTGTTCGGCAGCCTCACACGCCACCACCTGCGGGCAGATAACCAGGTCGCCGCGCAAAACGGGCAGGCTACCTGAAAGCCCGGCCAAAGCGGCCTGCTCGCCTTCATCCAGCGCAAAGCTGAGCACGTTGGTGGCATAGTCTTTTTGGCGGTAGTCGCGGTTGTAGGCGCGGGCGGTTTCTTCATCAAGCAGCAACAGGCCGATTTCGGCACGGCGGTAGCGCGATTTCACCACCTGCCATGCCCAGCGGCGGAATTGCGTCTCGCTCGGGCTGCCGGGCTGCCGGGCTTGGTCGGCAAAATACAGTTGCAGGCGTTGGCGCAACAGGGCGGGAAAGGGATAACGTTTGGCGGTTTTCATGGTTTGGTTTGAATTGAAAAACGGGCGCTATTATAGCGGGAAAGGCTACCTGAAAACCCGGAAATGCGTTTTTCAGGTAGCCTCTATTTTATGCCAAACCGCACACTAGCATTCTGCCTTTGCCGCTGCTGCCGCCCGTTTCAATTCGGCAGCCAGCTTGCTTTTCTCTTCCTTGTTCAAGCCTGCCACCGCCAACAGCTTTCTATCCAGCGCCACCGGCACGCCGCCGCCATTGGGCATGAAAGCCAGCAGGTAGTGCTGCCCGCTGGGGGTTTGAAACGTCCAAGCACGGTTTTCCTGTTTGCCGAAGCTGAGGCCGATTTTGTGGGTTTTGCCGTCAATTTCGGCTTGATATACCGCGTCTTTACCCGCATTGCCGGTACTCCGGCAGGGCACGGCTACCAGCTGCCAAGGCTGGGCTTCGGGTCGGTTGATGGCGGCCAAAATCCGGCGGTAGCGCGGCACACGCACCAGCGTGACATAAAACGCAGCGCCAATCATCAACAGCCCCAGCCCGCCAAACAGCAACACACCCATGCTGCGGTTACCTACTTTTTCCACCGCCACATCCAGCGTCAGGCGTGATGGATCATTGGCGTCGGCCACCGCACGGGCATAAATATCGCCGCCAGTACCGAAAAAGCTAAAAGATTTTTTCACCGTGTGGCCGCGGTACGTGATGGTAGTTTTGCAGCTGGTGAAGATGGATTTGCGAGTGGTGCATTCACCATCAATCCGCGCATCTACCGGCACGGCGTGTTGGCCGATTAGGTAGTCTTGATAGATTTCGGCGGCAACATGACCCTGCCACGCAACAAATATCGCGCCCACCGGCAGTATCAGCAACAGCGCCACCAAAGCCATCATAATCGGCCGATGCGGCCCGATGCCTCGCATTTTAAAGGGCTTAACCGGCATGGAAAAAGGCAGAATTTGCATAATCAGTTCTCCTCGAAAAATAAATGGGACTATAAAAGAAGCCGGTATAGTTTGCCAAATTGGCAAAGGCTACCTGAAAATCAAAATAGCTTGTAGCTAGCCTTCTCCCTCGCCCCGGGCTACCTGAAAACCATCTGCTTCCACTATAATTCGTCCTTTACGCCAATAATTTTCAGGTAGCCTCCGATGCTCGACAAATACAATCCCGCCGAAATCGAATCCAAACACTATCAAAACTGGGAAACCCAAGGTTATTTCCAGCCCGATATGGATTTGACCAAACCGTCTTTTTCCATCCAACTGCCGCCGCCCAACGTAACCGGCACGCTGCACATGGGTCATGCCTTCAACCAAACCATTATGGACGGACTGACCCGCTACTACCGCATGAAAGGCTGCAATACCGCCTGGATTCCCGGCACCGACCACGCGGGCATCGCCACGCAGATTGTGGTTGAGCGTCAGCTTGCCGCGCAAAACGTGTCCCGTCATGACTTGGGGCGCGAAAAATTCTTGGAAAAAGTGTGGGAATGGAAAGAAGTTTCCGGCGGCACGATTACGCAGCAGATGCGCCGCGTGGGCTGTTCAGCCGACTGGACGCGCGAGTATTTCACGATGGACGACGTGCGCGCCGAAACCGTGACCGAAGTGTTCGTGCGCCTGTTTGAACAGGGCTTGATTTACCGTGGCAAACGCTTGGTGAACTGGGATCCCGTGCTTGGCACGGCAGTGTCTGATTTGGAAGTGGAAAGTGTGGAAGAACAAGGCTCTATGTGGCACATCCGCTATCCGCTGGCGGACAATCCTGCCGAAGCCGTTATCGTGGCGACCACCCGCCCTGAAACGCTGCTGGGCGACGTTGCCGTTGCCGTCAATCCCGAAGACGAACGTTACACCCATTTGATTGGTAAAGAATTAATCCTGCCGCTGACCGGCCGCACCATTCCCGTGATTGCCGACGAATACGTCGAAAAAGACTTCGGTACCGGCTGCGTGAAAATCACGCCTGCGCACGACTTCAACGACTACGAAGTCGGCAAACGCCACGACACGCGCTTGGTTAACGTGTTCGACTTGGAAGCCAAAGTGCTGGCAAACGCCGAAGTGTTCAACTTCAAAGGCGAAGCGCAACAAGGCTTTGCCCTGCCTGAAAAATACGCAGGCTTGGACCGCTTTGCCGCGCGCAAACAAATGGTTGCCGATTTGCAAGAACAAGGCTTGTTGGTCGAAATCAAAGCGCACACGCTGATGACGCCGAAAGGCGACCGCACAGGTTCGGTGATTGAGCCGATGCTGACCAGCCAATGGTTTGTCGCCATGTCCGCCACGCCAAACGGCGGCGAGCCTGACAGCGAATTCAAAGGCTTAAGCCTCGCCGACAAAGCCAAAAAAGCCGTCGACAGCGGCGCGGTACGCTTTATCCCTGAAAACTGGGTCAACACCTACAACCAATGGATGAACAACATCCAAGACTGGTGTATCTCGCGCCAACTGTGGTGGGGGCATCAAATCCCCGCGTGGTACGACCAAGCAGGCAATGTTTACGTTGCCCGCAATCAGGAAGAAGCCGAAAAACAAGCCGGCAAAACCGGTTTGACCCGCGAAGAAGACGTATTGGACACATGGTTCTCCTCCGCGCTCGTGCCGTTCTCCACGCTCGGCTGGCCGTCTGAAACCGACGAACTCAAAGCCTTCCTGCCGTCCAACGTCTTAGTTACCGGCTACGAAATCATCTTCTTCTGGGTGGCACGCATGATTATGATGACCACCCACTTCACCGGCAAAGTACCGTTTAAAGACGTGTACATCCACGGCATCGTGCGCGACCACGAAGGCAAAAAAATGTCCAAATCCGAAGGCAACGTCATCGACCCTGTCGATTTGATTGACGGCATCGACTTGGACAAACTGCTGGTGAAACGTACCACCGGCCTGCGCAAACCCGAAACCGCGCCGAAAGTGGAAGAAGCGACGAAAAAACTCTTCCCCGAAGGCATTCCCAGCATGGGTGCGGACGCCTTGCGCTTCACCATGGCAAGCTACGCCAGCCTCGGCCGCAGCGTGAACTTCGACTTCAAACGCGCCGAAGGCTACCGAAACTTCTGCAACAAAATCTGGAACGCCACCAATTTTGTGCTGATGAACACCGAAAACCAAGACTGCGGCTATGGCGCAACCGCCACCGAACCGCGCGGCTACTCCTTCCCCGATATGTGGATCGTAGGCCGTCTGAATCAGACCATCGAGCAGGTTACGCAAGCCTACGAAACCTACCGCTTTGATTTGACGGCGGAAACCCTGTACAGCTTCGTATGGAACGACTATTGCGACTGGTATTTGGAACTCGCCAAAGTGCAGCTTCAAACCGGCTGCGCCAGCCGCCAACGCGCCACACGCCATACCTTATTGCGCGTACTCGAAGCCGCCCTGCGTCTGCTGCACCCAATTATCCCGTTCATCACCGAAGAATTGTGGCAAACCGTCGCCCCCATGTGCGACGCCAAAACCGCCGACAGCATCATGCTCGCCCGCTTCCCCGAAGCCGACGGCGGCGATATTGTTCAGACGGCATTCGAGCAAATGACCGTGTTGCAGGATTTGATTGGCGCCGTCCGCAACCTGCGCGGCGAAATGGGCATCCAGCCTAATGTCAAAGCCCCGCTGTTTGTCGAAAGCGCGGACGACTTGACGGACTACCTCAAATACCTGCCGATGATGACCCGCCTGACCGAAGCGCAGCAAGTCGCCGTCCTGCCCGAAAGCGAAGACGCGCCCGTCGCCGTCTGCAACGGCGCGCGCCTGATGCTGAAAGTCGAAATCGACAAAGCCGCCGAAACCGCCCGTTTGAGCAAAGAAGCCGAGAAGCTGCAAAAAGCCTTGGACAAACTCAACGCCAAACTCTCCAAACCCGGCTACACCGAAAAAGCCCCTGCGCATCTGGTGGAAAAAGACAAAGCCGATTTGGCGGAGTTGGAAGGGAAAATGGCGAAGGTGCAGGCTGCTTTGGAGAAGTTGAAAGGATAAACCTTTTTCGGCAATCCAAGAGGCTACCTGAAAATGGATTAGCGGTTTTAACTTCGTTGAAGCTTGCGCTTTCAGGTAGCCTCAAACAAGCACGTAAGCCATCTGTCACCGAGAAGGGAAAATATGAAGCCTTATCTGAAAAGCTTCCTGCTGATTGCCTTCGGCCTACCCCTGCTGGCTGGCTGGCTGATGATAGCCGCCGCGCTGCTGAATGGTGATTTGTTTATGGATTTGTCTTCGCCCGAACACCGCCGCTTTTATGCCAACCTGTTGTTGCTATTGTGGCTGTACTGCCTGCCTGCGGTGGCCACGTATATTTTGCTGGCAATATGGCTGAAGCTTCAGCGCGGTTGGCGTGGAGCGGGCGTATCTACTGCGTTAGGGTTTGCCTTGGCAATATCGTCTATCGTATTGGGTGAGATGTTTTGGGGCGATGGCTTCGTGGAATGGGGGCCGACCTTGGCCATCGGCACTATCTCGGCCTTTGCGGCAGCCATCATGTCGCTCTGCCTGCCCAAAAGGCAATCCGAGGAATGATATTTGCCGGTATCACCGCCGTTTCAAAAAGTTTCACCTGCTAACACCGACTTGCCAAAGGAATAAAAGGGGCTACCTGAAAAACATAGCTAGTAGTTTTCAGGTAGCCTTTCTGTTATACAAGCCGAGCCGATAGGATTAAAATGCCGCTGGCAAAGCTATCGGCCAGATTGCGCGGCACGGCATAATCAAATAGAATGCTTAATCTAGAGCTAAAACCTAAATTGTGCCGTAAGCGCTTCGCCAACCAACGATTCTGGTTTTTCTCCCACTATATCAAGCTGCCTTTGGCAGCATTAAGGATACCCATGAGCAATTTCGTTCCACAAAACAGCTATACCAAAGAAGAACTCTTGGCCTGCGGCCGCGGCGAACTTTTCGGCGCGGGTAACGCGCAGCTGCCGGTGCCCAATATGTTGATGATTGACCGCATTGTTGAAATCAACAACACCAGCGGCAAATACGGCAAGGGCGAAATCATCGCCGAATTGGATATCCACCCCGATTTGTGGTTCTTCGGCTGCCACTTCATCGGCGATCCGGTGATGCCCGGCTGCCTGGGTTTGGACGCCATGTGGCAATTAGTCGGCTTCTTCCTGGGCTGGATGGGTGCACCCGGCCGCGGCCGCGCCTTGGGCTGTGCCGAAGTGAAATTCACCGGCCAGGTATTGCCCAAACACAAGAAAATCACTTACCACATCCACATGAAACGCGTGATGAACAGCAAGCTGGTTCTAGGCATTGCCGATGCGGAAATGAGCGTGGACGGCCATAAGATTTACGAAGGAAACGGTCTGCGCGTAGGTTTGTTTACCAGCACAGACGATTTCTAGCCAACGGGCTACCTGAAAACGCCGGCTTTAATTCAACAGAAGCTTCTGCGTTACTTTTCAGGTAGCCTACTTTCCTAACGGAGTTCATTATTATGAAACGAGTAGTCGTAACCGGTATCGGCATCGTGTCCAGCTTGGGCAACAACTGCCGCGAAGTGCTCGAATCGCTGCGCCAGCTCAAATCCGGCATCGCTTTTGATGAAAGCTACCGCGAAATGGGCTTGCGCTCGCATGTAGCCGGCAACATCAATATCGATACCAAAGAGCACATCGACCGCAAAATCCTGCGCTTTATGGGCAACGCTGCAGCCTATGCCTATATCGCCATGAAAGAAGCCATCGCCCACGCCGGGCTTACCGAAGAGCAGGTATCAAACGTACGCACCGGCATCGTGGCCGGCAGCGGCGGTGCCTCTTCCTCCTCGCAAGTGGAAGCCGCCGATATCCTGCGCGAGAGCGGCGTGAAGCGCATCGGCCCTTACGGCGTAACCAAAACCATGGCCTCCACCGTGGCCGCCTGCTTGGCTACCCCATTTAAAATCAAAGGTGTGAACTATTCCATCAGCTCCGCCTGTTCCACTTCCGCCCACTGCATCGGCCATGCTGCCGAGCTGATTCAGCTTGGCAAACAAGACATCGTGTTTGCCGGCGGCGGCGAAGAAGTATCGTGGCAGATGAGTTCCCTGTTTGACGCCATGGGCGCATTATCGAGCAAATACAACGATACGCCCGAACAAGCCAGCCGTGCCTACGATGCCGACCGCGACGGCTTCGTGATTTCCGGCGGCGGCAGCATTTTGGTGATGGAAGAATACGAACACGCCAAAGCGCGCGGTGCCAATATTTTGTGTGAACTCACCGGCTATGGTGCCACTTCCGACGGCCACGATATGGTGCAGCCGTCCGGCGAAGGCGCGGTGCGCTGCATGCAGATGGCACTTGCCCAGCACGGCGGCAGCGTGGACTACATTAATGCCCACGGCACGTCCACCCCGGTGGGCGACACCAAAGAACTCGGCGCCATCCGCGAAACCTTTGAAGGCAAAGAAGTGCCGCTCATCAGTTCCACCAAATCCCTTTCCGGCCACGCATTGGGCGCTGCCGGCTCCAATGAGGCGATTTATTCCATCCTGATGATGCTCAACGATTTCGTGTGTGCCAGCGCCAATGTCCTGAACTTAGATGAAAAAGCCGCCGGCCTGCCGATTGTGCGCGAAAACATCGCCAAAAAGCTTAATGCCGTGATGTCGAACAGCTTCGGCTTCGGCGGCACCAATGCCACGTTGATTTTCAGCCGCGTGTAGTAAAGGCTACCTGAAAAATAGCCGAACCCGTTTTAGGGTTCGGCTATTTTTATATGGTTTTTTCTGGCGTGAAAACCGGCAACTTCAGCATACCATATCCGTTTACCTGATAATGAGGCAAAGCATGCAACAGTGTTTGTAAAGTTTTTGCCAATTTTTTCAGGTAGCCTTGATAATTACCCAGCCTACCATTATCTTAGTAACGATAGATTTTTAAAAATACACTTGCTGATGTGATTTATTCTGATTTTTTGGTTAAGACGAGCCTTTTTGGCTAGATAATTTTGCCAAGCATGGTCAATAACTTGACCTTAATCAAGAAAATCAATAATCCGCATATTATGGGCTAGAGTTCTATAATAAACTGAATCAATACCCTGATCGTTAATAGGGAATTAATTATAAAAAACCACACAAAAATGTTGCCAACTACTTCGTCTGTACCAAGGGAGATCGCGATGATCAAGCATTCCAAACATTCTTCGCTAAATATTGCGTTAATACAGGCGCGCGAAGCGTTGATGACGCATTTTCGCCCGCTGCTCAACGAAATCGGCCTCACCGACCAGCAATGGCGTATCCTGCGCCTCTTGGCCGAAAACGGTACGATGGATTTTCAAGACTTGGCCCGCAGCGCCTGCATCCTGCGCCCCAGCCTTACCGGCATCCTTACCCGCCTGGAAAAAATGAAGCTGGTAGTGCGCCTGCGCCCGGCCAACGACCACCGCCGCGTTTACCTCAAGCTTACCGAAGAAGGCGAGCGTACCTTCAACGACTTTGTCGGCAAAATCGATGCCTGTTACGACGACATCGAAAGCCAGCTTTCTAAAGAAAAACTGGAACAGCTGCACGAATTGCTGAACCAAATGGCTGCTATTCATGTGGCCACGATGGCACGGATGTAAGGCCTACCGTATTCCGTAAAGGCTACCTGAAAAACCGGACAGAGGTTTTTAGGTAGCCTTTTTCCATAGCTAAAGCACTTCGCTGCTTACTTTATATTGGCCTGCCTGCTACGGCTCACCACCGAGTAGGAAAAAATCATTGTTTTAGCTATAGGTAAGGCAGTTTCGCTTATAATCCTGCAATCAAAACAAATATGCCAAAGGCTACCTGAAAGAACCCAACCATGCTCAAACAACGAATCCTCACCGCCCTGGTTTTACTGCCGCTGATGCTCGGTATGCTGTTTGCCGCCGGCAGCAGCCTGTGGGCACTGTTTTCCGGCCTGATTGCCTTGCTCGCCCTGTGGGAATACAGCCGGCTATGCAACATGCCGAAACAAGTGCAGCGGCCCTATTTGGCCGGCACCGCACTATTTATGGCGCTGGCATGGAGCGGCGGTTGGCGGCTGCCGGCAGCGGCATGGGCAATCGTGCTCGCCTTCTGGTTGCTCGGTATGCCTGCCTGGCTGCGTTTTAAATGGCAGTTACAGGCCGATTGGAAAGGTATGGCCGCCGGCTGGCTGCTGATGTTGCCATTCTGGTTTGCCCTGCTGGAACTGCGCCCCAACAGCCAATCTGCGCTTTATCTCTTAGCTGTGATGATGCTGGTATGGATTGCTGACGTGTTTGCCTATGTATTCGGCCGGCTGTGGGGCAAACACAAACTGGCCCCCACCATCAGCCCCGGCAAAAGCTGGGAAGGCGTGTTTGGCGGGCTGCTATGCGTACTGGTGTATGCCTCATTGGCACGCGCTGCCGGCTGGTTCGGCTTCAATATTTCCTGGCTCGGCATCATGCTCACCGCCACTGTGCTTACCTTTGTAGGCATCGGCGGCGACCTTTTGGAAAGCTGGTTCAAACGTGCTGCCGGTGTGAAAGACAGCAGCAATCTGCTGCCCGGCCACGGCGGCGTGTTCGACCGTGTGGATTCACTGATAGCCGTGTTGAGCGTATATGCCGCCATCGGCATGTTGTTCGGCTGAATAGAGGCTACCTGAAAAATTTTGGTTTTGCAGAAACCCTGCCGCATTTTCACCTCGCTTTCAGGTAGCCTTTCTTAAAAACTGCCTGTTTCTATGCTAAAATCCGCCCCCCTCAATATTTCAATCCTGAAAAGCGGTTTCCCCTTTTAAATGAATATATTCTACGAAGAAAGCGGCCAATTCAAAGTGGCCGCCGTGGTGCAGAAAAACGATAGCACCTATCAGGCCACTACCCAACATGGTAAACGTGCCAAAATCAAAGCCAATAATGTTTTCGTGGAATTCACCGAGCCGATGGACGCTTTCCTCGAACGCGCCCAGGCCGAAGCCGCCCAAATCGATACCAACTTATTGTGGGAGTTTTGCGGCGAAGACGAATTTACTGCCCAAAACATTGCAGCCGACTACTTCGGTCATCCTCCAAGCCAGCACGAACTGGCCGCTACCCTGATTGCGCTCTATGCCGCACCGATGTATTTCTATAAAAAAGGCAAAGGCGTATTTAAAGCGGCACCGGAAGACACCCTGAAGCAGGCACTGGCCGCCATCGAGCGCAAAAAACAGCAAGACGCACAAATAGCCGCTTGGGCGGAAGAATTGGCACAAGGCCGGCTGCCAGCCGAAATTGCTGCCGATTTGCGCAGCATCCTGCACAACCCAGACAAACAGTCGCTCACCTACAAAGCCTTTACCAAAGCCGCGGCCGAACTGAAAATTTCCGCCTATCAGCTGGCTCGGCAAACCGGCGGTGTCAACTCATTGCCGCAATACCTGCTTGATGGCTTCTGCTGCAAACACTTCCCGCAAGGCACTGCAGCACCGGAAATCGCCGTACCTGCTATCCCCGAACTGCCAGATGCCGCCGATTTGCTCACATTCTCCATTGATGATGCCGAAACCAGCGAAATCGATGACGCTTTATCGGTGCAGGATTTGCCAGACGGCAGCAAACGTGTCGGTATCCACATTGCTGTACCCACCTTGGCTATTACTAACGGTAGCCCGATTGAAACCCTTATCAAACAACGACAAAGCACGGCTTACTATCCTGGCGGCAAAATCACCATGCTGCCAGACAATTGGATTAAAACCTTCAGCTTAGATGAAGGCAAACGGCCGGTATTGAGCCTGTATGTAGAAGTGGATGCCGATTTTCAGGTAGCCTCCACCCCGCAAACCCGCCTCGAAAATCTAACCATCAAGCATAACCTGCGTATTCAAGACATCGAACCGCACTTCAATGCCGATACCGGCCTTGCTGAGAGCGATCCGGTGCAATTTCCCTGCCAAACACAACTGCGCTGGCTATACCGCTTTGCCATCGAACGCCAAAAACAGCGCGACCGCTACGAAGAAAACCGCGCCCCGCAATACGACTACGGCATCGAATTCAATCCCGACGGCAGCGTGCGCATCAGCCGCCGCGAGCGCGGTTCACCCATCGATACACTAGTATCTGAAATGATGATTCTGGCCAACAGCACCTGGGCGCAAATGCTGGATGAAAACGGCCTGCCCGGTTTATTCCGCGTGCAAACCAGCGGCAAAGTACGCATGAGCACCCAATCCGAGCCGCACATCGGCATGGGCGTGGCGCATTACGGCTGGTTCACCTCTCCATTGCGTCGTGCAGCCGACTGCATCAACCAGCTACAGCTGCTCAGCTTAATCGAGCCCGATTTGCCGCCGCGTTTTGAAAAAAACAGCAGCGATCTGTTCGCCGCCCTGCGCGATTTTGACGCCACCTATACTGCTTATGCCGACTTCCAACGCCAAATGGAGGCTTACTGGAGCTTAATATATCTGGAACAAGAACAATGCCGCGAGCTGACTGCCGTATTGTTGAAAGAAGACCTGGTACGCATCGATGGTCTGCCGCTGGTCAACCGCGTACACGGTATACCAATCGACATTCAACCTAAAACCCGCATGAAACTGGCCGTTACCCAATTAGATGCCGAACAGCAGCTATTGTCTTTAAAATATCTGAATGTGTTGCCGCCTGAACCAGCTGCTTAAATGATAGGGTACTGGCTCAATACAACAACGGCTTATTTCCACTATTCTCTGCGGACAAAGCAGGCAAATAATCGATTTATCCACAAACAGCCAATTAACCCAGCCACTATTCCACAACAATCCACAGTTAAATTACAACCAAACAACAAGGTTTACTTAGTCTATCTAAATGGTTTTAATGAATTTTCTGGATAATACACTATTTCTGTACTGCTCCAATATAAACAACAAAAATAAATTAGAAAATTAGATATAAAAACGACTTAGTTCAACTTACCCCGATACTAAATTTCAAACTTCGTAATCTAAAAGTATCATGCAAAACCCTCTTCACAATAAAAGCGATATTGCCGTTATCGGCCTGGCCGTTATGGGACAAAACCTGATTCTGAATATGAACGATCACGGTTTCCAAGTGAGTGCTTACAACCGCACGGCGGCCAAAACTGAACAATTCCTTAATGGCCCAGCCAATGGCACAAAAATTATCGGTGCCTACAGCTTGGAAGAACTAATTAGCCAATTGAAGCAGCCCCGCAAGGTGATGCTGATGGTGCAGGCTGGGCGGGCAGTAGACGAATTGATTGCGCAGCTGGTACCGCTCCTGGATAAGGGCGACATCATCATCGATGGTGGCAATGCCCATTATCCCGATACCGAACGGCGTACTGCTGAGCTGGCTGCACAAGGTATTTTATTTATTGGTACCGGTATTTCCGGTGGTGAAGAAGGCGCGCGCCATGGGCCGTCTATTATGCCTGGCGGCAACACGGAAGCTTGGCCGGCAGTGAAGCCGATTTTGCAGGCTGTAGCCGCCAAAACGGCCAGTGGTGAGGTATGTTGCCACTGGGTGGGCAAAAATGGTGCCGGCCATTTTGTGAAAATGGTGCACAACGGCATCGAATACGGCGATATGCAGCTTATCTGCGAAGCCTACCAGTTTATGAAAGACGGCCTGGGTATGAGCCATGCTGAGATGCAGGCTGTCTTTGCCGAATGGAATAAGACAGAGCTCAACAGCTATCTGGTTCAAATTACCGCCGATATTTTGGGTACAAACGACACAGATGGCACGCCGCTGGTAGAGAAAATCCTTGACCGTGCCGGTCAGAAAGGCACCGGGAAATGGACCGGTATCAATGCCTTGGATTTGGGCACGCCGCTCACGTTGATTACCGAAGCGGTGTTTGCTCGCTGTATTTCCGCCCTAAAAACCCAACGGGTGCAGGCTGCAACGGTTTTCGGGCATAAAATCGAGCCGGTGGCCGGAAATCGGGAAGAATGGCTGGCTGCTTTGCGCCAAGCATTGCTGGCTTCTAAAATTATTTCTTATGCCCAAGGCTTTATGCTGATGCGTCAGGCCAGTGAGCATTACGGCTGGGATTTGGATTATGGGAATACTGCTTTGTTATGGCGCGAAGGCTGCATCATCCGCAGCGCGTTTTTAGGTAATATCCGTGATGCCTATGCCGCCAATCCGGATTTGGTGTTCCTTGGCAGCGATGTCTATTTCAAAAACCTGTTGCAGCAGGCTCTGCCGGGCTGGCGGAAAGTGGCTGCCGCCGCGATGCAGCACGGTTTGCCGATGCCCTGCACCGTATCCGCCCTCTCTTTCCTCGACAGCTACACCTGCGGCCGCCTGCCTGCCAACCTGTTGCAGGCGCAACGCGACTACTTCGGTGCCCACACCTATGAGCGCATCGATCGGCCGGAAGGCGAGTTTTTCCACACCAACTGGACAGGCACCGGCGGCGATACCGCTTCCACCGCCTACAATGTTTGAGGCTACCTGAAAGCTGATGTAGCTTAGTGGCACTCCAAAATAAAAGGCTACCTGAAAACTATTTACTGGTTTTCAGGTAGCCTTTTATAGTGGGTTAAAATAAAAATGAGACAAGGCAGCGAGCTGCAAGGCGTACAGGTAGTACGTCAAGGCGAGCCAACGCCGTATCATTGCGATTTTAATCCACTATATCTGCTTGCCGGTTTATGCCGCTGCTGGCAGGGCGTGGAAAGCGGCGGGCAGGTTTTGGTTATGTGGGAAAGTGACCCATTCGTAGCTTTCCGGGTCGGCGAGAATGGCACGTAATAAGGCGTTATTGATGGCGTGGCCGGATTTGTGGCCTTCAAATGCGCCGATTATCGGTGCGCCGATGACATATAAATCGCCTACGGCATCGAGGATTTTGTGGCGCACGAATTCGTCGGGGTAGCGCAGGCCTTCCGGATTGAGCACGTCGTTGTCGTCAATCACCACGGCATTGCTCAGGTTGCCGCCTAAACCCAGGCCGTGTGCGCGCATCATTTCCACTTCCTGCATGAAGCCGAAGGTGCGGGCGCGGGCGATTTCTTCCACATAGGATGCGCCGGCGAAATCGATTTCAAAGGTCGGATTGCTGCGGTTGAACACGGGGTGGTCGAAATTGATGGTGAGGCTGACTTTAAAGCCGTCATATGGGGTGAAGCGCACCCATTTGCCTGGCTCTTGCACTTCTACCGGCTTCAAAATACGCAGGAAGCGTTTTTCGGCTTTTTGATCCACGATGCCCGCATCCTGCAGCAGATACAAAAAAGGCAGGCTGGAGCCGTCCATAATCGGGATTTCCGGCGCATTCAATTCAATCAACACGTTATCGATGCCGTAGGCGGCCAGTGCCGACATTAAATGCTCAATCGTGCCCACCCGCACGCCGTCTTCGGTAACGATGGTGGAGGAGAGGCGGGTGTCGTTGATCAGTTCGGGCACGAGCTTGATCGGGCGGCTCTGTTCGCCAGCCAAATCGGTGCGGCGGAATACGATGCCGCTGTTTTCGGCAGCCGGATGCAGGGTGAGCAAAACCCGCTCGCCGGAATGCAGGCCGACGCCGGTGGCTTGAACGGATTGGGCTAGGGTGCGTTGTTTCATAAAAACTCCGAAAAATCTGCATAAAGCAGCTGCCATCATACGGGAAATATGTTTGTCTGTCTTTCCGATTAAATTTGGCTGTGGTTTGTTTTCAGGTAGCCCCAATGAAAAAGGCTACCTGAAAATGTAATGCGGCCTATTTATCAAGCTTCATCTTGTATAATTCCACCCGTTCCAACCACAGGCTTTCCCTCCAATGAAGATCTTACTAGTGCGCCTCTCCAGCATGGGCGATCTTATCCACACCCTGCCGGCAGTGCAGGATTTGGCTCTGCATTGCCCGCAAGTGGAGCTGCATTGGCTGGCCGAGGCCGGGTTTGCCGATATTGCGCGATTACATCCGTTTGTAGCCAAGGTGATTCCGATGCGCTGGCGGCAGTGGCGCAAGCGGCTGTTTGCGGTGGATACGCGGCGGCAGATGCGCGCGCTGAAGCAGGAGTTGGCCGGTGGCGGCTATGATTTCGTGCTCGACAGCCAAGGCTTGATAAAAAGCGCATGGTTTGCCCGCCAAGCGGGTGTGCCGGTGAAGGGTTTGGACAAACACAGCGCGCGTGAGGGCTGGGCGGCGGCGTTTTATGCGCAAGGTTTTCAGGTAGCCAAAGGGCGTGATGCGGTGTGGCGCAACCGCGAGCTGTTTGCCCAAGTGTTCGGTTATCGGTTTGACGGCGCGGCGGATTTCGGCGTGCGTGTGCCGGAAGGCGCGGCGGTGCAGGGGCTACCTGAAAACTACCGTGTGGCTTTGCACGCCACCAGCCGTGAGAGCAAATTGTGGCCGGACAAATATTGGGTGGAATTGTTGAATCGGCTGCATGTAGCAGACGGTGCGGCGGTGTGGCTGCCGTGGGGCAGCGAGGTAGAACGGCAGCGCGCATTGGCCTTGGCCAATCAGATAGAGGCGGCGCAGGTGCCGGAAGAAAAGCTCGGCCTGCTGCAGGCAGCCTATGTGTTGCGTGGCGCACGCAGCGTTATCGGTGTGGACACAGGCCTGCTGCATTTGGCCAATGCGCTGGATAAGCCGCTGATCGGCATTTATACCGACAGCGATCCGGCAAAAACCGGCGTGCAACCCTCGGCTTGGGCGGAAAATATGGGCGGTATAGGCTGCCAGCCGCGGCCGGAGGAAGTGTTTGAACGTTTGCTTCTGCTGGAGCAGGCTTATCAAGACAGCAGGAAGGTTTTCAGGTAGCCTTAGAAATTTGCGGCTGTATTTTGGCCATACTTGCATTATTCCCGCCAAATCGGCACAATCAGCCCGTTTTGCCGGATAAGTGAATCACTAACTAGATAGAAGGAAAAGGAAATTTCATGAAAGCACTGGTTGCCGTAAAGCGGGTGGTGGATTACAACGTAAAAGTGCGGGTGAAGGCCGACGGTTCGGATGTGGACATCGGTAATGTGAAAATGTCGATGAACCCGTTTGACGAAATCGCCATGGAAGAGGCTGTGCGCTTGAAAGAGGCCGGAAAAATCAGCGAAATCGTGGTGGTATCGTTGGGCGTGAAGCAGTGCGAAGAAACGCTGCGCACCGCGCTGGCGATGGGCGGCGACCGCGCCATTCATGTACAGACCGATGATTATTTGGAGCCTTTGGCCGTAGCCAAACTGCTGCGCAAAATCGCCGATCGCGAGCAGCCGCAGCTGATTTTGCTGGGCAAACAGGCGATTGATGATGATGCCAACCAAACCGCGCAAATGCTGGCCGCCTTGCTCAACGCGCCGCAGGGCACGTTTGCCAGCAAGGTGGAATTGGGCGAAAACGAAGTAACCGTAGTGCGCGAAGTGGACGGCGGTTTGGAAACCGTGGCCCTGAAGCTGCCGGCAGTAGTCAGCGCTGATTTGCGTTTGAACGAGCCGCGTTATGTGAAGCTGCCAAATATTATGCAAGCCAAGAAAAAACCGCTGGAAAAGCTTGCGGTGGAAGAATTGGGTGTGGACATTACACCTAAATTGCAGCAGCAGAAAGTGGCCGAGCCCAAACCGCGCAGCGGCGGCGTGAAGGTGCAAAGCGTGGCCGAACTGGTGGCCAAATTGAAAAACGAAGCCAAAGTAATTTGAGGATAAAGCCATGACTGTATTGATTATTGCCGAACACGACAACCAACATTTGGCCACTGCCACGCGGCATGCCGTTACTGCCGGCAGCAAGCTGGGTGAAGTGCATGTATTGGTGGCCGGTAGTGGCGCGGCAGAGGTAGCCGAGCAGGCCAAACAAGTGGCCGGCGTGGCTAAAGTATTACTGGCTGATGCCGAACATTATGCCGGCGGGCTGGCCGAAGAACTGGCGCCCTTGGTGGTGAAACTGGCGGCGGATTATCGCTACGTTGCCGCCGCCGCCAGCACTTTCGGCAAAAACCTGATGCCGCGCGTGGCCGCCCTGTTGGATTGCCCGCAGGTGTCTGATTTAACCGAAATCGTAAACGGCAAAACTTTTGTGCGCCCGATTTATGCCGGCAATGCTTTTGCCACTGTTTCTAGTGATGCAGAAACCTTGGTGCTTACCTTCCGCACCACTGCTTTTGCCGAAGCTGCTGCTAGCGGTGGACAGGCCGAAGTGGTGCAGGTAGAAGCTACTCCGGCTCAGGGTTTGAGCCGTTTTATCAGCCGCGAGTTGGTGAAATCCGATCGTCCGGAGCTTACTCAAGCCAGAGTAGTAGTATCCGGCGGCCGTGCCTTAGGTAGCGTGGAGCAGTTCAACGAATTGCTGCTGCCCCTGGCTGATAAACTTGGCGCTGCCATCGGCGCTTCACGCGCGGCGGTTGATGCCGACTATGCGCCCAATGATTACCAAGTAGGCCAAACCGGCAAAGTGGTGGCACCGGAGCTGTATATCGCCATCGGTATTTCCGGCGCCATCCAACACACTGCCGGTATGCAGGACAGCAAAGTCATCGTGGCCATCAACAAAGATCCGGAAGCGGCTATTTTCAATATTGCCGACTACGGCTTGGTGGCCGACCTGTTTGAAGCCGTGCCGGAGCTGACTGCGGCATTGGGCAATTAGGCGTTTCATGCATTCGTGTTTCACGTGAAACACAGTAGGCTACCTGAAAACAATCTGCTTTCAGGTAGCCTATTTCTTATATAATCTGCCTATTTCCTGAAACCATCGCTGCCATATGTCTTCTTCTGATATCCCCTGTACTTATCGTACTTTGGCCGAACCTGGGCAAGCCGAGTTTAAAGATAAAGGCAGCCGTTTTATTGCCTTTGCTTATCCCGTGCGCACGGCGGCAGAAGTGAAAAACCATGTGGATGCCCTGCGGCAGGAACACCACAAGGCGCGGCATTGGTGTTATGCCTACCGTTTGGGCACAGATGGTTTGCAGTTTCGTGCCAACGATGATGGCGAACCTTCCGGCAGCGCCGGCCGGCCGATTTTGGGGCAGATTGATTCGGCCGGGCTAACCGATGTTTTGGTGGTGGTGGTGCGTTATTTCGGCGGCACGCTGCTGGGCGTGCCCGGCCTGATTCATGCCTACAAAACCGCTACCCAAATGGCGTTGCAGCAAACCGCGCAGGTGGAAAAAAATATTGAAAAACGGGTAACCCTGCGCTGCGATTACCCGCATTTGAGCGAGGTTTTGCGGTTGGCCAAGCAGCATGGCGTGGAAGTGTTGCAGCAGGATTTGCAACTGGATTGCCGCCTGCATTGCGCCGTGCCGCTGGCCAATTATGCTGCTTGTATTGATGCCTGGCAGAAAACACGTGCAGTGGAAATTTTAGAAGACGTGCAAGAAAACGAAGAGGCTACCTGAAAATCTGTTTTCAAGTTTCAGGTAGCCTTTATAGCCAACGAAATCTTATTTGAAAAGGACAACTTCATGAAATTACTCGTTATCGGCAGCGGCGGGCGTGAACACGCGCTGGCATGGAGGCTGGCGCAGTCGCCCAAAGTGCAAACTGTGTTTGTCGCACCCGGCAATGCCGGTACCGCGCAAGAACCCAAGCTGCAAAACTTGCCTTTGAAAACGCATCAGGAACTGATTGATTTCTGCCGCCATGAGCAGATTGCCTTCACTGTAGTCGGCCCCGAAGCGCCGCTGGCAGCCGGCATAGTGGACGATTTCCGCGCAGCCGGTCTGCCAGCGTTCGGCCCCACCCGCGCAGCTGCCCAGCTGGAAAGTTCCAAAGATTTCGCCAAGGCCTTTATGGCGCGGCACAGCATCCCTACCGCACAATATCAAACCTTTGCCGATGCGGCTGCCGCCCATGATTATGTGGCTGCCAAAGGCGCGCCGATTGTGATTAAGGCTGATGGCTTAGCTGCCGGCAAAGGCGTGGTGGTGGCGCAAACCGAAGAACAAGCACATCAAGCTATCGACCAAATGCTGCTCGACAATAAGATGGGCGATGCTGGCGCGCGCGTGGTGATTGAAGACTTTTTGCAGGGCGAGGAAGCCAGTTTTATCGTGATGGTGGACGGCACAAATGTGCTGCCGATGGCCACCAGTCAAGACCACAAACGCCTGCTCGACGGCGACCTCGGCCCGAATACCGGCGGCATGGGCGCATACAGCCCCGCACCCATCGTTACGCCCGAGGTGTATCAACGAGCCATGGAAGAAATTATCTTGCCTACCGTGCGCGGTATGCGCGAAGAAGGCCATGAGTTTACAGGATTTCTCTATGCCGGCCTGATGATTGATGCCGATGGTGCACCTTATACCGTGGAATTCAACTGCCGCTTCGGTGATCCGGAAACCCAGCCGATTATGAGCCGTTTGGACAGCGATTTGGTGGATTTGATCCAAGCCGCGCTGGATCGGAAACTGGATACGGCTAAAGTAGAATGGAAAGCGCAAAGTGCCGTGGGCGTGGTGCTGGCTTCCGCTGGCTATCCCGAACGTTCCGGCAAAGGCGACATCATCGAAGGCATCGAAGCCGCCAACCGCATCGGCAAAGTATTCCACGCCGGTACGGCCGCAGATGCCGGCCGCACCGTTACCAACGGTGGTCGTGTGCTGTGCGTGGTGGGTTTGGGCGACGATTTGGCCGCTGCCAAACAGCAGGCCTACCGCGCCGTGGCCGAGATCGATTTCCCTGGCATGCAATATCGCCGTGATATTGCTGATAAGGCTTTGCGTTAAAACGATGTTTGAAAACATAGAACGCGGCTCTGGTTGGGCCGCGTTTTTTTGCGTAGATGGACTAAGCTATAGATTAATAAGTTTCAGGTAGCCTTTATGGCCCTGTTATCTATCAAATAGCTAAGCGCTTTTTGCTATAATTATATCCTTTGTTTTCCCTAAATTTTTCTCAGCGCAATGCAACATCCCGATTTCTCCCAAACACTCTCCAAAGACCGCCACTTCCTGCAATCCGCCTTCAAAAATCCCAACAAATACGGCGGCTTGTCCAAAGTCGAAGAAAAATACCGAAAATCGCACGAAATCTTTTTGAAGCGTTTGGCCGCATTGCCCAAACCCGAGTTCGACAACACCCTGCCCGTTCACGAGAAGCTCGAGGAAATCAAAAAAACCATTGCCGAACATCAGGTAACGATTATTTGCGGCGAAACCGGTTCGGGCAAAACCACGCAGCTGCCCAAGATTTGTTTGGAACTCGGGCGCGGGGCGGCAGGCTTGATCGGGCATACCCAGCCGCGCCGTTTGGCCGCGCGCTCGGTGGCAGAGCGGATTGCCGAAGAGCTGAAATCGGAAATCGGCAGCGCGGTGGGCTATAAGGTGCGCTTTACCGACCACACCTCGCGCGATGCCTGCGTCAAGCTGATGACCGACGGCATCCTGCTGGCGGAAACGCAAACCGACCGTTATCTCGCCACCTACGACACCATCATCATCGACGAAGCGCACGAGCGCAGCCTGAACATCGACTTCCTCTTGGGCTACCTGAAACAGCTGCTGCCGCGCCGTCCCGATTTGAAAGTCATCATCACATCGGCAACCATAGACGCAGAACGCTTCTCCCAACACTTCAACGGCGCGCCTGTGCTGGAAGTGAGCGGGCGTACCTATCCCGTCGAAATCCTCTACCGCCCGCTGACCAGCAAAGACGAAGACGACGCAGAAGTCGAGCTGACCGACGCGATTGTCGATGCGGCGGACGAATTGGCGCGACACGGCGAAGGCGATATTTTGGTGTTCCTGCCGGGCGAACGCGAAATCCGCGAAGCCGCCGAAGCACTGCGCAAATCCACGCTGCGCCGCAACGACGAAATCCTGCCCCTGTTCGCACGCCTGTCGCACGCCGAGCAGCACAAAATCTTCCACCCCTCAGGCGCGAAACGCCGCATCGTGTTAGCAACCAACGTCGCCGAAACCTCGCTTACTGTGCCGGGCATCAAATACGTCATCGACACCGGCCTCGCGCGTGTCAAACGCTATTCCGCACGGGCGAAAGTGGAGCAGCTTCATGTAGAAAAAATCTCCCAAGCCGCCGCACGCCAACGCTCCGGCCGCTGCGGACGCGTCTCCGCAGGCGTGTGTATCCGACTGTTTTCAGAAGAAGATTTCAACAGCCGCCCTGAATTCACCGACCCCGAAATCGCCCGCAGCAACCTCGCCGCCGTCATCCTGCGCATGGCAGCGTTGAAACTGGGCGATGTGGCAGCATTCCCGTTTTTAGAAATGCCCGATTCGCGGTATATCAATGATGGGTTTCAGGTGTTATTGGAATTGGGGGCGGTTAATGAACACAACGGACTGACCAAACTCGGCGAACAAATGGCGCGCCTGCCCATCGACCCGAAAATCGCGCGTATTTTGTTGGCGGCAAAGAAACACGACTGCATGGCGGAAATATTGGTGATTGCGTCCGCGCTGTCGATTCAAGACCCGCGCGAGCGGCCGCTGGAAGCGCGTGATGCCGCTGCCAAGGCGCATGAACGCTTTACCGACAAGCAGTCTGATTTCCTTGCCTATCTGAACATTTGGGACAGCTTCCAGCGCGAGCGCGACAAAGGCTTGTCCAACAAGCAGTTGGTGCAGTGGTGCCGCCAATATTTCCTGTCGCACCTGCGGATGCGCGAGTGGCGCGAGTTGCACCACCAGCTTGCCCAAACCGCGATTGAAATGGGTTTGACCACCAAGGAAGCCGCTTTCAGACGACCTCCCGAAGTCAGGCAGCTCACGTCGTCTGAAAATGCAGGCGACCAAGACTTATCTGCCAAACTCAAACAAAAACAACTGGATAAGAAACAACACCGCGCCCAAATCCGCGCCGCCAAAGAAGCGGGCTACGAACAAATCCACCGCGCCCTGCTTACCGGCCTCATCGCCAACGTCGGCATGAAATCGCCCGACGGCAACGACTACACCGGCGCGCGCGGCAGCCGCTTCCACCTTTTCCCAGCCTCTGCCCTGTTCAAGGCGAAGCCTAAATGGGTGATGGCGGCAGAACTCATTGAAACGACAAAACTTTATGCCCGCGACGTGGCCGCCATCCAGCCCGAATGGATCGAGCAGGAAGCGCCGCACCTCGTCCGCTACCACTATTTCGAACCGCACTGGGAACAAAAACGCGGCGAAGTCATCGCCAGCGAACGGGTAACGCTCTACGGCCTGACCGTCTTGCCGCGCCGCCCCGTGTCCTACGGCAGAATCGCCCCCGAAGAAGCCCGCGAAATCTTTATCCGCAGCGCACTCGTCGCCCAAGAAGTTGCGGATTTCAACGCGCCGTTTTTCGTGCACAACCAAAAATTGATACGCGAAATCGCCGAGCTGGAACACAAATCGCGCCGCCAAGATGTGCTGGTGGACGAAGAAGCCCTGTTCGCTTTTTACGATGCGCGGCTGCCGAAAGCGGTGTTTAAAGAGCGCGGCGAGATTGTCGGGCAGGCTGGAAACGGACAAAGGTCGTCTGAAAACCTGATGCCATCTGAAACCGTAGGTCGGATTCTTGAATCCGACAGCCGCGCCACATCCGCCGTTTCATCGGATACAAGTATCCGACCTACACACTTTTCAGGTAGCCTAAAAGACAACAGGCAGCCTGAAAACCACCTTTCAGACGACCTCAAAGGCAGCCTGAAACCCCATATCCGCCCCGCCACAACTAGCGATACCACCGCCGTTGCCGAATTATTCCGCCGCGCCGTGCAGCACATTTCAAACCGCCATTACAGCGAACAGGAAAAAAGCGCGTGGCTGCAAGGCGCGGACAATGCCGATTTCTGGCAAAAACGCATTGACGGCGGTAATGTCCGCGTGGCAACGCATAACGGGCGCATGCTCGGTTTTATTGAATACCAGCCCGAACAAAGCCACCTAAACTGTCTCTTTACCGACCCGAGCCACCAGCGGCAAGGTATTGCCACCACGCTGCTGAATGCCGTTTTGCCATCGGCAGACAGCAGCAAAACCATAACGGTAGACGCATCCAAAGCCGCATTGGCATTTTTCCAAAAACAAGGCTTTGTGCGGCAACACGAAAACCAAATCCCGCGCAACGGCTTGGTTTTGACCAATTACCGCATGGTTCGTCAGGCAAACCATGCCCAAAAGCAGCCTGAAACCGTAGGTCGGATTCTTGAATCCGACAAAACTTTTGACGCTGCACAAACGTCGGATACGAGTATCCGACCTACACGCCTTTCAGGCAGCCTGAAACCCCAAACGCCGTCTGAAAAACCCCTCGCCGACATCCGCACCTTCCAAGCCTGGCTCAAAACCGCCGAGCGCGACAACCCGCGCCTGTTGTTCCTCAGCCGCGACGACCTCATGCAGCACGCCGCCGCGCACATCACCGAAGAACAATTCCCCAAACACTGGCAAACCGCAGACGGCAAATTCAAACTCAGCTACCGCTTCGAGCCGCACCACCCGCTCGACGGCGTTACCCTCACCCTGCCGCTCACCGTGCTCAACCGCATCAGCCCCGCCGCCCTCGAATGGCTCGTACCCGGCATGATACGCGAGAAAATCCAGTTGCAAATCAAAGCGCTGCCCAAGCAAATCCGCCGCATCTGCGTGCCCGTGCCCGAATTCATCACCCAATTTTTAAGCCAAAACCCCGACCGCAACGCCCCCATCCTGCCCCAGCTCGCCCAAGTGATCGCCAAAACCGCAGGCGACATCCGCATACTCGAGCAAATCAACCAAGACGAATGGGCCGTGTTCAGGCTGCCCGAACACTGCTATTTCAACCTCCGCATCATCGACGACGGCGGACAAGAATTAGCCATGGGGCGCGATTTAATTAAAATCCAACAACAACTTGGCAAAGCCGCCGCCACCACCTTCCGCGACAACACCCAAGAATTCGAACGCGACAACGTTACCGCATGGGACATCGGCACCCTGCCCGAATCCATCAAATTCGCCCGCGGCAAACAACAGCTTACCGGCTATCTCGGCCTGCAAAAAGAAAAAGACGGCCGCATCGCCCTGCGCCTGTTCGACACGTCTGCCGCCGCCGAACAAGCCCACAGACTAGGCGTCATCGAACTCATGAAACTACAACTAAAAGAACAGGTTAAAGACCTGAACAAAGGCATCCAAGGCTTCACCCAAGCCGCCATGCTGCTCAAACACATCAACGCCGACACCCTGCGCGACGACCTCACCCAAGCCGTCTGCGACCGCGCCTTTATCGGCGAAGACGAGCTGCCGCGCAACGAAAAAGCCTTCAAAGAACAAATCAAACGCGCCCGCAGCCGCCTGCCCGCCGTCAAAGAAGCCCTCAGCCGCTACCTGCAGGAAACCGCAGCCGCCTACGCCGAACTGAACGGCAAACTCGGCAAACACCCGCTCACCCACCTCCTGCGCCAACGCCTGCAAACCCTGCTCGCCGCCGGCTTCGCCACCCGCACCCCGTGGGCACAATGGCCGCGCCTCCCCATCTACCTCAAAGCCATGACCCTGCGCCTCGAAAAATACAGCAGCAACCCCGCCCGCGACGCAGCCCGCGAAGCCGATATTCAAGAACTGGAACAAATGTGGCAGGAAAAAACCGACAGCCTGATCAAGCAAGGCCTCCCCATTTCAGACGGCCTTGCAGGGTTTAAATGGATGATTGAAGAATTGAGGGTGTCGCTGTTTGCGCAGGAATTGAAGACACCGTATCCGGTGTCGGTGAAGAGGTTGTTGAAGGAGTGGGAGGGGTTGAACAGGTAGGCCGGATATATCTGATATTGTCTTATCTGTTTTTTGTTTATAAATTTGCTACAATTATCACCTACTAAACAATCTATAATGGAAAATATTATGAAGAAAACTCATAAAAATATTCACTATTTGCGAGCGAAACAAGACGATGAGCTTTTTGATTTGGAGACTGCCTTACGTAGATTATTGCCTGTATTGCCATCTGCAAATCATACAGGAATCACACAGTATGGCATGATTTCTCGAATTCAATATCGCAATTTAGAATTTGTTTTACGCGAGAGTACACAAACTCAACCAGAATTTAAACAAGGTATTGCCCTTTATATTGTTCAAAGTGTAGAAAATGAACATATGCGAACTATGAACAATAATGCACCTAGTGAAAATGATGCAGGGGGAAGCTCTCCACCACCTAATGGACAATCATTTGTCCAAAAAGAAGCCTATCTTTATATCAATAAACACCATGTTCTTTTTGTAGGTAATGGCATAATTCGTTATGATAATATTTGCTTTTATTTAAACCAGTTGAATAATCAAACTGCCAATAACTCACAGGGAAAACTATCAAAAATAGATTGCTCATTCAAACCTGTTGCTAACTTTGATAAGTTACAGTTAATTAGGGAACATGGTGCTAAAAAATTACATTTAAATGCGTCTGCCTATCAATTATCTGTAGCTAATTTAGTCTCAACAAAAACAAGCCTTTTAGCAGATGCATTTAAAGGTATTGGTAACTTATTTAGAAAACTGTCTGAAGCAGAATCAACGCAAGAGGAGATAAATGCTGCTGAAGATATCCATGTTTGCTTGGCATTAAACCTAGAAGGAAATACTAGAGCCATCCAGCAAGCACAGGATTTCATGCGAGAACAGGCTGAAGCAGTTGCGGAAGAAATGAATGATGGATTTTTTATTGAAACTCAACGTGGTGAGAAAATTAGTCCAAATGATGTTAAGCTATTCAAGAGAATTACAGTTAAGAAATTTGAACAAACTAATGCGCTTGGACAAAATGAAGTATTTGATGAAATACGAAAGTATTTTAATGAGTTATTAAATTCAAGATTAATTGAGCTATGAAGAATAAAGCCCCACTTATACGATTTATCTTAATTTCTATTTTATCTGCATTTCTGGCTTATGTGGGGCAACCATTTGTTCATGAAAATGAAAAAGCTATTGATTTAATTATAAATGTATTTTCAATTTTATCAGGTTTTCTGATAGCAATTATGACGTTGTTTACAGACATGAAATTTGATGAAGATGCAAATTGGCGGCAGTTGAAATTGCAAGAGAATTTACAGGAGCAGCGATATACCAAACATTCTTTCTTATTTTATGTATATTTATGTGTATTAGTTTTTGTATTCCTCGTTGTTTTACTTAAGAACAACAAAGAATATGCGAATGGAACTTTAATCAAGTTTTTTGAGTTTTTATATTTATGTATAGCAGCAGGAGCTTTTATATATTCTGCATTTTTACCAAGTAAGCTAATGAAAAATAGGAAGGAAAAACTAGATAAACTTATGAAAAAGAAAGCTCCACAATCTGAAATGAATAGGGAAAAGCATTAGTAAGCTATAGCCTACCTGCATCTAACCACGTACGTGCTTTTCGATACACACCCCACCTACAAATCACGCAAAACTTGGAATCCGTGTGTAGCAAGTGTAGCCCGCATCAAAGCCTCCACGCACACACGCGGTTTTTCTAAACTACTCCCCTTTCCACCCACCCCAAAGGTCGTCTGAAACCCTTTTTCAGACGACCTTTGGCCACTTTGCAAAGCAAATCTTCCCGCCTCCATCTCCCCAAACGTCGCCCGAACCAGTAAACTTCCCATGTTTCAACAAATTCTTGGAAGCAAACCATGTCCGGTATCTACCTACCCCGCCTATTTCCGCCCCACATCATCGAACGCGGTCTGCTGTATTTTCAGCAGGGCAAGGTTCGCGATGTCCAAAAAACTTCCGCCGGGCGTTATCGGGCGGAGGTGTGCGGTTCGGAAAACTATTCGGTATGGCTGAAGCTGGATAGTGATTTGTACATTAAGGACGGGGGCTGCGATTGTCCTTATGGCGGGGCGTGCAAGCATATGGTGGCGTTGTGGTACGCGGTGCGCGCTCAAACTCAGGGTGCTAGGATAATGTGCCCGAGACATAGATTCGCAATAGGCTCAATATCTTTCAGGTAGCCTCAAACGAAGAAAGGCTACCTGAAAATCGAAATCCCAACAAACCCAATCTTGATTGGCTAAAAATATTGATACAAAACAAGCTGCAATATTCCCGCGTAGACACGCCGCCCGCCTTTTGGTGTAGACTGCGCGCCACCCAGCGTTTTTATTTAGGAGCAAACCCATTATGCTGAAAAATATTCTTACCGCCGCTGTATTCTCTGCCTTGCTTGGCGCCTGCGCCGCTACCGGCAGCGACAATGCCTTCCCCGCCCGTGCCGACCAGCTTTCCGCCCGCACCGAGCAGGCCGCTGCCGCCGTTCGCCAGCGCGAAGCGCAAGAAAATATTATTGCCTACTACGATGCCGACGGCGATGCTGCCGACCGTCCGATGAAAGGCGGCTACTACCGCGTGCTGCTCGGCCGCACCGCTGAAGGCCGCGCCGTGGTGCAGGATTTCTACCAAGACAGCCGCACCAAGCAGATTAACCCCGTTATCATCGGCAAAGACAGCGAGTTGAAAAACTTCAGTTCCGACGTGATTGAAGGCTTGGTGGTGTGGTACACCCCCGAAGGCCGCCTCACTAATTTTGCCGAAATTCATGACGGCAAATCGCAACGTGCCGGCATGTATGCCGAAAACGGCCAGCTGGTGCTGAGCATTGCGGGCGAGCCGGATGTGAAAGACATGCCCTTTGAAATGAGAGGTTTCTACGAAAACGGCAAACCGATGTTTGAGCTAATCGACAACCACACTGAAAACGGCTTGGTGCGCACCTACTACTACGCCAACGGCAATAAGCTGATGCAGAGCGTGGGCAAAGAGGATGCAGTGAAAACCGAATTCTGGAAGGAAGACGGCAGCAGCGCCACGGCAGAGGAGGTGCAAACCCAGCTGCGTGAAGGCCTCCAACGCGTGAATTATCTGATGAGCAAACACCTGCGCTAAGGCCGGTGTAATCCATCTAAAGGCTACCTGAAGGTTTTCAGGTAGCCTTTTGCTATGGTGCTGCGGGCAGCATCCCGTATGGAAAAATAATGTGTTTGGCTATAGAATTGCATCAATCTGCCAATCGCGCGGATACTCACCAATTCCAATGGGGAACTCTATGAACAAACTCTTCGCCACTGTGGCTGCGGCCCTATTGCTGGCCGCCTGCAATCCCAATCAAAACAACAGCCAAAACAATGCAGCATCTGCGCCGCCGGCTGCTTCCAACTCCGCTGCCGGCCAAGCCGAAGGCCAACAGGCGCCTGCTATGGCTCTGCCTGCTGATGCAACAGAGCTTGAAGCCGCTGCCGCCAAAGCCGTGGAAGGCTATCAGCCGGCAGCTGAGAAGCAGGTGGTTTATTTTGACAAAGACTCCCAACCCACCGATAAACCCAGCCCCGGCGGCTATTACCGCGAAGTGTTGGGTACCATGCCCGATAGTCGCCTAGTGGTGCAGGACTTCTACCAAGACAGCGGCAAACCGCAGATTCTGCCCGCCATTCTCTCTAAAGATGGCGATCCGAAAAATTTCTCCACCGATGTGAACGATAGCCTGGTGGTGTGGAAAGAGGAAGACGGCACCATATCTTCCGCCGGTAAATTTACCCAAGGCAAACTGGACGGCTGGCTGGGGGTGTATCGCAACGGCCGCTTGGTTATCCAAGGCCGTGACAGCGAGTCTGATTTAGAAGGCGAAGTGGTGTTTTTCTATAACGACGGCAAACCGATGATGTGGGTGCGCCCTGCTGCCGACAAACAGCACGTTATCCTCAGCACCTACTACCCGGGCAGCGGCAGAATCCTATTCAGTGCCATCCATAATGCGAATGGTGAAGGAGATCCCGTGATGTCTGCATGGGATAAACAAGGCAAACCTACCGAACTGCCTGCCGTTCGGGCGGATTTGGAAGCTGTGCAGGCTGCCATGACCGAGCTGCAGGAATACGCAAACCAGAATGAATCCTTTAAGGACAACAGTGGGCAATCCGCTTCCGCACCTAAATAATCTTGACTTTACAGCCGCTTAACGCAGAGTAATACCAACACTTTCCCATGCTAGGCGGCTGATTCTTTCTCCACCCCCGCTTTTCACACATAAAGGAGCTTCAAATGTCTCAATTCGACGTAGTGGTAATCGGCGCCGGCCCCGGCGGTTATGTTGCCGCCATCCGCGCCGCACAGCTGGGTTTTAAAACCGCCTGTATCGATGCCGGCGTGAACAAGGCCGGTGATGCCCCCGCTTTGGGCGGCACCTGCCTGAATGTGGGCTGCATTCCTTCCAAAGCCCTGTTGCAATCATCCGAGCATTTCCATGCTGCCCAGCACGACTTTGCCGAACACGGCATCACCGTGGGTAATGTGCAGTTTGACGCCGCCAAGATGATCGAGCGCAAAGACGGCATCGTTACCAAGCTCACCGGCGGGATTAAATTCCTATTTCAGAAAAACAAAGTAACTAGCCTGTTCGGCACGGCCTCTTTCGTGGGCAAAAACGGCGATTTCTGGCAGCTGGAAGTGGATAACAAAGGCGAAAAAACCACGGTTGAAGGCAAGCACATCATCGTGGCCACCGGCTCCACCCCGCGCGCGCTGCCCCTGGTGGACATCGACAACGTGAACGTGCTGGATAACGAAGGCGCGTTGAATCTGACCCAAGTGCCGGCCAAGCTCGGCGTTATCGGCGCCGGTGTCATCGGTTTGGAAATGGGCTCGGTGTGGAAACGCGTGGGTGCGGAAGTCACCATTTTGGAAGCCTCCCCCGTGTTCCTTGGCGCCGCCGACCAGCAGATTGCCAAAGAAGCGTTCAAATACTTCACCCGCGAGCAAGGCTTGAACATCCAGCTGGGCGTGAAACTGAACAAAATCACCAGCGGCAGCAAAGTGGTGGTGGAATACAACAATGCCAAAGGTGAAGCGCAAACTGCCGAGTTCGATAAGCTCATTGTGGCCATCGGCCGCGTGCCCAACACCCACGGCCTGAATGCCGAAGCGGTCGGCCTGCAAAAAGACGAGCGCGGCTTCATCGTGGTAGACGGCGAATGCCGCACCAACCTGCCTAACGTATGGGCTATCGGCGACGTGGTGCGTGGCCCGATGCTGGCACACAAAGCCAGCGACGAAGGCGTGGCCGTGGCCGAACGCATTGCCGGCCAGAAACCGCACCTCGATTTCAACACCATCCCGTGGGTCATCTACACCGACCCCGAAATCGCTTGGGTGGGCAAAACCGAAGAGCAGCTCAAAGCCGAAGGCGTGGACTACAAAAAAGGCACGTCCGGCTTTGCCGCCAACGGCCGCGCCATGGGCTTGGGCAAAGCCAAAGGTACGGTTAAAGTGTTGGCCGATGCCAAAACCGACCGCATCTTGGGCGTGCACATGATCGGCCCGATGGTGAGCGAGCTGATTAGCGAAGGCGTGGTGGGCATGGAATTCTGCGCCAGTAGCGAAGACATCGCCCGCATCGTCCACGCCCACCCGACCCTGTCGGAAGTGGTGCACGAAGCCGCCCTGGCCGCCGACAAACGCGCCCTGCACGGCTAATCCCGCCGCCTGCCTGCCTTGGGTGAAATTGCGCGCAGGGCAGGCAGAGTGTGATGAAGGCTACCTGAAATGGTTTGCAGATTTCAGGTAGCCTTTTGTATGCCTGTGCGTTATTAAGTAGATTGGGAGGGTGAGAAAGTGTATTGTGATGGATTGGGCGTAATCCTTATGCTGCGTGGGTGCAGCAAGACTGATTGGTTGATTTTTTCAGGTAGCCTCAAAGCGGGATGAGGCTACCTGAAAACATGTGGCAGGCAGGTTTGCGGCTTTAGCGGGCATCGGCAGCGGCTTGGGCGGGGATGACGGCGAGCCATTCGATGTCGCTTTGGGCGAAGGCTTCGGGGAAGAGGTATTCGCCGCGAAATACGGCCAGGTCGATATGTTGCCAAGGCGGATTGAAGACTGGCTCTTGGGTGCGTACGGCATCGAGCAGGAGGATGGTGCAGTAGTAGGGCTGTTCGGCGCGGGCGGTGAGGCGGAAGGGGCGACCGGCCTGGGCGGCGGCATGGAGGGCGCTGGCGCGGCGTTGTTCGGGGCTGAGGAAGCGGGGGCGGGCATAGGCGGTTTGCCGGGAGAGGCGGGGCGCGGCGAATTCGGCCAGCGGGGTGAGCAGGACTTGGTTGGGACGGGCGGGATCGTCGTCAGTGGTGGCGTGGGCAATCCATACTTCGGGCCGGGTTTGCACTACGATGCCGATGTGGGAAAAGCGGCTGCGGCTGAGCTCGCGGATGAGGCGGCTGTCGGTGGCGGTGCCGTGGCGGAATACCCAGTCGCCTTCCTGCAGGAGGCCGTTCGGGGGCAGGATGGCGGTGCGGGCAGGCAGCGGCGTATCGGCGCTGGGGCTACCTGAAAAGGCCGGGCGGCCGGCAAAAAAGATTGCCGCACACGCTGCAATCAGCAGGCAGGTGGCAATCGGGATGAGGCGGCGGCGCATGGTTAGAAGACTTGTACTTTCCAGTTGCCGTCTATTTTAATTAGCCTTACACGGTCGGTGGTGGATTCGCCGTTGCCGAATTCGATGGTGAGCTTCACGCGGGCGCGGTTTGGGTCTTGCTGGTCGATTTCGGCGGGTTCGGCGGTGATGTTTTTCACGCCGCCGCGTGTTTCGGCTTTGGCTTTCACTTCGGCGGCCGAGGAGCGCATTTTGCCTTCCACCATTTCTTTTTCGCCGGGTTTGGCATCGGCGGGGATATAGAGCATGGCCACCACGGCGTCGCCGTTGCCGTTGTAGGCGTTGCGGATAAATTGTTCGGCGTTTTTTTCGGGCGTGCCGCCGCCGGAACAGGCGGCAATAAACAGGGTAAGGGCGAAGGCGGCAAGGGCTTTAAACAGGGTGCGCATGGGCATCTCCGTGATGGTGGTGGGAAAATGGGACTTTACAAAGTGGGGTGAGGCTTGTCAAACGGGGTTTCAGGTAGCCTGTTATGTTTACGAGGCTACCTGAAAGTGTTGTAGCCATGGGGTTGTAAAGGGGTATGGCTGCCGCTAAAGAAAAACCATCTGGTGTTGCTGGAAAAAATAATGCTTTCCCACCTGCACTTTGGCTTGGTCGGAAATCCAAAAATTCGGTTTAAGGAGCAGTTCGCCCTTCATCAGTTTGGCTTTATGGCTGGTTTTCTTGATGTTTTTAACGATGTCTTGGAAGATGGCACACATCGGGTAGGCATCGGTGGAATAGTTGCCACGCAGATTGTCGTTTTTATCGGTCAGGCTGATGGTTTTGGGGTAGCTCAGTTGTAGGCCGAAAGCATTTTGGCTTTCGAAGTAGGCGGTGGAGAGTTGCTGCTTGCCTTGCTGATAGAGCAGATAGAAGGGATCGAGCTCCATAAAGGGCTCTTTGCTCCGCACGAGTTTGTATTCTTTCGATACCTTGCCGCCGAGCACCACTTCCGAGAAAGCCAGCTTACTGGTTTGGTCGATCATCCCCTGCCGCATTGTGTCTACGATGGCATTCAGCGTTTTATGGTCATATTCTGCTGCATTGAGCAGTATTTTCTCGAAATACAAGCGATAGGCAGCGAAGATTTCCTGCTTTTCGGTGTGGGTGTAATCGATGCCCACGCGGGTGTTGTGGATGACAAACTCATAATCATCCCGGCCGAATATGGCCTCAAACTCTTGTGGGGTGATCACGAAGTTAAATTTGTGCCAAGTATTTGCGAAGTACATGGATCACGCGATATTGAGAGGGCAGGTTTCAGGTAGCCTGCGCTGTTGGCTTAAGCCGCTTTGCAGCGGGCGATGACTTCGTCGGCCAGTTCCAGATAGGCGATGCTGCCTTTGGCTTTTGGGTCGTAGGCCAGGGCGGGCATGCCGTGGCTGGGGGCTTCGGCCAGGCGCACGTTGCGCGGGATGATGGTGTTGAACACGAGGCGGGAGAAGTGTTTTTCCAGCTGCTCGCCCACTTCCAGCGACAGGCGGCTTTGCGGGTTGTACATGGTGCGCACGATGCCGAGGATGTCGAGCTTGGGATTGATGGCTTTGCGGATTTTGCGCACGGTGGCGATGAGGTCGGAAATGCCTTCGAGGGCATAATATTCGCACACCATGGGCACGATGAGGCGGTCGGCGGCCACCAAGCCGTTGAGGGTAAGCAGGGTGAGGGTGGGCGGGCAGTCGATGAGGATGTAGTCGTATTCGGGCAAAAGCGGTTTGATGGCGGTTTTGAGGCGCATCTCGCGGGCAATTTCCTGAATCAGCTCCACTTCGGCGCCGGCCAGGGAGCGGTTGGCGCCAAGGATGTGGTAGCGGCCGTGCGGGCTTTTGAGGCGGGAATCGGCGGCTGCGGCCTGCTCGAGCAGCACTTGATAAGTGCCGCTGCGCAGGCTGCTTTTGTCGATGCCGCTGCCGGTGGTGGCGTTGCCCTGCGGGTCAAGATCAACCACCAGCACGCGCTGTTTGCGTTCGGCTAGGGAAGCGGCCAGATTGACGGCGGTGGTGGTTTTGCCCACGCCGCCTTTTTGGTTGGCTATGGCGATAACGGTAGCGCTCATCATCTGGCCTTTCTATGGGAAGGGGTTGGGGGAAACTGAAAATTCAGGCTAAGTGCGATTTCATGCACGCTTGGGGCGCATGATCACCATATGCCGCTCGGCCTCCAGCATGGGCACGTCGAGCTTATCGGCAGAGACCACTTCGATATTCGCGGGCAACTGCTCGATTTCTTCGTAGGGATACACGCCTTTCATGGCGGCCCAATAGCCGTTTTCATTGAGCAGGTGTTTGGTGAGCGCGGCAAAATCGGCCAGCTCGGCAAAGGCGCGGCTGGTGACCACGTCTACTTTTTTATCGTAGATGGTTTCCACACGGCCGGCGGCTACGGTAACGTTGCTCAAGCCCAGCTCGATCACGGTTTGCTGCAGGAATGCGGTTTTTTTGGTGTTGGCATCGAGCAGGGTGATTTGCAGGTCGGGTCGGCAGATGGCGGTGGGAATGCCGGGCATGCCGCCGCCGGAGCCTACGTCCATCAGGGTTTTTGCCTCTTTCACATAGGGCAGCAGGGTGAGGCTGTCGAGAATGTGGCGGCTGATGATTTGGTCGTTTCGGCGCAGGGCGGTGAGGTTGTAAGTGCGGTTCCACTTTTGCAGCAACGAAGCGTGTTCGAGCAGCAAAAGCTGCTGGGCGGTGGAAAGGTTGAGGCCGAGGGCGGCAAGGCCTTCTTGCAGTTGTTGTTTGTTGTCCATAATTGTGTGTTTGAATTTTGGATAAAGATTAGGGCTACCTGAAAAGGGTTTGGCTGTTTCAGGTAGCCTGTTGGAATGTTGGGCGGATTTTACTCCATCTATACAAAGAATAAAATCTGGCGGCTAGGAAACCTTGTGCCGACTGGCCAGCCAATAGGCATGGATGTGGTCGAACGCCCAGTTGTAGACCAGGGAGTAGAGCACAATCAAGAGGGTGAGGCTGATGTCGGTGAGCAGTGCCTGCCACAGCGTAATTTGCAGGAACCAGGCAATCAGCGGCGTGGTGAAAAACAGCAGCCCGCCTTCAAACGCGCCGGTTTGCAACATCCTCACGCCCCAACCGCGCCGCTCGCGCCGGCCGGTGAAGATTTTGTCGAACCCCCAGTTGAACAGGAAATTCCACACCATCGCCGTTACCGACACCGCCACGCTCATGCCAAACGCCGTGCCGGCATGGGAAAGCCCAAACAGCAGCACGGCCACGGCAGAAATCAGCACCGCGCCGGTTTCAAACAGCAAGGCATGGATAAAACGCTCGAAAAAGCTCACGATTCGGCTCGCGTGGGGGAGAGGAAATATTATAACGCAGAGGCTACCTGAAAGTTTCAGGTGGCCTTATCTGTTGCTGACTCAGCCACTATCGGCCGGGTGGGCACGGCTTGCAGCTGCCAGTGTTGCACGGCCCAATCCAGCAGCTCTTGCGGTTTATCCACTGCAGGCGCGGGCGGCAGTTTCAGGTAGCCCATTACTTGCCGCAGCAGGGCTTCTTTGTGTTGCAAATCCAGCGCGGGGGCGAGGGTTTGTTTCGACCATTTCTGCCCTTCGGCATTGGTGAGCAGGGGCAGGTGGGCGTAGTGCGGGGTGGGGAGGCCGAGGCAGCGTTGTAGCCAGATTTGGCGCGGGGTGGAGACGAGCAAATCCTGCCCGCGCACGATGTGGGTGATGCCCTGTTCGGCGTCGTCGGCCACCACGGCGAGCTGGTAGGCCCACAGGCCGTCGGCGCGCAGGAGGACGAAATCGCCGATGTCGCGGGCGAGGTTTTGCGCATAATGGCCAACGATGCCGTCGGTGAAGGCGATGGTTTCATCGGGCACGCGCAGCCGCCAGGCGGGCACTCTGCCGGCGGCTTCGGGCGGCGGGGCGGCCAGCCGTGCACAGGCGCCGTTGTAAACGAAGCCGTCTGCGCCCTGCCGCGCTTGGGCATGCCATTGTTTGCGGCTGCAATAGCAGGGGTAGGCGAGGCCGCTTTGCTGCAGGCTGTGCAGGGCAGCGCGGTAGAGAGGGTGGCGGCGGCTTTGGTAGGCCACTTCGCCGTCCCATTCAAAGCCGAATGCTTCGAGGGTGCGCAGGATATGGGCGGCGGCGCCGGGCATTTCGCGCGGCGGATCGAGGTCTTCCATGCGCACCAGCCAGCGCCCGCCCGCCGCCCGGGCATCGGCGTAAGAAGCCAAGGCGGTGAGCAGCGAGCCGATGTGCAAGAGGCCGGTGGGGCTGGGGGCGAAGCGTCCGATATACATGGGGAGGGCTTGGTTTAATAGCGTTAAAACTGGATTTTCAGGTAGCCTCTGTGTGGGATGCAGGCTACCTGAAAGTTCATCCGCTTATTCGCACTGCTGCACGCCCACGGTTTCGGCCAGGGCTTTGAGGCGGCGTTCGGATTTTTCCACGTAGGGGTTGTTGCTGTCCCAGGCGTAGCCGGCGAGGATGGAGCTGATCATGCGGCTGATTTCGGGGTTGCGGTTGGGGGCGTAGATGGCGTCTTGGAAGCTGCCGTCATACCAGCCGTTCACATAGGTACGGAAGGCGTTGACGCCCGTCATCAGGGGTTCGGCGAATTCGCGCTGCCAATCGGCTTCTTGGCCTTTGAGTTGGCGGGCGAGCAGGTCGGCGGCGAGTTTGGCCGAGTGCATGGCGATGGTGACGCCGGAGGAGAAGACGGGGTCGAGGAATTCGGCGGCGTTGCCCAAGAGGGCGAAGTGGCGGCCGTGCAGGGTTTTGACGTTGGCGGAATAGCCTTTGATGTGGCGGAAGGGGAAGTCGTTTTCCCATTGGGCGTTGCCCAAAATGCGCGCGAGCATGGGGATTTCGGCGGCATAGCGGCGCAGGATGGCTTCGGAATCGCTCAGGCCGGCGAAGCGTTCGGGCAGGCCGACCACGCCGATGGAGCAGCGGTTGTCGCCGAAGGGGATGAGCCAGAGCCATACGTCGCGGTGCACCGGGTGGGTGGAGATAAGGATTTTGCTGCGGTCGAAATCGGGGTCGGCGATGTTGTCGTCGATGTGGGTGAAGTGGGCTTCGCGCATGGGCAGGTCGGACGGGGTGTCGAGGCTGAGCAGGCGGGGGAGGACGCGTCCGTAGCCGCTGGCGTCGAGCACGAAGCGGGCGGTGAGCTCGTAGGCTTCGCCATTGTCGGTTTTCACGCTGAGGCGGGCGGTGTCGCCGCTGTTATCGAAGGCGGTAACGGCGTGGCCGAAGCGCACGTCCGCGCCTTGTTTGGCGGCTTCGTCGATCAGGATTTTATCGAAGATTTCGCGGCGCACTTGGTAGGTGGTGCCGGGGCCGGGGGTGAATTTGTCGGTGAAGTCGAAATAGGTGTAGCGGCTGCCCCAGGTGAAGGCGGCGCCGTTTTTAAATTGGAAGCTGGGCTCGGCCTCTACGGCGGGCAGGAAGCCGGCTTCTTCGATGAATTCCATGCAGTGCGGCAACAGGCTTTCGCCGATTACGAAGCGGGGGAAATGCTGCTTTTCGAGCACGCACACGGAAAAGCCGTGTTTGAGCAGTAGGGCGGCGGCGACTGCGCCGGAGGGGCCGGCGCCGATGATGGCGATATCGTAGGATTGGGACATGTTTGGTCTCCTTAAGGATGGGGGTGTGGGTTTCAGGTAGCCTTTCAGACGGCCTGGAAGGCTACCTGAAAATCGTGGGATAAGGTTTGCGCGGCATCAATGTATAAAACCGTATGGGTTTAAGTTTCAGACGGCCTTTTTATATTAGGCGGGCAGCAGAAGAGGAAAGAGAAGTTCTGTCACGGCGGGGTTTCCTTTGAGGTTGGATTGGGGTGCAGGCTGCCTAATCGGCGCGGCGCAGCTGGCTTTTGTGGATATAGCCTTGAAATGCGGCATCAACGTTTTCGGTGTATGCGCCCTGATTGTCGTAGAGCAGCCAGCTGCCTTTGCTCGAACCCGGCACAATCTGCACGCGCATGCCGTTGGGCAGCGTTTTGATGACAGGGGCGCGGCCGACGGGGTAGCCAGGATCGATGCTGCGGACGTTGGCCGCGCCGTCGGGGCTGGCGACAATATAGTTCTGCACGATATAGCCCTGGCTTTGGTGGACGTAGCCCGTGCGGCCGTTGTTCAGCCGGATATGAAACCAGCCGCCCTGCCTACCGAGGATTTCGCGTTGCGGGCTACGGTAATCCAGCACGGTGAGGATTTTGCTGTGCGTGTCGGGTGCGGCGCGGACGTTGGCGCTGCCGTCGGCTTCGGTGTAAGGCAGGAAGTAGTCGGCGGCTTGGGCGGGCAGCATGGCGGCGGCGAACAGGAGGGGGAAGAGAAGTTTTTTCATGGTGGGCTTTCCTTTGAAGTTGGGGTACAGGCTGCTTTTTGCGGCTAAATGGCCGAAAGGCAGTGTTGGTCTGAAAGAGAGGTGGCAAAACCGCGCCGAAGAAATAGCGTGCCGAAGCCTTCTCGCCCGTTAGGCGTGGATTCCCATGTTCTGCCACGCTTTCAGACGGCCTCCCGCCCCGCGCCTTCCTTCTTCAGCAGCCAGGCCGAGAGTAACACGTTCAGTCCCACGCCGAGCGATACGGTGATGCCGAAGGCGGCGACGGCGGGGGTGGTGCTGATGGCGAGCAGCAGGAAGGAGATGGCGGTGGTGAGGGCGGCGAGGAGGATGCCGCCGAGTTTGGCGGCGGGGGTTTCGCGGGCGGTGAGGGCGTAGACGGCGTAGTCCGCGCCCACGGCGGCCACCAAGAGCAGGCCGAACATGGCGAACAGGCTGACGGGCAGGCCGAGCCAGCCGAGCAGGCCGACGGTGGCGGCGGCGGAAATCAGCGGCACGGCGAGGATGAGGCTGCCGCGCCGTGCGCCGAAGATGCGCCACAGCACGAGCCAGGCCAGGGCGAAGGAGGCGAGTTTGAGCCAGGCGGCGTGGTTGCGGGTGTGGCGGAAGAGTTCGTTCAGCCGGGCGCGTTTGTCCACCAGCCGGGCGCAGGTGCCGGCTTGGTTACAGGGCAGCGCGGAGAGTGCGGTTTGCACGGCGGCGGCATCGTTCAGGCCTTGCACGCGCACGAGGGCGGCTTCTTGGTCTTGGATGTTGCCCAGATAGAGGCTGCGCCAGGCTTCGGCGGTTTGCCCGCTTAAGGCTTGATCAAGCGGGACGACGGGCTGGGCGGCGGCCTGTTGCAGGGCGGTTTGGATGGTGTCGGGCTTCAGGCCGAGCTGGAGCATGGGCTCGGCCGACGGGGCGGGCTGTTCGGCCAGGCGGCGCAGTTGGGCGAGCAGAGCTTGCTGCTCTTCGGCGGGCAGCAGCCATTGGTTGAGCGACTGCACACCGCCAATTTTGCCTTTGCTTGCCAAGGGTTGCAGGGCGGCTTCCACTTGCGCGCTGCGGCGCAAGAGTTCGTCTGCGTTGTCGGCCTGCACGAGGATGTTGCGGCCGCCGGTGTCGTTGCCGCTGATGTCGGCCACTTGGCGCATTTCGGCGATGAGCCGGGGCGACAGGGCCGCCCAGTCGCGGATGTCGTCGCGCCAATCGGTTTTCAGGTAGCCTGCGGCGGCCAGCGGCAGGACGGGCAGGAGCAGCCAGTGCAGGCGGGCGGCGGCGAGTTTGTGCATGGCGGCGGCAAACCGGGCGGCGCGGGGGCGGTAGCCGTGGAACAGCGGCGGCAGCAGGAGCACGGTGGCGGCAAACGCGCCGCCGAGCGCGGCCACGGAAAACACGGCGGTTTGGCGCAGCACGGGCAGCGGGGTGAAGGCGAGCAGCAGGTAGCCGGTGGCGGTGATGCCTAGTCCGGCGAGGAAGGCGGGCAGGACGCGGCGCATGGCTTCTTTGGCCGCCCAGTCGGGAGAGAACACCGAGGGCGTGAGCCAGTGCAGCGGGAAGTCCACCAGCATCCCCACCAGGCTGGTGCCGATCACGACGGTGAGGATGTGAATCTGCCCGAACGCGCCCACCACCGCCGCCGCGCCGAGCAGCATGCCCGCACCCAGCGGCAGCACCAGCGCAAACACGCGCGGGCTGCGGAACACGGCAAGCAGCAGGGCGAAGGTGAGCGACAGGCCGATGGCGGACATCAGGCCGCTTTCGCGTTCGGATTGGGTTTTGGCCTCGGCGGCAAACAATGCGCCGCCGGCAGCCAGCAGGCGGTAGCCGCCGCGTTCGGCTTGGGCGCGGGAATCGGCCAAGAGCGGCAGCAGGCGTTCGGCCTGATCGGCGGCGGCTTTTTCAGGTAGCCTGGCGCGCAGCCACACCCAAGTGATGCCGTCTTGTTCGCTATACATCATGCCGTTGCCGCTGTGCCATTGCAGGCGGCTGGAAGGCTGTTTTTGCTGCACGAAGCGGGCGAAGCCGAGCCAGTCGTCTTCCAGCGGCACGATTTGCGCGGCAAACGGGTTGGCCGCGTCTTCGGCACGTTGTTGGAAATAGGCGGCGGGGTCGTGCAAGAGCAGCTGCTGCTGTTCGCGCGGCAGGGCGTTCACGCCGAGGCGGCGGATTTCCTGCCGCAGTTGTGCCAAATCGGGGTTTAAGCGGCTGTCCACCGCGGCAAACAGGCCGCTGTTCCGCCAGCGGTCGGCCACCTGTTCGGCGGCCGCGAAGGCGCGGTCGGCATCTTCGCTGCCCACCAAGAGCAGGATTTGGCCGTTGAGCTGTTTTTCGCCCGCTTCGTCTGCCGCGCGCCACACCGCGTCCATCTGCGCGTCGGCGGGCAGAAGCGCGGTGAGGTCGGTTTGCAGACGGCCTCCCTGCGCTATCCCCCAGCCCAGCCACGCGGCGGCGAAGGCCAGCAGCAGGGCATACAGCCACGCGAGCCTAGTCATGCAGCGCCACCCTGCCCGAAGCGCAAGGCGTGTCGCCCTGCCTGATGGCGAAATGGATTTTGTTTTTCGCCGCGTCGTGCCGCAGCGTGAGCTGCACGGTGTCGTGCGGGCGCACAAAGTGCTGGTATTTCAGGTTTTCGATGTGTTGCACCGCCTTTCTGCCCCAGTCGAAGCGTGCCGCCAAATCCATCGCCCACTGCACTTCAATCACGCCGGGCACCAGCGGGAAATCGGCGAAATGGCCGCCGAAATAAGCCAAATCCAGCGGCACCGTGCCTTCAAACGCATATTCGCGCGTTTCTGCGTTTGCGTGCAGCACAGCCCATTGCGGCGCGGTTTGCGGCACGGTAAAGGCCGTCTGAAAATCCTGTTCGCGGATTTTTGCCTGCGGGTTGCGCGGCAGCGCGGCGGCGAAACGCCAATAGCGCGGCTGCGCGGCGGTGTCTTGCGTTTTGGCCAGATGCTGTTTCAGGGTTTGCACCACGGCGGCGCGCCCCTGCTCGCGCAGCGCGGCAATGCCCTCGGCGGAAAGTGCCGCCCAGGCGGCAATCCGGCCGTGCTGCGGATGGCGGGCGCAATGCGCGTCGGCCACCCAGGCATGGGCGAGCAAATCGTGCTCCAGCTGCGCCAGCGACACGCGCTTGTCTTCCAGCTTGATGATGCGGTCTTGGCGGCCGAGCAGCTCCAGCCGTCGGCCGTCCAGCCGCACCGCATCGGCGGTTTGCCGCACCCCGCCGCTCCACGGCGAGGCTACCTGAAAAATGTTTTCTGCGTTCACCGAAGCCTCCACTGCGGGCAGCAGCTCCCAATCGCCGCCCTGCCGCAGCGCGATCACGCCGGTTTCCGTGCTACCGTACACATCGTGCGGCGCAAAGCCCAGCTTCTCTTGCAGCAGCGCGGCGGTGGCCTCCGGCAGCATCCCGCCCGCGCTGATGATGCCGCGCACATTCTGCCGCAGCCGCGCCCAATCGCGCCCTTCGCCCAAGCGGTTCAACAGCGCGGGGCTGGCAATCCACACGCATTCGCGGCACGAATCGGCCAGCAGCAATTCGGGATACACGCACTGCCGCCGCCCGATTGCCCAGCCCGTCGCCAGCGACACGAACACGCGGAAAGTCAGCCCGTATAAATGCTGCGGGCTCACGCTGCCCACGGCAGCCAAGCCGTGCCAGCTTTCAGGCAGCTTTTCGGCCACCGCCGCCGCTTCGGCCAGCATCTGCGCGCGCGTTTTGGTTTCCACCTTCGCCTCGCCCGAAGAGCCGGAAGTTTTCAGATACAGCACGTTTTCAGACGGCCATTCCAATGCTTCCGCCGGCGCGGCCGCCTGCTCCGCCGCCCCGTCGTACAGCCAGAGGCCGTCTGAAACTTCCGGCACGTCGCTCAGCCACACCGCCCCGCCGGCTTCCGCCCAACGGCGGTTTTCCTCCGCCAGATTCGGCGGCAGATACACCTCCGCCCCCGCCAGCCACGCGGCCAGCAGCGCGGAAGCAAACCGCGCCGCATCGTCAAACCACAGCGCGGCAGCCCGCACATTGTGTGCACGCAAACGCGCGGCCAGCGAGAGCGTAGCGGCGGAAAACTGCGAGGCTGTCCAGCCTTCGGCCAACAGGGAATCGGGGGAGCGGTTTAAAAGCGGGAGTATGGGCATGGTTTCGGATTGGATGTTGGATAAGGAGAAGTGGCCTTTCAGGTAGCCTTAAAGGCTACCCGAAAATATAAACTCGGCAATTGCAGGTTGGTTTATTCGCCCAAGGCCTGCTGGGCGGCGGGGCTGAGCGGCTGGTTGGTTTGCAGCTGGTTAAACTGCATCACCGTGCGGTCGCCCTGTTTTTCGTCCAGCTCCACTTTCTGCACCAGCTGGCCGCCGTTGATAACGATTTTGTTGAACACCTGCCGCATCACGGTGGTTTTTGGGGTGAGGGTGAGCTGCCATTGTTGGGCGTTGCCGGAAAGGGCGAGGTTGAAGTGGCGCTGCAATTCGGCGGTGTCGCCGCCGAGCACGGCCATGAAGAGTTTCACTTGTGCCGCTTGCGCGGTTTGGCTGCCGTTGGCGCGCCACTGCCCTTGCGCGTCTTGGCGGCTGATGCCGTCGCGGCGGACGCGCAGTTTCATGTCAAACGGTTTTTGCAGGTGCCAAAACAAGCCGCGGCCGGGGCGCAGGGCAAAACGGCCGCTGGTTTGCACGGGTTTGTCCATCGAGCGTAAAAAACGCTGCTGGGTAAACCCGCCCTGCACGCTCTGCGGGGCTTGCAGCTGAGTGGTGAGCTCGGCAGTGCTGAAGGCGAGCGCAGGGAGGGCGGCAAGGGAGATGAGGAGGCTGAGGAGGAATTTTTTCATGGTTCCGGGGTTATGCGTGGAGTGGGAAGAGAGTCGTAGTATAGTGGATTTGCGGGCAATGCGTGTGGGAGCTTGCCTGAAAATGCAATGGTTTTGCATATGTAAAGAGGCTACCTGAAATTTTTCAGGTAGCCTCTTCTGACCGGCAACCAAGCCTTTAAGAACGCGGCTTATCCAAGCCATACACTTGCACTAGGGCCTCGGTGAGGTGGGCGGTTTGATTGTCTACTTTGGAAAGCGCGCTGGTGGGAGCGTGCAGGAGTTTGTTGGTGAGCTGTACCGAAAGCCGCTCGAGCACTTCTTCGGTAGGCACGCCTTTGGCCAGCAGACGGGTGGCGTTGTCGAGCACTTGTTGGCGGGCGCGTTCGCCTTCATCGCGTAGGGAGCGGATCAGCGGCACGCTTTGGCGGCGGCGCTGCCAGCTCATGAATTCGGCCACTTTGCTATCCACCATCTGCTCGGCTTCGGCGGCGGCGCGCTGCCGGGCGGCCTGACCGCTGCTCACCACCTGCATCATGTCGTCTACAGTATAAAGATAGGCATCGCCCAAATCGGCCACTTCGGCTTCGATATCGCGCGGCACGGCCAAATCGAGCAGGAAAACGGGGCGGTGGCGGCGTTCGCGCAGGGCGCGTTCCACCATGCCTTTGCCGATAATCGGCAGCTGGCTGGCGGTGGAAGACACAATCACGTCGTATTGATGCAACCGCTGCGGCAGTTCGCTCAAAGGGCAGGCGGAGGCAGGCGAGGCCAGCTTGTTGCACAATTCTTGAGCACGCTCGGCAGTGCGGTTAGCCACGGTGATGCCGCGTGGCGATTTGGCAGCGAAATGGGTGGCCACCAGCTCAATCATCTCGCCCGCGCCCACGAATAAAATATTCAATTCACCGATATCGGGAAAAATGCGGGCGGCCATTTTCACGGCGGCAGCAGCCATGCTCACCGAATTTTCGCCCACTGCTGTGCTGGTGCGCACTTCTTTGGCAATGGCGAAGGTTTTTTGAAACAGGGCATGCAGATTGGAAGCTAAAGTTTGCTGTTCCTGCGCCACGCGCACGGCATTTTTGATTTGACCGAGAATCTGCGGCTCGCCCAGCACCATGCTGTCGAGTCCGCAAGATACGCGGAAGGCGTGGCGCACGGCCGCTTCGGTTTGGTAGCGGTAGAGGTAGGGTTCCAGCGTGCTGTTGGGAATCTTGCGGTAGTCGGCCAGCCAGCGCACAATATCGTCCGGCTCGCCCACGCAATAGAGTTCGGTGCGGTTGCAGGTGGACAAAATCACGGCTTCTTCAGCCGTGCGGCTGCCCACCAGCTCACGCAATGCTTCAGGCAGCGTGGCGGCAGCAAAAGCCAACCGCTCGCGTATGCTTAACGGAGCGGTTTGGTGGTTCAAGCCGATGGCGGTAAGCTGCATGGCGGATTATCCCAAAAACCGAAACTGCGCTATTATAGCCAAACCGCACCGGATGGTGAATAAAATCTTTTAATAACTTCAAGATGATAGTATTTATCAGTTAGCAATTTGAGAAAGGAGAAACCGATGGATTTGCACAATATCCGCGAAGACTACAGCAAACAGGAGCTTTCTAAGGCCGATTGCGCCAATACGCCGCTGCCGCAGTTTGAAAAGTGGCTGAACGAAGCTATTCATTCCGCCGCCAAAGAGCCCACCGCCATGAGCGTGGCCACGGTGGATGAGGCCGGCCGGCCCAACAGCCGTATCCTGTTGTTGAAAGAGGTAAACGACCGGGGCTTTGTGTTTTTCTCCAACTATCAAAGCCGCAAAGGCCGCGCGCTGGCGGCACATCCGTTTGCCGCGCTCACCTTTTTCTGGCCGGAGCTGGAACGGCAGGTGCGCGCCGAAGGGCGGGTGGAAAAACTGGATGCCAAATCTTCAGACGAATACTTCGCCAGCCGCCCCTACACCAGCCGCTTAGGCGCGTGGGCTAGCGAGCAGAGCAGCGTGATTGCCGGCAAAAGCATCATCGTGGCACGCGCAGCGGCCGAAGCGGTGAAACACCCCCTGCACGTACCGCGTCCGCCACACTGGGGCGGTTATCTGCTGATTCCCGACCGGGTGGAATTCTGGCAAGGCCGCCCCAGCCGCCTGCACGACCGTATCCAATACCGCCTGGAGGGCGATAAGTGGATTAAAGAGCGACTTGCGCCATAGTTTGGTTGTATGGCGGATTAATCAATTTTTGCGATATGAGATAAAGGCTACCTGAAAGTGGGTTCGCTGTTTTCAGGTAGTCTTTATTGGGTTGGTTGCAGACGGCATCGCTCGGTTGTTTTGCTCTATGGCTGTTTGGGCATAGACAATGCTTGGTATGACAACCGATGGATGAGAAAAACCGCACCCTCCAACTGCATGGAGAGCATATCGATAAAATGATTAGTCAATTCTGATGGAATACATTCTTGGCCGAAATTAAAAGAGGCTACCTGAAAATGTCCTACTATATTTTCAGGTAGCCTCTTTTACGAAAACACTTAAAACACTGCGTTCAGCACAATAAAGCAAATCGACGCCAGCAGGCCGGCGGCTGGTACGGTAATTACCCAAGCTAAGGCGATTGGTTTCATCAGCCGCCAGTTGGCATTGCGGTTGACCAGCCCGATGCCAAGCACGGCGCCCACGAGGATGTGGGTGCTGGATACGGGCAGCCCCAGCGCGGAGGCCAGCATCACGACGGTGGCGGCGGATAGCTCGGCCACGAAGCCGGAAGAGGGGTGCATTTTGGCCAGGTTTTCACCCACGGTGGCGATCACTTCCCGCCCGATAAACCACAGCCCCACCACCAGCGACACACCGAAGGTGAGCATGGTAATCGGCGGAATGTCGCCGCTGCTGCCGATGGTGCCGCTGCGCAGCACGTCCATGATGGCGGCAAACGGGCCGATGGCGTTGGCGATGTCGTTTGAGCCGTGGCTGAAGGCGAAACAGCAGGCGGTGAATACTTGCAGCCAGCTGAACATGATGAAGGTGGCGCGGTCGAGGTTGGTACCGGTTTTCAGGGTGCGGGCGTAGGCAAATGTACCCATCCACAATACTGCGCCCACCATGCCGACGATTAACAGATTATCCAGCGTATCCAGGCCTAAGTTGAGGTGTTTTAGGCCTTTAAACAGCAGCATCGCGGCCATCATCATGCCGCCCACTGCGCCCGCCAGCGGCACCCACAGGCGCAGGGCGCGGAAGGCATTGATTTCGTCTTTGCGGCAGTCGATTTCGTGCAGGCCGCGATAGTAGTCGGACACCAGCTCTTCAGGCTGGTAGTTGCCTTCGTTATAAAGTTGGGCATCGCGCACGATGGTGGCGGTGTAGGCCATCTGCTGCAATTCGCTCATCTGCTCGAAGCGAGTTTTGTGTTCTTTTTTGTAGTCCAATTTCTGCTTGCGCAGGCGTTGCACATGGCGGCTGGAGGCCACGTTGTAGCCCAGGATATAGGTTTTGATGTTTTTAAACACCAAATAGGAAGTTACCCCACCCAAGAGCGGCGAGAGCACCCAGGAAATGGCAATTTCGCCGATTTTTTCCCAGCGAACCATGTTCAAGCCAGCCAAGCCGCTGTTGTAAAAGCCTAAAACCATTGCTGCGCCCACAATGCCGCCAATGATGGAATGCGTGGTGGACACCGGCAAGCCTTTTTGCGAGGCAAATAGCAGCCACAGCGAGGCGGCAGCTAGCGCGGCCATCATGATGTAGACAAATTGCACCGGCTCCAGCGACATACTGCCCAAATCCACAATGCCGTTGCGGATGGTGTCGGTTACGCCGCCGCCGGCCAGCATCGCGCCGCTCACTTCAAACACCGCCGCCACGGCCAGCGCCTGCGGGATGCTCAGCGTACCGGCGCCCACCGAAGTGCCGAAAGAGTTGGCCACATCGTTGCCGCCGATGTTGAATGCCATAAAGATGCCGAACAGCGCCGCAAGAATAAACAGCGCGGAATGGTGGTGTTGTATATAGCCCAGCCCCCAATAGATGAAATAGCAGGACACGCCGAACAACAAGGCCATACCGAGGAAGTTGACGCTTTTCAAACGCAGCGAGGCAGAAGAACCGGCCATGATGAAAGTCTTTACAAACAAAATGTTGAATACGGCAGCCGCAGCAATTCATGCTGCAGCCGAACAAACGGCGCAATTATACCAAACCAATTTGTGCTGCATGCAAAAACAGGCTACTTGAAAGCAGCGCTTCAGGTAGCCTGAGATGCAGAATGGGCGGATTGCTACATTTTTGCCTGACTGTATTCCTGCAATAACGTGCGGAACGCTTCCGCCGTTTCCGGGTGTTTCAGCCCGTAGGCCAGCGTGGCTTCCAGGTAGCCCAGTTTGCTGCCGCAGTCGTAGCGTTTGCCCGCAAAGGCGTGTGCCAGCACCGGTTCGTGTTCCAACAGCTTGGCGATGCCGTCGGTGAGCTGGATTTCGCCGCCCGCGCCGCGCCCTACGGTTTGCAGCAGGGAGAAAATGCGCGGCGTGAGGATGTAGCGTCCCACCACGGCCAGGTTGGACGGCGCTTCTTCCGGCTTCGGTTTTTCCACAATGCTTTGAATGCGCTGATATTGCTGCCACGGCGACACTTCCACGATGCCGTAGGAGCCGGTTTGCGAAGGCGCTACAGTTTCCACGCCCAGCACGCTGTTGCCGGTTTGGCGGTACACCTCGGCCATCTGCGCAATCGCACCCTGCGGCGCATCGATTAGGTCGTCGGCCAGAATCACGGCAAAGGGCTCGTTGCCTACTGCCGCGCGGGCACACAGCACGGCATGCCCCAAGCCCAAGGCCTCGGCCTGGCGGATATACAGGCAGGTAACATCGGGCGGCAAAATATCGCGCACATGCGAGAGCAGCGAAGTTTTGTGGCGCTGTTCCAGTTCGGTTTCCAGCTCGTAGGCCTTGTCGAAATGGTCTTCGATGCTGCGTTTGTTGCGGCCGGTAACAAACACCAATTCGGTGCAGCCGGCGGCTACGGCCTCTTCCACTGCGTATTGAATCAGCGGCTTATCCACAATCGGCAGCATTTCTTTGGGGCTGGCCTTGGTGGCTGGCAGAAAGCGCGTGCCCATCCCGGCCACTGGGAAGACGGCTTTTTTAATTGGAACGGGATTTTCCATGGTTTTGCTTCGATATAGGTTGGAAAGATGCCGCATTATAGCAGCGGCTGGACATAGGATGTTTTAAAGGCTACCTGAAAGCGTAAGATTCAACGCAGCATTTCGTTTCAGGTAGCCTTTAAACCGCATACGGATTAAGAAGCCATGTGTGCCAACACCTCTGCTGCGATTGCCACGCTTTCCGCCACCAGCTCTTCCGTGTGTGCCGCCGACACAAATGCCGCTTCGTAGGCTGAGGGGCCGAAGGCTACGCCGCGGTCGAGCATGCCGTGGAAGAAGGTTTTGAAGGCTTCGATATTGGAGGCGGCCATATCGGCATAGTTCTGCGGCAGGCTACCTGAAAAATACAGGCCAAACATGCCGCCCACGCTGTCGGCAGTAAATGCGATGCCGGCTTGTGCTGCCGCCTGTTTCAGCCCATGCACCAGTTGCTCGGTGCGGGTGGTAAGGTTTTCATAAAAACCCGGGCGCTGGATGATTTCCAGCGTTTTCAAGCCTGCCGCCACGGCCACGGGATTGCCAGAGAGCGTGCCGGCTTGATACACACCGCCCAATGGCGAGATGCAATCCATGATTTCACGCTTGCCGCCAAAGGCCGCCAGCGGCATGCCGCCGCCGATGACCTTGCCCATGGTGGTTAAATCCGGCGTGATGCCGTGCAGCGACTGCGCGCCGCCAAGTGCCACGCGGAAGCCGGTCATCACTTCGTCGTAAATCAGCACTGCGCCGTGTTTGGCCGTCAGCTCGCGCAGGGCACGGATGAATTCGCGCGTTGGGCGCACCAGGTTCATATTGCCGGCAAACGGCTCCAAAATCACACAGGCGATTTGGCTGCCGGCTTGGGCGAAGGTTTCTTCCAGCTGAGCTACATTATTGTATTCCAACACTAAAGTATGTTTGGTGAAATCGGCGGGCACACCGGCGGAGGATGGGTGGCCGAAGGTGAGCAGGCCGCTGCCGGCTTTCACGAGCAGGCTGTCGGAATGGCCGTGGTAGCAGCCTTCGAATTTCACGATTTGGTCGCGCCCTGTGTAGCCGCGTGCCAAGCGGATGGCCGACATGGTGGCCTCGGTGCCGGAGCTTACCAGCCGCAGCCGCTCTACGCTGGGCACCAAGCGGCAGATTTCTTCGGCAATTACGATTTCGGCTTCAGTGGGGGCGCCGAATGACAGCCCGCCCAAAGCCGCTTCGCGTACTGCTTCCAATACTTCCGGATGCGCGTGCCCCACGATAGCGGGCCCCCACGAGCCGACATAATCGATATAGCGTTTGCCGTTTTCGTCCCACACAAAAGCGCCCTCAGCCTTTTTGATAAAGCGTGGCACGCCGCCCACGCTGCCGAAGGCGCGCACAGGCGAATTCACGCCGCCGGGAATCACGGCTTTGGCGCGGGTGAAGAGTTGTTCGTTGCGGTCGGTCATGGGAAATCCTCGCGAGGGAAATAGAAACAGGCAGATTTTAGCAGATTACGGCGGCGGGCTTGGGCAGACTACCTGAAAGATGATACGGTAGAAGGGATTGATTCGCGAATACAAACAAGGCTACCTGAAACTTTAGCTTGGTCGGAACTCAGCCTTAGCCGGCCAAGGCATCATCCCATTTTGCTGAAGCTACATTTTCAGGTAGCCTCTTGAAAGCCATCTGCTGTTGTTCTAAGCAGACACAGCATCGGTTGGGCTCAGCGTTTCCGCCGTTTGCCAGCTTTCGGGATGGCGACGGGCGGAGTGTGCCGCAACCGCACATAATTGATGGCATGCCACAAGCAGATAATGGGCAGAGCCAGCAACATGGCCGCTATCGGGGCAAGCAGCCAGGCATACCAAACCAGCGTGCCGAAGTGCCACCGGCTTAGGGCAAGGCATAGCGGCGTAAACAGGCAGATGAGCCCGAAGGCAAGCTTCGGGTATCGGCTGAATGTGTTTTCCAGTATCCACTCAAACAGCGCCTCTATGGGGAGGAAGACGAGACGGAGCAGAAGTTCAAAGAGGAAATCCATGTGTTGGACGAGAAGTATGGGGGCGGTTTGTGGTTTTGCCGGGCATGAATCGCCGGACTATTTGGATTTATGCGAAATCATCTGACTAAAGGCTACCTGAAATTTCAGGTAGCCTTTTGGTTTGTATTTCAACGCCATGCGGCCAGGAATTCCTGCCAATGCACTTTGTCTGCTTGAGTTTTCAGGTAGCCTTTGAGCCGCCTGATTTCCATTTCGTATTCGTCGGCATCGGCGGCGCCGCTCATCAGGCGGAAGCGTTGGAACATAAGATAGGTGTTGGCGGCGTCGGTTTCGCAGTAGTTGCGGATTTCGCGCAGGCGGCCTTCGTGGAAGGCCTGCCATACCTTGCTGCCGTCCATGCCCAGCTTGCCGGGAAAGCCGCATAGCTTGGCCATGTCGTCTAAAGGCACGCTGGCGCGGGGCTGGTAGAGGGCAAGCAGATCCATCAGGTCGCAATGGCGGTTGTGGTAGCGGTTGATGTAGTTGTTCCACTTGAAGTCGCGGCTGTCGCCGAAATCGCCCTCACCGGTGTCCCAATAACGGGCGGCGGAGAGGCCGTGAATCAGGGCGCGGTAGTGCAGCACGGGAAGGTCGAAGCCGCCGCCGTTCCAGCTCACCAGCTGCGGCGTATGATTTTCGATCAGCTCGAAAAATTTGGCGATGATGGTTTCTTCGCTGTCGCCGATTTCGCCGATGGTGCCCACATGGATTTTATCGCTACCCCAGCGCATACAGCAGGAAATAGCCACCACCTGCTGCAAGTGATAGGGCATGAAATCGCTGCCGTTGTGCGTGGCGCGGCGCTGCTGCTGAGCCCAGGCCACCACGTCGGCAGCGGGCGTGTCGGCCGGCAGGCCGTGCAGCAGGCGGATGCCGTTGGCATCGGGAACGGTTTCGATATCGAAGGCGAGAATGGGGGTCATGATGGGGTGGCTTTGAGGGTAAGAACGGCATGGATTGTGGCATGAAGCTGGGGTTTCGCCAAGGCTGGCTTATAGGTTTCAGGTAGCCAGCGGCTGCTTGGCCAAATCACTGCAATAAAATTGCAGGCACGGCTTCAATTTTTAGTGAAACCTTTTATTTGTACACCCTGAATCAGCTGTGAAAAAAGAGCCGCAAATTGCTCCGCAGCTCTTGTCGATAATCACTTTAATCGCTTCAACTTCGCCAATGTATCTGCCTTCACAGAATGTGTGATTCTGCACCGCTAGATAGTTCCGTCTTTCCCATCCGATAAAATCCCTTTTGTGACCAGATATTTTGCCAGAGCGTCATCATCCAACACTTCGTCAAACTCGCTCAAATAACGGTGAGGGTTCTTGTGGTCGTATTCGGTGATGGTTGTCAGGAACTGGGAAAAATCGCGGTTTTTTTCGGCCAATTCATACATCACCGCATAATCCATTTGCTTTTTATACTGTGCGGGTGACAGGATTTCGCTTTGGCTGAGGTTGACTGAGTCCAGCAGAATGATGCCGATGCCGAAACTTTGGCTGAGTTTCTGCAAGGCTTCGCGGAACTCGCCGTCCTGCGGCACGGACAATGCCACCAAATAGCCTTCGTTCGCCCAGCTGGAATTGCTGACTGCTTGGAAAAAGTATTCTTTATAATTGCCGAAATCCAAATATTTTTTGATTTCGAACGAGAAAATCTTAATCGGCAGGCGGTCAAACTTCCGCATCCAGGCTTGCAGGCTGCCATGTTCGTAATCGGCGTATTCGAACTGCACGGCAACCATATCGGGGTAGAGCCATTTGTCCGCGCCTTTTTGGCTTTTGCCGCTTTTTTCGTGGAATATGGTGCGCGACTGTGCGGCAAAAACAGGGTGTTCTGCCAGAAACTTGCACAGCAGCGGATGCAGGTCGCGCTCGTGAAATCGGGCTCTTTTCGTTTGGATAGTGGGTGGCAGGACATCGGTGTTTTCGGGCAGCCGCAAAGCTTTCAGGCTACCTGAAAACTCCTCCTGCAGGGAGAACAGCTTGGGTCGGCTGCCCTGCGCCGTGATTTTGCCATCGGGCTTTTTCGCTTCCACATATAATGCAGCACCGACGGTTGCCCACGGCGTTTTGCCGATGGAAGCCAAACCTTGTTCTGGGTTGTAGCCGTCCAGTTCGGCGTAAAGCCGGTTTTGTTCGATAAAATCCCAAATTTCTGATGCGCCGGCGGGGTGTGCCAACTGCTGCAACGCATACAGCGCGAGTTCGTGATAGGTCATGTTTTTCCATCTTTTAAAAATATTGCCCGTTGGCTTGCAGACGGCCTGAAAAAGCAGCCTGCACTGTTTGAGTTTACCGCTTCAACTTCGCCAACGCATCCGCCATCGCCGAATTTGCAGGCTGTTTGTCGCGCTGTGGCTTGCTTGAACGGCTGTTCGTGCCGCGTTTTTCGGTTTCAGGTAGCCTTTTGCCGCGCTTCTCCGCGCTGGCCTCGTCATCCAAGCGCATGGTGAGCGCGATGCGTTTGCGTGCGGCATCGACTTCCAGCACTTTCACTTTCACCACATCGCCGGCTTTCACCACTTCGCGCGGGTCTTGGACGAACTTGTTGGACAGTGCGGAGATGTGTACCAAGCCGTCTTGATGGACGCCGATGTCCACGAACGCGCCGAAGTTGGCGACGTTGGAAACCACGCCTTCGAGTATCATGCCAACTTGCAAGTCGCTGATTTCATGGATGTCTTCGGCGAATGAGGCCGTCTGAAATTCGCCGCGCGGGTCGCGGCCGGGTTTTTCCAGCTCGGACAGGATGTCCAAAATGGTCGGCAGGCCGAAGCGTTCGTCGGTGAAGTCGGACGCTTTGATTTGTTTCACGCGTTCGCGGTTGCCGATGAGTTCGGCGGCGGTAATGCCTTGTTGCGCCAGCATTTTGGCGACGACGGGATAGGCTTCGGGGTGGACGGCGCTTGCATCCAGCGGCTCTTTGCCGCCGTTAATCCGCAAAAAGCCTGCCGCCTGTTCGAAGGTTTTTTCGCCCAAGCGCGGTACTTTCAGCAATTTTTTGCGGCTGTCGAACGCGCCGTTTTCATCGCGGTAGGCGACGATGTTTTGGGCAAGGGTTTGATTTAAACCGGAAATCCGCGCCAATAGCGGGGCGGAGGCGGTATTCACGTCCACGCCGACGGCGTTCACGCAGTCTTCGACCACCGCGTCCAGCGATTTGGCGAGCTGGCTTTGGTTCACGTCGTGCTGATACTGGCCCACGCCGATAGATTTGGGGTCGATTTTGACCAGTTCGGCAAGCGGGTCTTGCAGCCTGCGGGCTATGGACACCGCGCCGCGCAGGGAAACGTCCAAGTCGGGGAACTCGCGCGCCGCCAGTTCGGACGCGGAATAAATCGACGCGCCGGCTTCGGATACGACGATTTTGTGCAGCCCCATTTCTGGTAAACCGCGCACCAGTTCGCCCGCGAGTTTGTCGGTTTCGCGGCTGGCGGTGCCGTTGCCGATGGCGATGAGTTTCACGCCGTGTTGTTTAATCAGGCGCGCCAGCGTTGCCAACATATTGTTTTCTTGATGCAAATAGACAATGACGGTATCCAGCAGCTTGCCCGTGTCGTCCACCACGGCGCATTTCACGCCGTTGCGGTAGCCGGGGTCGAGGCCCAGCGTGGTCAGCCGTCCGGCGGGCGCGGCGAGCAGCAAGTCTTTGAGATTGCGGGCAAACACGGTAATCGCGTCGGTGTCGGCGGCTTCTTTCAGACGACCTAAGGCTTCAAGCTCCAGCGACAAAAAGATTTTCGCGCGCCAAGTCAGGCGCACGGTGTCGCGCAGCCATTTGTGGCCGTCTGAAACCTTGAAACGGCGGGCGATAATTTGCTCGTATTCGCTTTGCTGCGTAATCGGCGTGTCGTCGGGCTGGTATTTGAGCGCGATGTTCAACACGCCTTCGTTGCGGCCGCGCAAAACCGCCAGTGCGCGGTGGCTGGGCATGGTGCGGATAGGTTCGCGGTGGTCGAAATAATCGCTGAATTTTTCGCCTTCGGTTTCTTTGCCTTCAACGACTTGCGCATGGATTTCGGCTTCGTTCCACAACTTGTCGCGCAGCGTGCCGATGAGTTCCGCGTCTTCGGCAAACTGCTCCATCAGAATCGCGCGCGCGCCGTCCAGCGCGGCTTTGGTGTCGGGGACATTTTCGTTCAGGTAGCCTTGTGCGGCGGCTTCCACATCTTGCGGCTGCTCGGCAAGCAACACGTCCGCCAGCGGCTGCAAACCGTGTTCGCGCGCGATTTGCGCCTTGGTGCGGCGTTTGGGCTTGTAGGGCAGATACAGGTCTTCCAGCGCGGTTTTATTGTCGGCGGCTTCGATTTGCGCCTTGAGGTCGTCTGAAAGTTTGCCTTGCTCTTCAATGCTTTTTAAAACAACGGCTTTGCGCTCTTCCAGCTCGCGCAAGTATTGCAGCCGCTCGGCAAGCTGGCGCAACTGCGTGTCGTCCAGCCCGCCCGTGGCTTCCTTGCGGTAACGGGCGATAAACGGCACGGTCGCACCGTCGTCCAAAAGCTCGACGGCGGCGGTGATTTGCGCGGCGGTGGCGGAGAGTTCTTGAGAGAGGATTTGGGTGATGTTCATGGGGGTCCTTTGGATGGGTGCAGGCTGTTTTAGGGCTGCCTGAAATTAAGGGTTTTCTGTTTTTTCAAAATAGCCCAGATAGCCGATTGAAGGTGGCAAATCCATATTTTCCAATTCTAGAGGATTGATACTCCACAAACCCGCCAGTTGCGCGGGCGTTTCTTCATCTTGCGCGGCTATCCATTTTTCAAATACTTCGTCTTGTTCAAATTCTTCTTCGGATTCGACATATACAAGGTTTAAGGATTTTTCGGCGACGGTTTGCCCGCCAAAATTTTCCAAGATACAGCTGTCGGAAGTTTCAAAACGCCGTATCCATTTTCCATTCTCCGCTTTTGCCCATGCCAAATAATCCGTTACACGGTAAGAACCGAAATATTGAATTTCTTTGAATTGGTCTAATAACGGCTCTGTCAGCATATTGAACGGGCGCTCCGGATGGAGGTACGGCAGAGCCAAATGGCTGACAACGAACACCCAGCCGCGAATGCAGGGCGATACGAAAACGGGCTGCAGGCTGCTTTGATAGTCCGCCGCTTCCATGATTTGAAAGCTGCTTTGCCAGTTAGCCGGCTGTATATTCTGCAACGGCAGCTTTTCCAATACGGCTTCGGGCGAATCAGATTTGACCGCCAGCCAATTGGTTTTGAAACCGAATGACAGCGGCTGGTCGGGCTGTGTGTGGATTTCGGGCATCATGGTTTGGGTTGCAGCTTGGCTTTCGGTTTGGCTTGATGATGCGAAACCTAATTTGTTCAGCAATCCGGACAAAAAATTTTGCATGGTACTTTTCCCTTTCAGGCAACCTGAAACTACCGTTTCAACGCTTCTAATTCGGCAATATCTTCCGCTTCCGCCTGCCGCGCCATGTGTGCCAAACGGTTTTTCCTGAACAGCCCGTATTGTTCACCGGAAAACGCTTCCATTTGCTTGTGGCTGCGCGTGCCTTTGCCTTCCAATACAGTGAAGCCGTTGTCGGCGATGATGCTGTCTATGCGGTTTTGCCAAAACGAAAGCGTCAGGCCTTGCCGGTTTTTGGCGCGCAGTTCCGCACTTTCCAGAAAGATGACGGTCAGGCGGTTGAGCGTGTCGATTTCGTCGGTGTTCAGGTAGTTTTTGGCAATGACGATATCGGCTTTGCGCACGCGTTCGCCGCTCCAGGATGTTAGCCCCATATTGGGGGCGTTGCCGTCGGCGCGGTGGCAGACGAGTTCGGCGGCGGTTTGCTGCGTTACGGCATAAATCAGTTTGTTTTGCGCTTGGGCGAAAAACATCTGCGTGGCTTTGTCGGTGGGGTCGTAGTCGGCAGAGAGTTTGAACAGTTCGCGCACCTTTTGATAAAACCGCATTTCGCTGGCGCGGATGTCGCGGATTTTTTCCAGCAGTTCGTCAAAGTAATCCACGCGTCCGTTGGGATTTTTCAGGCGTTTGTCGTCCAGCAAGAAGCCTTTTTCCAAATAGCCCGTCAAAACCTCGTTCGCCCAACGGCGGAACTGAACGCCGCGTTTGCTACGCACTCGGAAGCCAACGGCCAAAATCATTTCCAAAGCATAATGTTTGACTTGGTATTGCTTGCCGTCTGCGGCAGTTATAAAGAAATCCTTTATAACTGAATTTCCATCTAATTCATTGTCTTCTAATATATTTTTTATGTGCAAACCGATATTTTGCACGGAGGTGTCAAAAAGTTCGGCAAGTTGGCTTTGATTGAGCCAAACGGTGTGTTCCTGCACCAGCAGATTCACTTGGGTGCGGCCGTCTTCGGTTTGGTAAATCAGGATGTCGGACATGGGTTTCCTTGGTTCGGGTGCAGGCTACCTGAAAATCGGATTATGCCATATCCACCAATCAGTTTTAGCCTTGCAGAAAGTCAGTCTCCTTACGGTAACTTTAGTTTTCAGGTAGCCTTCCTACCTAAACTCAGGCTACCTGAAAGCCGCCGTGCGCAAATTTTGCTAAAATGCCGCCAACTTTTTCTATGGAAAACCGCTATGCAACAGCAGCCAGACGACCAGCAGGAATGGGTGAGCAAAACCCGCCGCAAAAAAGAAATGCACGATTTGCAGGATTTGGGCATGCAGCTTGCCCGCCTTTCCGGCGATACCTTGAAGAAAATCGAATTGCCCGAGGAATTGCGCGAAGCCATTGCCATGTATAAGAAAATCAACAGCAACGGTGCGCTCAAGCGGCAAACGCAATACATCGGCCGCCTGATGCGCGATCTCGATCCGGAGCCGATCCGCGAGTTTCTCGACAAACTGCAGGGCAGCCACGCTGCCTACAACGCTTTCTTGCAGCGTGTGGAACAGATGCGCGAAACCCTGTTGGAAAACGACGATGCGCTCACCGACTTCCTGCGCGATTACCCCGCCGCCGAAGCCGGCCAGTTGCGCACCCTGATTCGCAACACGCGCAAGGAACGCGAACAAGCCAAGCCGCCCAAACACTTCCGCGCGCTCTACCGCTACCTGAAAGAAGCGATGGAGGCGGATAATCCCGCCGCAAATGTGTCGGAGGAGGAAGACGGGCAGGGCGTGGAGCCGGAATAAGCGGTTTGGCCCTAGCTAACAAGAAAGCCAGAAAAGGCTACCTGAAAAACGGTTTTCCAGTTTTCAGGTAGCCTTTATAGTGAATTAACAAAAATCAGGACAAGGCGACGAGCCGCAGACAGTACACACGTTACGGCAAGGCGAGGCAACGCTGTACTGGTTTTTGTTCATTCACTATATTGTGTTTGACGGTGGTGTCGGGGCGAGGTGATAGCGGATGAAAATCAAAATAGGGCAGGGCAACGCCGTATTTAATCCGCTATGCTGCGGCCAGCCGGGCTTGGTTGGGTATTGCGGTTCCATCCTTTTGATTTCGCTGTTTAGGATATGCTGAACAAGGGGAGGGCATTCATCCCGATTGTGGCTTAACCTTGCCGTTTCAGCAAACGCGTTATAATGCCGCGTTTTCCAGTTTCACCTCCGCAGCGGAGTAGCACCATGACCTTATCCAGCCAACGCCCAGCCGATTCCTCCTATGCCGACGGCCAAACGCCGCAGCGGCGCGCGTGGGCAGGCTATACCGACCGCCGCGCCATCGCCATGCTGTTGCTCGGTTTTGCGGCAGGGGTTCCGATTTTGCTGATTTTTTCCAGCCTTTCTCTATGGCTCACCGAAGCAGGCGTCGACCGCGCCACGGTGACCATGTTCAGCTGGGCGGCATTGGGCTATTCCTTCAAATTTATCTGGGCGCCGTTGATCGATGCGCTGCCGCTGCCGTGGCTCACGCGCCGTTTCGGGCAGCGGCGCGGCTGGCTGCTGCTGGCGCAGGGGCTGATTATCGCCGCGATTTTGGCGATGGCCGCGCTCAATCCGGCCAATGCGGCGGTGTTGCCGTGGATGGCGGCAGCAGCGGTGTTGCTCGGCTTTTCTTCGGCCACGCAAGACGTGGTGATTGATGCCTACCGCATCGAAAGCGCACCGGGCGATGCGGCGATGCAGTCGGTGATGTCGGCCACTTATACGGCGGGCTACCGCGTGGGCATGATTGTGGCCGGGGCGGGCGCGTTGTGGCTGGCCAGCGGCTTCGGCTCGGAAAAGGGGCATTATCTGTATGCCGCCTGGCGCAACACTTATTGGCTAATGGCGGCCACCATGGGCGCTGGTGTGCTCACCACACTGTGGGTGGCCGAGCCTGCGGTCAAGCGCGAGCGGCCGGCCGGCTTGGCGCTGGGCGACAATGCGCGGCTGGTGGGCTTGTTTGTGTGCGCGGTGGCGGCTTTTGTGCTGGTGTTCCGAGTGGTTGGCGGGTGGCTACCTGAAAACCAAGGGCCGCTGCTTTCCCTGTTGTGGGAAGGTGCGCGGCTTTCGGCGGCGCTCATGGCGGCGGTGCTGACGGGGCGGCTGTTGGTGATGTTGGGGTTGGTGCGCGGCGAAGTGGTGCGGCAAACCTGGGTGTTGCCGCTGGCCGACTTTTTCCAACGCTACGGCCGCCATGCCGCGCTGCTGTTGGCCTTAATCGGGCTATACCGTATTTCGGATATCGTGGCCGGGGTGATTGCCAATGTGTTTTATGCCGATATGGGCTTCAGCAAAGACGAGATTGCCGGGGCGGTGAAAACCTTCGGCGTGCTGATGTCGATTGCCGGCGGCTTCTTCGGCGGCCTCTTGGCGCAGCGGTTTGCCGTAATGCGCATGATGATGCTCGGCGCAGTGCTGGCTTCGGCCACCAATTTGCTGTTTATCTTGCTGTTTTGGCAGGGGCATAATCTGCCCTTCCTCTATTTGGCCGTGGCCTTCGACAATCTGGCCGGCGGGCTGGCCAGCGCCGTGTTTGTGGCCTTCCTCTCCTCGCTCACCAGCATTCGATTTACCGCCGTGCAATACGCCCTGTTCAGTTCGCTGATGACGCTACTGCCCAAAACGCTGGGCGGCTACTCCGGCAGCATCGTGAACCAAATCGGCTACGACGGCTTCTTCCTCTTCACCGCGCTCTTGGGCATACCAGTGCTCGGGCTGGTGTGGCTGGTGGGGCATAAACTGCCGCTGCAGGAGTAAGGAGTCATGCAGGCTTAATTTGCAATAAGTTGTACGCTAAATCAATCAAAGGCTACCTGAAAAATGTTTACTTCAATGAAGGCGAATATTTTTCAGGTAGCCTTTTCCCCATCCCTATTTCCCAGCCATCACCTTTTCCCTGCTCTACAAACAGCCCGATGTTTGACCTAGCACAGCACCCATTAACACAGCAGCCCGTATAGTTATCGTAAGCAGTTCATCCGCCAGCATTGATTGGCATCTTGCGGACGGCATAGCTCGTCTGAAATCCATCACTTACGGGAGCAACATCATGGCTACACAAAACCGCCTGCTTGAACAACTGCATAACGAACCCTTCGCCCTCTGCTTTTCCGGGCAGGGCTTTGATTGGATTAGCACTTTGCGCGAGGCTTTGGCCGACGGGGCGCGGGACAGGGCAAACGAAGTGGCCGCCGCTGCCGCCCGAATCTTGGTACCAGTCGCGGGGCAGATTGCGGCAGCCCGCCCGCAGGGTTTCGAGCCGATCAAATGGGCGGAAAACGGCGCGGACGGCATCGATTTGGTGCGTGCCGCCGTGAGCGCGCCCGGCATTTTTCTCTCGCAAATCGCCAATCTGCACACGCTGGAAGCGCGCGGGCTGGACAGCGGCAAGGCGGCGGGCGTGATCGGGCATTCGCAGGGCATACTCGGGCGTTATCTGATACGCGAGCCGCAGCACGCCGCCGAACTGCTGGGTTTGGCCGAATTGATTGGCGCGGCGGCCACGCTGCAAGGGCGCGCAACGGGCATGTATCTGCACGACGGCAATCATCCGATGGTGATGGTGCAGGGCGTGAGCCGCGGGCAGCTTGCCGCCGTGATTGACGAACTGTTCCCCGCAGATTCGGCCGACCGTCCGTGTATCGGCTTGCAGAACAGCGCGGACGGTTTTGTCGTCAGCGGCAAGCCCGAATCGGTGGCGCGCGTGTGCGACGTGTTGTCGGACACGGTAAAAGACGAAAACGGCCAAACGCCCGAAAACCTGCTGTGGCGGCTGGATGTGGAAGTCGGCTTCCACCACCCCGCCATGCTGCCCGCCGTAGCGCAAGTAGCCGAATGGGCGGCCGCCTGCGGTTTGGATGCGGAACAGGCGCGCAGCATCGCACACAATATCCTGATGGATCCGGTGGACTGGGTGGCCGAATGCCGCAGCATGGCCGCGCTGGGCGTGCGGCGGATTTGGGAAATCGGCCCTTCCGGCGGCGTGGCCATGCTGACGCAGGCCGTGTTGGACGGGCAAGGAATTGAAGTGCTGGATGTTTCCGGCGCGGAAGGCAAGGCGGCGTTGTTTGGCGGATAACAGCGGTTTCTGATTTTTGAAACTGCGGCTGCCGTCAAGTTAAGAAAAGGCTACCTGAAAACGAACGAAGTGAGTTTCTGTGCAGCTAAAACGAAAGAAGTGAGTTTTAACTTCGTTGAAGCTCGCGCTTTCAGGTAGCCTTTATTGATGGGAAGGCTTTATCTATATTTAAGACTGTCGAGTTTTCAGACGGCCTCTGATGCCGTCTGAAAGTGGCAGCTTCAACGGAGTTAAAAGTTGAAACGGTAAATCGTCAATTAAACATCTGCGTGCGTGCGGTACGCACGCGGTGGGTATGCAGGCTACTGTTCTCTATTAATGATAATTATGGAATATCAGCTAAGTAGTTTTTGAGATCTGAATTGATAGTTCTGCCTTTATAATAACCATCAAAATTATAGATAAAGCTACTGGGTGATGATGTTTCATCTGATTTATCCCCCCACACTTCGTAGAAATAAGAGTAATTAGTATCAAGTGATGCCACATGCCTTTCAAAATTTTTCCAATTTTCGACAATATCTAAAGTATCTTGTTCAAATGATCCTAATGATTCTTTATTTTTATATTTTATAGAAGTTATTGCTGTTACGATTGCATATTTTCCATATCTAAGTCCAAAACCATAACTACTTTCTCCTGAATCTTTAGTATATTCTTTTTCTAATTGATTTAAATATTGGAAACAAAGATATGCATAATAATATTTATAAATACAATCTTCAGAGTCTTCTAAAATTTTAGAAAAATGAGATTCTTCAAATATCTTTTTATCACTACTTCTTCTAGCCTGAGATGCTAACCCCTTACAAGCCATAGCAAGTCGCAATAATACCTCTCTATTAACAATCTGCTTTCTAGATATATATTTTTCTTTTAATCCATCAGAGTATTCACCTTTTTTTCTCTCATAATATATTCCAAAATTTTCAAAGAAATCATGTTGGATTTTAATTTGGACTGCATCATTGGATCTCCTATCTGCTTCAGATACTTGACTTTGTTGATTAGTCGCTTTGGAGATAGATTCAATCAGCTGAATCTTTTGATTTCTCTCTAAGTTATTGTCATTGAATGTTATTATTTTCAATAGGACTTCTTTATTTTCAAAGATATCTTTATTTAATTTGTTATTTAATACATCTTCGTATATTCTACTAAGAGTGAATGCTGTTTGTCCTCCATTAATTATCTGAGGATTCGTAATCCATATTTGTGCTTTGCCAATTTGCCCAATTTTTTCATTAATATTAGTTGCATCTGATAACATTGTTATACCGTTGTTATATAATGCAAATTCATTAGTTTTTCTTTGAGTTATGGTATTATAAATTTCTTTATTAACATTGTTTGTTTGCAATTCTAAATAACATCTAGGATTGTATTTTAGAATAGAATTCTTGTATTTATGTAATATCTTTGCAATTTCTTCAGTAGGGACAAATACAACGGTAATATCACAATTTTCAAATTCTGTTTGAACAGAATAATCAATTCTTGCACTCGAAGAAGACTTGGTCGATAAATTCAGAGTAATAGATAGATTTTCTTGGTTATAAAATGTACCAGTAACTACTGGAAATACTAATTCCGAATACGTTTTTTTGAAATCAAATATTTTTGTAGGCAATCCGCCCGTTAACTTTCTTAATTGGCTAGGTAAAATTTTAGAATTTATATTTGCTAAAATTATTACTTCATAAGAGTAACGGCCAATATCTTCAATATCTCTAATTTCTCGTTGCAGCTGTTTAATTTTCCCATTATATAAATTTCCTTTTTCATCTTCTTCCTCTCCATCTGTGATTCGGTCGCAATCCATACTTAATATTTCCTCTAGAGAGATGGATTTGTTTTCATAGTTTGTATTGGTTGTCCGAAATTTGGATTGTATAAAATATATTTTTTTTATATCAGTATTTATATAATATGCATCTATTCCTCCATCCTGTGAGCCATCGGTTATGAGATGCTCTCTATCTTTAAAATTTAGAATTCCAAACATTACTTTTAGGTATAGATGAATAAGTGCTCTTGATCTAGCCTGATTTTTTCCTTCAATATCATCTGGCCTTGGATAATACCTAGAGTTTTGTGGAGGTGCTTCATCACATAATTTATCTAATATATTTACCAATGTTTCATACTTGTTACTCATAATGATTCTCCTTAAGAAATTTAGTTAAATAAGGTGTTGGGAATAGGAAATTTTTATAACATTTCGTCCAGATACTTCCCAGTATAACTCCCCTTAACCTTCGCTACCTGCTCGGGGCTACCTGAAGCAATAATCCTCCCCCCACCATCGCCACCTTCCGGCCCCAAGTCCACAATCCAATCCGCGGTTTTAATCACATCCAAATTATGCTCGATAATCACAATCGAGTTGCCTTTGCCTTTCAGACGACCTATCACTTCCAGCAGCAGGGCGATGTCGGCGAAGTGTAAGCCTGTTGTCGGTTCGTCGAGAATATATAAGGTGCGGCCGGTGTCGCGTTTGGAGAGTTCTAGGGCGAGTTTGACGCGCTGGGCTTCGCCGCCGGAGAGGGTGGTGGCGGACTGGCCGAGGCGGATGTAGCCTAGGCCTACGTCCATCAGGGTTTGCAGTTTGCGCGATACGGTGGGGACGGCGTCGAAAAATTCGCGGGCTTCTTCGACGGTCATGTCGAGGACTTGGCTGATGTTTTTGCCTTTGTATTGGATTTCGAGCGTTTCGCGGTTGTAGCGTTTGCCGTGGCAGACTTCGCAGGGGACGTACACGTCGGGCAGGAAGTGCATTTCGACTTTAATCACGCCGTCGCCTTGGCAGGCTTCGCAGCGGCCGCCTTTGACGTTGAAGGAAAATCTGCCGACGCTGTAGCCGCGTTCGCGCGAGAGGGGGACGCCGGCAAAGAGTTCGCGGATGGGGGTAAACAGGCCGGTGTAGGTGGCGGGGTTGGAGCGCGGGGTGCGGCCGATGGGGGATTGGTCGACGTTGATGACTTTGTCGAGGTGTTCGAGGCCGTGGATGTCGTCGTATGGGGCGGGTTCTTCTTGGGCGCGGTTGAGTTCGCGGGCGGTGATTTTGGCGAGGGTGTCGTTAATCAGGGTGGACTTGCCGCTGCCGGATACGCCGGTGATGCAGGTAATCAAACCAAGCGGCAGCTCAAGGGTAACGTTTTTGAGGTTGTTGCCGCGCGCGCCTTTGAGGACGAGCATTCGGTCGGGATTGACGGGCGTGCGTTCAGACGGCACGGCAATGGATTTTTTGCCGCTGAGGTATTGTCCGGTAACGGATTTTTCGCATTTGGCGACGTTTTCGGGGGTGTCGGCAATCAGTACGTTGCCGCCGTGTTCGCCGGCGCCGGGGCCCATATCGACGACGAAATCGGCTTCGCGGATGGCGTCTTCGTCGTGTTCGACCACAATCACGCTGTTGCCCAAATCGCGCAGGCGTTTGAGGGTGGCGAGCAGGCGGTCGTTGTCGCGCTGGTGCAGGCCGATGGAGGGTTCGTCCAAAACGTACATCACGCCGGTCAGGCCGCTGCCGATTTGGCTGGCGAGGCGGATGCGCTGGGCTTCGCCGCCGGAAAGGGTTTCGGCGGAGCGGGAGAGATTCAGGTAATCCAGCCCGACGTTAATCAGGAAGCCGAGCCGCTCGGTGATTTCTTTGAGGATTTTTTCGGCGATTTGTTTTTTGTTGCCGTCCAAATCCAGCGTTTCGAAGAATTGGTGGGTTTTGGTCAGCGGCCAGGCGGAGACTTCGTGCAACGGCTCGCCACTGACGTAAACGTAGCGCGCTTCTTTGCGCAAACGTGCGCCGCCGCAGCTCGGGCAGGCACGGTGATTTTGGTATTCGCGCAGTTTTTCGCGCACGGTTTCGCTGTCGGTTTCGCGGTAGCGGCGTTCGAGATTGGGAATGATGCCTTCGAAGGCGTGGCTGCGGTTGAAGGTGGTGCCGCGTTCGGACAGGTAAGTGAAATCAATGACTTCTTTACCCGAGCCGTGCAACACGACTTTTTTCACTTTTTCAGGTAGCGTTTCCCAAGCAGCCTGCACATCGAAACCGTAATGCCGCGCCAGCGACTGAATCATTTGGAAATAGAACTGGTTGCGCTTGTCCCAGCCGTCAATCGCGCCCGTTGCCAGCGACAATTCGGGATGGGCGACTACTTTTTCGGGGTCGAAGAAATTGGTGTTGCCCAAGCCGTCGCAAGTGGGGCAGGAACCCATCGGGTTGTTAAACGAAAAGAGGCGCGGCTCCAGTTCGGGCAGGCTGTACGAACACACGGGGCAGGCGAAACGTGCGGAAAACCAATGTTCTTCGCCGCTGTCCATTTCCATCGCCAGCGCTCGCTCGTTGCCGTGGCGCAGCGCGGTTTCAAAACTTTCTGCCAGCCGCTGCTTGATGTCCGCCTTCACTTTCACGCGGTCGATGACCACGTCGATATTGTGCTTGATGTTTTTTTCCAGCTTCGGCACTTCGTCCAACTGATAGACCTCGCCGTCCACGCGCACGCGCGCAAAACCCTGCGCCTGCAAGTCGGCAAAGAAATCGACAAATTCGCCCTTACGCTCGCGCACCGCCGGCGCCAGAATCATCACGCGCGTGTCTTCCGGCAGCTTCAACACAGCATCGACCATCTGCGACACGGTCTGGCTGGATAGCGGCAGATTGTGTTCGGGGCAATACGGCGTGCCGACGCGGGCGTACAAAAGACGCAGGTAATCATGGATTTCCGTTACCGTGCCGACGGTGGAACGCGGGTTGTGGCTGGTGGATTTCTGCTCGATGGAAATTGCGGGCGACAGTCCTTCGATCAAATCGACGTCGGGTTTGTCCATCATCTGCAAAAACTGCCGCGCATAGGCGGACAGGCTTTCGACATAACGCCGCTGCCCTTCGGCATACAGCGTGTCAAACGCCAGCGACGATTTGCCGCTGCCCGACAGCCCCGTGACCACCACCAGCTTGTGGCGCGGAATGTCCAAATCGACGTTTTTCAAATTATGCGTGCGTGCGCCGCGGATGCGGATGGTGTCGTTGTTGCGGGTGTGGTGTGGGTGGTTGTGATTGCACATGATGAAGCCGGAAAACTCGAATAAAAAGAAACCGCGTATTGTAACACTTTCAGCCAGCTTCTTGCCCCGCGCCGCAAACCGGGAAGGCTACCTGAAAGCTGTTTCTCAAGCGCACAACTTTTCAGGTAGCCTCTATCCCAGCGCAGGCTACCTGAAAATGATTAAAGCGAATTTTGCCAAAACGAGACCTCCAAAGAAGCCTCTGTATCTACCAAGCGAAAACCCGGTTGCTGCAGGAAGGCCGGTTTCTGCCAAGCTCAAAACCCATTTCCGTTTTTCAGGTAGCCTCATCCGGCGGCAAAACCGCGTATAATCGCTTGATTTTTTACCAGCCACACAATCATGCCCACCATCCTCTACCCCAAAACCTACGACGTCATCGTCGTTGGCGGCGGCCACGCAGGCACGGAAGCCGCGCTTGCCGCCGCACGCATGGGCGCGCAGACGCTTTTGCTCACACACAACATCGAAACGCTCGGCCAAATGTCGTGCAACCCCTCCATCGGTGGTATCGGCAAAGGCCACCTCGTGCGCGAACTCGATGCATTGGGCGGCGCGATGGCGCTGGCCACCGACAAATCCGGCATCCAGTTCCGCCGCCTGAACGCCAGCAAAGGCGCGGCAGTGCGTGCCACGCGCGCGCAGGCAGACCGTATCCTGTATAAAGCCGCCATCCGTGAAATGCTGGAAAACCAAGAAAACCTCGACCTCTTCCAGCAGTCGGTTGACGACGTAACGCTCGACGGCGACCGCATCAGCGGCGTAATCACCGCGATGGGCGTGGAATTCAAAGCCCGCGCCGTCGTGCTGACCGCCGGCACGTTTTTGTCCGGCAAAATCCACATCGGTTTGGAAAACTACGAAGGCGGCCGCGCCGGCGACCCCGCCGCCAAATCGCTGGGCGGACGTTTGCGCGAATTGAACCTGCCGCAAGGTCGTCTGAAAACCGGCACACCGCCGCGCATCGACGGACGCACGATTGATTTTTCCCAGCTCACCGAACAGCCCGGCGACACGCCCGTGCCCGTCTTTTCCGTGCGCGGCAACGCCGATATGCACCCGCGCCAAGTGTCCTGCTGGATTACGCATACCAATTTGAAAACACACGAAATTATCCGTTCAGGCTTCGACCGCAGCCCCATGTTCACCGGCAAAATCGAAGGCGTCGGCCCGCGCTACTGCCCGTCTATCGAAGACAAAATCAACCGCTTCGCCGACAAAGACAGCCACCAGATTTTCCTCGAACCCGAAGGGCTGACCACCAACGAATACTACCCCAACGGCATCTCCACCAGCCTGCCGTTCGACATCCAAATCGCCCTCGTGCGCAGCATGAAAGGCCTGGAAAACGCCCACATCCTGCGCCCCGGCTACGCCATCGAATACGACTACTTCGACCCGCGCAACCTCAAAGCCAGCCTCGAAACCAAAACCATCCAAGGCCTCTTCTTCGCCGGACAAATCAACGGCACCACCGGCTACGAAGAAGCCGCCGCACAAGGCCTGCTCGCAGGCGCAAACGCCGTGCAATACGTCCGCGAACAAGACCCGCTGCTGCTGCGCCGCGAACAAGCCTACCTCGGCGTATTGGTGGACGACCTCATCACCAAAGGCGTGAACGAGCCTTACCGCATGTTCACCAGCCGCGCCGAATACCGCCTGCAACTCAGGGAAGACAACGCCGACATGCGCCTGACCGAAGACGGCCACAAAATCGGCTTGGTATCCGAAGCGCAATGGTGCATGTTCAACGAAAAACGCGAAGCCATCGAACGCGAAATCCAACGTTTGAAAACAACATGGTACACGCCGCAAAAACTCGCCGAAGACGAACAAATCCGCGTGTTTGGACAAAAACTCAGCCGCGAAGCCAACCTGCACGACCTCCTGCGCCGCCCGAACCTCGACTACGCCGCGCTGATGACGCTCGAAGGCGCAAGGTCGTCTGAAAACCTCTCCGCCGAAGTCATCGAACAAGTCGAAATCCAAGTCAAATACCAAGGCTATATCGACCGCCAAAACGAAGAAATCGACAGCCGCCGCGACATCGAAACCTTAAAGCTGCCCGACGACATCGATTACAGCAAAGTCAAAGGTTTATCCGCCGAAGTGCAGCAAAAGCTCAACCAGCACAAACCCGAAACCGTCGGACAGGCCAGCCGCATTTCCGGCGTAACCCCTGCGGCAGTGGCGTTGCTGATGGTGCATTTGAAGCGCGGGTTTAAGGGGGCGAAATAAACGACAAAGGCAGCCTGAAAAGCGTGTAAACCCTTTTCAGGCTGCCCAAACCAACCTATGATTCCCAAACCAACCTCTAAGAAAGCGAGACTCCCATGAAATCCTTTACCCTTTTTGCCCTTTGCCTAACCGCCGTATCGTTTGCCAACGCCAAACCCGCCCGCCCCTTCCCCTACCAAGTGGAAACCATAATGGGGCAAGATAACGATTACGCCATCAAAATCACCCACCGCCCCAGCGGCAAAGTGCAGATAATCAACGACCTTGCCGCCTTCAATGCAAAAGAGCTAGACCTCATCACCCTGCACGACTACAACGGCGACGGCTACCCCGACATCGCCGCCACCGATATCGGGTCATACAGTCTCAACGGTACCAATCTCTATCTCTATCAGCCCCAAACAGGGCAATTTGCCGAAGCCAACGGCATAGAAAACATGGGGCAAATAGAAGCAGACGGCAAAGGCTGCATACGCGTCAGCTACCGCATCAACAGCAGAGACTACAACGAAGACCGCTATTGCTGGGAAAAAGACCACTGGCAAACAGCCCGCAAGCGTTAAGCAACAAAAGGCAGCCTGAAAATGGAAATAACCGTTTTCAGGCTGCCTATCGCCAATCTTTTGCCAGCGCAGGCGTTTCGCCGCCTACCATGAGCAGGGGCAAGATGCTGCGCCCCATGCAGCCCCACCATTTGCATCTTAGCAAGGAATGGTTCGGCAAA
>NZ_KV804539.1:63093-103264 GCF_001811325.1 Eikenella sp. HMSC071B05 | reverse complement strand
TTAGCAAGGAATGGTTCGGCAAAGCATGTGATGGTGGATGGCAAAAAGGGTGCGACCCATACCGCTATTTAAATCAGGCTGGCTATTGAACTGTTTGTGATGCCCTTGCATCCGCGCTTCAAATGCAACGCTTCAATGCTATTGGCGAGCGCCGCTAAAAATAAATCACCCAGCATCCCATCATCCAATGCCTTTCTCGTCCAGCGGTTGAGGGCTTCCTCAACCGCCTTAATCCGTTTAACATTCGGCTAGTGCAGGCTGCTTTTCGCCCCAAAAAAGCAGCCTGCACATCGCAAAAGAACGCATAAACCGAATTCTGTACCAAACAGGAACATGACACAGTTTGCGCACAGAGTTTTGCACATTGGTGCGGCAGCAGGGAGAAATCCCTATGACGGGATAAAATCTGTTTCTCAGACGGCATAAAGGTTTCGGGCACATACCACGCGCCCATCCATTAACGTTTTAAAAACCATAAGAGAATTAAAATGAAGCATTTGACAAAATTACTGGCAGCCGCATTGCTGGCTTTGGGTTTAAATCAGGCAGTGTGGGCGGATGACGCATCAGATTTTCGGGAGACCTTGCAGTTGGCGGAACAGGGGGATGCTGAAGCCCAATATAATTTGGGTGTTATGTATGACAACGGACAAGGTGTGCGCCAAAACTATGCCGAAGCGTTCAGATGGTATCGCCAAGCAGCGGAACAGGGGGTTGCCCAAGCCCAAAATAATCTAGGGGCGATGTATGACAGCGGACAAGGTGTGCGCCAAGACGATGCCGAAGCATTCAGATGGTTTCGCAAAGCGGCAGAACAGGGAGTTGCCGAAGCACAATATAATCTGGGTGTGATGTATGACAGCGGACGAGGCGTGCGCCAAGATTTGCATCTTAGCAAGGAATGGTTCGGCAAAGCATGTGATAGTGGATTTCAAGAAGCCTGCAACCAATACCGCTATTTAAATCAGGCAGGCAATTGAACGGTTTGTGATGCCCTTGCATTCGCAATTCAAGCGCAATGCTTCAATGCTATTGGCGATCGTCGCTAAAAACAAATCACCCGGCATCTCATCATCCAATGCCTTTCTCGCCCAGCGGTTGAGGGCTTCTTCAACCGCCTTAATCCGTTTGATAGTCAGCGAGCGCAGCCCGCTTGGCAGAGGGTATGCGGAGCACACGTACGCGGTTTTCAATTTTCAGGTAGCCCCTTTTGGGCTACCTGAAAACGCAGATTCAGCGAAGCAGGCTTTATGCCCAAATGTCAGATTCGAGTATCCGACTTGCGGCTACCGCTATGCTGGCTACGCCTGCTGTTTGCCCTCTGATGAAATAATTTAATGGCCCTTAAGTATGGATTTAATTTTTACAAAAGATTTCTTTCAAACCGGTAGCAACCGGTTTGGGGTACTCTTTCATGAGAGTAGTCGGTATGAAAACTTTGGCTGGTTAGCAGATTTCTTAATGGATGACGGCGGGATGGGGGTTAAGCACTTATTGGAAATGTCTGAAACCCTATTGAAGGAAATATTGGAAGAAGTGCCTAATGGCGGTGAAGTTGAGCAGTATCGAGAGCACTTTGGGGTAATTGTTGGCAAAGAGATGACAAAAATAGACAGCCTATTAACTGATGAAATCGTAGTGGTCATGCCAACTGAAATTGTTATAGAGAAATTGAAAGAGTGTATTGAATTTATTAAGAATAATTACGCTGATGAAGTGTGAGCAAGCGTAGCCTGCATGGGCAGGGTGTATACAAAACACACGCAAATGGTTTTAACCTCGTTGAAACTCATGCTTACAGGCAGCAACTGTGGGACGGATTCTCTAACCCGACCCGACCGCCCAAAGGCTACCTGAAAACAACAATAGCCATATTTTCAGGTAGCCTCTTCCCAACTTAATTCAGGAACAAACCATGCAATACCGATATATTGTTTTACTGGCTTCTTTGCTGGCTGCTACGCCCCTAACCGTTCAAGCCGCACCGCATCATCGGCCTCGCGCCAACCGCCCCGCCCATGCCAACCCTCAATCTGGTTTGGGATACAGTTTTGAGGAGTTTTCCCGCCGAATGGAATTATCCTCCCAACGACAAGAGGAATTCGATAAAGCCCACCCCGGCGACCAATATATCGCCGAACGCTGCCGTTTCGGCATTCGCGCCAATTTGCAGGCTGCCGGAGCAGACACAGACGACCCCGTCTATGCCGAGCTTCTCAGCACGGCCGACCAAGCCTGTATCAACTATATTATTAGAGGCCGTCTGGCCAGGCTGTTTAAACATATCCATGAGCATACAAACCTAGATGGCGCCGATACCGCCAAGCCTGGCCAAATCAAATTATCTTTGCCCACCACGGAACACTTCCCATTCCTGAAGACTGCCGCTCAACAAGGCAATACGGTGGAGTTTACGTTTAACGACATCATCCCGCAGCTCTCCGGCCGCAAACTTGTTGCCACCTTTGGCATAGAAAAGGGTTACAGCGACAACCAGCTTGCTTTTTCCGGCAGCGATCAAACCACCGTACCGCACGAACTGTTGCTTTACAATATACTTCCCCTATCTGCCCGCCATACTGATACCGATAGCGATAGCACTACCGACTAACACCATCCAGAGAAAGGCTACCTGAAATCCAATCCCCGCTTTTCAGGTAGCCCCACCCTTAAATCCATGCACACACACATCATGCACACCGAAACCACCAAATTCCGCACCGCTTCCTATATCCTGATGGCCGCCGCGCTGCTGGTTATCCTGCATTTCCGCTTCCTGCCGCTGCTGCTCTCCATCATCCTTACCTACATTTTCATCAACCGCACCAACGGCCTGATTCTGTGGATGCGCCACCGCCTGTTGCCGCAAAACACCTTCCTGCACCGCTCGCTTAATGTGCGCAATATCAATCTTGTTTCCGCCACGTTCACCATCAGCCTGGTGCTCTTGGCCATCACTTTGATGGCGTTGGGTGTGTACCGCCTGATTCACAGCGGGCACATCACGGTGATGCTGGCTAAGCTCGCCGCCATTCTGGCCGACACCAAAAACAGCGGCGAGCTGCCGCCGGCCATTTTGAATATGCTGCCCGAAAATCTGGCCGAAATCAAAGCCGCCGCTGCCGAACTGCTCACCGAATACGGCGCTACACTTACCCGCATCAGCAAAAACAGCTTCACCTCCTTCGTTTACGTGCTCATCGGTGTGATTATCGGCGCGCTGCTCAGCTTCCACCGCCTCAACACCCGCCGCAGCCGCCATCAAATGCCGCCATTTAAAGTCCAGCTGGTGCGACGCATTACCAACTTCCAAACCAGCTTCGAGCGCGTGTTTATCGCCCAGGTGAAAATTTCTTTAATCGATACTGCCGTTACCGCCGTGTACCTGTATCTGATTCTGCCCGCCTTCGGCGTGGAACTGCCTTTCCGACTCACCGTGCTGGTAATTGCGTTCGTGGTGGGGCTGGTGCCGGTGGCCGGCAATCTGGTGTCCAACACGGTCATCATCATCCTCAGCCTGGGCGCGTCGCTGTATGTGGCCGCGGCTTCGCTGGTGTTTTTGGTGGTGGTGCACAAGCTGGAATATTTCCTCAACGCCAAAATCATCGGCTCGCAAATCGAATCGAGCGCGTGGGAATTATTGCTGGTGATGGTGGTGTTCGAGCGAATTTTCGGCATCGGCGGCATCATCATTTCGCCGGTGTATTACGCTTATGTGAAGAACGAGCTGAAGCAGGCGGGGTTGATTTAAAGTATTGTTTTCTGCCAGCCGTGAGCGGATTGGATTGCCACGATTTGCCGCTTGAGGTGCAAGATATGGCATAGGCTCGTTGGCCGTGGTGCCTGAGGTCTGCGGCTCGTAGCCGATTGAACACGGCTATATTGGCCATGCTCTGCCATTCATTGCCCCGCTGCCCGGTGCGGAGTAAACTGCCGCCTTTTTTCGCCTGCCGCACTTCGGCTAAGGAAACACCGTGCTTTACCAAATCATTGCGCTCATTTTGTGGAGCAGCGCCTTTATTGCGGCCAAATACACCTACACCATGACCGATCCGCTCCTGATGCTGCTGTGCCGCCTGTTGCTGGCCTCGCTGCTGGTGCTGCCGGCGGCATTGCGTTTCGGGCGCAGTTTGGAAAAACGGCATTGGCGGCCGCTGCTGTGGCTGACGTTTTTAAACTATGTGGTGGTGCTGGCCATGCAATTTGTGGGGCTGAAATATACCTCTGCCACCAGCGCTTCCACCATCGTCGGGCTCGAGCCGCTGTTGATGGTGTTTATCGGCCACTTTTTCTTCCGCGACTTTGCCCGCTGGTATCACTGGCTGTGCGGGCTGGCGGCCTTTGCCGGGGTGGCGCTCCTGATTGCCGGCAGCGGCGGGGAAGGCGACATCAACCTGTTCGGCTGCCTGATGGTGTTCGGCGGCGGTGCTGTGTTTTGCACCACCATGCGCCCCACGCAGCGGATGATTGCCGAAATCGGCGCACCTGCCTTCACTTCGCTTTCCATGGCCGTGGCGCCGCTATTGTGCCTGCCGGTGAGCCTGGCCTTTGCCGACAGTCTACGCATTGAATGGAACTGGCCAGGCGCACTGGGGCTGCTCTATTTGGGCGTGTGTTGCAGCTGGCTTTCCTATACGCTGTGGAACAAAGGCATGACCAGTGTGTCGGCCAACTTCTCCGGCATGCTCACCGCCTCTGAGCCGGTGTTCGGCACGTTGATGGCCGTGCTGGTGTTGGGCGAACAGGTTTCCGTGTTGTCGTGGCTGGGGATTTTGTTGGTGATTGCCGCTACGGCGGCTTCAGTGGCGATGCCGAAACTGCTGGCACGTCGGCAGCTGGCGTGAAGCTGGCTGCGGGCAGCATTGCTGTTGGCAGATTGGATTCACACCAAAGGCTACCTGAAAGTACTTCAAACCGCTTTCAGGTAGCCTTTGGTTTGTTTGGTTCATCTTTCCCCCAACACGCTAGTGGTTGGTTGCTATCGCCAGTAGCGCAGGGATGGGTTTCAGGTAGCCTTTGCCATCAGCCCAAATATTTATTTTCCCTTTTTCCCTTTCCCCTGCTCGCTGCTCCACCAGCGCCACAGCAGGCGGCCGAATTTGGGCAGCAGTTGGCGTTGCTTGGGGGCGGGTAGGACGGCGGCTTGCCACAGTAGCATGGCTACGGGCAGGCTGTCGGCCAGTTTGAGCCAGTCGATGGGTTTGCCGGCGCGGTTTCGGCCTTGTTGGCGCAGGTTTTCGCTGCGGATTTTCAGGCGGGCGAGTTCGGCCTGCAGGGCGAGCAATTCGCGTTGCTGCGCTTTGCTGAGCGGCTGCTGGGGCTGTGGGCTCATTCTGGCTGCTCCGGCGCGGTGTCGGCAGGCTGGGTGTTTATGCCGGAAGTGCGGCCGCGCAGAGTATCGAGGTCGCGGCGCATGTCGGCGAGGGTGGAGGCTACCTGAACGCCGGCCTGCCGCCAGCCGGACAGGGCGCGGGCGAGTAAGAACCAAGCAATAAGCAGGAGCAACACGGGCAGGCTGAAAAACACCCAGATTTTGGCGTGTACGGGCAGGACGGCATCGAGGCCGAAGAAAAGGCTGACCAAGGCGGCGAGCAGCAACACGCTGCCGGCGAGCAGGGCGGCGGTAATTTTTATTAAGCCTGAGGCTTGGCCGGAAAGGTCGATGCCGAGGATTTGCAGGCGCAGCAGCAAGAGATCCGCGCCTTGGTTGATGAGGAAGCGGATGTGGTTGATGTTGTGTTTGAGACTCATGCGGCGCTCCCGGGGGGATGGGGATAGTGGTGCTATATAGGTATGAGGCAAAGTTGACCAATGCCGTATCACGCCTGGTTGGTGCAGCTATTTTTTGCACAGCTATAAAACGCCCGCCTGCACAGGGCGGGGCGGGCGGCTGGGGCAAATATTAACGGCGGTTGAGCAGCACGCCCACTACCAAGCCGGCGAGGGCGGCGAAGCCCATGGCGTAGTAGGGTTTGTCTTGCACCAGTTGGTCGGCCTGGCGGGCGGTGTGTTTCACGCGCTCGGCAGCCACTTCTTCAAAATCGCCCAATTTGCGCTGGGCAGCCTGCAATTTGCGTTGCAGCTTGCCGCGCAGCTGCTCGGCTTCTTTGCTGCCTTCTTCAACGCTGCTGTGGTACAGCTCTTCCACGTCGTCGAGTACGGAGCGCACTTCTTGCAAGAGCTCTTCTTTTTGCTGGTCAAAATCTTTACTCATGTTTAATCTCCTGATTAGGTTAAGAGTAACGGCATTCGGCCTGCCGTTTAAGATTATATGGAGCGGTGGGATGGTTTATCAAGGCTACCTGAAAAATATACCGCCATCTTTTCAGGTAGCCTTTCCCGCTCTGCCTGAGGCTAGCTGAAACCCTGCGCCGTATGCGGTAAGCCGATAGGGCAGTTTGATTTCACTTTTGCCACACCGTGAGCCAGCCGCTGCCTGAGTAGTATCGAATAGCGTTAATTCATTATATAATCAAACTCTTCTGTATTCTTTCCCTGGGGTGTTCGTGTCAGATTTGAGCAAAGGCGTGGTGTTGTGCCTGCTGTCGCAGCTGCTGTTTAGCGTGCTGTATTTATTTAGCCATTGGATGCAGCCGATTAGCGGCACGGATGTGTTTGCGCTGCGCATGGTGGTGATGGCGGCGGGGCTGTGGCTGATCACGCTGCGCCTCATCGGCCTGCCGGCCATGCTGCGCTTTGTGCGTACGCATTTGAACAGCCTCCGCCGTTGGCTGCTGTTTTTGTTGGGCACGCTGGATGTGGCTAGCCAGTTTTGGCTGTTTATGTGGGCGCCGGTCAACAATGAGGGCGTGAATGTGGCGATGGGCTATTTCCTGTTTCCGGTGGTGATGGTGCTGGCGGGGCGGTTTTGGCTCAAAGAGCGGCTCAACGGCCTGCAAACCGCGGCGCTGGTGCTGGCGGGCTTGGGCGTGGCGCACGAAATATGGACGCAACAGGCCTTTTCGTGGACCACGCTGTGGGTGTGCCTGGCGTATCCGGTGTACTACCTCTACCGCCGCGAGATGAAAATCCCCGCCCTGCAAGGGCTCACGCTGGACCTCACGCTAATCCTGCCCTTTGCGCTGGCCTATCTGCTGTGGCACGCGGATATGACGGCATGGGTGCTGGGCGAGCCGCGCTATTGGCTGCTGCTGCCGCTGCTGGGCATGGCCAGCGCGGTGTCGATGTCGCTTAATCTGAAATCGGGACTGCTGCTGCCGGTCAACCTATTTGGCATGCTCAGCTATGTGGAGCCAGCCTTGCTGTTTTTACTGGTGGTGTTGGTGCTGAAAACGCCGGTGCAGCCATCGGCCTACATCACCTACGGCCTGATTTGGGCGGGGCTGCTGCTTTTGGTGGCCAACGGCTGGCGGGGCATGCAGAAATCGCATCATAAACAAGTTTAATCAAGCCATGCTGCGTTAATAGCATAAAATAATCCCTTTATTCTCACACGCCAAGGAACACCATGACCGAATCCCAAACCCGCCAGCTGCCCGCGCACGAACTGGTGATGTCTGAACTGATGATGCCCAACACCGCCAATTTCAGCGGCAATGTGCACGGCGGCGAGCTTTTGCGCCTGCTCGACCAGGTGGCCTATTCCTGCGCCAGCCGCTACAGCGGGCACTACTGCGTTACCCTGTCTGTGGACAAAGTATTGTTTAAAGAGCCGATTCACGTGGGCGAGCTGGTTACGTTCTACGCCAGCGTCAACTATACCGGCCGCACCTCCATGGAAGTCGGCATCCGCGTGGAAGCGCAAAACATCCGCACCGGCCAAGTGCGCCACACCAACAGCTGCTATTTCACCATGGTGGCCGTGGAAAACGGCAAGCCCGTGCCCGTGCCGCCGCTGCAAATCACCGGCGAACGCCAGCGCTGCCGCCACGAAAAAGCGCTGCAGCGCAAACAGCTCAGCCTGCAGGCCTCCGCCTCCCTTTCCTGCGGCTGCGGCTGCGGAGCAGAATAAGGCTACCTGAAACTTGCAGGCCGGACAGAAATGTCCGGCAAACCGGCACGGGCGGAAAAGGCTACCTGAAAATGACCGGCAGCCTTCAGCCCGCGCACCGCTTGCGATAGAATACCGCTTTTTTCCAGGATTCCCGAAATGTTCCGAACTTTGCTGGGCGGCAAAATCCACCGCGCCACCGTTACCCGCGCCGATTTAAACTATGTAGGCAGCATCACCGTGGATTTGGATCTGCTTGATGCGGCTGGCATCTGCGTGAACGAGAAAGTGCAGATTGTGAACAACAACAACGGCGAGCGGCTGGAAACCTACACCATCGCCGGCGAGCGCGGCAGCGGCGAAATCTGCCTAAACGGCGCGGCGGCACGGCTGGTGCAGCCGGGCGACGTGGTAATCATCATGTCGTACGTTTTGCTCTCCGAGCCGGAAATCGCCGCACACCGGCCGAAAGTGGTGCTGGTGGACGCGCAAAACAAAATCCGCGACGTGATCGACTACGAGCCGGCCAATACCGTTTTGTAAACACCAAAGGCTACCTGAAAGCAATGCCTTGGCGCAGCCAAGGTTGAATTGTTGCGTAGCCTTAAAGCGGCCGCTTTAACAGCGCCAAACTCCCAAACCCAGTTTCAGGTAGCCTGCTGCCCCGTTTGCAGGCTACCTGAAACCCCAAACCACCCGTTCTCAGGCAGCCACAAGCCAACCATGAATATCCTCATCAGCAACGACGACGGCTACCAAGCCGAAGGCCTCGCCATCCTCGCCCGGGTGGCCGCCGAATTTGCCAACGTGCGCGTGGTCGCCCCCGAGCGCAACCGCAGCGGCGCCAGCAATTCGCTCACGCTCGACCGCCCGCTGCGCATCCAAGAAGCCGCCAACGGCTTCTATTTTGTCGACGGCACGCCCACCGACTGCATCCACCTCGCCCTGCACAACCTGCCCGATTTCCAGCCCGACTGGGTGTTTTCCGGCATCAACCACGGCGCGAATATGGGCGACGACACCCTCTATTCCGGCACCGTGGCCGCCGCCACCGAAGCCTATCTGCTCGGCATCCCCGCGATTGCCTTTTCGCTCAACGACAAAAGCGGCCGCTATTGGCGCACCGCCGAACAGGCCGTGTGGCGGCTGCTCACCCATCTGTTCGCCGCGCCCAAGCCCGCCGCACCCGTGCTGTGGAACGTCAACATCCCGGCGGTACCGGAAAACCAAATCCAAGGCATCACCACCGTGCGCCTGGGGCGGCGGCATCATCAGCAAAGCGTGGTGGCCGCCCGCAGCCCGCGCGGCGAGAATGTGTATTGGATTGGTGCGGCCGGCGAAGTGCTCGGCCGCGAAGAAGACACCGATTTCGCACAAAACGAAGCCGGCATGATTACGGTTACCCCGCTCTCCGTGGATTTAACCGACCACGCCGGCTTAGGCAGTGTGGCGCAATTTTGGCAGGACACCGCACTATGAACGCAGCACACACCAGCGGCAGCTTCGATTGGCGGCGGCGCAATATGGTGCAGCGGCTGGCCAAAATGGGCATCAGCCGTGCCGACGTGCTCGCCGCCATGGGCAACGTGCCGCGGCATGTGTTTGTGGAAGAGGCCCTGCGCTCGCGTGCCTATGACGATATGTCGCTACCCTTGGGGCTGGGGCAAACCATCTCCCAGCCTTACACCGTGGCCGTGATGACCCAGCTCATGCTCGGCGACGCGGCAGTAGAAAACTTCGGCCCGGTGCTGGAAATCGGCACCGGCTGCGGCTACCAAACCGCCGTGCTGCAGGCCGTGGGGCTCAAGCAGATTTATTCGGTGGAACGGCTGCAGGCGCTGCACGAAAAAGCCAAACACAATCTGCGCACCGCCCGTTTGCTCGGCGGCACGCGGCTGGTGTGCGGCGACGGCTACCTCGGCCTGCCCGAAGTAGCCCCCTTCCGGGGCATCCTTGTGACCGCCGCGCCTGCCGAAGTGCCACTGCCCCTGCTGCAACAGCTCGCCGTGGGCGGCCGCATGGTGATCCCGCTGGACGAAGGCGGGCAGCAATACCTGTGGCTCATCGAAAAAACCGCCCATGGCTTCCACGAAACCTGCGTGCACGAAGCCCGCTTTGTACCGCTGATTAACGGAACTTAACCGCGATATACGCCGCCCAACCTTGCATGAAACCGCACGGATTGCTTATGATTGCGCTGTTTCCGTGCACAGAAAGCCCGCATCCCCATGAATCAATTGTTTACCTTCCGCACCCTTCCCCTCATCCTCACTGTTTTCCTCGGCGCCTGCGCCCTCACCCAGCCGCCCGCCCCCGTAGTGTCCGGCAACGGTGCCGGCTACGGCAACAACTACGGCAGCAATACTGCCGCGGCCGACAGCAACCCCTACGGCGCGCAGCCCTACAGCCCGCCTGCCTCCACCCAAGCCGCCAATACCACCCCCTACTCTCCGCCCGCTGCTGCGCCCGCTCCCTATACTCCGCCCGCAGCCAACGCCGCTCCTGCCGGCGGCAGCGGCTACACTCCGTCTTACGCTCCGGTGGACGTGAACGCCGCCCAGCACACCGTGGTACGTGGCGACACCGTGTATAACATCGCCCTGCGCTACCGCATCAGCCAAGACAATCTGCGCGCTTGGAACAATCTGCCCGACAACAACATCAGCGTCGGCCAAGTATTGCGTGTTAAGCCCGCCGGCTACACTCCGCCCGCTACTGCGCAAACCCCCCGCCCGCTACTCCGCCGCGCACCACCCCCGCGCCTGCGCCCACGCCCAACCCGCCGGCCAACACTGCTGCCACCCCAGCTGCCACGCCTTCCGTATCCGGCAGCACCCGCAGCGCCGCCGGCATCACCTGGCAGCGTCCCACCGCCGGCAACATCCTCACCCGCTTCGGCGGCAGTGAAAAAGGCATCAACATCGGCGGCACCGCCGGCCAGCCCGTGGTAGCCGCTGCCGACGGCAAAGTGGTGTACAGCGGTTCCGGCCTGCGCGGCTACGGCAACCTCATCATCGTGCAGCACAACCAAACCTACCTTACCGCCTACGGCCACAACCAGCGCCTGCTCGTGCGCGAAGGCCAAACCGTGCGCCGCGGCCAAAGCATTGCCACCATGGGCAACAGCGACAGCCAGCGCGTGCAGCTGCACTTCGAGCTGCGCAAAAACGGCCAGCCGGTAGATCCGCTGCAATATATTCCGAACTAATTCCTCGGGCGAAACAAAGGCTACCTGAAAACTGCAAACCGGTTTTCAGGTAGCCTTTTGAGTGCGTCGACAAAATAAAGCCTGTTATTTCCGTGTATGGCGGAACACTGTCCCTATGGACAAGCCATGGCCGTAAAAAGGTGTTGGCTATACCGCCTTCCGCCCGATGCTCACCCTGTCCAGCCCGGCCAAGTCGCGCAGGGTTTCCACCTGCTGCCAGCCGTGTTCGGCCAAAATGCCGCGCACGGCTTCGCCTTGGTTCCAGCCGTGTTCCAGCAGCAGCCAGCTGCCGGGTTTCAGGTAGCCTTGAGCTTGGGCGGCGAGGGTGCGGATATGGCTGAGGCCGTCGGCAAAATCGGTGAGCGCGGCGGCGGGCTCGAAGCGCAGGTCGCCTTGTGTCAGGTGTTCGTCGCCAGCCTCGATGTAGGGTGGATTACTGGTGATGATGTCGAACAGGCCTGCCGCTATCTCAGCAGTTGGCAGGGCGGCAAACCATGAGCCTTGCGCCCATTCGATACTTGCGCCCAGTGCGGCGGCATTGGCTTGCGCCACGGCCAGCGCATCGGGGCTGATGTCGGAAGCACGCACGGCGGCATCGGGGCGTTCCAGCGCTATAGTGAGGCCGATGATGCCGCTGCCGCAGCCCAAATCCCACAGCCGCCCGCCCGGGGGCAGGCGTGCAAGCGCGGCTTCCACCAAAAGCTCGGTTTCGGGGCGCGGAATCAGCACGGCGGGCGATACGCGGAAGCTTCTGCCGTAAAACTCGCGGCTGCCGAGCAGATAAGCCATCGGCTCGCCTAGGCGGCGGCGGGCGGCCAGCATATCGAGCACGGCGCGTTGCGGCTGCGGCAGCTCGTCACCGCTGCGGCTGATGAGCCTCACATGAGAGATGCGGCACACGGCTTCCACCAGCAGCCGCGCCTCCAGGCGGGGCAGGCGGCAGGAATCGAGCCATTGTTGAAAAGTCATGATTGCTTCTTTGTTAAATCAAACGGCGGCTATGGTAGCCGAAACGGCGGCACGGCAAAAGGCTACCTGAAAGCGGCGGCTCTGCGCAGCGATAGTGGATTAAAATGAAAATGGCGGCGGCTATATTGCAGCGATGTTTTCAGGTAGCCTCCCATCCTGCCCGCCTAGCAACCATTTTCCATGCCAAATAGGCCGTTTTTGCCGACGTAGTTGAACAGGGTGCCCATGCGGAAGGCTACCTGAAATTTAGTCAGTTGCTTGTGCTCCAACGGCATCCATCCCCAACCTGTTCGCCCCATCTGCCGCAGGCAATAATCTGCCAAAAAAACGCGGCTATCGCAGCTTTATCCCTTACCCACAAAAGCTGTGGAAAACTTTGTGGAAAACCCCGTGGGAAGCGTAAGATTTCCTGATAAATCAGGCCTCGGCTTAGATTGCATAAAAAATGGCCAATTTTTTAAAAATATAAAAATATCAAACAATTAAATGAAAGCGAAACTTGTCAAGCAGCAGATTTGAGCCTTTATGCCAATCCGAAAGCGGCTGCCTTAGCCCCTTGTGGGAAAACCAAAAAATTTCCGCCAAAACGCTTGACAGAGCGCGTAGCTAACGTAAATTGCCGTCCTGTCTGAAGATTTGCCCAGCGAAAGATTTATCGTGCCATCAAACCCGTTTTTTCCACCCAAACATACCGACACCCAGCCCGCCGCCTGGTTGTTTTGCCGCGTGATCGACAACTACGGCGACATCGGCGTTTCCCTGCGGCTGGCACGCCGACTGAACGAAGCCGGTTTTCAGGTAGCCCTCTGGCACGACCATCCCGCCTCGCTGGCCAAACTGCTCGGCGATGCCCCGCTGCCCGCCGCCATCCGGGCGCACCATTGGCAGGGCGATGCGGCTGAAAGCATCGCGGCCGAATTGGCCGCGGCGGCACCCTCCTTGGTGATCGAAACCTTCGGCTGCGATTTGCCTCCCGCCGCGCTGGCCGCCGTTCGCACACACCGCCCGCTGTGGCTCAATTGGGAATATCTCAGCGCCGAACCTTGGGCGGAAGCCATGCACGGCAAGCCTTCGCTGCAAGCCGACGGCACGGAAAAATATTTTTGGCTGATGGGTTTTAGCGAAACCAGCGGCGGCCTCCTGCGCGAAGCAGGCTACCTGAAAAAGCAGCAGGCCTTTCTCGCCAACCCCACCGCCCAAGCCGCCTTGCGCCGCCGCTTGGGGCTACCTGAAGCCCCGCGCCGCGCCGTGCAATGTTTCTGCTTTGGCTATGCCGGTGCACAATGGGCCGATTGGCTCGCCGCCTGGCAGGCAGCGGGCGAAGCCTTAGACGTATGGCTGGCCGACCGGCAAATTATCCACAGCCTGTGCCAAGCCGGCGCGATTCCCGAGCATGCCCTGCGCGAGCCCGGTAGCGTGTGGCAGGCCGGCGCGGTGCGGCTTATCCGCATCGGCTTTGTGCCGCAGGCCGAATTTGACGCCGTGCTGTGGCTGGCCGATATGGCCATCGTGCGCGGCGAAGACAGCTTCGTGCGCGCCCAGCTCGCCGGCACGCCCCTGCTGTGGCACATCTATCCGCAGGCCGAGCAGGCTCATCTGCCTAAACTGCACGCCTTCTGGCATAAAGCCGCCGCGTTTGCCCCGCTGCCCGCCGCTCACCAAGCCCTTTCCGACGACCTGAACCATGCCGACACGCTCACGCCCGCCGCCCGTGCTGAAAGCTGGCGGCAACTGCTGCAACAACTGCCGCAATGGCGCCAGGCTGCCGAGCAATGGCAGGGCGAACTGCTGCGCCAGCCCGATGCCGTAGAGCGCATGTTGGCGCGCTGGCCGGGGCTAGTGGGCTGAAGTACATTGCTGCCGCCCAAACAACTTTCAGGTAGCCTTTCAAAAGGCTACCTGAAAGCCAATCCGGGCAATAAATTACATTTACATGCCACAAAAGCCCACCCGACCAGATTTCGGTATAATGCGCCCCTGTTTTAACAACCACCTAATGAGAACAAACGAATGAAGCACGCTCTCTCCGCCATCCTGCTGGCTGCGATGCTGCCTCTGGCCGCCTGCAACGCCCAGCCCGCCGCGCAGCAAAATGCCTCCGGCGCTGCCGCTTCGGCCACTTCTGCGCCCGCCGGCAGCCCCGAAGCCGTTATCCGCAACAAGCTCACCCAAACCTACGGCGACCAAGGCCTGGAAGTGTTGAGCGTTACCCCCGCTCCCGTCAGCGGCCTGTATGAAGTGTTCCTTTCCGGCAACCAGCTGGTGTACATGACTGCTGACGGCAACCATATGTTTACCGGCGATTTGATTGATGTGAACAAACGCAGCAACCTTTCCGAAACCCGCCGCGAAGAGCTCAACCGCATCGACTTCACCACCCTGCCGCTCGATTCCGCCATTAAAGAAGTGCGCGGCAACGGCAGGCTGAAAGTGGCCGTGTTTTCCGACCCCGACTGCCCCTTCTGCCGCCGTTTGGAAAAAGAATTCGAGCAGATGACCGACATCACCATCTACAACTTTATGATGCCCATCCCCAGCTTGCACCCATCCGCCGAAGCCAAAGCCGTGCGCATTTGGTGCAGCCCCAACCGCACCGCCGCCTGGACCGAATGGATGCGCAAGGGCACCGTGCCGCCTGAATCTGCCGGCTGTGAAAACCCGGTGAAAGAAACCATGGCGCTGGGCAACCGCTACGGCTTCAACGGCACCCCCACCATGGTGTTCCCCAACGGTAAAATAGTGCCCGGCTATATGCCGAAAGATGATTTGCAGCAAGCATTGGAAGCCAACCAGAAATAAGGCATCTGCCCAAACGAAAGGCTACCTGAAAGTTTCAGGTAGCCTTTTTATTGCCAATAATGCAGCCGACCGGCGCAGCCGCACCGGCCAAACAATCGTTAGTAAGTTGAGTATTGCCCCGCCGGCAGCACACGGGTGACGCCGTTGGCGCCTTGCAGCACGCGCACGCGCTGGCCGGGCTGGAATGGGATGTCGTCTTTCTGCACTACGGAGATCGCATCGCGCGAGCCTTCGAGCTGCACCACGATTTCATAGCCGCGCTGGCTGTCGAGCCCGCGGGTGAGCGACTGGGTGCCCAAACCGCCCACAACCGCGCCCAAAATCGCGCTCACTGCCTCGCCCCGGCCTTTGCCGAAATTGCTGCCGCCGATGCCGCCGAGCAGCGAGCCGGCGGTGGTGAGCAGCGCGTTGTCTTCGCCGCGGATGGTGGTGGGCGTTACCGACAGCACTTCGCCGTAATATACCCGGGCAGTGTTTTGCGCTTGGGAAGTGGTGTATTGCAGGGCGGAGCTGTTGGCGCAGCCGCCCAGCAGCAGGGCGGCGGATACGGCAGCAGCAAGCAAGCGTGAAGTAGACATGGTGTTCTCCTGAAATGTGATTAAAGATGTGATTAAACGGGCGGGATTATATAGCGGATAACATTATAGTGGATGAAATTCAAACAAAGCGAGGCGGCAACGCCGTATGGGTTTAAAGTGAATCCGCTATATGTTTCGATCTGGCGGAATGCCTGCTTGCCCGGCCAAATGAGGTTACCTGAAAGTTTGGATCGTTTCTGCAAATCTGTTTCAGGTAGCCTGATGCCGTTTGGTGTAAGTTTTAATTTTCGGCGAATTCATTTAATTTTTGCTATGGTTTCGGCCTGCCTTGCCGTATCATGCGCGCCGCATGGTTTAGTGTGCCAACATTCAATCTTAAACGGAGAGTATCATGTTTCCCCAATCTTTTTTCCTGAAACGGTTGCTGCCTTGGGCGGCTGTTTTACTGCTGGCTGGCTGCGCCACCACCATCCGCCCGACCGACACCCTGCGCTGGCGCGGCAAAGACATCAGCGATTTTGTTGCCGAACGCGCCCATCGCATGCCCGATATCGTGCGCCGCAACTGCGTGAAAAATAATGAAGTGCGCAACCTCTATGCCTGGCGTATTGATCTCTACGAAATCCGTCAGGCCTATGTAGGCCAATCCGGCAATGTGCAGTATTACCAAAACTACCGCCATTACAACGGCTACGAATACCGCATCGTGGTAACTAAGCCAGACGGCACCATCCTTTCAGTGCGCGATACCGCTTTTGGCAATGTCGAGAAAGAATACGGCTGCGAAGAATACCGCGAAGAGCTCAAGCCGCAAAACAGGCCGCAAGCCGCTGATAGTGCGGGAGCTGCCGGTAGCGCAGCCAATAAAGCCAATACGCCGGCCAAGCCCCGTGTGTGGCGCGCCATTGCCATGAATGAAAACAACACCGAAGTCATCTACCCCTCCGCCGCCCACCCCACCGAAGAAGCCGCCAAAGCCGATGCGCTGCGCCAATGCCAACGCGCTTCCGGCAATCAATGCGGCGTGTGGCAGCGCTTTAGCAATATGTGTTTCGGTATGTCGGTGGGGCAGAAAAACGGCCGCCTCACCCATTTTCCCTCCGTCAGCCTAGATGCCCGGCATGCCGACTATGCCGCTATTCAAAACTGCCGCAGCAGCGGCGGCACGCAATGCGATCTGTTTAAACACAGCATTTGCGCCCTGCCTTGCGACATCACCAAAAACGGCTGCTATTTCGATCAGCCGCTCTTGGGCAGCTATGGCCATTTCAACGACCAAGTGAAGCCGGTGGGCTTGGATAAGCCGGATGAAGAACTAGACGAAAACATCCTGCGCATTATCATGCGCCATCCGCGCTAGGGCGTTTGGCAGTGGATACGAAAAGGCTACCTGAAAGCGTAAGCTTCAATGCAGTTAAAACGAGTTCTGCAAAGCTGAATTTTCAGGTAGCCTTTTTATGGCCGGAAGCAAAAGGGCTGAACCGAGCGATTTGAGTAGGAGAGTGCCGGATTGGCCGTGCCGGGCTACGGTTGCTCATCCAATATTTGTCGCAAAGCGGCAAACAGGTTGGTGCCGTTGGCGAATTGATAGAAATCGGGGCGGCCGGCCAGGAAGCGGCGCAGTTCGCCGTATCGTTGCAGGCGGAACAATACCAGCGCATAGAGTTCGTTTTCCATGCCGCTTTCTAACGGGCGGCTCTGCATGAAGTGGCAGAAGCCCTCTAAATCGGGCACTTGCTGCGTAAAGCGGGTAATGTCATCTTCTATTTGTCCGGCAGGCTGCCGTACCCAATCCAGCATTTGCTCAAGCGTAAAGTGGGCGAAGTCGGGTTCTTGTATGCGCCACTCGTCTTGTATTCCTGTCAAACCCAGTGACGGTTCGCCATTGAGCCGGCTGCTGAAGCTTTTCATCATCTCTTCTTCGCCAAACAGTTTGAAAAACAACGAATCCAGACAATCCGGTTTGGCTTCTATGCGGATGGATACACGCTCACTGATGGGTTTGCCGTTAAACACGGCCACCAAATAAGCCTGGACAACGCTGAAAATGTAGCCGTCTTTAACCCAATAAATAAAACCGCCGGAGGCCGTCTGAAAGCCGCGCGTTTTGAGTTCGGCTTTAAATAATTGTTCCAGCCATTGGCGTTTTACGCTGTCGCGGAATTTTTCGCGCTCGCGTTCGGCTTGCACTTTATCCCAAGCTTTGAGTAGAGGGGCGGGGAGGCGGTGAATATCCGGCATGATGATGCAGGTAAAGTTTCAGGTAGCCCAAAGGCTACCTGAAACCTTACAACTCAATCCCTTTCAGCTTCGCCACGGTATTGATGTCTTTATCGCCGCGGCCGGACAGGTTGACCAGAATCACTTGGTCTTTGCCCATTTTCGGCGCGTTGGCGACTGCCCATGCGAGGGCGTGGCTGGATTCGAGCGCGGGGATAATGCCTTCAAAGCGGCACAGTAAATCAAACGCTTCCAGCGCGGCATCGTCGTTCGCCGCATGGTATTCCACACGGCCGATGTCGGCCAAATGGCTGTGTTCTGGGCCGATGCCGGGGTAATCCAAGCCTGCGGAAACGGAGTGTGTGCCCAAGACCTGGCCGTTTTCGTCCTGCATCAAATAGCTGCGGAAGCCGTGCAATACGCCGATGTGGGCTTTGCTGGTAATCGGCGCGGCGTGGTCGGGGGTGTCCACACCCAAACCACCGGCTTCCACGCCGATGAGGCGCACGTTTTCTTCGCCAATATACGGGTGAAACAGGCCGATGGCGTTCGAGCCGCCGCCGACACAGGCCACGGCAACATCAGGCTGGCGGCCGATAGCAGCCTGCATTTGTTCTTTGGCTTCGTTGCCGATAACGCATTGGAAATCGCGCACCATTTCGGGATACGGCGCGGGGCCGGCGGCGGTGCCGATGATGTAGAACGTGTCGTCCACGCGGGCGACCCATTCGCGCATGGCTTCGTTCATCGCGTCTTTCAGCGTGCGGCTGCCGCTGTCGACGCTGACCACGTTTGCGCCCAACAATTTCATGCGGAACACGTTGGGCATTTGACGCTGGATGTCGTCCGCGCCCATGTACACGTCGCAAGTCATGCCGAAGCGGGCGGCGACGGTGGCGGAAGCCACGCCGTGCTGACCCGCGCCGGTTTCGGCGATGACGCGTTTTTTGCCCATACGGCGGGCAAGTAGTGCCTGACCGATGGTGTTGTTGACCTTGTGCGCGCCGGTGTGGTTCAAGTCTTCGCGTTTCAACCAGATTTGCGCGCCGCCCAAATGCTCGGACAATCGCGCGGCATGATAAACGGGACTGGGGCGGCCGACGTAGTGTTTCAAATCGCGGTGGAACTCTTCCCAAAACGACGGGTCGTTTTTCGCTGCTTTATAGGCATCCGCCAGCTCTTGTAAGGCGGGAATCAGGGTTTCGGCAACGTACACGCCGCCGTGTTCGCCGAAAAAGCCACGCTCGTCGGGGGCTTGGTAGTTTTGCATGGTTCGTCCTTTAGTAATGGGGTAGAAAGGCTACCTGAAAATGCCAAACCCGTTTCAGGTAGCCTTCATGAATATCAAGGACTCCATTCTAACCGCTTATCCCGCGCTTTCCAAAGCCCGTTTTCTCGCCGCGCCCCATTCCGAAGCCGCAATCCCCGCCGCCACCAAGATTAAGGCCGTGAGCACATAGCCGCCCAAGCGCTCGTCTGGGAAGGCCGCCGCGCCCACCAGCGCGCCGAACACCGGCAGCAGATTCATCGTGAGCGCCGCCCGCCCCGCGCCAATCGCAATCACGCTTTCCATATAAAACAGCTTGGACAGAATCGCGATAAACACAGAAACATAAAGCAGCAGCAGCCAAGCCTGCCACGGCGGCATCCGGAAGCTTTTCTCCACTCCTTCCCACACATAAAACGGCGCACTCACCACCACCGCCGCCACACACATCGCCCACAGCAGGCTCGCCCAATGTACCTTCGGCGCAGCGCGCAGCGCCAGCGAATAGCCCGCATAAATCAAAGAAGTTACCAACGCCAGCGCATCCCCTTGCGACAAACCTGTTTCCAGCAGTGCGGCCGGATTGCCCCGGCCCACCACCCACACCACGCCCGCAAACGACAGCCCCACCCCCAGCCATTGCAGCCAATGCGCCCACGTGCGCCAAAACAGCACTTCCGCGAGCAACACCATCACTGGAATCAGCGCCGTGATAATCGATACATTCACCACCGCCGCCCCGCGCGCAAACGCGCTGTAGAGCACGATATTAAACAGCGCAAACCCGCTGCCGCCCACCAGCAACAGCCACAACGCACGCCGCTTGAGCACAGGCAGATCCTCCCGAATCCGCGCATGGAACAACCACGAAAGCAGCAAAGCCGCCAGCACCCAGCGCCAAAACGTAAACTCATAAGGCGAAAGCCAAGCCTTGCCCAGTTTGCCCGCCACATTGCTCGTGGCCCAGAACGCCGGTGCCAAAAACAGCATCACATAAGGGTGTGGCAGGCCGTTTGCCTGCCAAATACGGAAACGCATGGTTTAATCCTCTTGCAACAGCCCGCCGCTGCTAACGGAAGGCTACCTGAAAACATTTACTGCGAAAACACAGTTGCTTACGGACGAAGATTGCATGCCATGCTCAGAACGGCAGGCAACAAAAAACGCCCCGATAAATCGGAGCGCATCATCACGTTGCCGCGGCAGAATCCGCTCTGCCGCCTGCGGCCAATCAAACCGGGCAGCATCCCGCCCAAACCGGCCGCGAGTTCCCTCCGCCGGCATTAACCGGTTCAGGTGCAACGGGTATGTTCTCAGCCGCACAAGGCAGCACCCCGACTCAAGGGGGCGGATTATAGTGGAATCCCCAATCCGCTGCTATGGCATGGCGCGCCTGGCTGTATTGTTCATGCTGTCTGCGTTTGGCCGCCTTGCATCAGTACAGTGAATGAAGAATTTCACGATATGTTTTTCTGCGGCACGTTTGAGAGGGGCGGGGTTGCACGCAGCCATTTGAAGTGCCGAACCTTCCAATTTTCAGGTAGCCTCAAGCCACTTTATAAAGGCTACCTGAAAACTACACCAATCCCGCCATCTCGAAAAACGCCCGATATGCCGCTGCTTTTTTCTGCAAACTCAGCGGATATGCCCGCGAGGTGGAAGGCAGGCGGGTGAGGGTGAGATGCCGATTGGCCAAAGTGAAGGGCAATGTTTCGCCGGTTTTCGGCATTTTCGGCGCATCGGGCAGCAGGGAGAGCAGCACTTCGGTGGCCTTGCCGCCGGTGGTGCATATATGGCGGCAGCGCGGCAGCTGGGCGAGTACGGCGGGCAAATCCACGGTTTCCACCACGCGCAGGAATTTGTCGGAGGCATTGTCTTGCTCGCGCACGGCTTTGAGCACGGTGGGGCAGGAGGCGATGCCGCGCTCGTGTAGGAAGGCTTTGATTTTTTCCGCGTCAAATGCTTTTTCGCCTATTTTTTGGAAGTGCGCGGTATCGTTGAAGAACACGAGCCCGTACACGCGCCACATATCGTTGATGAAATTGGGATAGTGAAACAGCATGGCGTGCTTTTCCGCCTTGGGCGGGAAGGTGCCCATCATCATCACGGTGGCTTCGGGCGGCAGCAGGGCGGGGAATGGGTGGCTTTCGATTTCGGGCATGGCGGCAAGGCAATAATTTGGAGGGGTTCATTATAAAGCGAATAAAAGCGGGAGCCGTTCGATTTTTCCCGCCGGCTATGATAAAGTAGAACCAAGATAAAAAGTTTGTTCAACCCTTACCCACTCGAAAGCGAGAAAATAATGTTCCCAGAATATCGCGACCTCATCAGCCAGCTCAAACAATCCGACAAACGCTTTGCCCGCCTGTTTGACGAACACAATGAGCTGGACGAAAAAATCGCCAATATGGTCAAAAATCCGGTTACCGGCAATTTGGACGAAGTGGAAGTGCTGAAAAAACAGAAGCTGCATTTGAAAGACCAGCTCTATCAAATCCTGAAACAGCACGACAAAAAATAAGGCCTGATTAAAAACAGGCTAAGAAGGCTACCTGAAAGTTTGGCTTCGCAGAACTTAGCTGCGCTGCGTTTCAGGTAGCCTTTACTGCTTTAAATACGGCCGAAGCTGCCGCTTAACAAACTCTGCCGTTTCCATACAGATAAATACAAAAACTGGACATTTCCCCCACTATCGCCGAAAATGAGCATCTTGCCCGCCAGCGGCAAACTGCGTTTTCAGGCGCAATTATTCATTTCAACCGAATTTAAACTGCCTCCCAGCATGAAACCCGCCATCCTCGTTATGCACGGCCCCAACCTCAATCTTTTGGGGCGGCGCGAACCGGAAATCTACGGCCGAACCACCCTTGCCGACATCAATGCCGGCCTGCAGGCGCGCGCCGAAGCTGCCGGTTATGCCTTTGAAGCCGTGCAGAGCAATGCCGAAGCCGTGCTGATTGAGCGTGCCCAGGCGGCCATGGCCGACCATACCGCCTTCATCATCATCAACCCGGCAGCCTACACCCACACCAGCGTCGCCCTGCGCGATGCGCTCGCTGCCGCCGGCAAACCCTTTATCGAAGTCCACCTCTCCAACGTGCACGCCCGCGAGCCCTTCCGCCGCCATTCCTATTTTTCCGATTTGGCGCAGGGCGTGATTTGCGGGCTGGGTGCGCACGGCTATTCCGCCGCGCTGGATTTCGCCATTGAATACTTGCAACAAAAACAGGCCGGCTAAAGCCCGGCTCCGAATCCCTTAAAAGGACCTCTCATTATGGATTTACGCAAACTCAAAAAACTCATCGACTTGGTGGAAGAATCCGGCATTGCCGAGATTGAAGTAACCGAAGGCGAAGAAAAAGTGCGCATTACCCGCTCGCTGGCTGCTCCGCAGCCCGTGTATGCCGCCGCGCCTGCCATGGCCGCCGCTCCGGCTCCCGCCGTGGCCGCTGCCGCGCCCGTTGCAGCCGCAGGCACGCCTGCGGCTCCCGAGCGCGATTTGAGCAAAGCGCAAACCTCGCCCATGGTGGGCACTTTCTATCGCGCCCCCGGCCCGAACGCGCCGGTGTTTGTGGAAGTGGGCCAGAGCGTGAACGCCGGCGACACTTTGTGCATTATCGAAGCCATGAAGCTGATGAACGAAATCGAAGCCGAACGCAGCGGCGTGGTGAAAGAAATTCTGGTGGAAAACGGCCAGCCGGTAGAGTTTGGCGAGCCGCTGTTTATCATCGAATAATTTTTCAGGTAGCTTCCTGCTGCGGCATAAAGGCTACCTGAAAACCATAAGGCAAAGATTATGCTGAAAAAAGTCCTCATCGCCAACCGTGGCGAAATCGCCCTGCGCGTATTGCGCGCCTGCCGCGAAATGGGCATCGCCACCGTGGCCGTGCATTCCACTGCCGACAACGACAGCCTGCACGTTAAGCTGGCCGACGAATCCGTCTGCATCGGCCCCGCCCCCTCTGCGCAGAGCTATCTGCACATTCCCTCCATCATCGCCGCCGCCGAAGTAACCGGCGCCGATGCCATCCACCCCGGCTACGGCTTCCTGGCCGAAAACGACCGCTTTGCCGAGCAGGTGGAGGAATCCGGCTTCATCTTCATCGGCCCGCGTGCCGACACCATCCGCCTGATGGGCGACAAAGTGTCTGCCAAAAAAGCCATGCTCGAATCCGGCGTGCCTTGCGTGCCCGGCTCGGACGGCGCACTTCCCGACGATCCCGACGAAATCCTGCAAACTGCCGAGCGCGTGGGCTACCCCGTGATCATTAAAGCTTCCGGCGGCGGCGGCGGGCGCGGTATGCGCGTGGTGGAAAAACGCGAAGACCTGATTAAGGCCGTGGAAATGACCAAGGCTGAAGCCGAAGCCGCCTTCGGCAATCCGATGGTATATATGGAACGCTTCCTGCAACGCCCGCGCCACGTGGAAGTGCAGGTGTTGGCCGACGAGCACGGCAACGCCATTTATCTGGGCGAGCGCGACTGCTCCATGCAGCGCCGCCACCAAAAAGTGATCGAAGAAGCGCCTGCGCCCGGCATCACCGCCAAAGAGCGCGAGAAAATCGGCAAAGCCTGCGTGGCCGCCTGCAAACGCATCGGCTACCGCGGCGCCGGTACGTTTGAATTTCTGTATGAAGACGGCGAATTTTTCTTCATCGAAATGAACACCCGTGTGCAGGTGGAGCACCCCGTAACCGAGCTGATTACCGGCATCGACATCGTGCAGGAACAGCTGCGCATCGCCGCCGGGCTGCCGCTGCAATATAAGCAGAAAGACGTGGTGATCCAAGGCCATGCCTTCGAATGCCGCATCAACGCCGAAGACCCCTACAGCTTCATCCCCAGCCCGGGTTGCATCACCAGCTGCCATCTGCCCGGCGGCTTCGGCGTGCGCGTGGACAGCCACATCTACCAGGGTTACCGCATCCCGCCGAACTACGACAGCCTCATCGGCAAAATCTGCGTGTATGGCAACGATCGCGAGCAGGCCATCGCCAAAATGCGCGTTGCTCTCTCCGAGCTCACTGTGAGCGGCATCAAAACCAATGCCCCACTGCACGACGACCTGTTCCGCGACCCCGGTTTCGCCAAAGGCGGCGTGAGCATCCATTATCTGGAGCACTGGCTGGAAGAGCGTAAAGCCCAGCTGCAAGCTGAGAAGCAGACTGAAAAATAGTTTGTTGTGACCAGATGAATATAGTGGATTAAATTTAAATCAGGACAAGGCGGCGAGCCGCAGACAGTACACACGTTACGGCAAGGCGAGCCAACGCCGTACTGGTTTAAATTTAATTCACTATAAAAGGCTACCTGAAATTTTCAGGTAGCCTTTTCCTTATCCGCTTAGTGGAAGATGACGTCGTCTTCATCATCCTGAAACAGGAATTGCACGATGAAATTGTAGAAATCTCTACGCGACTTCCAGTTGTTTTTCAGCAGCACGCGGCCTTGCGGCGTATCGATGCGGGCGTGCATAAACGAGCCGGGTGATTCGATTTGCGAGAATTTGGATTGAATGCCGCGAATTTCCCGATACACCACAACGTGTTCTTTAAACAGGGTTTGCAGGATAAAGCCGTGTTCGTACAGCGTGAGGCGCGATCTGATTTGATCGGCCACATAAGTGCCGTAGCAGGCGGTAAACAGCACGTTGAATAGCCCAACATTGGCGTGGATGCCCTCGCCCATACCGGCTATATTCCAAATAAACATCAGCAGCAGGAAGATAATGGTGGCGAGGAAGGTCCAAGTGAGGGTATGCCGGAAGGTGGTGAGCTGCCGGCCTAGTTTGCGGTGGCGCATGGTGTGTGTCCATTTAAATTTATAAGAGGGCGGATTGTAATATAAACAATCAATATCTGATTGTTTTGCTTCATTTCTGCCTTTTCAGGTAGTCTGTAGGCAACAGTGGGCAGCGAATATGAATGAATACCTCCATTCCGCTTGCAGCTTGCTCAAGGCTACCTGAAACTGCTGTTGCCCTCGCGTGTTACAATAATTGCTCTTCCCCGCCGGAATCAGGTGCATACCATTTTAGCTTTGTTGAAGCGAATGCTTTCAGGTAGCCCTCCGGTATTCCACATCATTCCAAGAAAGTTACCAGCCATGAAACACATCATCCACCGCAATAGCGAGCCAAACAGCGGCAACTGGGAGCGCGACACGCTGGAAAAACTGCTGCTCGAAGCCTATCGCGAGCAGCGCCGTGCCCGTATTTGGAAGCTCATTTTCCGCCTGTTGCTCATCGCCTTTCTGGCTCTCTATTTGTTTGCCATTTTCGGCAATATAGGCAGCCTTAATCCCGCCGCTGCCGGGCCGCATACCGCCGTAATCCGCTTAGAAGGCGCGATTACCGCCGGCGAAAACCAGGCCGGCAAACTGCGCCAAGGCCTGGAAGTTGCCTATAAAAACAAACAGGTGCGCGGCATCATTATCCGTGCCAACAGCCCCGGCGGCTCGCCCGTGGTATCCGGCGTGGCCTACCGCGAAATCCGCCGCCTGCGCGCCGAGCACCCCGGAATCCCTGTGTATGTGGTGGCCGAAGATATGTGCGCCTCCGGCTGCTACTACATCGCCGCTGCTGCCGATAAAATCTATGCCGACCAATCCAGCATCGTCGGCAGCATCGGCGTGGTTGGCAGCAGCTTCGACCTCACCGGCCTGATGCACAATATGGGCATCCAGCGCCGCCAGCGCACCGCCGGCAGCAACAAAGGCATGGGCGACCCCTTTAGCCCGGAAACCCCCGAGCAAACCGCCATTTGGCAAGGCATGCTGGACGACATCCATCAGCAATTCATCAAAGCTGTGCGCGACGGGCGCGGCAAACGCCTGAACGAAGCGGATAATCCCGACCTGTTCAGCGGCCGCGTGTACACCGGCAACGAAGCGCTCAAAACCGGCCTCATCGACGGCCTGGGCGACATTTACAGCGTATCGCGCGACATCATCAAAGCCCCCGAGCTGGTGGACTACACCCCCGCCGACGACATCAGCCGCCTGTTCAGCAAAGGCGTAGGCGCCAGCGTGCGTCAAGGCTTGCAGGAAGCGGTGCAGGAACAGCCGTGGTAGGCATTTAGTTTGCTGCCTTGGTATAAAAAGGCTACCTGAAACTATTTTCAAGCAACATACGCTTTTTTACGCCCGCTACAGGCAAATACAAAAACGGCAAACGGAATCAATCCGTTTACCGTTTTTTCTCACTCCGTTGCCACTGCGTTTTGATTAACGCCTCAGCTTCGCCGAAGCTCAAGCTTGGCTGTGCCAAGGCTGAGCTTTCAGGTAGCCTTTAGGCCAGTTTGGCGGCTACGTCGCGCAGGGCGGTGCGCAGGCCTTCTTCGATTACGGGATGGTAGAAGGGCATGTCGAGCATTTGCGGCACGGTCATGTGCTGCTGGTGCGCCCAGGCGAGGAGGTGGGCGATGTGCTCCAGCGCGGGGCCGACACCTTCGGCGCCGAGGAAGCGGCCGGTTTCGCGGTCGGCATACACGCGCAGGCTGCCTTGGTTCACCAGCATCACGCGGCTGCGGCCTTGGTTGCGGAAGGATACTTGGCCGGTTACGAGCTTACTGCCATATTCTTTTTCCAGCTGGGCAAAGCGCGCACCCACGCTGATGATTTGCGGGTTGGAGAACACCACGCCGATCATGCTGCGGCGCAGGCCGTCCCGTATATCGGGGTAGCGGCCGGCGTTTTCACCGGCGATTTTGCCTTGGTCGGAAGCTTCGTGCAGCAGGGGCAGCTGGTTGGAGGCGTCGCCGGCAATGAAAATGTGCGGGATGCTGGTTTGCATGGTGCGCGGGTTGGCCACGGGCACGCCGCGTGCGTCTTTCTCGATATTGAGGTTTTCCAGCCCGATGTTGTCCACATTGGGGCGGCGGCCGATGGCGGCGAGCAGGTAGTCGGCGGTGAATACGCCGCTTTCGCCGTCTTGCGTCCATGCCACTTCCACTTGGCCTTTATCATTGAGCCGGGTTTCGGTTTGGGCGTTGAGGTGGAGCGGGATTTCCTGGCCGAAGATGGCTCTGGCGTCTTCCAGCACCACGGGATCGGAAATGCCGCCGATGAGGCCGCCCAGGCCGAACATTTCCACGCGCACACCGAGGCGGCTTAGGGCTTGGCCGAGCTCGAGGCCGATTACGCCGGTGCCGAATACGGCCACGCTCTCGGGCAGGGTGTCCCATGAAAATACGTCGTCGTTGATGACGAGGCGGTCGCCCAGCGCCTGCCATTGCGGCAGAACGATGGGGCGGGAGCCGGTGGCGATTACGATGCGTTCGGCACGGATTTGGGTGTGGTCGTCGACTTGCACGGTGTGCTCGTCGATGAATTTGGCCTGCCCCATGATGCGGCGCTCGGCGGGCCAGGCTTCTACGTCTTCCAGCACGAAGCCGACGAAGCGGTCGCGCTCGGATTTGACGCGGCTCATCACTTCTTCGCCGTTTACGCTGATGCTGGATTTGTCCAGATGCACGCCGAAGGGATCGGTGTGCAGGGCGTGGTGGCGGGCTTCCGCAGCGGCAATCAAGAGCTTGGAGGGCATACAGCCGACGCGGGCGCAGGTGGTACCGAAAACGTGGCTTTCGATGAGATAAACGTTTTCGGTGTAGAGGCGGGCATTGCGAAAGGCGCCCATGCCGGCGGTGCCGCCGCCGATAACGACAACGTCTGCGGTGAGGTGTTTCATGTCTGCTTTCCTTATGTGGGAAGACCTTTCAGGTAGCCTGTATGGCCGGCGAAGGGCTACCTGAAAAATATCGGCTGCTGCGGTGTAACAGGCTACCTGAAAGGTCTTGGGAAAAGAGCCGCCCTATTGGGGCGGCTCGCAAAGCTATCTACTGTATTGGCAACTGGATAGCTGGGAAATTAGGCGTGTTTGGCCAAGTATGCGTCCAGGTCTTCGCTGCCGCCGATGTATTTGCCGCCGATGAACACTTGCGGGGCAGTTACTTTACCGGTGATGGCGCGTACGGAAACGATGCTGGCGTCTTTACCCAACACGATTTCTTCGTAGGCCAGGCCTTTTTCCTGCAAAGCGGCTTTGGCTTTGGCGCAGAAGGGGCAGCCAGGTTTGGTGAAGATGGCGATGGATTCTTGCGGTTTCCAGTTCGGAGCCACGAATTTCAGCATGGTGTCGGCATCGGAAACTTCAAAGGGGTCGCCTTCTTTGATCGGCTCGATGAAGGCTTCCACGATTTTGCCGTCGTCCACCAGCATGGAGTAGCGCCAAGAGCGTTTGCCGAAGCCGATGTCTTCATCGCTCACTTCCATGCCCATGCCACGGGTGAATTCGCCGTTGCCGTCGGGAACCATGGTGATGTTGTGGGCTTCTTCGTCGGCTGCCCAGGCATTCATCACGAAAGTGTCGTTTACGGATACGCACAGGATGTTGTCGATGCCGTTCTCTTTAAATGCAGGAGCCAGCTCGTTGTAGCGCGGCAGGTGGCTGGAAGAGCAGGTGGGGGTGAACGCGCCGGGCAGGGCGAATACCACTACTTTTTTGCCTTTGAACAGCTCGTCGGTGGTGACGTCTTTCCAAGAATCAGCCACGCGGGTGTGGAAGGTTACGTTCGGAACTTGCTGACCAACCAATTGGTCGCGGGATTTGATGTTGATAGACATATAGAGCTCCTTATATCAGGGTGTCAGAAATAATGCGGATGAATTTGCGAGATACGGTGTATCGACAGGGCGGCATTCTAGCCGCCGCCAGGCGATTTGTATAATTTATAGTTCAAATAATATGAATTGCTTTGATCTATAAATAGCTCGCGTGCACCTCATCGGTGCGTATATACGGGAAACAACATTTGTTTTTATTAGGGCTGGCGGCAGAAATTCAATAGGCTAGGCAGAAATTTGTTGCCCAAGGCTACCTGAAACTATTTTATCTAATAAAAATCAATATATTAAAATGAAAATAGCCTTTTCCCTTGAAAAAAAAACGGCCAAACCCATTTACTGGGCAAGTTAAAGCGCCAGCAAGGCGCTGTCTGAATTCTACTAATCTCTAAGGAGCAATCCATTATGGCAAAAGTTATCGGTATCGATTTGGGTACCACCAATTCCTGTCTGGCCATTTCCGAAAACGGCCAGACTAAAGTAATCGAAAACGCCGAAGGCGCACGCACCACTCCCTCCGTTATCGCCTATCTGGACGGCGGCGAAATCCTCGTGGGCGCGCCGGCCAAACGCCAGGCCGTTACCAACGCGAAAAACACCATCTATGCGGTAAAACGCCTGATCGGCCACAAATTTGAAGATAAAGAAGTGCAGAAAGACATCGACCTGATGCCTTTCAAAATCGTGAAAGCCAAAAACGGCGACGCTTGGGTGGAAGCACAAGGCAAAGAGCTTTCTCCGCCGCAGATTTCCGCCGAAGTGCTGCGCAAAATGAAAGAAGCCGCCGAAGCCTATTTGGGCGAAAAAGTAACCGAAGCGGTGATTACCGTGCCGGCCTATTTCAACGACAGCCAGCGCCAGGCCACTAAAGACGCAGGCCGCATCGCCGGTTTGGATGTGAAACGCATCATCAACGAGCCCACCGCAGCCGCACTGGCTTTCGGTATGGACAAAGGCGCCAAAGGCGACCGCAAAATCGCCGTATACGACTTGGGCGGCGGCACATTCGATATTTCCATCATCGAAATTGCCGATTTGGACGGCGAAAAACAGTTTGAAGTGCTCTCCACCAACGGCGATACTTTCCTCGGCGGTGAAGACTTCGACCAACGCTTGATCGACTACATCATTTCCGAGTTCAAGAAAGACCAGGGCATCGACCTGAAAACCGATGTAATGGCCTTGCAGCGCCTGAAAGAAGCCGCCGAAAAAGCCAAAATCGAGCTTTCCAGCGGCCAGCAGACCGAAGTGAACCTGCCCTACATCACCATGGACGCCACCGGCCCCAAACACTTGGCCATGAAGATTACCCGCGCCAAGTTTGAAAGCCTGGTGGAAGACCTGATTGAGCGTTCTATCGTGCCCTGCCGCACCGCCATCAAAGATGCCGGCCTGAGCGTGAACGACATCGACGACGTGATTTTGGTGGGTGGCCAGAGCCGTATGCCCAAAGTTCAGGAAACCGTGAAAGAGTTCTTCGGCAAAGAACCGCGCAAAGACGTGAACCCCGACGAAGCCGTGGCCTTGGGTGCCGCCATTCAGGGCGAAGTGTTGGGCGGCGGCCGCAGCGACGTATTGCTGCTCGACGTTACCCCGTTGTCTTTGGGCATCGAAACCATGGGCGGTGTGATGACCAAACTCATCAACAAAAACACCACCATCCCCACCAAGGCTTCGCAAGTGTTCTCCACCGCCGAAGACAACCAGAGCGCCGTAACCATCCACGTGTTGCAGGGCGAACGCGAACGCGCTTCCGCCAACAAATCGCTCGGCCAATTCAACCTCGGCGACATTGCCCCCGCCCCGCGCGGCATGCCGCAGATTGAAGTAACCTTCGACATCGACGCCAACGGTATCCTGCACGTGTCTGCCAAAGACAAAGGCACCGGCAAAGCCGCCAACATCACCATCCAAGGTTCTTCCGGCTTGAGCGAGGAAGAAATCGAACGCATGGTGAAAGACGCCGAAGCCAACGCCGAAGAAGATAAAAAACTGCACGAGCTGGTGCAGAGCCGCAACCAGGCCGAAGCCTTGATTCACTCCGTGAAGAAATCGCTGGCCGACTACGGCGACAAACTCGACGCAGCCGAGAAGGAAAAAATCGAAGCCGCGCTGAAAGAAGCCGAAGAAGCCGTGAAAGGCGACGACAAAGCCGCTATCGATGCCAAAGCCGAAGAGCTGGGCAAAGCCAGCCAGAAACTGGGCGAAATGCTGTACGCCGATGCCCAGAAGCAGGCTCAGGAAGCCCAAGCCGGCCAGTCTGCCGACAGCGAGCAGCCGAAAAAAGGCGACGATGTGGTGGATGCCGAATTTGAAGAAGTGAAAGACGACAAATAAGCATCAGCCGTTTAGCGTAATGAAGGCTGCCTGAAAATTTTCAGGTAGCCTTTGTTTATAGCTAAAACATCTCGTTCTTCCTATCGCCTGATGCGTGCTGATACCGTCCACAGTTATCCGTTGATTCGGCCTCCCACCCTATTTGCGTTAAGATTGGCCGCAGGCATAGAGAAGATAAAGCAGTTTTGTTACAATAGCCGCCAATTTTCTTAGCAAGTTCATTGTATCCGTAAGAAAAACAAACAGCCGGCGGGCAGCCGCCGTTTTTATGTAATCCACATATAAATTATAAAGGGACATCATGTCTGACAAACTGATTCTGGTATTAAACTGCGGCAGCTCCTCCGTTAAAGGCGCCGTATTGGATAGCACCAACGGCGAAGTTTTGCTGAGCTGCCTGGCCGAGAAACTCAATTTGCCCGATGCACGTATCATCTTCAAAGTAAACGGCGAAAAACACACCGTGAGCCTGGCTGAGAAGCCAAACCATACCGGCGCCGTGGAAGCCCTGATGGCCGAACTCGAAGAGCGCAAGCTCGACAAACGCATTGGCGCAGTCGGCCACCGCGTGGTGCACGGCGGCGAACGTTTCAAAGAATCCTGCCTGATTGATGAGGAAGTGATCAAAGGCATTGAAGAGTGCATCATGCTCGCGCCGCTGCACAACCCTGCCCACCTGCTCGGCATCCGCGCCGCCATGAGCATTTTCAGCCACGTGCCGCACGCCGTGGTGTTCGACACCGCCTTCCACCAATCCATGCCCGAGCATGCCTACACCTACGCCGTGCCGCGCGAGCTCTACCGTAAATACGGTCTGCGCCGCTACGGCGCCCACGGCACCAGCTACCGTTTCGTGGCTGCCGAAGCCGCCCGCCTGCTCGGCCGCAGCGAAGAAGGCCTGCGCTTGGTGATTGCCCACCTCGGCAACGGCGCTTCCATTGCTGCCTCCAATAGCGGCAAGTGCCGTGATACCAGCATGGGTCTCACTCCGCTCGAAGGCTTGGTAATGGGTACCCGCAGCGGCGACATTGACGCCAACGTGTTCCCCTTCCTGCACAATAACGCCGGCCTGAATATCGAGCAGATCACCGACCTGCTGCACAAACAAAGCGGCCTGCTCGGCATTTCCGAGCTGTCCAACGACTGCCGTGAAATCGAAGAAGCCGCCGGCAAAGGCCATGAAGGCGCCAAGCTCGCGCTGGAAGTATTCGCCTACCGCCTGGCCAAATACGTTGCTTCCATGAGCGTGGCCGCAGGCGGCTTGGATGCGCTGGTGTTCACCGGCGGTATCGGCGAAAACTCCGACACTATCCGCAGCAAAACCATCGGCTACCTGGGCTTCCTCGGCCTTACCGTAGATGAAAAAGCCAACCTTGCCGCCCGTTTCGGCGAAGGCGGCATCATCAGCCAAGCCGGCAGCACACCGCTGGCCATGGTTATCCCCACCAACGAAGAGCTGATGATTGCTCAAGATACTGCCCACCTGGCCGGTATTGAATAAGCCAAGCGGCTGTTAAAGCAAAATAAAGGCTACCTGAAACTGTTTATCTTCAGTTTCAGGTAGCCTTTTGTTTGTCTGTTATTTGTATATCGGGTAAGCCTAGGGTGAGGCTACCTGAAAATTATTCCCCTGCTCAATGTGGTCGGACAGGGGAACAAGCGGCAAACCAGAGTTTGGTTTTCACTTCGTTGGGGCTGAAGTTTTCAGGTAGCCGTTTGCATTTGGAGTGATTACAGCGTTTCCACTGTGTGCTGGTCGTTGGTGTAGACGCAGATGCTGCCGGCGATTTCCAGCGCTTTTTTCACTACGGTTTCGGGCGGCAGCTCAGTGTTTTCCATCAGCGCGCGGGCGGCAGCCTGGGCGAATGAGCCGCCGCTGCCGATGGCGGCGATGCCGCCTTCCGGTTCGAGCACGTCGCCGTTGCCAGTGATGATGAGGGTGGTGTCTTTGTCGGCCACAATCAACATGGCCTCAAGGCGGCGCAGGGCGCGGTCGGTGCGCCATTCTTTGGCCAGCTCGATAGCGGATACAGTGAGCCGGCCTTGGTGTTTCTGCAATTTGGCTTCAAACAGCTCAATCAGAGTAAACGCATCGGCCGTGCCGCCGGCAAACCCGGCCAAAACGGTGTTGTTATACAGTTTGCGCACTTTGCGCGCGGTGGCTTTGATGATGGTGTTGCCCAGGCTGACTTGGCCGTCGCCGCCAATGGCGACTTGGTTGCCCCGACGTACGGAAACGATGGTGGTGCCGTCGAATTGCTGCATGGTGCTTCCTTTGTTGAAACAGTTGGGAATAGGCGGCAGATTAGGGCGGCCGCGCGAATTTCAATTTGTTTGCCGGCCAGCAAGCTGGAGGCTACCTGAAAACCAAACTGCCGCAAACAGCAGGGCAGCTCCAGTCCCTAGATTATATGCAGGGTGGGAGCATAAAAACGCTCAATACAACAATACCATACCAAACCAAGTACGCAAAAATAGGATAAAGGCAAACCAATAATAAAGCCTGTTTCCGGGTAGAAGGCTGCCCGCCTGCAGTTCGAACATCCCGAAAGATAAAAAATTGCCACAGCCATCCAACTAAAGCAGCCACCACGAACATAGCCGTCATCTCTACAAAACGGTACATTACCGCTGCGTCCACTTCCCCACGGCACGATTGGGTGACCCGATAGGCATTGGACAGCCAAAAGTATAAAACCAGCCCAAACCCCATAATCAGCCACACAGGCATCAGCTGTGCAGGCGAAATACTGATTTTTTTGCCCATAGTACGCCCCATACGAAATAAATAAGCAAAATTATATACCTACAAAAATATAGAGGCTACCTGAAAACCAAACTGCCCCATTTCCCCCGTTTGCGCCGCCCAACCGTTTATAAGATAATGGCAGCGTTTTATGCGGCTGGCACAGCCGCCCGATTTTCCCAACCAAATAACTGAAACCAAAAGGGATAACTATGTCCTTCCTCAAGCTCACCGAACAAAATGTGCGCGGCAAAACCGTGCTGATCCGTGCCGACCTGAACGTGCCGATTAAAGACGGCAAAATCGGCGACGACACCCGCATCCGCGCTTCGCTCGCCTCCGTGCGCTACTGCCTGGAAAACGGCGCCGCCGTTATCCTGATGAGCCACCTCGGTCGTCCCACCGAGGGCGAATTCAAGCCCGAAGACGACCTCGCGCCCGTGGCCGCGCATCTGGGCAGCCTGCTCGGCCTCACCGTGCCCGTGAGCAGCGATTGGCAGCAAAATCCGCCGCGCCCGCAGCCTGGCGAAGTGGTGATGCTGCAAAACGTGCGCGTGAACAAAGGCGAGAAGAAAAACAATGCTGAGCTCGGCCGGGCCTACGCCGCGTTGTGCGATATTTATGTGAACGATGCCTTCGGCACCGCGCACCGCGCCGAAGCCTCGCTGGTGGCCGTGGCCGAAGCCGCACCCGCTGCCTGCGCCGGCATTTTGCTGGCTGCCGAATTGGACGCACTGGGTAAGGCACTGAAAAACCCCGCCCGCCCGCTGGTGGCGATTGTGGCCGGCAGCAAAGTGTCCACCAAGCTCACCATTCTCAACAGCCTGGCCGACAAAGTGGATCAGCTGATCGTGGGCGGTGGCATCGCCAACACCTTCCTGCTCGCCGCCGGGCAGCCCATCGGCAACTCGCTGGCCGAGGCCGATTTGGCTGCCGAAGCCCGCGCCGTGGCTGAAAAAATGGCAGCCAAAGGCGGCGCCGTGCCGCTGCCGCAAGACGTGGTGTGCGCCAAAGCCTTTGCCGCCGATGCCGCTGCCGAAACCAAAGCCGTGGCCGACGTGGCCGCAGACGACATGATTCTCGACATCGGCCCGCAATCCGCCGCCTCGCTCGCCGCGCTGCTGCGCGAAGCCGGTACGATTGTGTGGAACGGCCCGGTGGGCGTGTTTGAGTTCGACCGTTTCGCCGAAGGCACGCGCGTGATGGCCGAAGCCATCGCTGAGAGCCGCGCCTTCTCCATCGCCGGCGGCGGCGATACCCTGGCCGCCATTGCCAAATTCGGCATCGCCGACAAAATCAGCTACATCTCTACCGGCGGCGGCGCGTTCTTGGAGTTCCTGGAAGGCAAACAACTGCCCGGCGTGGCCGTGCTGGAAAAACGTGCGGCGGGCTGATACGGCCGGTGTTGAATGAATAGAAAAAGGCTACCTGAAAGTTCCAGGTAGCCTTTGTGGTATCAGATTCCGTGTGGGTAACCAGTGCCACGTACCGAGCTGATTATGCCGCACTTATTTCCCTTAATCTGGCCAGATTCTGATTAATGGCATCACGAACAACGGACGGATTCAACACACCTGTCGCGCCCAGTGCCAGCACGTGCAAGTATTCTGTCAGCAAGTTAACGCGCCAGAAATATTCTTTTTCCACTCCGTCGTCAATATATCGGTCTAACTCTTCTTGTGCATTTTTCACCGATTCGCCATCCAGAATTTTTTGTATCCATTCCTGATGTTCGTCATCGTCATGCCATTTCGATTTCACGTCTTCACGCAGCATTCGGGTGATTTCTTGTTTGACGCTTTCGTCGTGGGTTAAGAAGAATTTCAAACAATAACAGGGTTCGATAAATGTCCATAAGTTGAAATTTCCGTTGAATTTCAGCTTGGTTAAAGCATCTAAGCAGATTTCCGTTTCTTGAATGCGGTTGGTGCAAAACAGGCTGAATAGCAGGTGGTAGGCCTTTTCCAAGTCGGCTTTGTTGGTTGGGCTGAATTTTTTGCTCAACGCCGTCGCTTTTTTCATCTGGGCCGGGGATAAATTATCTGAAAGCAGTAAATCGGAAAACATCAGGTTCGCCTCTCCGTCATTCAAAATTTCTTCAGCTTGATTTTCACTTAGGCAGCAAATATGCCTGTTTCATTTCCAGATAAGCTCAAAGGCTACCTGAAAACCATCATCTCTGTTTTTCAGGTAGCCTTTTTTGGTTTTACAACTTCAACACCCATTTGCGGTAGGCAAACTCGCCGCCCATCAGGATGCCCATTAAGATGTAGGCGATGATGCCGGTGTAGAGTGCCCACCAGCGGTATTGTTCGAGCAACACGAGCAGGGCGGCGAGGCTGCCGTTGAGGGCGAAAAAACCGCACCAGATTTGGGTAACGCGGCGGGTGTAGGCCACGCCTTCGGGCGGCAGGTCGGGGTGTTGCAGGCGGGCGAGGCGTTCGATCAGGCTTTGTTTTTGCGTGAGACTGAGGCCGAACAGCAATAGCAGCAGGCCGTTTACCCACACGGGATACCAATACATGCTGCCGGGCCGCTTTAACAGGAGGATGGCGGCGAAGAAGGCGGCCACGAGGAGGGAAACGCGCCGCTGGCCGGGGTCGCGCTGCATGGCGGCGCGGGCGAGCCAGAGCAGGAGCATGAAACCGGCCAGCGGATAAAACCAGCCCTGCTCGCGGCCGTAATACCAGAGCAGGGGGTAGAGTACGCTCAAGATGCCGAGCAGGATTTTGGCAGCGGTTTTCACGCTTCGGGCTTGGCTTCTTGGTAGAGCTTGGATACGGCGGCCACGATGTCGTCGATGGTGCGGACGTTGCGGAAGTCGTCGGCTTGGAGTTTGTAGCCGGTTTGGCGTTTGATTTGGTCGAGCAGGTCGATGGCGTCGATGCTGTCGATTTCGAGGTCTTCGTAGAGGTTGGTGCTGCCGGTTACGTTGCTGGTGTCGATTTCAAACATGTTTTCCAGTATGTCGAACAGGAAGGCACGGATTTCGGTTTCGGTCATGGGTGTTCCTTATAATGATGGGTGGCGGCCGGGCAGGAATGCCCGGCCTATGTTTCAGGTAGCCTTGAGCAAACTGCTTTGGCTAGCCGCGTTGTTTCTGCACGAAAGCGGCCAGTGTGGACACATTGGCGAAGCTGTCGCGCAATTCCTGGCTTTCGCCGTCGAGCTGGAAGCCGAAGTGTTTTTGCACGGCCAGGCCGAGTTCGAGTGCGTCTACGGAATCGAGGCCGAGACCGCTGTCGCCGAACAGTGCTTCTTCGTCGCTGATGTCGGCGGGCGTGAGGTCTTCCAGGCCGAGGCTGTCGATAATCAGTTGTTTGATTTCTTGTTTCAAATCAGTCATGTTTTTGGCTTCTTTCATTGAAGTATTGTTGCAGGTGGTCGTTAAGGCGGCGGGCGGCAATGGGCAGGGGGTGCTTGTTTAACCAATCCTGCGGGTTGATGTCGTCGCCCACAATAAAGCGGTAGGCCGGTTTTTGCAGCGGAATTTTGTACCACGGCTGGCCTTTTTTGAAGTTCGGCGGCTGCATTTTGATCACCACGGGGGTGATGACCTGCGCGCTTCTGAGGCCGATGGATACTGCGCCGCGATGAAATTTCACCACGCCGTCCCAGCCGGTGCGCGTGCCTTCGGGGAATACCAGCAGGCATTGCTGCTGTAAAACTTGGTGCACGGCTTCCACAAAATCCAAATCTTCCTGATTGGGCAGGTAGCCGCAGGCGCGGATTTGCCCGGCCATGGCCGGATTACGCTGCAGATCGGCTTTCACGATGCAGTTGGCTTCGGGCACGCGGCCGAGCAGGAACACCACATCGAGTAGCGAAGGATGGTTGGCCAAAATCAGCTGGCCGGGGCGGCCGAGCCGCTCGAAGCCTTCAAATTCCGCGCTCAAAATGCCCGAGCGCATCAAATAATAGCTAAACCACAGCCAAGTACGCGTAACCACGTGGCGCGCCTGCTTTTGCTGCGCCAAAGTGGGCGATGGGCGGCATAGCCAGGGCAGCAGCACGATTTGCAGCAGCACGCCGAACACGCCGAAAAACACGAAGCCCAGCCCAGTGGCCAGCAATCGCCACAGGCGGTTTAAACGGGCGCTCAAGGGATAAGCCGCTGCCATTGCCAAGCCTTGTCTGCATAACGGTTTATCCACTGGCGGCTGCCTGAGTGCTGTTGCCGCAGCCATTCGAGCGCGCCCCAATAGCCGCAGTTTACCGTGCCGCCGGCATCGGGCGCGGCGGGGGAGATCTCCCATTCTTCGCCGGCGGTAAGCAGCAGCGCCAGCGCGTGGGCAAAGGGCGCGCGTTCGGCCGGTTCGGCAGGATATTGCGCCTGCAAGGGTTCGTCCACCACCAGCGCCAACACGCGCTCCGCCCCATCGGCCAGCAGGCCGGCGGCTTCGAGTACGGCGCTTTCCAAACCGCTCTGCCGAACGGAAAGCGCGGTGTATTCGCTCATGTCGCCACGCAGCATCGACCACTGCCCGGCCAGGGCGTTGTGCACGGAAAGGCCGAAGGAAGTGGGGGAAACTTCGTTGTCGCGCAACAGCGTTGCCCATAAGTCGAAGCTGCGGTTGATTTCGCCGTCATGCGAGGCGAGCACCAGCGGGCAGGATTCGCCTTCCGCCAACAGCGGATGCGCCGCCGCAAACAGCAGCCGCGCCGAGAGGCCGAGCCGCCGCCGTTGCATGGCGGGCAGAAAATCCACCTTTGGCGGCGTGTCGGGCAAATCGGCGGCGTTTAAGCGGCCGGATGCCCACGCGGCCCAGTCTTCGCCTGTGTGCAGGCGGATGGAGGCGGCGTGCCAGCTTTGGATGGAAAAGCGGAGGCGGAAATCGGCGGTCATGGTTTAACTTCGTTGAGGCTGCGTTTTAACTACGTTGAAGCTGCGCTTTCAGGTAGCCTTTTTTAAAAAACAGGCAGCCGGTTAAGAGCGCTTAAGGTGGCGCATTATAACAAGAATGCAGCACTCGGGCATCTGGCCGGCGGGAGGCAAAATGTGGGGGGCGGTTCTGCGAAAAGAAAAGTTTCAGGTAGCCTTCATTTCTGAAGTTTTTGTATTGTTTGCCGAGAGTTTGAGGCTACCTGAAAGCACAGTTAAAGCGCCTAAACAAAACGATAAAGCAGCTGCGTTTCCACCGTTTGCCACTTACCGAAGCTGTGCCATATCCATTCTGCTGCCACTTCCTGCGGCCACACTACGCCGCACAGCCAAGCTCCGTCCAACAGGAACACTGCGCCCTGCCAAAACCGGCCGGCCGCGTAGAGCCGCCAGCTGTCCCCGTTTGGTCGCAATCCGGTTTGCGGCATCTCCGCCAGCCCTTGCCCCGTGGCCTTGAGCAAGGCTTCTTTCAGCGCCCACAACGCATAATAATCGGCCAATTCGGCATGCTGTTGCAGCCAGCGCGCTTCGTCTGCATGCAGCACCCAATCCGGCCAGGCATCGAAACGGCGCGGGCGCAGCCGCTCCAAATCCACGCCCACGGGAAAATCGGCAGACAGCACCGCCAGCACGGCATGATCGCCGCTATGGCTGAGGCTGCCCGAATAATTCGGGCTACCTGAAAACCCGTCGGCCGCCGCCTGCTGCTTGAGAAAACGGCTCACCTGCCAGCCGGTTTGCGCCGCACGGGCAGGGTGGCGCACAAGGTGGGCGCGGTCGGCCGCATCCAGCAGCTCGGCATGGTAGTGCTCGGCGCAGTCGGGCGCGGCCAAATAGAGGCGGAGGGGGTGTGGCGGAGGCAGGCGGGTAGGCATAGGCAAGTTTTTTTAATATACTTTAAACTCTGTGAAATCGCGGCTGCTTGGCCGTGAATTTTTGGTTTCCAACCCAGCTTAAAAAGGGAGCAAATATGAAATCTCGCAAAATCATGCTGGCGGCTGCGATTGTAGCCGCTTTCGGCCTCGCCGGCTGCCAAAACAACCGTGCGCCGGACAACTCAGGCAATCAAGGCAGCCGCAGCGAAGCCCGCCGCGATAGCGGCCGCAACAGCGCCCATGCCACCGCCCAAACCACCGGCCGCGTGTGCCGCCTGCTGCAGGATGACGACCCCAACCGCGGCGGCCGCAAAGTAGTGTACCGCTGCTCCGGCCGTGCCGTGATGGCTTCCGACGAAGCCAAGCGACTGCTCAACCCCAGCGTGCCGGTGAGCTTCGGCGGCAGCGGCCGCGTGATTCAGGCCAATTTGACCACCCGTCAGGCAGCCAATGCTTCCAACCAATCCGACGAAGCTGCTTGCGAACGCGCCTTTATCAACGCCGCCCATAAATTCCAGGAAACCGCTCAAGCCCGTGGCGGCAGCCGCGTGAGCAACTTCCACAGCTACTACAACCGCCAAGTGTTGCGCGGCGGCCAGTATGACTGCGAAGTGGGCACGTTCCACGCCCGCGTGGTAATGCGCGGCGACATCGCCCGCTAAGCCGGTTGCGGCATAAAGGCTACCTGAAAACCCGATTGGCGGTTTTCAGGTAGCCTTTTTGTTTTCTATAGTGGATTAACAAAAATCAGGACAAG
>NZ_KV804539.1:31208-62993 GCF_001811325.1 Eikenella sp. HMSC071B05 | reverse complement strand
TGTACTGGTTTTTGTTAATTCACTATATTTTTCAGGTAGCCTCCGCTCAAACCCAAAGGCTACCTGAAAGCGAGGTTTCAATGCAGTTTCAACCCTATTACTCCTTCTCTGCCGGTTTGCCCAGCGCATACCAATCAATCTCCCGCGTGTAATACATCACCGTAAACAGCGCGGCAAACAGCAGGCAGGAGCCGGCCAAGAGGTTGTATTGCTGCATTTTCACCAGCACAAACATCGTGCCGTAGGCCGCCATGAGCAGCGCCGTCATCATATACACCCCGCGCGTGGTGGACAGCACGAAATGCAGATACCAAAACAGCAAGCTGATACAGGCAAATGCGCCGACGGCATAGGCGGCAGTAAAGCCGATGTGTTCCGCCAGCGAGAGCAGCAACAGATAAAATATCGATAAAGCCGCGCCCACCAGCAAATACTGCATCGGGTGGATACGCCACTCCTGCAACACCTCGCTCAAAAAGAACGAGGCAAACACCAGCACCACCAACACCATGCCGTATTTCACGCTGCGGATAATCATGCGGTAGTCTTCTATACTCAACAACTCGCTGGATTGGTAATACCCTCGCTGTTCCGCCAAGCCGTAAATCGAAAACAGCACCACGGCAAACACGATACACAGCCCAATCACGCTCCATATTTTCTGGTTCATTTTTTACTCCGTCAAAGAATTGAATGCGGCCAAGGCACACGCCCGCCAACGGCACACAGTATGCCCGGCACGCATCAATTTTTTGTGGAACAATGATGAAGATTTTATGAAGATTGCCGCGCCTAAGCGTGTGTAACCCAGCGCGTTTGCGTAGAATGAGCGGTAGCTTCACTTCCGCTGCGGCCTCGGCTCGCCGCCTAGTATCCAAAGCTTGTTAATCCCTATCCCATGAACCCGCATATCCTCATCATCGAAGACGAACGCGAAATCGCCGAACTGGTCGAACTCTCCCTCGCCCGCGCCCATTTCACCGCACGCATCGCCCCCACCGCAGAGCAGGCACGGCAACTGCTCGCGCGCGAACACTTCGACCTGCTCCTGCTCGACGTCGGCCTGCCCGACACCGACGGCTTCGAACTGCTCAAAACCCTGCGCCCGCAACACCCCCAGCCCGTCATCATGCTCACCGCCCAAGACGAAGAAACCGACCGCATCCTCGGCCTCGAACTCGGCGCAGACGATTACATCGGCAAACCCTTCAGCCCGCGCGAACTCGTCGCCCGCGTCAAAGCCGTGCTGCGGCGCACACAAACCCGGCCCGCCGCCAAAACCGAATCCGTACCGGTATGGCACGACGACGTGCCCGCCTGCTGCATCCGCCACCAAGGGCGCGAACTGCCGCTCACGCAGGGCGAATACCGCCTGCTGCGTACCCTGCTGCACCGCCCCGGCCGCGTGTTCAGCCGCGAAGAACTGCTCACCGCCATGTTCGGCGGCAACCGCCCTTCCGACCCGCACACCATCAACACCCACATCCGCGCCCTGCGCCACAAACTGCGCGCAGCCGGCATCGCCGACGAACACATCCGCACCCATCACGGGCTGGGGTATAGTTTTGCGGAAAGCTAATGCAGCGTTTTCAGGTAGCCTCAAACGTGAAAAGGCTACCTGAAAAATAAAAAGCAGTAGCCGCAAGTCATCACCCAACATCTCATAAATGCCCGGTGGGTTAGGCCTGCGGCCAATTCAACCTACCTTGCTGTTTATAATTCTGCCAGGAAGGGAAACGATATGCCTCCCCTTATCCGCCTATCCAGCCACCTTGTCTCTGCCATGCTGAAACTGCTTGCGCCTATTCTTTTATGGTTTGTCTGCATGGCTGCCGCTTGGTTTGTAGTGGAGTTCGGTTCGATGGAACACTACTCGCCGGGAGACAAAATACATCCCGCCTTTCAAATTCTCGTGCAGGACGAACACAGCATACGCCCCTTGCGGCTGGAGAATTGGCAGGGTAGGCAAGTTTTGGTCAGACAGGAAACCGAGTACCGAAACGAAGACGGCAGCGGGCACCGCCTGCGCCGGATTGCCCCCGATACCTACAAGCTTTTTGCCGATTTGGACACGGCGATGATGACGCAAACCTACCGCATTACACCGGACGGCCGCGTTGTGCCGTTGAGTTTTCGTTGGAGAAATATTGCCGATGTAGCTTTGGTCTTTCCTTTGTCGCTTGTCTTCTGGCTGTGTGTGAAATGGATGTTCGGCATCATTTGGCGCAAACGGCGGATAAGGAAAATCAGGTGGTAAACAGTTCGTGTAATTTGGATTAGACTGTAAACCAAACCACCCTGGCTAGCCACAAAAGGCTACCTGAAAACTAGGCAGGCTCAAGGACGGGTATCCGTTGCCCGCCCACCGCTTGTTTTCAGGCCGTCTGAAAGCGGCATTTAGAAATTCAAACCGATGAAGATAAACCCTGAAAACGGCAGCATCATCCTGCCGGACGGCAACCTTATCAGTGCGCGCACCACGCTTGATGACTGGATTACATGCTTCCCCAAATCCAGCCCGAATCATCCGCGAGAGGGAATAACATTTTTTGGTTTGTCATTTACCAAGCAGTCCGAACAATACACCCTTACCGCCCAGTTCGAGCAGCAACGGCTGGAGAGCTTATCCATATTCTTCTGCCCGATAGGTGAAGACAATAGCTGGGCAGCGTGGTCGGAAGAGCGCGAATTGCAACGCAGAAAACAATTTGATCGATGGCTGGATAAACAGCTGGGCGACGCCCCTTGCGCCATTAAAACATCGGCAGCAGGCAAATGCCGCCGATTTGCCTGGGGCAACGCGGGCGCGTATTACCACAATAAAGACGGCAGTACGGGGATAGTCATCAGTTATCGCTAACCGCCTTTTCAGACGGCCTCCAAGCGCGAAAACCAGCCCGACTTAATCACACACACTTTTCAGGCTACCTGAAAGCGAAACGCAACGAAATTGAAACACCGACCGGCTTAATATCAGGCCGCGCAACCCTATCCATTCAGCCAACCCATGCTTAAATATTTCAAACACCTCAGCATCCGCCTGTTCTTCGTCCTGCTCGGCATCCTGCTCCTGCTCACCGCTTGGTCGCTGGTTTATGCCAAACAGCACGTCTTGCTCCTGCTTACCGCCAGCCTGCTCGTGCTCGGTACGCTCGCTTGGTGGCTGGCGCGCAGTATCAACCGCATCCGCCGTTATGCCGAAGCCATGGCCGCCAACCGCCCCGCCCCACAACCCCAGTTCGGCGACAGCTACCTCTACCGCCTCGTCCACGCCGTCGCCCACCTGCGCGACGAACTCGACCACCGCCAACACATTGAAAATTATGTCTTAGGCCTCACCCACGAACTCAAAACCCCACTCACCGCCCAGCAGGCCGCCCTCGAACTGCTGCAAGACAGCCCCCTCAGCCCCGACCAGCAGCAGCTGCTCGACCGCATCCGTCGCAACACCCAAAAACAAAAACAGCTCATCGCCCGCCTGCTCGAACTGGCCCGTCTGGAAAACCGCGACAGCCTGAACGACATCCAAACTGTCGATTTGTTTAGCTTGGCCGCCCAAGCCGTCCAAGAAAGCTGCGCCGCCCTGCAAGCCAAACAACTAAATATTGCCCTCAACTGCCTGCCCCACGCCGTTCAAGGCGACCCGCTGCTGCTTCGCCAAGCCATCGACAATCTGCTTTACAACGCCATTGATTTTGCCGAAACCGGCAGCGAAATCCGCCTCAGTCTCACCCGCAGCCGAAACCGCACCGAACTGGCGGTTTACAACCAAGGCAGCCCCGTTCCCGATTACGCGCTGGCCAAAATCCCCCAACGCTTCTACTCGCTCCCCCGTGCCGACGGCAGCCGCAGCAGCGGGCTGGGCTTGAGCTTCACCACCGAAATCATGCGCCTGCACCGCGGCCGCCTGATGCTCGCCAACCGCGAAAACGGTGTAGAGGCGAGGCTGGTGTTTCCCGATGTAAAAGAGGCTACCTGAAACGCAGCGCCGCGCAGTTTCGGCGCAGCTCAAGTTTCAGGTAGCCTGCCAGCATTGCGTTATCCCATTCCGCCGCCTATTGCCGGGAACAGCCCATCTGTCTTGCACCCGTGTATAATCACGCCTCCCACAAAACCAATCTTTCCAACCCATTACGGCGGAAGCAATGTTCCTCCTACCGGGCGGCGAGCCGCAGACAGTACACACGTTACGGCAAGGCGAGCCAACGCTGTACTGGTTTTTGTTAATTCACTACAGGAGCAAACACATCATGACCTTAGCCTACTGGTGCATCTTCTTCGCCATTTTCCTGCCCATTTTCTGCGCCGCCTATGCCAAATACCGCGCCGGATTTTCCCTGGCCGACAATCACAACCCGCGCGCCTTCCTAGCCCGCGCCCAAGGTAAGGCCGCGCGTGCCGATGCGGCGCAGCAAAACAGCTACGAAATCTTCCCGCCGTTTGCCGCCGCCGTGATCATCGCCCACGTTACCGGCAATGCCGCCCAGTTCACCATCAACTTCTGGGCGCTGCTCTTCGTGGCCAGCCGCATCGGCTTTATCTATTGTTACATCAGCGATAAAGCCACACTGCGTTCGGCCATATTCGGCGCGAATTTGCTGTGCATCGTGGCTTTGTTTATTGCGGCCATTTGATTTTCAGGTAGCCTTATGGAACGCCCCGTTAAGGTTTTATTCGTTTGCCTGGGCAACATCTGTCGCTCGCCGATGGCCGAATATCTCTGCCGCAGCATGGCTGCCGCCCGCGGCCTGCCGGTGCACCCCGCCAGTGCGGGCACGTCCGGCTGGCACGATGGCGAAGGCATGCACTGCGGCAGCCTGGAAATCCTTTCCGACGAAGGCATCGACAGCAGCGGCTTTGTGAGCCGACGCGTGCGAACGCAGGATTTGGTCGATTTCGACTACCTGCTGGCCATGGACGACAACAACCTGGCCGAGCTGGAACAACGCTTCGGCCGCCATCCCGGCAAAATCTTCAAAATCACCGACCTGCTGCCCGATAGCGGCTACAGCCACGTTCCCGACCCGTGGTACACCGGCAATTTCAACGAAACCCGCCATATCCTCACCGCCTGCTGCTCTGCGCTGCTGGATAAGATTGAAAAAGATTTGGCCTGCCGGCCATAGTCCGATAAATGCTAAAAGGCTACCTGAAAAACTTTCAGGTAGCCTTTATCACTGCCGTATTCAAGCCCTACCACTCAAACGGCAGCCCAAGCTCCTCGGCCAGGCGGCGCATTTCGTCCAGCGTTTTGGGCAGGATGGGGATGCCGCCTTGTTTGCGTTCGCGGCAGCATTCGGCTTCTTTTTCGCCGTGGATATAAATCCGCTCTTGGCCGGCGGCTTTCGCCGATTCGCGCAGCTCTTGCAGGTAGGCGCTGAAATGGCTGCGGATGGCTTGGGCATCGCCGAAGATTTCCGGGTTGAAGGCGGCGAAATGGTGGCAGATGCCGGCATGACCGTTTTTCATGGTGTGGTTGGAAGTGGTGCCTTGTGACAGGCAGGCGGAGAAAAATTCCACCAGTACGGCATAGCCGTAGCCTTTGTGGCTGCCAAACAGCTCGCTGCTGCCGCCCAGAGGATACATACCGCCGCCCAATCCTTGGCGCACGCATTCCACGATAATCTGCGGGTCGGTTTCGTCCACGCCCTGGCTGTTAATCGCCCAGCCCAGCGGGGCGGTCAGGCCTTTTTTGAGGTATACCTCGGGCTTGCCGAAGGCAACCACAGAGGTGGCGGCATCGAGGCTGAAATCGGTTGGGCTAGCGGGGATGGCCACGGCGATGGGGTTGGTGCCCATCATCGGGGTGCGGCCGTAGGTGGGCACCACGATGGGGAAGGAGTTGGTCATGGAAATGCCCACTAGGCCTTGGCTGGCAGCCATGCTGCTGTAGTAGGCGGCGATGCCGTAGTGGTTGGAATTGCGCACCGACACCATGCCGATGCCGCTTTGTTTGGCCTTGTCGATGGCAATCTGCATGGCGTAGCGCGACACGAGCTGCCCCATGGCGGCATGACCGTCCACCACGGCCGACACAGGCGTTTCAAACACAGTTTCCGGTTGGGCGCCGATGCGCACGAAGCCGCCGTTGATGTGCTGGCGGTACATTTCCAACCGCTGCGAGCCGTGTGTGTCTACGCCGCAGAGGTCGGCAGCCATCAGCACATTGGTAATCTGCGCCGCTTCTTCCGGCACGAAGCCGTATGCCTTGAAGGCGGCTTCGGTAAACGCGCGTAGGGCTGCGGCATCAATTTTTTTAATCGTTTGCATTGCTTATCCTCCTCCGCTTCTGCGGCAACAAAAAACCGGATCCGGCCTGATGTGTTTTGCCTGCCCGCTGCAATGGAGGCAGGCTGATTATTCATTGTTATATTGTCATTTTCATCCTAAACAGCAGAGTGTGCAAGCCCTGCGGAAACAATAGAGTGGCAAGGCAACTTGCGCGGCATTTTAACTGCGTTGAAGCTTCGTTTTCAGGTAGCCTTTAATCTGTAAACAAGCCCGGTTTGGTAATACGCATTCTTGAAAGAGTTGGAAAAAAAGAATATGCTGCGCCCACAGCATCAATCGAATGCTGTTTATGTTATTGGGAGTGGGCCGCCAGCCCCGCACAATTTTAGGAGAACCAACGAAATGGCTAAAAATCTGAACGTTTTCGACCGCGAATACGGTCTGCTCATCAACGGCGAGTGGACAAAGCCCGGCAACCTGCTGGAATCGCACAACCCCGCCAACGGCGAGCTCCTGGCTAAATTCACCGACGCCACCGCCGCCGACGTAGATGCCGCTGTGGCCGCTGCACAGGCTGCATTTAAAACCTGGCGCAAAACCACCGCCGCCGAGCGTGCCGCCCTTCTGAATAAAATTGCCGATGTGATTGATGAAAATGCCGAACTCTTCGCCCTGCAGGAAACGCTCGACAACGGCAAACCCATCCGCGAAACCCGCGCTGCCGACATTCCGTTGGCCTCCGACCACTTCCGCTATTTCGCCAGCGTGATTCGCGGCGAAGAAGGCAGCGCCAACCAACTGGACGAAGAAGATCTCTCCCTCGTATTGCGCGAGCCCATCGGCGTGGTTGGCCAAATCATTCCGTGGAACTTCCCTTTCCTCATGGCCGCTTGGAAAATTGCTCCTGCGCTGGCCGCTGGCTGCACCATCGTTATCCACCCCTCTTCCAGCACCTCTCTGAGCCTGCTCTCCTTTGCCCAAAAAGTGAACCACCTGCTGCCCAAAGGCGTGCTCAACGTGATTACCGGCAAAGGCAGCAAATCCGGCGAATACATGCTGCACCACAAAGGCTTCAACAAGCTTGCCTTCACCGGCTCTACCGAAGTGGGCCGCCGCGTGGGTATCGCTGCTGCCGAGCTGCTGATTCCTTCCACTTTGGAATTGGGCGGCAAATCTGCCAATATCTTCTTCGACGACATGCCTTTCGACAAAGCCTTGGAAGGCGCACAAAAAGGCATTTTGTTCAACCAAGGCCAAGTATGCTGTGCCGGTTCGCGCATTTTCGTGCAGGAAGGCATCTACGACAAATTCGTAGCCGCCCTGTCTGAAGAGTTTAAGAAAGTGAAAGTCGGCCTGCCTTGGGAAGACGACACCCAAATGGGCGCCCAAGTGAACGCCGGCCAGCTCAACACCATCTTGAAGTATGTGCAAATCGGCGAACAAGAAGGCTGCCGCATCATCACTGGCGGTAAAAAAGTAGAAGGCGCATTGGGCAAAGGCGAATTTGTTGAGCCCACCCTGATTGCTGCCGACAGCAACAACAGCCGCATCGCCCAAGAAGAAATCTTCGGCCCGGTGGCTACCGTGATTAAATTCAAAACCGAAGAAGAAGTTATCCAGCTGGCCAACGACAGCGAATACGGCCTCGGCGGCGGTGTGTGGACGCGCGACATCAACCGCGCCCTGCGCGTATCCCGCGCCCTGGAAACCGGCCGCGTGTGGGTGAACTGCTACAACCGCCTGCCCGCCGGCGCCCCCTTCGGCGGCTACAAAACTTCCGGCATCGGCCGCGAAACCCACAAAATGATGCTCGAAGCCTACACCCAGGTGAAAAATATCTACATCAGCACTCGCGAAGAGCGTGAAGGCATGTATTAATTACTTTGCCTGATTGCAATGCACAAGCTGCCGGTATGCCCGGCAGCTTTTTTGTATGATTGATGGGCGTTGCCATGTCGATAGGCTATCTCGTGTTTGGTGATTTTCAGGTAGCCTTTGTGCATCATTATCCCTGTTTGCAGGCTACCTGAAACGTCATAAATTGGGTATTTATAGCGAATGCAGCTAGTTAGACGCAAGGCGGTAAGCTGTAGGCAGACTGCAGCCGCCACTCCCGCCCCGCTTCGTCTATAATCCCACCCCATCCCCATTCCGCAAAGGCTACCTGAAATGACCTTCCCCAAGCTTCTCGTCCCCATCGTTTCCGCGCTGCTGCTTGCCGCCTGCGGTGCCACTTTCGCGCCGCAGGATTTGCCGCATTTGGCGGCGGGCGAAAGCCGCCGTTTCAAGCTGGAGCGGCTGGATGAAACCGGCGCGGCGGAGCAGGTGTCGCTGTTGGTGGTGCAGGGCGAGGCGGGCGGGCAGTCGCGCTGGATTCAAACCGATGCGTTCGGTGCGCCGCTGGCGCGTTTGTTGGCCACGCCGGGCGGCTGGCGGCGCGACGGTTTTGTGCCGCCGAACCATGCCGCGCAGGCGGTGTTCACGGCGATGTTCCCGCTGTTGGAAAACGGTTTTTCAGACGGCCGGCCGCGCGAGTTGGAGGGCGGCGGGGCGAAATGGCGGCTGACGCCTTTGGGAGAGAACGATGAATAAGGCACGGGCATACCTTGGCCGGCCGGGTTTGGTGTCGGCTTTGGGCAGCGGTTTGGCGGAGCATTTGGACGGTTTGTTGAGGCCGTCTGAAAACAGCCCGCTCACGTTTTCCAGCGAATGGGTGAAGGGCAAAAACCGTGCTTTCGGCGCGGTAAACCGGCCGTTGCGCCCGTTTCCCGACAATCTGCCTGCCGAACACCGCAGCCGCAACAATCAATTGCTGTGGGACGCTTTGGCGCAAATCGAGCCGCAGATTCAGGCAGCCCTCAGCCGCTACGGCGCGGACAGAATCGGCGTGGTCATCGGCACGTCGGTGGGCGGTGCGGATGAAAATATCCCGCTGTTCCAACACGTTGCCAACGGCGGCAGCTGGGCGGACATTCCGTTCAAACAGCAGGCGCAACTGCTTTCCTCGCCCGCCGATTTTGCCTCGGTGGCGTACGGCCTGCGGGGCGCGTGTTACGGCGTGTCCACCGCCTGCACGTCCGGCGCGCGGGCGCTCATCAGCGCGGCGCGGCTGCTGCGGCTGGGCATGTGCGACGCGGTGTTGTGCGGCGGCGTGGACACGCTCTCGCCGCTCACCATCAACGGTTTCGCCTCGCTGGAAGTGCTGTCCGACGGCATTGCCAACCCGTTTTCGCTCAACCGCAACGGCATCAACATCGGCGAAGCCGCCGCCGTATTCATGATGACCCGCGAAGATAACGGCAACGCCCTGCCGCTCTTGGGCTACGGTGCCAGCAGCGACGCGCACCATATGTCTTCCCCGCGCCCCGACGGCCTCGGCGCGGCGCAGGCTTTTCAGGTAGCCTTAAACCATGCGGGTTTGCCGCCCGAAAGCATCGGCTGGATCAATCTGCACGGCACCGGCACACTGCTCAACGACGGCATGGAAAGCCGCGCCGTAGCCGAAGTGTTCGGCAGCCAAACCGCCGCTACTTCCACCAAACCGCTCACCGGCCACACCCTCGGCGCAGCCGGCGCGCTCGAAGCCGCCTTCGTATGGGGCATCGCCAGCCGCCGCGACAACCCCGAAGGCAGTCTGCCGCCCCAACTGTGGGACGGCCAAGCCGACCCCGAACTGCCCTCAATCGCGCTCACCGTTTCAAGCAGCCGATGGCCGCAGGGGCGGCGCATCGGCGCAAGTTCGTCGTTTGCCTTCGGCGGCAACAACAGCGTCCTCATCATCGGAGAAGAACATGCCCCAATGCCCGATTAAACAACCCGCCGCCCTCCTGCCGCACAGCGGCCGCATGGTGCTGCTGGACGAAGTTTTATCCTACGACGATAACAACCTGCACGCCGTCTGCACCATCCGGCCCGACTGCATCCTGCTCCCCGACGGCGCAAACGCCCTGCCCGGCTGGCTCGGCCTCGAAATCATGGCGCAGGGCGTGGGCGCATGGGCGGGCGCACACGCGCTGGATGCCGGACGCCCCGTGCAGCTCGGCTTCCTGCTCGGCACCCGCAAACTCCACTTCGCCCGCCCCGAAATCCCCGTCGGCACCGTGCTCGATGTGCAAATCACCCTTTCCTGGCAAGACAACGCCACCAACATGGGCGTGTTCGACTGCACCCTCACCTGCCGCACCCCGCCCCCCGGCCGCGACGACCTCGCCCCCGGCACGCTGCTCCTCTCCGGCGCGCTCAACGTATTCAGCCCCACCAGCCGCGAGGCTTTGGACGCGATTTTGGGCAGATAAGTTTCAGGTAGCCTTGAGGCCGTCTGAAAGGCTACCTGAAAACATGGTTTGCTACGAAGCTGCAACATGAATGAAGCAAAGCGGGCTTAAAGCCCGCCGTTGGCACTGCCGTATCCACTCTTTCAGACGGCCTCAAACCTCTCCAAGGCTACCTGAAACCCACATTTGCCAACACGCCCCCGCATCGGAATACACCCATGGAAACGTATTTCTACAATAAAAACATCAACTGCATCGAAGTTCAGCCCGCATTTATCCGTACCGCCATGCGGCAGGCCAAGCATTACCGTTGCGGCATTCGGATTTTGAGCCGGCCGACGGTTGCCATCAACCCGCCACCCGCGCCGAAACACGCCGTGGTGGATTTTGCCGATTTGGCCGCTTATCCCGAACTACCGCATCTCCAAATCGAACACGATCTCGAATCGCCCGAATTCATCAATACGGATACCCTATACCGCTTCGAGCAATTGGACACCCTGGTCATCGGACAGCCAATCGACATCGACCTCTCCCAACTGCCCGCGCTTAAAGACTTAAGGCTGGACTACCACAAAAAAATCCGAAATATCGGGCAATGCACCCGCTTGGAGCGTTTATACCTATGGTCTTACAAAGGCAAAGACTTAACTGAATTCCAAAACCTGACGCGGCTGAAAGATTTATTACTGGTGCGCCCCTCCGTGTGCACATTAAACGGCATCGAAAACCTCACTGCCTTGGAAACAATCGACATCAGCTATGCCCGCAGCCTGAACAACATATCTGCCCTGCACCGGCTGCAAGAAAAACACCAAGTCAGAAATATTGGGCTGCCGGAAAAGTTTCATGACGAGGGGTTTTGGCAGAAATAGAAAGTAAAAAACGGCGGCATAGTAGTTCGGATGATTAGTTTTCAGATAGCCTTAAGCATTTAAAAGGCTACCTGAAAACGGGAACAGGAAGTCAGTGAGGCAATGACAACTAACGGTGCGTATGCGCAGTGGGTTGGCATTGCCTCACTGATATTTTGTATTTGTTGGCGCCCACTTTTAGCAACAGTGTTTAGCGGGTTTTCAGGTAGCCTTTCATCATTAATTCTTCATTTTTTGTCTTGTCACATACAAGCTGGCACTGCCTTTTGACAGTGTGGGAAATCGGCTTCCTTCGGAAGCCTTATCTTCTTCTCTTCGAGAGCTAAGAAAAGCAAGGTGGTTGCGCTTTCAGGTAGCCTCTTTTGCCTTATGCCTTATGCCTTTTCCCTCTAAGCATATTGCCAATGCTTCTTTCTCAAGCTGAGCGGCGGTTTCTATAATGGCCGCCTGTTTTCAATTTTGCCTGATTATGAACTGGTCTTATTTTTGGCGGGTGGCGCCGAAGTTTGCCGATGCCGCGCTGATTACTTTGAAGCTGTCAGCCTACAGCATTGCGCTGTCGCTCCTGCTGGGGCTGGCGGTGGCGGTGGTGACGGCTTATCGCGTGCGGCCGCTGTATTGGCCGGCGCGGGGCTATATCGAGCTTTCGCGCAACACGCCTTTGTTGATTCAGTTATTTTTCCTGTATTACGGCCTGCCGAAGGTGGGCATTAAGTGGGACGGCTTTACCTGCGGCATCCTGGCGCTCGTGTTTTTGGGCGCGAGCTATATGTCGGAGGCACTGCGGGCGGGTTTGCTTTCGGTGCCCAAGGGGCAGGTGGAGGCGGCTAAGGCGATTGGTTTGTCGCGCTGGCAGGTGTTCCGCTTTGTGGTGTTGCCGCAGGCTTGGGCGGTGTCGGTGCCGGCGGTTGGGGCGAATGTGCTGTTTTTGATTAAGGAAACTTCGGTGGTGAGCGCGGTGGCGGTGGCGGAATTGATGTTTGTTACCAAAGACATCATCGGTATGGACTATAAAACCAATGAGGCGCTGCTGCTGCTGTTTATCAGCTATCTGATTATTCTGCTGCCGGTGTCTTTGCTGGCGCGTTGGGCGGAAAGTAGGCTGCGGGAGGCGAAATATGGTGCTTGAATGGCTGTTTGCCGGCCAGAATGCGGCGCGTTTGGCGCAGGGCTTGTGGCTCACGGCGAAGATTTCCTTGATTTCGGTGGCGCTTTCCTGCGTGTTGGGCACATTGTTCGGCCTGCTGATGCGGGTGCGCCATCCGCTGGTGCGGTTGATGTGCGCGTTGTATCTGGAAATGGTGCGGATTGTGCCGATTCTGGTGTGGCTGTTTGTGTTGTATTTCGGGCTGTCGGCCTGGACCGACATCCATTTGAGCGGTGTGTGGGTCTGCATTTGGGTGTTTGTGGTTTGGGGCACCGGTGAGATGGGCGATTTGGTGCGCGGTGCGCTGGAATCGATTGAAAAGCATCAGGTGGAATCGGCCAAGGCGCTGGGGCTGAACCGGCGGCAGGTGTTTTGGTATATCGAGCTGCCGCAGAGCGTGCAGCGGGCGCTGCCGGGGGCGATTAACTTATTTACGCGGATGGTGAAAACCAGCTCGCTGGCCGCCTTGATCGGCGTGGTGGAGGTGGTGAAGGTGGGGCAGCAGATTATCGAGAATTCGCTGCTCACCATGCCGAACGCTTCGTTTTGGGTGTATGGCCTGATTTTCATACTGTATTTCTTGTGCTGCTGGCCGCTGTCGCTGCTGGCGGGCTATTTGGAAAAGAAATGGGAGAGCTGATATGGCTTTGCTGAACGTACGCCACCTGCGCAAGGGCTACGGCGATACCGTGGTGCTGCAGGATTTGGATTTGAGTCTGGAGAAGGGCGAAGTGGTGGTGATTCTGGGCCCGTCGGGCAGCGGCAAAAGTTCCCTGCTGCGCTGCATCAACGGTTTGGAGCCGCACCAGGGCGGCAGCATCGAGATGGAAGGCGTGGGCGTGTTTGGCAAAGATGTGCCGTGGGAAACCGCCCGCCAGAAAGTGGGCATGGTGTTTCAGAGTTATGAGCTATTTGCCCACATGAACGTGATCGACAACATTCTGCTCGGCCCGCTGAAGGCGCAGGAGCGTTGCCGCGAAGAAGTGGAAGCGCAAGCCGACAAGCTACTGGCCCGCGTGGGCTTGCTCAACCGCAAAACCGCCTTCCCGCGCGAGCTTTCCGGCGGGCAGAAGCAGCGCATCGCCATCGTGCGCGCGCTGTGTATGAACCCGGAAGTGATCCTGCTCGACGAAATCACCGCCGCGCTCGACCCGGAAATGGTGCGCGAGGTGTTGGATGTGGTGCTGGAGCTGGCGCGCGATGGCATGAGCATGCTCATCGTTACCCACGAAATGGAATTTGCCGCCAAAGTGGCCGACCGGATTATCTTTATGGATCAAGGGCACATCATCGAAGAGAGCACACCCGACAAATTCTTCACCAAACCCGAAAGCGGCCGCGCCCAGCAGTTTCTCAGCGGCATGGACTATTCGATTTAACCCGTTTTAAAACCGCTGCCGTATTTTCAGGTAGCCTGTACGGCGGTTTCATTCTACCTCTAACAGAAAAGGAAACATCATGCAGTTACACCAATCTTTCAAAACCTTATTGGCCACAGTGGTGCTCGGCTTCGGCCTGGCCGCCTGCGGTGGCGGCGGCTCACAGGGCAGCAGCGAGCAGCCTGCTTCCGGCAACAACGCAACCAACGCCTCCGCCGCTTCCGGCGCCGCCAGCGATGACGCACTGGCCAAAATCAAAGAGCGCGGCGTAATCCGCATCGGCGTATTCGGCGACAAGCCCCCCTTCGGCTATGTGGACGCCAATGGCCAAAGCCAAGGCTTCGACGTGGAAATCGCCAAATATCTGGCCAACGACCTGCTCGGCAGCCCCGACAAAGTGGAATTTGTGCTCACCGAAGCCGCCAACCGCGTGGAATACGTGCGTTCCGGCAAAGTGGATTTAATCCTCGCCAACTTCACCCAAACGCCCGAACGCGCCGAAGTGGTGGATTTCGCCAGCCCCTACATGAACGTGGCCTTGGGCGTGGTTTCCCCCAAAGGCGCGCCGATTACCGACCTTTCCCAGCTGGAAGGTAAAACCCTGCTGGTGAATAAAGGCACCACCGCTGATGCCTATTTCACCAAAAATCATCCCAACATCAACCTGTTGAAATTCGACCAAAACACCGAAACCTTCGACGCGCTGAAAGACGGCCGCGGCGTGGCGCTGGCACATGACAACGCGCTGTTATGGGCATGGGCCAAAGAAAACCCCAACTTTGAAGTGGCCATCGGCAACATCGGCCCGGCCGAACACATTGCCCCCGCCGTGCGCAAAGGCGACCAATCCCTGCTCAACTGGGTGAACCAGGAGATCGCCGCCATCAAACAAGACGGCCGCCTGCACGCCGCCTACGAAAAAACCCTGCGCCCGGTATACGGCGACAAAGAAGCGGAAATCCTGACCAAATAAAACGGCTCGGCAATCCGGTTGAAGAAAGGCTACCTGAAAGCAAAGCACCGCAGAGTTTCTGCGAAGCTGGAATTTCAGGTAGCCTTTTGTTTGTGTGGAGTGGGGATGGATTTTCTAGTTTAACTGTATTGCAGTATAGGTTTTCAGGTAGCCTTTACACCACCATGCCGGCCAAACAAAACCCCGCTTTGCAGCGGGGTTTTGTTATTAAAACCGTTCGGCTTATTTGCCGGCAGCAGTTACGGTGGCTACGGCCAAGTTGGCGCCACGGCGCAGGGAAGTGCTTTCCACGCCTTCCGGGTATTGGACGTCAGACAGGTGCAATACATCGCCGGCCACAACTTTTTCGCAATCCAAAACCAGTTCGGACGGGATGTGTTTCGGATCCAGCAGCACTTCCACGCTGGTGCTCAGCAGAGCCACGCGGCTGTTTTGCAGTTTAACGGCCTGAGATTTCTCGGCGTTAACCAAGTGCAGCGGCAGGCGGATTTTGATCGGTTTGCCGGCTTCCACGATTTGGAAGTCGATGTGGCGCACTTCGCGGCGAACGGGGTGCATCTGGAAGTCGCGCACAATCACGTCGTGCTCTTTGCCGTTCAGCGCCAGTTTGATGATGGCGGTGTGGAACTCTTCTTTCTGCAGGGCAAAGAATACAGTTTTGTGGTCAACGGAAACAGCAGTGGCGTCAGAGCCGGCGCCGTAAACTACGGCAGGCACACGGCCTTCGCGGCGCAGGCGGCGGCTCGCACCAGTACCTTGCTCTTCGCGCACTTGGGCTTCAATTTTGAAAGACATGGTAAAACTCCATTTAAGTTAAAAAAGCCGTCTGCCGGGCTGCGACCAACCCTGACGGCGGGGGATTACGGGAGGAACAATGCTCCCGGGGATGCCACATCCTCGTTGAAGAGGTATGAGACAGATTCTTCGTTGCTGATGCGGCGCATGGTTTCGGCCAGCAGGCCGGCAATCGTAACCTGGCGGATGCGGTCGCAATTGCGGGCGGCATCAGATAGGGCGATGGTGTCGGTAATCACCACTTGGTCGATATCAGACGATGCAATGCGGTTTACCGCTTCGCCGGAGAACACAGGGTGGGTGGCATAGGCCAATACGCGCTCCGCACCGCGCTCTTTCAGGGCGGAGGCGGCTTTACACAGCGTATTGGCGGTGTCGATCATGTCGTCCACAATCAGGCAGGTACGGCCTTGAACATCGCCGATGATGTTCATCACTTCAGCCACGTTGGCTTTGGGGCGGCGTTTGTCGATAATCGCCAAATCAGTATTCAATACCTTGGCTACGGCACGGGCACGCACCACGCCGCCGATATCGGGGCTGACTACGGTAAGGTTTTCGATGCGTTGTTGCAGGATATCGTGCACCAAAATCGGGGTGGCATAGATGTTGTCCACCGGAATATCGAAAAAGCCTTGAATTTGGTCGGCATGCAAATCCACAGTCAGCACGCGGTCGATGCCGGCGGTGGCGAGCATATTGGCCACCAGTTTGGCAGAAATCGGCACACGCACGGAACGTGGGCGGCGGTCTTGGCGGGCATAGCCGAAATAGGGGATAGCTGCGGTAATACGGCCAGCGGAAGCGCGTTTGAGCGCATCGGCCATGGTGAGCAGCTCCATCAGATTATCGTTGGTGGGGGCGCAGGTAGACTGCAAGATAAACACGTCGCGGCCGCGTACATTTTCCAAAAGCTCCACGGCGATTTCGCCGTCGGAAAATTTGCCTACGGAGGCGCGCCCCAAGGAAATGCCAAGGTGTTTGACCACGTTCTCAGCCAAGCCGGCACTGGCGTTGCCGGCGAATACCATTAAACTTTCGTATGCCATTTCTTCATTACCTGTGTTGTTTGCGGTCTCGCCGCCGACTGTGGGAAACATTGCCGCTCCCTCGCGTTTGGGTTTGACTGGCTTGCAAACGGCGGATTATACGCCGAGCGCGGGCAAAACCAAAGTGCTGTTTGTGTGGAATATCCGCCAATTTTGTCGGCTTGATATCAGGGCTAGGCAGCAAATACCTGTGTCCGGTTTATCCCGACCCCTAATTGAGCAATCAAAATTGAATAAATGGGTTGCTATAGCAAGAAAATTCCCACCATACCAGTTTTGCGCCGTTTTTGTTTTGGCGAAATTCGCTACGCTCATTTTCAGGTAGCCTGTTGCTGCATTGTGCAGCAACAAAAATAAAAGCATGTACACGTACATGCTTTTGTAAGGTGGCTGGGGATGTAGGATTCGAACCTACGCATGCCGGAATCAAAATCCGGTGCCTTAACCAGCTTGGCGAATCCCCAATTATATTGTTTACGAATCTGGCTGGGGATGTAGGATTCGAACCTACGTATGTCGGATTCAGAATCCGATGCCTTAACCAACTTGGCGAATCCCCAGTACAAACCTGCTGTTGCGGCAGGCGATTCAGGAAAGGTGCGAATTATGCGGTTTTTTCGGCACGTTGTCAAGCGTGCCTGATATTTTTGTTATTTCCCAAGATGGTTTGCAAGGGATGCCGATCCAAACCGCATACGCACCAGGTAGCCAAATTTTCAGGTAGCCTGCTATAGATATACTCGGCTTCGCCTTGCGTGGCACAGGCGACAAACAGGCAGGCACCGGAGCCGGTGAGCTGCGGCGTGCCGTAGTCTTGCAGTAGGCGGAATGCTGCGGCCACGGGCGGATATTCGGCTAATACCACGGCCTGCATATCGTTGCGGAAAGGTTGCAGTTGCGCGAAACCTGGCTGGGCGCAGGGCGGGCTGTTGCGGGTGAGGCCGGGGTGGGCGAAGATTTTCGGGGTGGCCACATGTACATCGGGGCGAACTACCACATACCATTGTTCCGGCACGGCCAGCGGGCTCAGAATTTCGCCGATGCCTTGCACAAAAGCGCTTTGGCCGAACAGGAAAAACGGCACGTCCGCACCCAGCTTCAGGCCGAGCGCCCGCAGCGTTTCGGGCGGCACGGCGGTGTGCCACAAATGATTGAGGGCAAGCAGCACGGTAGCGGCATCCGAGCTGCCGCCGCCTAGCCCGCCGCCGCTGGGAATATGTTTGTCCAGCCAGATTTCCACGCCGTTGGGGCTACCTGAAAACTGTTGCAACAGGCGGGCGGCGCGATGGCTCAAATCTTGTTCGGGCGGGATGCCGCCGGCGGGATTGTGTAGGATGATTTGCCCGTCTTCGCGCGGCAACAGCCACACCGTATCGCACAAATCAATCAGGCAGAAAATGCTCTCGAGCAGGTGGTAGCCGTCGGCACGACGGCCGATGATGCGCAGGTCGAGATTGAGCTTGGCCGGAGCGGGAAAGGCCCGGGCGGCGGGGTGCGGCTGCATCATACAGCCTGCTCGACATCGGCGGCGCAGCTGCCGGGGCGGCGCTCAGGCTGGCCGAAGCGGTCGAACACCAGGCGCAGGCTCAAGCCGGTGCGTTCCAGCAGCAACATGCGCACTTGGCCGTCTTCGCCCAAATTGCGCTGGATTTTCCAGCCCATTTGCTGCAGGCGGCCGTCGGGCAGTACGCTGTAAGGTTCGCCGGGCACGCGCAGGCCGTTGGCCCAGCGGTCGATATAGGCCACGGGCAGGTCGTAGCCGAGCAGCTGGCGGCTGAGTTCGGCGGTGGTGGCGGCGCGGTAAACTTGGCCGTCGGACGCCACCGCCTGCACGCCGCCGCTGTCTTGGCACAAACGTCCGACGCTGTTGCCCAGCGGGGTTTTCACGTCAAACAGCTGCACGGCGGCAGTACGCAGCCAATCGAAATTGGCATAGCTGCCGCGTTCGTTTTCCTTCACGCCCATGCGACCGGAGGCTTCAAATTCGGGCGTGGCGGCATCGTCGCGCCAGTTTTCGGCAGACATTTGCGTGCCAAGGCTGGTACAGGCGGCGAGCAGGAGGGCGGCAGAGATGGGGAGGAGGCGGTGTCGGATCATGGGCTTTCACGGAGTGAGTGGGTAGTGGTGGGCAGGATTGGCGGCAGCACAACATGGAATATTTATTTCAATACACGCCAAAGGCTACCTGAAAACGGGAGAAGCTGTTTTCAGGTAGCCTTTGGTTTATTGGCTGCCGTTGCTTTCGCTACCGGCTTTCCCACCGGAAGACGGGAGGGTTACGTTGAGGCGTTGCAGGGTTTCCTGCAATACGGGTTTGTCGCCGCCTTTGCGCTGGGCGGCTTGCCAGATAACGATTGCTTCGTTTTTGCGGCCGAGTGTCCACAGCACTTCGCCAAGATGGGCTGCCACTTCGGCTTCGGGCAGTTTGGCGTGGGCGCGCTGCAAATACGGTAGGGCGGCTTGAGGTTGGCCTTGTTTGAACAACACCCAGCCCATGCTGTCTTGAATTTCGGGCGAATTGGGACGGCGTTGCAGGGCTTGTTCAATATAGCGGCGTGCCTGGGCCAGGTCGGGGTTGGGCAGGGAAAGCATGGTGTAGCCGAGGGAATTGAGGATGTCGGGGTTTTTGGGCACGAGTTCTTGTGCCTGTTTGAGGTCGGCTACGGCTTTCTCGGGCTGTTGCAGGCGGTCGGCATACAGGATGGCGCGCTGCTCGAGGATGAGGGCGATCATGGCGGGCGGGGCGGAGTTGTCGCTGTAGCGGCGATAGAGGCTGCGGATGCTGTTGAGAGCTTCGGCAGGCGGCTGCTCGCGGGCGATGCGCAGGTGGGCAACGAGGAGGTCGTCGGCATTGAAGATGGCATTGCTGCGGCCGGCCGATACGATGGATTCGGCACGCAGCAGGGCATCTTCAGCCGCCGGCCAGTTTTTCTCGGCCTCGGCAATGCGCGCTTCCAGGATGTGTTTGTCGAACTGGGCTTCGGGGGCGCTGGCGCGGTTGAGCCAGTTGCGGCTTTCGGCTATGTTGTTGTCTTCAATCAGGCGCATGGCGGCGAGCAGGGCGGCGCGGCTTTTCTGCTGCTGAGTGCCGTGCAGGTAGGCTTTATCGAAGTAGTTTACGGTGGTAGCCACGGGCTCTTTGCGGCGCACGGAGAGAATGCCGGCTTGGATGTAGAGGTCGGCATCTGGGGTTTTGGCCAGCATATTTTGCAGCAGGCGGTAGGCTTCTTCTTCGCGTTTGGCGGCGATGAGGGTTTCTACTTGCAGGTTTTGCCACATGGGGGAAAGGTGGCGGCTATCGGCATGGCGGAAGAAGTATTCGAGCACTTCGGGTTGGCGCTGGGCAATCAGGCGCAGGGTGATGCTGGTGATGGGGCTGATGTCGCTGTCGAGGCGGGAGAGGCGGCGCAGGGCGGCGTTGGCATCAGCCGTGCGGTTGGCGTGGGCGGAATAAATGGCATCGGTAATGGCTGCTTCGGCCAGGCCGGGGAAACGGCCGGCGGCTTGGTGCACGAGGCGGGCGGTTTGCGCATCGGCAGCTTCCGGGTGGTAGAGGGCGAGCTGAGACATGCGCAGGAAGACGGTGCGCATGCGCTGGCGGTCGGTTTGGGCGAGAATTTCGGGCAGGCCGGCACGCACCGTGGCGATATCGCCTTTGGCCGTAGCCACAACCCAGCGCATACGTTTTTGCTCGATGGAAGGTTTGGGCTCAACTGCCTGCCAGTGCTCAAGCACTTGCTCGGCCAGGCGGACATCGGTGGCCAGGGCGATGTCTACGGCGCGCTCGGCCACGGCCGGGTCGTTGGTGCGACGGAACAGGCGCATATAGGCAGCGAGGGCGTCACTGCCTTTGCCTTGCTGGAGGGCAATCTCGGAGGAGAAGGCCGTCATCAGATTGTTGGCGCGATCGATGATTTGGCGGTGGGTAAGCGGGGTTTGCGAACCGGGTTTGCGCGGTGCAGGCGCGGCTTGGGCCGCCAACGGCAGCAGTAGGGTGGCGAGAGCGAGGGCGCGGATACGGGAATGCCGTGAAGACATGGTGGTTCCTTAGAATTAGACGTGCGGCGGCAAAAGGCTACCTGAAACTGTAAAGGGCAAAGTTTATAGCGCAAGTGTGCTTGTCTGCCACATATTTTTCAGGCTACCTGAAAACTTTTACTTTGTAATTTTCAGGTAGCCTGTTGGCGTATGGCGATGCAGCCTTAGATGCGCATCGGCATCACGATGTATTTGAAATCGGCGTTGTCGGGGATGGTAAACAGGGTGGAGCGGTTGGCATCGCCGAAGGCCAGTTGGATGTCTTCGGCGTGTACGTTGCGCAATACGTCCATCAGATAATTGATGTTGAAGCCAACTTCCAGCTCGGCGCCCTGATAGGCGATTTCCAGCTCTTCACGCGCTTCTTCCTGCTCGCTGTTGCTACACAACACGCTCAGCAGGCCGGGGCGCAGCTGCAGGCGCACGCCGCGGAATTTTTCGTTGGCCAAAATGGCGGCGCGTTCCAGTGCACCCAAGAACGGCTGGCGGCCGAGCAGGAAGATTTTGTCGTTATCCTGTGGAATCACGCGGTTGAAATCGGGGAATTTGCCGTCCACTACTTTGCTCACCACCACGGTGTCGTTGCAGCGGAAGCGTACTTGGTTGTTCAAGAGTTCCACGGTAACGGGTTCTTCTGGGCGGTTGAGCAGTTTGAACAGCTCGAGCACGGTTTTACGCGGCAGGATCACTTCGGCTTTGGGCAAGTCGGCATCAATCACGGCGGCGGAGTAGGCCAGGCGGTGACCATCCGTGGCCACCAGGCGCAGATTACTGCCTTCCACCTGCATCAGCAAGCCGTTGAGATAGTAGCGAATATCTTGCACGGCCATGGCGTATTGCACCTGCGAGAGCATATTGCGGAAGGTTTCTTGCGGCAGGGTGAAGGCAGAAACCACTTCTTCGCCGATGCTCATCAACGGGAAATCTTCGGCAGGCAGGGTTTGTAAGGCAAAACGGGATTTGCCGGCCTTAAGGGTGAGGCGGTTCTGCGCCCAATCCAGCGCCACAATCGCACCTTCCGGCAGGGCGCGCAGGATGTCTTGCAGTTTTTTGGCATTGGTGGTGATGCGGAAGTCTTCGGCATCGGTGTGCGGGCCATGAGTATGGATTTGGATTTCCAAGTCGGTGGCCAAGATATTGGTTTGCCCGCCGGTGCGCTCAATCAGCACGTTGGAGAGAATAGGCAGGGTGTGCTTGCGTTCCACAATGCCGGTAACGGCTTGCAGCGGTTTGAGCAGGGTGTCGCGCTCGGCTTCTAAAATCAACATACAGATTCCTTAGGTTTAATTTTTGATTATAATCAGTAGCTTTTCGTAATCTTGGGCAATCTCGGCATCTTCCTGCCGCAATTCGTCGGCCTTTTTCACGGAATTGAGCACCGTGCTGTGGTCGCGCCCGCCGAAGGCTTTGCCGATGTCTTCGTAGCTGTGAGTGGTCAGCTCGCGGGCAAGTTTGATGGCCAGATGGCGCGGACGGACGATGTTTTGCGCGCGCTTCTTGCCGATAAGATCGGCGGTGCGGATGCCGTAATATTTGGCCACTGCATCCATAATCAACGGCAGGTTAATCGGTTTGAAGTTGCCGGCCACGATATCTTGCAGGGCTTCGGTGGCCAGCTCCACATCAATCGGCTTATGCTCGAAGCGGCTGCGCGCTTCCACACGCTTAAACGCGCCTTCCAGCTCGCGCACGTTGGAACGGATGTGGGTGGCGATAAAAAAGGCAGCTTCTTCTTTTAACTCCACGCCCACGGAATCGGCTTTTTTCTGCAAAATCTCCACCCGCATTTCCAATTCCGGCGGTTCCAACTCCAGCGTCAAACCCCATGAAAAACGAGATTTCAGGCGGTCGTCCATGTCGTCGATTTTGGTAGGCAGCACGTCGCAGGTAAGGATAATCTGTTTTTTATGGTGGTGGCAATGGTTATACAGGTGGAAAAACTCTTCCATGCTGCGGTCTTTGCCTTTGATGAACTGGATGTCGTCAATAATGAGGAAATCGTAGGGCTTGTATTGCTGGCGGAAGGCATCGTGGGCGTGGTTGCGGAAGGCCTGAATCATACCGCGCACAAAGTCTTCGGCATGCATATAGTAAACCTTGGCTTCGGGCTTGAGGCGCAGCAGTTCATTGCCCACGGCCTGCGCCAGATGGGTTTTGCCCAGACCGGTGCTGCCGTATAAAAAGAAGGGGTTGTAGTTTTTGCCTGGATTTTCGGCAATCGAACGGGCAGCGGCTACGGCTAGGCGGTTGCCTTTGCCTTCCACCAAGGTGTCGAAAGTGTATTCCGGCGACAAATTGGTTTGCGCATAGCGCTGCTGCTGGCGCTCTTCGCGTTTGGCGGCAGATTTGGCTTGGGCAGGCTTGGCTGCCAATTTGGTTGGTGTGGGTTGCCCGCTTGGCTCCGCTTGCGGATTGATGCCCAAGCTTTCCAAGCGGGATTGCACGATTTCTAGGGCGCTGCGTTTGTCGGCATGTTGCGTGGCAGCTGGTTTGCTGGTTTGTTCAACTGGTGCCGCAGCTTTGGCAGTACGCACCGGTACCGGCTTGTCAGCTGGGGCATAGTGCTTGCCTTTGCCTTGTTCAAACCGCAGTGTCGGAGTGTTTTCAGGTAGCCTTTCTGCCAGCAATTTGCTGATTTCGGCAGCATAGCGGGTGCGCAACATGTTCAATACAAAGCGGCTGGGCGCATACACTACCCATTCTCCACCCGCACCTTCGCCCACGCTCAAAGGCTCAATCCAGCTTTGATACTGTTTGGCAGGCAGAGTGTGGCGCAAATGATGCAGGCAGTGTGGCCAGAATTGGTCGAGCGTCATGGTGGTGCTTCTGAAAGAAATACAGGGGGAATCGGCGAAGGGTGCATGGTGCACCGCCGTATCCGAGCAGGTGCGAACAGTGGATTATACCCAAAATTCAGGAGGCGAACCAAGGCGGGAGGAAAAGCGGCATGCAGCACGAATAGTTTGACAATTTCAGCAAAATCAGGTGTAATACGCCGCTTTCTGATTTTAGATTATTTCCACGGGAAACATCATGAAACGCACTTATCAACCCTCCGTTATCCGCCGCAAACGCACCCATGGTTTCTTGGTTCGCTCCAAAACCCGCGGCGGCCGTGCCGTGTTGGCTGCTCGTCGCGCCAAAGGCCGTAAACGTTTGGCCGTGTAACAGTGGAATACTGTTTCGGCAAACCATACCGCTTACTGAAAACGGATGATTTCTCATCCGTTTTTGCTTTACGCCGGCTGAAATCGCGGCCGGATATCCAGCTGTGGCACAAGCCAAACGGGCTGGGTCATCCCCGACTGGGTTTGGTGGTGGCCAAGAAAACCGCCCGCCGTGCCAACCGCCGCAACTATATGAAACGCACACTGCGCGAATGGTTTCGCCTCAACCGGCACTGTTTGGACAGTAGCGATTTGGTGGTTCGCGTACGCCGTCCGTTCGGTAGGGCTGAGCGACAACAGGTGTTGGCGCAGTTGGAACAAATTGTGCCGAAAAAACCATGCTAGCCAAAATTTTGCTGGGGCTGATCCGGGTTTACCAATACGCGCTCAGCCCGATGCTGCCGCCACGCTGCCGTTATCAGCCCACTTGTTCGCAATACGCCATCGAGGCGGTGCGCAAATACGGGGCGCTTAAAGGCGGCTGGCTTGCAGCCAAGCGCATCGGCCGTTGCCATCCGTGGGGAGGCAGCGGTTACGACCCTGTGCCTTAAGCCTGCCTGCTGCATTCATGCGGCATGGCGGTAGAATTTTCAGGTAGCCTGCATTGGAATGCAGACTGCCGTTTTCTCCTGTTTTCAAACGGAACCCGATTATGGAATCCAACAACGAATTGAAGCGGACGGCGGTTTTTGCCATTATCGCTATCCTGACCCTGATGGTTTGGAATTATTTCAATCCCCAACCGCAACAGCCCGAACAGGCAGCCGCGCAGGCGCAGCAGCAAGCCGCCGCTCCCGTGGCCGGGAACGATTTGCCGCCCACCAAGCCGATTACCGTAAGCACCGACACGCTTAAAGCCGTAATCGATGAAAATAGCGGCGACTTGCGCGGGCTGGATTTGCTCAAACACAACTCTGCCGTCGACGCCAGCAAAACCTTTACCCTGCTCTCCGACAACAACGAACACAAATATTTGGTGCAATCGCTGCTGATCGACCAAAAAGGCAACTACCTATTACAAGACAGCAGCTTCAAAGCCTCGCAAAACAACTACACCCTCAATGGAGATACGCTGGAAGTGCGCTTGAGCGCGCCGGAAACTAACGGCATTCAGGTAGACAAAGTGTACACCTTCCGCAAAGGCAGCTACCTTATTGATGTACGCTTCGATATCACCAACCACACTGATGCCCCGCTGAAGCTGGATGGTGTGTATCGTGTGCTGCGCGACAACAGCACGCCCGAGGGCAGCGGCTACTTCAATCAAACCTATGTCGGCCCGGTAGCCTACACGCCCGATGGTAACTTCCAAAAAGTGCCGTTTAAAGATTTGGACGACGACTTCGAGAGCAAACGCGACCGTGCCGACTACCAGCGTACCGCCACCAGCGGCTGGGTTGGCTTCACTCAACACTACTTCACCACCGTGTGGGTGTTACAGCCCAAAGATGGCAACAGCATCTGCCAAAACGGCAACTGCCTGCTCGATATCAAACGCCGCAGCGACAACCTTTACTCCGCCGGCGTGCGCGTACCGCTGCCCGCGATTGCTGCTGGCCAGAAACTGAGCGTGCCTGCCGAATTGTATGCCGGCCCGCAGGAATACGCCGTGATCAGCAAAGTGGCTGACCGCTTGGAGCTGGTGAAAGACTATGGCCGTACCCATGTGGTGGCAGCGCCGCTGTTCGGCCTGCTTAATTGGCTGCACAGCCTCATCGGCAACTGGGGCTGGTCCATCGTTTTGCTGACCATCATCGTTAAAACCCTGCTGCTGCCGCTTACTAACGCCTCTTACCGCTCCATGGCCAAAATGCGTGCCGTTGCGCCTAAGCTGGAAATGCTGAAAAAACAGCACGGCGATGATCGTATGGCGCTGCAACAGGCCATGATGAAGATGTATAAAGACGAGAAAATCAACCCGCTGGGCGGCTGTCTGCCCATGCTGTTGCAGTTCCCCGTGTTTATCGGCTTGTATTGGGTGCTGCTCGCCTCGGTTGAGCTGCGCCAGGCTTCATGGGGCTGGGTGTCTGACTTGGCCCGGCCCGACCCGTTTTACATCCTGCCGATTTTGATGGCGCTGACAATGTATATCCAAACCAAACTTAGCCCGCCGCCGAGCGACCCGATACAGGCTAAAATGATGAAAATCATGCCGCTGGCCTTCTCTGTGATGTTCTTCTTCTTCCCTGCCGGCCTAGTACTTTACTATGTGGTGAATAACCTCTTGAGTATGGGACAGCAGTGGCTGATTAATCGGAAAATCAATGGTGCCGTCAAATCCTAAGATATAGCAAAAAGGCAACAGCCCGAATCTGCAAGATTCGGGCTGTTTTGTTCTTGGTGGGAGGTAGCTAAACACTTATTTTCTTACATCGTGCTAGCTCTCCTTGCATGAGAAAATAAATGCTTCAATCATATGGTCGTTCTAATCGGAATAATACAACGTTTACTCCCCTAACCATATAGTTTTCCACCACACTTTATGCCTATTTGAAATAATTAGATTAGCATGAATGATAAAGGGAAAATTCACTTTTCAGGTAGCCTGCCCTAATGTAAAATAGCCTTAATAGTTAAAAGGATAAATTTGATTTTCTAACACGCCATAAGGGGCACACCATGACCGATCATCAACTCAAACCATTTGAAGAAATCGATCTGGCGGAGCGCAAAGACCGCCTGCAAGTATTTGAAGAACAAGTGCTGCAATACAGTGGTAACCGCAGTAGTGAAGATTCATCCGTTGCACCGCTGCCAGAAAGCTATCCTTACCGCACCCGCATCAGCCGCAATGTGTACGAAAAAGAAAAGAAAAAGCTGCAAATCGAGCTGCTCAAAGTACAAAGCTGGGTGAAAGAGAGTGGCAGCCGCATCGCCGCCATATTTGAAGGCCGAGATGCTGCCGGTAAAGGTGGTACCATCAAACGCTATATGGAACACCTCAATCCACGCGGCGCCCGCGTGGTGGCCTTGGAGAAACCCAGCGACCGTGAGCGCGGCCAATGGTATTTCCAGCGCTACATCAACCATCTGCCCACTGCCGGCGAAATGGTTTTTTTCGACCGATCTTGGTACAACCGTGCCGGCGTAGAACGCGTAATGGGCTTTTGCGAGCCGCACGAATACCTGCAATTCATGCGCCAAGCGCCCGAATTAGAACGCATGTTGGTAAACAGCGGTATGCACCTGTTTAAATTTTGGTTTTCCGTATCGCGCGAAGAACAGCTGCGCCGCTTTATCTCCCGCCGCGACGACCCTTTGAAACACTGGAAACTCTCGCCCGTGGACATCGAGTCGCTCGACCGTTGGGACGCCTATACCGAAGCCAAGAACACCATGTTCTTCCACACCCACACTGGGGATGCGCCGTGGACCATCATCAAGTCCGATGACAAAAAACGCGCCCGCCTCAACTGTATCCGCTTCTTCCTGCATGCCCTCGACTACCCCGACCGCGATCTCAAAGCCATCGGCCCGGTTGACCCATTGATTGTGCAAGTGCCCAACGCACAATTTAAAGACACCATCAATATGAATGCGGATTAAGGCAAAATACGGCAAAAAGAAGGCTACCTGAAAACTTTCAGGTAGCCTTCTATATTGTATGGGCAACTAGTTATACCAAGAATTTTTTGATGTCGATGCCTTTTTCTTGGGCTTCTACAATCCATTTCGGCCGTTTGCCCACGCCGCCCCACACTGCGCCGGTTTTGGGGTTACGGTATTGCGGGCGGCTTTGTTTTTCTTTCAGGCCTGCTTCGATATCGGCAACGCTGATTTCAAAGTCTCGCATGATGGCCAGAATCTGATTGACCTTCTTCTTACGCTCGGAAGCCAAACGGCGCTGGATACGGTCTTCTAAGGATTTCTTCTGTTCCAAGAGTTGGTCTAAAGTTTCACGTGCTGCCATGATGTTTCCTTTGTGGAGGTTGTTAAAATTTATTTCTGGCCTGATTATAAGGGCATTTCGATTTATTACGCTACAAATAAATTGCCGGTTTGGCACGAATATGTGCCAAACCAGCTCAGTTTCTTTATTGAAAATCAGGCTTCGGCTTTCAGCAAATCTTGCAATTCGCCGGCTTCATACATTTCCATCAGAATATCGGATCCGCCCACGAATTCGCCGTTCACATACAGTTGCGGGATGGTGGGCCAATTGGCGTATTCTTTGATGCCTTGGCGGATTTCAGGGTTTTCCAATACGTTTACCGTAACGAAATCATTGCAGCCGGCGGCCTGCAGGATTTGCACGGCGCGGGAAGAGAAACCGCATTGCGGAAATTGTTTGGTGCCTTTCATAAACAGCACGATACGGTTGCTGTTTACGAATTGTTTGATTTCTTCTTGGATGCTCATGGTGTTTCCTTTTATGGATTAAATATGAATCAAAATTCGGATGCGAAACGGCGGCCATTATAGCGGATTACATTTGCTTTCGATACCGGAAGCGGCAGAGAAATGGATGCGCTATAGCCGATTTGCCGTCTATTCCGGGCGTATCCAACACGGCGGCGAAGAAGCCGTCTGTGCGGTGTTCGGCGGTGGAGAGCTGCAGATAGGGGCTACCTGAAAATAATTCCGGGCAATCGGGCAGGAGTTCGGCGGCGTTTACCAGCTGCCAATCGGGGTGGGCGGCGCTGAAGCGTTCGGCTTGGTGTTCGTTTTCAGCCGCAAGCACGCTGCAGGTGGCATACACCAAACGGCCGCCGGGGCGCACCAGGCTGGCGGCGGCTTCGAGGATGGCAGCCTGCTGCTTTTCCAATTCGGCGATGCGTTCGGGTGATTGGCGGTATTTCAAATCGGGGTTGCGGCGCAGGGTACCCAACCCGGAGCAGGGTGCGTCCACCAGTACGCGGTCGGCTTTGCCGATGAGGCGTTCGAGGCGCGGGTCGGTTTCGCTGCCGATGCGCTGCGGGCTGATGTTGGTGAGGCCGGCGCGCACCATGCGCGGCTTGAGTTTGGCCAGTCGTTTTTCGGCTACGTCAAAGGCGTAGAGGCGGCCGCTGTTGTTCATGGCGGCACCCAGGGCGAGGGTTTTGCCGCCTGCGCCGGCGCAGAAATCGACGATAATTTCGCCGCGCCGCGCGCCGGTGAGGCGGGCGAGCAGCTGGCTGCCTTCGTCTTGCACTTCGATGGTGCCTTCCAAAAACAGCGGGTGGCGCATGAGGGCGGATTTGTCGTGCAGGCGGATGCCCCACGGCGAATAAGGCGTGGCTTCGCAGCGGGCGCCTTCATCTTGCAGCTGGGCGAGCACCTTGTCGCGTTTGGCTTGGAGGGTGTTCACGCGCAAATCGAGTGGGGCGGGGGTGGCAGTGCTGCGGCCGAAGGCGAGGATGTGTTCGTCGCTCCAGCCTTGGTCGCGCAGTTGGGCAATGAGCCATTCGGGCAGTTCGGCGGCGGTGTTCAGCTGCGCGGCAAACTCGGTTTTTTTGGCTTTCAGGTAGCCTAGAAACTCAGTCTCTTCGGCATTGGCGCAATCGGCTAGGGCGGAAATGCTGATGCCGCGACCCAATACTAGGGCGGCCAGCGCGGCGCGGCGGGATTGGCGCACGGGATCGGGCAGCACGCTTTGGATTTTCTGCAAATGGCGCAAGGCGGCGAACACGGTTTCGGCAATTTCGTGCCGGTCTTGGCGGCCGAGTTTTTTATGGCTGCGGAAATAGGCGGAAACGAGGGTGTCGGCGGGCTGCTCGAAGTCGAGCACTTGGCCGAGCAGGGTGGAAGTATGGAGGAGTTGGGCAGGGGTCATTTTGGCGTGTTGGTTTCAGGTAGCCTGGGAAGGGGGAGGCTACCTGAAAATGGGCAGATATAGTGAATTAAATTTAAACCGGTACAGCGTTGGCTCGCCTTGCCGTACTATTTGTACTGTCTGCGGCTCGCCGCCTTGTCCTGATTTAAATTTAATCCACTATAAGAAACAGACAGTGCGGGGCGGCTTGTCTGTTTGGTTTGGCATTTCAGGTAGCCTGCGCTTACTGCTTACTTGGGCGGCTGCAATGGTGTGCCGTCGATTTTGCCGCTACGCAGTTTGAGCTCGTAGGTTTTGCCGTCGTCGGTGTATTTGATGAGGGCGGGGATGTTGGCAAAATCGGGGGCGAAGGAATATTCAATGGTGTCGTCGCCGCGCTGTACACGGAAGCGGTTGACCGCAATGCTGGCGCCGTTGATGTTGTAGCGGGCGGAAGGCAGGCGGGTCATGCCGCGCACGGGGTAAACGCGTTTGCCGTTGGTAATGTGCAGGTTAGCGGGCAATTGGCCGTTGTTGAGCGCGAGCTGCCAGGCCAGGGTGAAGAGGTCGAAAGTGGGGCCGGCAAGTGGCTGGCTTTCGGTGTGGCCGGCTTTGCCGTAGGTGATGGTTTTGGCACCGTAGTCGAAAGTGGCGCCGGCATAGGCGCGGCCTTTGCGGGTGTCGCTGTAGCGGGCGGGCTGCAGTCGGTTGCCGCTGATGCTGCCGTTGGAGGAAAAGCGCATTTTGTAGAGCGGCACGTTGATGTCGGCGTTTACGTTGTAGCGGCCGCCGTTTTGGTTGAAGGTCATCACAGCGGGCACGCCGTAGGGGCCGATGTAGTGCAGCTCGGCGTTTTTGGGGAAGGCGGTTTCGGCAGCGGCAGTAGGCGCGGCCAGTGCGGCGGCGCACAGGGCGACGGCCGTGCCGAGGCGGAGGGTGAGACTGGTCATTTGGGGTTCCTTTGCTGAAAAAGGGAAGGTGCGCTGCGAATCAGCGGCTTTGGGGCGGCATTATAGCCTTAAGTTTTATATTGGGGACGTGCGGTTACATGGTTTGACGGGAATTTTCAGGTAGCTTGTGGCGGGAAGGAGGCTACCTGAAAAATCAAAAGGTGGTTTCAGGTAGCTTTGGTGTGGCAGCAGACTGCTGTGAGGCTACAATTTGGAAGAGGGTTGGGGCGATTTCCAAAGGTATTCGGGTTTGACGATGTCTTCCAGCCAGTTCCAATATACCACCAGTTTGATTTCGCCGTAGGCAAAGCCGGAAATCTCGTAGGGCGGGTAGCGGAATTCGATGCCGTCGGCGGAGAAGATGAAGTTTTCGGTGAGTTCGGGTTTGCCGTTGAGGCAGCTGCATTGCTGCTGGTATTGGTCGTATGCTTCTTTCAGCTTTTCTTGCAGCTTGCCTTGCTGGCCGGGCCGAATGATGTCTTGCAGGCCGAGGGCTTGTTGTTTGCTCAAATCGACCATGAGGTATCGGCTGCTATATTGGCCGTGTGCGCCGCCGGTGTATTCGTCGTGAGAAAACTCGAATACGGCAGTGTTGCCGCGCTGGTAGAGGAAGTGGACTTGATCGGTTTGGTTGTTGTATTGGCCGAGTGCGGATTTTTCTTCGGCAGAATATTGTACGATTTCATACAAATCGTTTTGAATCTGCTGATAGGCTTGGCGCAGCTCTTCGTCGTTTCTCACGGGCTTTTCTTTGGTGGAATAGCTTTCGTATAGCTTCTGTTTGAGGAGTTGGTCGAGCCAGGCTTGGCCGGTGCTGGGCATGGTGAGGCTGGTTTCGGCGCAGTAGTCGTCTTTTTGCACGCAGCGTTTCTGGCGGAAGAAATCGTGGGATGCAGTAGCCAGCGCGGGCGCGGTGGCGCCTGCTGCAGGCTGGGATGCAGTGTCGGCATCGGAAGCAGGCGAAGCGGTGTTCGGAGAGTTGGCAGCTGGTTGGCCGCAGGCGGAGAGCAATAGGGCGGAAACGAGGGGGAGCAGGCGGATGTGCATGATGGGCTTTCTATATTAAACGGTTGGTTTTCAGGTAGCCTGATTATAGGTGGGCAGGAGGCTGCCTGAAAGTAGCTCAGGCGGGTTTGCGGCTATATTTTTATAGTGAATTAACAAAAACCAGTACAG
>NZ_KV804539.1:17988-31108 GCF_001811325.1 Eikenella sp. HMSC071B05 | reverse complement strand
GGCTCGCCGCCTTGTCCTGATTTTTGTTAATCTACTATATTTAATCGACAAAGCTGTTCGGATACGAAAAGGCTACCTGAAAAACCATTTTCAGGTAGCCTGCTGATGTTTCATTCAGAGGGTTTAACGCCCGGGGAACATGCCTTTCATGCCTTGTGCCATGCGCATGAGTTTGCCCATGCCTTTGCTGCCAAACATTTTCATCATTTTTTGCGACTGTTCGAACTGCTTGAGCATTTTGTTCACTTCCTGCACGGTGGTGCCGGCACCGGCGGCGATGCGGCGTTTGCGGCTGGCTTTGAGCAGGGCCGGATTGGCGCGCTCTTTCGGGGTCATGGAATTGATGATGGCTTCCACTTTGCTCATGGCTTTTTCCGCCGTGCCTTCCGGGATTTGCGCGGAAAGCTGCCCCATCTCGCCGGGCAGTTTGGACATCAGCGATTCGATGCCACCCATATTGCGCATCTGCTGGATTTGGGCTTTGAAATCGTTCAGGTCGAAGCCTTTGCCTTTGTGCAACTTTTTGGCCATGCGTTCGGCCACTTCCTGATCGATGCCTTTTTGCACGTCTTCAATTAGGGAAAGCACGTCGCCCATGCCGAGAATGCGGCCGGCGATGCGGTCGGGGTGGAAAGGCTCGAGGCCGCCGATTTTTTCGCCTGTACCGATGAATTTAATCGGTTTGCCGGTAACGTGGCGCACGGAAAGTGCCGCGCCGCCGCGCGCGTCGCCGTCCATTTTGGTGAGGATCACACCGGTGAGCGGCAGGGCTTCGTTGAAGGCCTGGGCGGTGTTTACGGCATCCTGGCCGAGCATGGCATCGACCACAAACAGGGTTTCCACCGGATTCACGGCTTCATGCAGCGCCTTGATTTCGGCCATCATGACTTCGTCCACCGCCAGTCGGCCGGCGGTGTCGACCATCAGCACATCGTAGAAATGCTTTTTGGCGTAATCGAGCGCGGCCTGGGCGATGGCCACGGGCTGTTGGGAAGCGTCGGAGGGGAAGAAATCCGCGCCCACTTGCTCGGCCAATAGGCGCAGCTGCTTGATGGCGGCAGGGCGGTATACGTCGGCCGACACCAGCAGCACTTTCTTGCGCTGCTCTTCTTTGAGCAGGCGGGCGAGCTTACCGGCGGTGGTGGTTTTACCCGCGCCCTGCAAGCCGGCCATCAGCACCACGGCAGGCGGCACGGCGGCCAGATTGAGGCTGCTGTTTTGCGTGCCCATCAGCTCGGTGAGCGCTTGGTTGACCACGCCGATAAAGGCCTGACCGGGCGTGAGGCTGCCGATTACTTCGTGGCCGACGGCGCGTTCTTTCACGCTGGCCATAAAGTCTTTCACCACCGGCAGTGCCACGTCGGCTTCCAACAGCGCCATGCGCACTTCGCGCAGGGCTTCTTTGATGTTGTCTTCGGAGAGGCGCGCTTGGCCGCGCATTTTTTTTGCCCACTGGCTGAGGCGGCCGGATAAATTATCTAACATAGCTTTCCTTGTGCTGGGTGGAGCCGCCGGGATACCGCATTGGCTCGTTTTGTTGCCGGCGATTTCGCCCAGCCGATAAATGGATTTGATTCGGGATCAGATAGCGGATTGGTTCACTTTGCCGAAGCAGGGCTTAGTTTGGCAGAAACTTCGCTGCGCGGCGTTTTAATTGCGCTGAAGCTTTGCTTTCAGGTAGCCCCTAGCAGGCGGCAAAGTTTGCTAAAATCGCGGCATTTTACACTATTACGCGCAGCCTTTGCGGCTTTCCTGATGGAAAAGCAGGCGCGCAACACACGGAAAAAGCATGGCTGTATTGTTTGTTTTGCTCGCGCTGCTCTATGGCGGCATGGGCGTGTTTGCTTGGTGGTTTGGGCGGCAAAATGCCCGGCGGCCATATCCGCTCAAAGGCGAGCTGCTGTTGCTGGCGGCGTTGCTGCCCGCACATGCGGCGGCGGTGTGGCAGCCGCTATTGCTCAGCCGTTTCCCCAACGGCATCGGCTATGCTCTGTGTTTGGCTACCTGGCTGATGCTGCTGTTGTATTGGTGCGGCAGTTTCTTTTATTCGCTGAAGGGTTTGCAGCTGCTGCTCTATCCCTTTGCCGCACTTTCCATGCTGGCTGCCGCGCAGTGGCCGGCGCCAGGCGCAGATTATGCAGTGGACAATATGCCCTTCGCGCTGCATGTGGGCGCATCGGTGTTGTCGTATAGCCTGTTTGGCATTGCCGCGCTGTTGGCGTTATTGGTGTTGCTGCTAAACCGCTGCCTGCGCAATCACCGCATTTCGCCGCTGATATCGTTTCTGCCGCCGCTGTTGAGCTTGGAAAAGCTGATGTTTCAAAGCATGCTGGCGGGCTTTGTGCTGCTGAGCATTTCCGTAGGCGGCGCCTTGCTGTTTCCGTTGGAGATTTTCGGCAAGCCGCTCGCGCTCACGCACAAAAGCGTGTTCGGCGTGCTTTCGTGGCTGGTGTATGCCGGCATTCTGCTGCTACACCGCACCCGCCGCTGGCGCGGCCGCACGGCGGCGCTGTGGTGTGTGGCCGGCTTTGTGTGCCTGATGCTGGCCTATGTGGGCAGCAAGTTTGTGTTGCAGGTGTTGCTGCATCGGGTATGAATACGTTGGGATGAATGGGAAAGGCTACCTGAAGATTTTCAGGTAGCCTTTGTTCGCACCATGTTTGGCATACATCAAATAAGCGGCAGATAAGCCCGCCTGCAGGTTTGACTGTTGCCCCGTTGCTGTTATTCTGCGCCCGATTCTTTTGTTTCCCCTTGATTTCAACCACAGGAGATACCCGATGAAAAAAGTGATTTTATCCGTTGCCACTGCTGCTTTGCTGGCCAGCGCCGGCGCTTGGGCGCATGGTACGCCGGCGGCGAATGAGCCGAGCAAAACGCCGGTAGACCGCAGCATTCAGGTGTATAAAGCAGCCGACTTCCAGCAGTGGGACCGTGAAAAAGCCGCCGGCGGCGAGGGCAAGCTGCTGGGGCGTTTCGCCTACACCCGCCACCAAACCGGCGAGCAGGATGCGATCCGCGAAATCGGCTGGCTCACACTGCCGCCGGGCGCGTCCATCGGCCTGCACGGGCACACCATTAATGAAGACGTATACCTGATTGTGGAAGGCCGCGGCATATTTGTGGGCTCAGACGGCAAGGAAGTGCCGGTGTCTGCCGGCGACGTGACCATCGCCCGCCCCGGCCAGTCGCACTCGTTGAGAAACACCGGTCGCCGGCCGCTGCGCTTCATCAACTTTATCGGCCAGCTGCAGAACACTGCACACGCTGCTCCTGCTGCTCCGGCCGCGCGGTAATCTGGCGCAATCACGGCAGAGGCTACCTGAAAGTTTCAGGTAGCCTTTCTCTTTATTCAGGCCGCCCCAAGTGCCCTTTGTCGAAAATTTCGGTATCATGAAGCCTCTTCCCGTTTTTAGGAAAACTTATGTTCCGTTCATTGCTTGTGGCCGCTGTGCTGGCGGCTTCTGTGGTGCCGGCGGCGGCAGAAACTCAGTCGCGCGTGCTGGCCAATGGTATGAAAGTAATTGTGCGCGAAGACCACCGTGCGCCGGTGGCGGTTACGCAGTTGTGGTTTAAGGTGGGCAGTGCCGACGAGCACACAGGCAAAACCGGCCTGAGCCACGCCTTGGAGCACATGATGTTTAAAGGCACGCCCACCGTGCCCGCCGGCGAATTCAGCCGACGCATTTCCGCGCTGGGCGGCAGCGACAACGCCTTCACTTCGCGCAACGAAACCGTGTATCACCAAGAATTTGCCGTGGGTAGCTTGCCGCAGGTGCTGGAGCTGGAGGCCGACCGCATGGTGAACCTGAATTTCAGCGATGCCGATTTTGAAAACGAAATGAAGGTAATCCGCGAAGAGCGCCGCCTCACCACGGATAACGACCCCGACGGCAAAATGTGGGAGCAGATTAATCTGAATGCCTATGTCAAGCCGGAAAACCGTGCGCCGGTTATCGGCTATGAGGCGGATTTGCACACGCTCAAGCCGGAAGATTTGCGCCAGTGGTATCGCGCCTGGTATGCGCCGCACAACGCCACGCTGGTGATTGTGGGCGACGTGAAGGTGGGCGAAGTGCTGGATAACGCGGAAAAACTGTTCGGCAGCCTGCCCGACCATCCGCTGCCCGCGCGCAACGATTTAACCGAGCCGCCGCAAACGGCCAACCGCTCTGCCCGCTCTACCGCGCCGGTAAGCTCGCCGGTGGTGGGTTTGGCCATCCAGGTGCCCGCTCTGCGCAAAGTGGACGACAAGCTGCCCTATGCGCTGAATATGCTGGCCGATGTGCTCGACGGCAGCATGTCTGCCCGCATTGAGCGCAATCTGGTGCGCGGCCGCAAAGTCGCCGTGGAAGCCTCGATGGGCTACGATATGCTCACCCGCTCGCCGGATGTGCTGCTGTTTAGCGGCACGCCCGCGCCGAATGTGAAGCCCGAGCAGCTCACGGCAGCGTTTTTGAACGAAGTGCGCCAAATTGCCGAACACGGTGTGAGCGAAGAAGAATTGGCGCGTGTGCGCAACCGCAGCCTGGCCGCGCGCGAGTTTGGCAAAGATTCGATGGAAACCCAGGCCACCAACATCGGCTCGCTGGAGTCGGCCGGCTTCTCCTACACGGATGAAGACGAAATTCTCCGCCGCCGCTTGGCCGTGAGCGCCGAAGAAGTGCGCGAGGCCGCCCGCTGGCTCCTGGCGCAGAAGCACACCACCGTGGTGCTGTATCCCGAATCCAAATAAGCGGCAAAGGCTACCTGAAAACGTAGGAATATCTTTCAGGTAGCCTTCCGGTTCTAAATTAACAGGCTACCTGAAAGCGCCCGCTTCAGCGCAGCCAAAACCGTATCCAAATTTAGGAGTAAATCCCCATGAAACCCCTGTTCCGCACCCTGCTGCTGGCCTGCCTGCTGCCCGCCGCCGCGTTGGCCGAGAATATCCCCATTCAACGCTGGCAAACCGCCGAGGGCACCAAAGTGCTGCTGGTGGAGCGGCATGAAAACCCGATTGTCGATATCGATGTAGCCTTCGATGCCGGCAGCAGCCGCGACAGCGCCAACAAAATCGGCGTGGCCGATTTCGCCGCCGGCTTAGCCGACACCGGCACCAAAAGCCTGGGCGAAGAAGCCCTGCTCCAGCGCGTGGCCGATTTGGCCGTGAGCCTCTCCAGCTACAACACCACCGACACCTCCGGCGTGCGCCTGCGCAGCCTCTCCAAGCCGGATATCCTCAACCCTGCCCTCGGCCTGATGCGCGACGTATTGGTTGAGCCCCGTTTCGATCCCGCCGTGCTCAAACGCGAGCAAGACCGTGCGGTGGAAACCCTCAAACAAAACCGCACCCAGCCCGATTTCCTCGCTTCCGTAGCCAACACCCGGCAGGTGTACCCCACCCATCCCTACGGCTATTCCGCCCACACCAGAGAGCAAACCATCCGCCGCATCACCCCTGCCGACCTGCACCGCTTCCATCAGCAATATTTCACCCGCCGCAACGCCGTGGTGGCGATTGTGGGCGATGTCAGCCGCAGCCAGGCTGAAGAAATCGTGAGCAAACTCACCGGCGACTTGCCCACCGGCCAAGCCTTGCCGCCCCTACCCGAAGCCACCCATGGCGCGGTGCAAACCCAAACCCTGCCGCATAGCGGCACCCAGGCGCACATCGTATTGGGTATGCCTCTCCTCACCCCGAATGATCCCGACTACTACGCCTTGGCCGTGGGCAACTACATCCTCGGCGGCGGCAGTTTCGACAGCCGGCTGATGAAAGTATTGCGCGACCAACACGGCTACACCTACGGCGCCTCTTCCCGCCTCACCCCCCTGCGCGCCCAAGGCCCGCTCACCATCTCCTTCGCCACTGAAAAATCCCGTGCCGCCGCTGCCCTGGCCGACACGCAGAAAGTGTTGCAGGAGTTCGCCGCCAACGGCCCCACCGAAGCTGAGCTGGCGCAGGCCAAAGCTAATCTCGTGGGCAGCTTCCCCCTGCGCTTCGACACTAATGCCGAACTGTTGGGCTACCTGAAACTCATCGGCCTCTACAACCTGCCCGACGACTACCTCAGCCGCTATCCGGCAGCCGTTTCCCGCCTAAGCGCCGAAGAAGTGAAAGCCGCCTGGCAGCGCCGCGTAACCGGCCTGCACACCACCGTGGTCGGCATGCCCCAATCCGGCAAACCCACCGCCCGCCGCAGCAACGGCAGAAGGCGTTAAGCACAATCCGCTTGATTGAACCAAGCGTGATCAAACAAAAGGCTACCTGAAACTTTCAGGTAGCCTTTTCTGCAACCCTAATTTCTGTAAAGCCCTGCCAACAAAGCCTCGGCGGGGTAAGGATAGGTTAATCAGATAGCGCAGGCGGCGGCAGTTTTCTAGAATAACCACATTTCTTAACAGCTGCCGGAAGGGGCAGGCGGAACAAGATGAAAAAACCGTTGAAATGGACATTGTGGGCAGTGGCGGCGCTGGCCGTGGGCGCAGCGGGCTATGCCTTTTTGAAGCCGAGCAAGCCGCAAATCACCTATCTCACCGAAGAAGTGAAACGTGCCGACGTGCGCCAAACCGTATCCGCCACCGGCGAGATTTCCGCCGCACAACTGGTGGACGTGGGCGCCCAGGCTTCCGGCCAGATCAAGCATCTATACGTGAAGCTCGGGCAGCATGTGGAAAAGGGCGACCTCATCGCCGAAATCGATTCCACCACCCAGCTCAACGCGCTAAACACAAATAAGGCCAAGCTGGAAACCTATCAGGCGCAGCTCGTGTCTGCCCGCGTGGCGCTGCAAAACGCCGAACGCAAATACCGCCGCGAGCAGGCGCTGTGGGCGGAAAATGCCACCTCCAAAGAAGAGCTGGAAAGCGCGCAGGGATCGTATGCCGCTGCCAAGGCGCAGGTGGGCGAGCTGCAATCTTCCATCCGCCAAACCCGTATCGCCATCAACACGGCCGAGGCTGATTTGGGCTACACCCGCATCACCGCGCCGATTTCCGGCACGATGGTTTCGGTGAAAGTGGAAGAAGGGCAAACCGTGAACGCGGTGCAAACCACGCCCGCCATCGGCCAAGTGGCCGATTTGAGCCGCATGTTGAACAAAATGCAGATTGCCGAGGGCGATGTAACCAAAGTGCGCGCCGGCCAAACCCTGCTGTTTACCACCCTGGCCGACCCCGACAGCGAACGGGAAGCCAAGCTGGATAGCGTCGATCCGGGCTTAACCACCCTGTCGCAAGGCAGCTACACCACCAGCACCGACACCACCAGCACTGCTATCTACTACTACGCCCGCGCACTCGTGCCGAACGAAGACGGCAAGCTCGCCATCGGTATGACCACGCAAAACAATATCGTGATCGGCGAAGCCAAAAATGTGCTCACCGTTCCCTCCACCGCGGTGAAACAGCGCGGCCGCGAACGCTATGTGCGCGTGCTGAAAGCCGACAACCAAGTGGAAGAGCGCACGATTACCGTGGGCATCAGCGACGGCACGCGCACCGAAGTGAAATCGGGCGTGAAAGAGGGCGAGAAAGTGATTGTGTCGGAGAGCGACGGCACGGTGAAAGAGTGGCAGGGCGGCCCGCCGATGTAGGCCGGCTCCCACTTTGCCATATCAGGCTACCTGAAAACCCAAAGGCTACCTGAAACCTCTGCTTTAAAGCCTGCTTCTATTGTTTCAGGTAGCCTCCCCGCCGCAACGAAGGCCGTATGCATATGAACCTAATCGAATGCCGCAACATCAACCGCTATTTCGGCGAAGACGCCAACCGCGTCCACGTTTTGAAAGACATCAGCCTCACCATCCAAAAAGGCGATTTCATTGCCATCATCGGCCAATCCGGCTCCGGTAAATCCACGCTGATGAACATCATCGGCTGCCTCGATAGCGCCACTTCCGGCTCGTATCAAATCGACGGCGTGGAAACTTCGCAGATGAGCGGCGACGAGCTGGCCGCGTTGCGCCGGCGCAAATTCGGTTTTATTTTTCAGCGCTACAACCTATTGGGCGCATTAAGCGCGCGCGAAAACGTGGCGCTGCCCGCCGTGTATGCCGGCATGGATCAGAAAGAGCGGTATGAACGCGCTACTCAGCTTCTGGCCGATTTGGGCTTGGAAGGCAAGGAAGACAACAAGCCCAACCAGCTCTCCGGCGGCCAGCAGCAGCGCGTGTCTATTGCCCGCGCCCTGATGAACGGCGGCGAAATCATCTTGGCCGACGAGCCCACCGGCGCACTCGACTCCGGCAGCGGCGAGATGGTGATGGAAATCATCAAAGGGCTGCACGCCAAAGGCCACACCATTATTTTGGTCACGCACGACCCGAAAATCGCCGCCTTTGCCAACCGCGTCATCGAAATCAAAGACGGCGAAATCATCTCCGACACCAGCAAAAACGAAAGCATCCCGCCCAGCAGCGTGGAAAGCCGCACCGAAAAGCCATCTTGGCTGTTTTATAAAGACCAGTTTGTGGAAGCCTTCAAAATGTCGGTGCAGGCCATCATGTCGCACAAAATGCGCTCCCTGCTCACCATGCTCGGCATTATTATCGGCATTGCGTCGGTGGTATCCGTGGTGGCGCTGGGGCGCGGCACGCAGGAGAAAATCCTCTCCGACATCAGCGCCATCGGCACCAACACCATCGGCGTGTATCCCGGCAAAAGCTTCGGCGACCGCCACCGGGGCCGCATCCGCACGCTCACCATCGCCGATGCCGAAGCCATCAGCAAACAAAGCTATGTGGACAGCATCACCCCGATGGTGTCCTCAGGCGGCACGGTTACCTACCGCAACACCAACCTCACCGCCCAGCTCTACGGCGCGGGCGAGCAGTATTTCAGCGTGCGCGGCATCAAGCTCGACCGCGGGCGGCTGTTTGACCAGGCCGACGTGGATGCTGCCGCGCAAGTGGTGGTAATCGACCCGAACACCCGCAAACAACTCTTCCCCGACGGCACCGACCCCATCGGCCAAACCATCCTGTTCGGCAAACGCCCGCTGCGCGTGATCGGTATCAGCGCCGAAGACCAAAACGGCTGGGGCGGCGGCGACAGCCTGCAAATGTGGGCGCCCTACACCACGGTGATGAACCGCATCTCCGGCGAGCGCCACATCAGCTCGGTAACCGTGAAAATCAAAGACGACGTGAGCACCTCCGTGGCCGAGCAGGGCATCAAAGAGCTGCTCTTGGCGCGGCACGGCAAGGAAGATTTCTTCACCAGCAACAGCGACAGCATCAAGCAGACCGTCGAAAAAACCACCGGCGCGATGACCCTGCTGATTTCTTGTATCGCCCTGATTTCATTGGTGGTGGGCGGCATCGGCGTGATGAACATCATGTTGGTGTCGGTAACCGAGCGCACCAAGGAAATCGGCGTGCGTATGGCCATCGGTGCGCGGCAGGGCAATATTTTGCAGCAGTTTCTGATTGAAGCCGTGCTCATCTGCCTCATCGGCGGCGCGGCCGGCATCCTGCTTTCCTATTTAATCGGCCTGGGCTTCAACGCGCTGGCCAGCGAATTTGCCATGTCGTTCTCCACCTGGTCGATCGTGAGCGCGGTGTGCTGCTCCACCTTTATCGGCGTGCTGTTTGGCTTCATGCCCGCCAAAAACGCCTCCAAGCTCAACCCGATTGCCGCCCTGTCGCGCGATTAGCGGCGGGCTGTAAGCGTGAGCAGCCATCAAGCCAAAACCGCCCGATATTTTTAGGTAGCCTGCAAGGAGTAGGTAGGGGCTACCTGAAAACAGGGTGAACAGGATTGCAAGCTAAAGTGAACGATTTTTCAGGTAGCCTCCAACCGGTAATCCAGGCTACCTGAAACCCACCCGACACCCAACCAAGAAACGAGGGTTTATGAACCAAACAACCCACCCGCCCATCCGTGCTGCCGCGCTGGCTCTGCTTCTGCTCGCCGGCTGCGCCATCGACCAAACCCCCAACACCCAAATCGGCCTCGCCCAAGCTCGGCGCGATGGCAGCGTACAAACCGCCGCCAGCGAAAGCGGCCACTGCCCCGATCCCGCCGGATGCGCCTACCAAACCGAAGGCGATTGGTGGCAAACTTTCGGCGACAGCGGGCTCAACGCCCTGGTGGAGCAGGCCTTGGCCAACAATGTGGATTTAAAACAGGCCGCCGTTAGCGTGAACAAAGCCCTGTATCAGGCCAACATTCTCGGCGCCAATCTCGTGCCAGAATTCAACGCTTCGCTCGGCACGAATGCCAACCGCAACCTCGACACCCGCCAAAACAGCCACAGTTACAGCAGCCAGCTCGGCTTAAGCTACGAGCTCGATTTATGGCGCAAACTCAACGCCACCGCCTCTGCCCAAGCGTGGGAGCAGCGCGCCACCGAGCAAGATTTGGCCGCTACCCGCCTGACTGTAATCAATAATGTGGCCGATGCCTATTTTCAGGTAGCCTATCTCAACGAAGCCATCAAGCTCACCGAAAAGACCATTGAGCAATACAAACAAATCCTGCAAATCGCCCGCAGCAAATATCGCCACGGCCGCGTGGCCTCGATAGAAGTGACCCAGGCCGAGCAATCCCTGCTTGCCGCCGAAAACAGCCTGCTGTCGCTGCAACAGAGCCGCAGCAACACCGAAGCCACTCTGCGCAACCTGCTCAACCTGCGCCCCGGCCAGGCCATGGCCGTGCAGCCCGAATCCTTCCGACTGCCCGAAGGCGGCAAGCTCGATTTGAATGTGCCCATCTCCACCCTCGCCGCCCGCCCCGATCTCATCGCCGCCGACTACCGGTTGCAGTCCGCCCTCAAAAGCCAGCAGGCGCAATACCGCAGCTGGTATCCCAGCATCACGCTGAACGCCGCGCTGAGTACCTCGTCCGAACACAGCAAAAACCTGTTCAACGTGCCGATATTGGGCGGCAGCGTCAGCCTCAACCTGCCCTTCCTCAACTGGCGCACCATGCACTGGAAAGACCGCAGTGCCGAAGCCGACTTTGAAAATGCCAAACTCGCCTTCGAAAAAGCCCTCACCACCGCGCTCAACGAAGTCGATACCAACTACCGCCAATACCGCGCCAGCCGCCAAGCCCTGGAAAACCAGCGCCGACGCCACCGGCTCGACGTTGAAAATAGCCGCTACTACCGCGTGCGCTATCAACATGGCCGCAATGAGCTCAAAGACTGGCTCTCTGCGCTGAACACCGAATATTCCGGCGCGCAAAGCCTGCTCGAAGCCCGCTACCAAGCCCTGCGCTACGAAAGTATGGTGTACAAAGCCATGGCTGGCCGTTACCGGAAAGCTTCTGCCGTCACGGCGCAGCCGGCACAGTAGTTCGGCATCCGATTTACCTGCGAAACAATAAAAACCGGACGGGCATACAGCCGTCCGGTTTGGTTATTTTCAGGTAGCCTTTGGTCATACCAGCAGCAAACAGCCATTACCTGGCGGGAGACTACCTGAATCTTGATGATTAGGTTGGTATTGCCCTGACATTTTGCTGCTATCTCGGCAATTGCCAACGGCTCAAGAGGCTACCTGAAAAGCATCAATACAGCTCAAACTGTGGGGAGGTGGTTATTTTTGCACTGGGATGACCGGAGGCAAAAAACGGCGGAAAACTTTATCAGGTGCGGATTTGAGCGAAGCTGGCGCGAGAAAAAACTTGCACCAGCTTTTGCTTTAGTTTGATAAAAAATGCGTTATCTTTTGCACCGGAATGAATGGGGATTAAACGCTTTTAAAGCAGAATTTAAGCAATTATGGTTTTATCAGGAGGCGGGCATTTAAAGAGCACGGCCAAGCCAAACTACTTTACCAATAATAGATACATTACTGCTGGCAGCATCCCCATTTTCCAGCGGTACCGTGAACGGCTGATATTCCTGATTGGCACTGGTGATCAGCAAAGAATCAGGCAGGCGTTGAACACGTTTGACAAAAGTCTCGTTACCAATGCGCAAAGCATACAGGCCATCAGAGGCCTCGGTTTGGCTGTGATCGACCAAGATGGCATCTTTATCATTTAGCACGCCAACCATGCTGTCACCTTTAACCATGACCACTGTCAGCGTGGAAAAATCAGATGTAATGTAGCTCTCTAGCCAATCGCGGCGGAAGGCGAGGCAGGATTTTGGCCGGTCGTTATCCACCCAAGCGCCTTGCCCAGCAGATACAGATACTTCATAGAACGGGATAAAGACAAATTCATCAATATCTACAACATTCCCATTTACATCTAATGGCTGAGTGCTGCCTATCCGGCTTATACGCCTAGCTTCTTGCAGACTTTTTACTATCTGATCGGTCTTCTTTAACTGCTCTTGCAGTATTCGCTGCCCTTCCTGCTTTAATTCGTCAGAAATACTTTGCTCTCCTTCTAAATAGGGAGCACCTTGCCCTGTGGCCAGCCATAACAGGTTCACTTGAGAGGCGTCAGCGATTTTGATCAGGTTGGTGGTACTGGGCTCAGCACCTTCTTTAACCCATTTTGTGGCCGTCGGGTAGGCTACATCCACCCTTCTTGCTAGCTCGGAGACGCTGCCAAGCCTCTTCACAACTATCTCCATGCGCTTCGCAAACTCAACGTTAAAGTTCTCCATACAAAGACTAACCCCAACCTATAAATAACTATAACGTTAATCTTAGAATATTTTATTCTTTAAATCATATATTTATAACTAAACCTAATAAAATCTCATAAATTTTAAGTTTAACGCTATAAATTATACTTGCTAATTTTAAGTTTAACGCTATAATACCTACATCTAGTCAATTCCCCAACTGACAAAAAATAGGTATTCAAGATGAAAAAAAATACAGCTCAAAAAGTAACACCGGAGCTTTTGGATTGGCACCGTGCAGACATCATCGCTGCGTTGAAAAAACGGGGTTGGTGCGATTCGCGCACTGGCAGCACAAGCCAACGTGCATCCAACCACTCTTTATGGTGCCTTAATCAAACCTTATCCCAAGAGCGAACGGGTCATTGCTGATGCGCTGGGCATGAAGCCAGAACAAATTTGGCCACAACGGTATGCGGCACGAAATTTCCAGCCTGTATTGCGCCGTGCGTGTAATGCGTAAATGTATTGTACGGATAACAGGCTAAAAAATCACGAATTTAAATTCTCGATTGATAAATTTTTACCATGAGAACCATCAGACGACAG
>NZ_KV804539.1:0-17888 GCF_001811325.1 Eikenella sp. HMSC071B05 | reverse complement strand
AGAACCATCAGACGACAGGCGAAAGCCACCTCTCTAGACCATGCGATTGAGCTGGCCGATGCCTATAACAAGACCGTGGCGGCCAATGCCAGAATCCTGCCGGAAACCAGCAAGCTGGCCACGGCGCTGGAAGTGGTGGAATTGCTGGTGCAGTTTGTGTCGGAAAAACACCCCAAACAGCTGGGGGCGCTGGCAGAGGTGCTGGAGCCGTTTGGGGCGGAGGTGGAGAAGAGGTTTGGCTAGAACGGCAATGTACTAAATTTGCCGTCTGGATGTTTACGGGCAGAGCCAATAGTGACTAGCAAATTTAGATGATCGGTTAATTTCTCAAGTGATACATCATAGCCAGTTTGAGCAAGCAATTCCTTTATTTCTGAAGGGGTGTATTCTGCTTCAGCCAAGATTTTGGAGAGTGCGATACCAAGGTTCATCATCATTTCCTGTTAATTTATGATTGATTGAATGGCGGCTACTGCGGCGGCGGCAGGGATTGCATCGATAGCTTTTTCAACCAATTTTGCTAAAGCAGTATCTCCCATTTTACCTAACATGGTTTTTAGTCTGCTTTTGTCTTCGGCTGGAATATTAGACTGTTCGATTTTAGCAGCCAATAGCTGTTGTATGGTGTCGCTGTGTAGTTTGACTGTAATTACCCCAAGAGAGGCAGAGAGCCCCCCATCCGGTTTAAGGTAGTCAATACCATTATTTGTGATTTCGAGTGGCCGACCATGACGACGGCCCAGATGCGCTGCATATGCTGTGGATGCTGGCGCAAAGCGGCTTCGGTGCGATTGACTACACCGCCGTACCGCGCCACAGCGGCAGCGACGGGGTGCTGACTTTCGGCAGCGGCGCTTGGTAACAACCCGCTGAGGTGGCTCAAACGGTTTCAGACGGCCTTACATCTGACAATAGCGGCAAGATTAACTGCATCTTGCCGCTTAATTATGTCTATCAAATCCCGTTTTACCGCCGTTTTATCCGCTATTACAGGCAACACTGAGCCTGCGCCGAAAGCACCGCGCAAGGGCGAGCAGACCGCGCAGCTGGCCAAAGCCCGCGGCACCATCGGCGAGCATCCGAGCAAGGGGCTGACGCCGCAGAAATTGCATCAAATTTTAGAAGGGGCGGAAGACGGCGACATCACGGCGCAGTCGGAATTGTTTGCCGATATGGAGGAAAAAGACGGCCACATCTTTGCCGAGATGAGCAAGCGCAAACGCGCTTTAACCGGCTTGGATTGGCGGGTACCCCGAGGCACAAGACTACCTGCAAGGCGTGGAGATAGTCAGCCAATCCTACCGCGAGCTGCTACCGCAACATATTGGCAACCCGCGCACGTTATTAGTGCTCGACCCGCCCTACGTCTGCACCCAGCAAGGCAACTACCGCAAGGCCGCCTACTTCGGCATGGTCGAGTTTCTGCGCCTGATGGCAATGGTGCGACCGCCTCTTGTATTCTTCTCCAGCACCCGAAGCGAACTGCCCGCCTATCTCGACCTCGTGGCTGAGCTACACCTGCCCGGCTGGGAGCGTTTTGCAGGCAGCCAAACCCTGACAGTAAGCAGCACCATCAACCGCAATTCAAGCTATGATGACCACCTGATTTATAAGTTCTGACGACAAGCGGCATACTACTTATTAAAGGCATAAGATAATCCCCGTTTAACAGACCATTAAACGGGGATAAATTTGTGCAAAAGCTGATACAATTTGCTACGCTGCGGCGGTGCAAAAGCTAATGCCAATTCAGGCAAAAGCTGCCGCCGCCTTACAAAACCCGACAAACAAACTTTAACCTTCGCCTGCTGATTTTTTTGTAAAAACCAACAATGGTGTTATTCGATGGCGATTTGTTGACCTAAGTCAAATTATTCTTGCTCCAGTATATTTTTGTACTGAATCTAGGCTTTTCCGTCTAAAATGTGGCAAAAACAGCCTCGCTCGCTTGAAAATTTAACGTAATTATTCCCACAAATATGTTAAGCTTATGCTGTTTGGTAGTTAAGACGTTTGTGTCTTTAGCATAGCGTTTGATTGCTGGATAGGGGGCTGCCGAAGTTGGGCGGTATGGCCTGGCCAAGCAGCCGTTTTATGTTTGTTGAATCGGAGTGTTGTTATCATGAACAAACTCAAAAGCTTCCTGATATGGGGCGTTGTGGTGTTGGCCGGCTTGGCCGCCTTTACCACTTTGGCTATCCATCGCGGTGAGCAGGTAAGTGCGGTGTGGATGGTGATTGCTGCCGTCTCCGTATATGCCATTGCCTACCGCTTTTATAGCCTCTACATTGCCAAAAACGTAATGCAGCTCGATCCCAACCGGCTCACGCCGGCCGAGCGCCATAACGATGGCTTGGACTATGTGCCGACGCACAAAGGCGTGCTGTTCGGCCACCATTTTGCCGCCATCGCCGGCGCCGGCCCGTTGGTAGGCCCGGTGTTGGCCGCGCAGATGGGTTATTTGCCCGGCACGCTGTGGATTATCTTCGGCGTGGTGTTTGCCGGTGCGGTTCAGGACGCGATGGTGTTGTTCGTGTCCATGCGCCGTGACGGTAAATCCTTGGGCGACATCGTGAAACAAGAGCTGGGCACTGTAGCCGGCGTGATTGCCTCCATCGGCATTCTGATGATTATGGTGATCATTATGGCCGTGCTGGCGCTGATTGTGGTGAAAGCTTTGGTTCACAGCCCGTGGGGTACTTTCACCATCGCCGTTACCATCCCGATCGCTCTGTTTATGGGTATCTACACCCGCTATATCCGTCCGGGCAAAATCGGCGAGATTTCCATCGTCGGCTTTATCCTGCTGGTATTGGCGATTGTGTACGGTAAAAACGTGGCCGAAAGCTCCTTCGGGCACTGGTTCGACTTGGAAGGTCTGTCTATCGCCTGGGCGGTGATGATCTACGGCTTCATCGCTTCCGTGTTGCCGGTGTGGCTGCTGCTCACCCCGCGTGACTACCTCTCCACCTTCCTGAAAATCGGTACCATCATTGCATTGGCTTTGGGCATTATCATCGTTAGCCCACCGCTGCAAATGCACGCGGTTACTCGTTTCACCGACGGTACCGGTCCGGTATTCTCAGGTCATCTGTTCCCCTTCCTGTTCATCACCATCGCTTGCGGTGCGGTATCCGGCTTCCATGCCCTGATTTCTTCAGGTACCACGCCGAAAATGGTGGAAAACGAAGAGCACGTACGCATGATCGGCTACGGCGGCATGATTATGGAAAGCTTTGTGGCCATTATGGCGCTGGCTGCCGCTTCTTCGCTTGATCCTGGTGTGTACTTTGCCATGAACAGCCCGGCTGCCCTGATCGGCACCGACGCTGCCAATGCCGCACACGTGATCACCACCCAGCTGGGCTTCCCGGTAAGCGAAGCTACCCTGCTGCACGTGGCCAAAGAAGTGGGCGAACACACCATTCTGTCTCGTGCAGGCGGTGCGCCGACTCTGGCCGTGGGTATGGCTCACATCATGAGCCAGCTGATCCCGGGCGAAAGCATGATGGCATTCTGGTATCACTTCGCGCTGCTGTTTGAAGCCTTGTTCATCCTGACTGCTGTGGACGCCGGTACCCGTGTGGCCCGCTTCATGATCCAGGACTTGGGCAGTATCTTCTACAAACCCTTCGGCAACACCGACAGCCTACCGGCTAACTTGATTGCCACCTTTATGGCCGTTGCACTGTGGGGCTACTTCCTCTACACCGGTGTAACCGACCCGTTGGGCGGCATCAACTCCCTGTGGCCGCTGTTTGGTATCGCCAACCAGATGCTCGCAGGTGTGGCTCTGATCCTGTGTACCGTGGTTCTGATTAAGATGAAACGCGACCGCTACATTTGGGTTACTTTGGTTCCGGCGCTCGGCGTATTGCTGGTAACCTGCTATGCCGGCTGGCAAAAAGTGTTCGATTCCAACCCGCGCGTAAGCTTTATGGCCCACGCTGCCAAATACAAAGAAGCCTTGGCTCGTGGCGAAATCTTGGCTCCGGCTAAAACCGCCGAAGAGATGAGCCGTATCGCCTTCAACGACTATGTAAACTCCGGCCTGACCGTGCTGTTCTTGGCTGTGGTGGTAGTTGTGGCTGTTTACGGCTTCCAGGTAGCCATGAAGGCTCGTAAGGTTGGCTGGCCGACCGCTCAGGAAATCCCGCCGGTATTCCGTAATGAAACCGCCGGCGCAAGCTCCGAGGCCGTGAATGAAGCATAAGCTGAAACAGCGCCTCCATCAGGCTTGGAAAACAGCCAAGCTGACTGCCAACCTGATGGTGGGCGTGCCGGATTACGCCAACTACGTGGCACGCCAACGGCGCTATAACCCCAACGCACCGGTGATGACCGAGCAGCAGTTTGCAGACTACTGCCGCAAACGCCGCTGCGGAGCCAACGGCGGCCGCTGCTGCTGATTCTGGCTTTAGCCAAACCAAACCGCTTGAAAAGGCATGCCCTTTCAAGCGGTTTTCTATATGCAGCGATTGACATGCTGAGCACAGAGACCATGCCTTGCTACTATTGGTTGCAATATTTTCAGGTAGCTCTTGCAAAACATGAAGAGGCTACCTGAAAACGTTTTTAACCCCTAGCCCCGCAGCCCTGCTGCGTTTGGTGTTAAAATTCCGCCCAAACTAAATCACGGAAAAACCATGAACCACACTCTTGAAGTCAGCCCCATCAGCCGCCCCGTGCTTGTTCCGCCGGGCGGGCAAAACAAAGTCTTACTCCACTCCTGCTGCGCTCCGTGCAGCGGCGAAGTGATGGAAGCCCTGCTTGCTTCCGGCATCGACTACACCATCTATTTCTACAATCCCAACATCCACCCGCTCAAAGAATATCTGCTGCGCAAAGAAGAAAATATGCGCTTTGCCGATAAATTCGGTATTCCTTTCATCGATAAAGATGACGATTACGAAAACGACCGCAAAGAATGGTTTGAGAAAGCCAAAGGCATGGAGTTTGAGCCCGAGCGCGGTATCCGCTGCACCATGTGCTTCGACATGCGTTTTGAAAAAGCTGCCCAATACGCCCACGAAAACGGCTTTCCCGTGTTCACCAGCAGCCTCGGTATTTCCCGATGGAAAAACATGAATCAGATTAACGATTGCGGTCGCCGTGCCGCTGAACAGTATCCCGGCTTGGTGTATTGGGATTTCAACTGGCGCAAAGGCGGTGGCAGCGCACGTATGATCGAAATCAGCAAGCGTGAGCACTTCTACCAGCAGGAATATTGCGGCTGTGCCTATTCCCTGCGCGATTCTAACGCCCACCGTAAATCACAAGGGCGGCCGCCGATTAAAATCGGTGTGAAGTATTACGGGGATGAAGAGGAGTAAGATTAAGCTGCTCCAATTGCGTTGTGCATCAATAAGGCTACCTGAAAGTTTGGTTTCACAGAAATTTCGCTCTATGGCGTTTTCATTTTGGTGAAGCTGGGCTTTCAGGTAGCCTTTTGCCGTTTCTATTCTAGGCCAAACGCATTACGGCAACTCAATCCCTAATTGTTTCGTTACCCTGCGCGGTAGGGCGAAGCGGCAGGTTTTGTTGGGATCGACCACTTGGCACACTTGCAAATCGCCGGCGATGCTTTGTAGGGCGATGGCTTGGTTGGTATCGAGCCCGCCGTGGGCGGTGAGCAGGTCGGTGGCCATCAGGGTGGCGGTTTCGGCGGCTTGGTCTAGATCGGGACTGGAGGCGATGGTGTAGCAGCAGTCGGCAGTTACGGCCAGCGGCAGGGGATAGGGGCGGCCTTTGATGACGCTCACGTCCACTTCCACCGCGCCTTTGATTTCCAGGCCGGAAATGCCTACCTCGCCGTCGCCCATGCCGGCGTGCAAATCGCCCATGGCCAGCAGCGCGCCGGGCACGTTTACCGGCAGGAGCAGCGTGGTGCCTTCGGCGATGATTTTGGTGTCCATATTGCCGCCGTGTGCATCGGGCGTGCCGCAGCTGATGGCGCCTTCGGCGGGTGCGGTGCCGATGACGCCGATCATCGGGTTGAGCGGCAGGCGCACTTTGCCGAATAAGACAACGTGGTTGTCTTCCACCGGCACGATGTCGATGCGCCCGCGTTCCAACCGGTTGCCGGCCACGCCTGCGCCGGGTAGGGTGGCGAGCACGGCCTGTTTGCCCAATTCGATGCGGCGGATGTGTACGCGCAGGGTATCGCCCGGCTCGGCGCCTTCCACAAACAGGGGGCCGGTGGCGGGATTGATGCGGTTCCAGTCGAGATTGTCGAAGGTGTCGGCGGGGGTTTGGATTTGGTCGGTGAAGCAGTCGCAGGTTTCAAAACGCACGCGGCTGCCGGATGCGGCGCGCAGCACGGGGGCGTTGTCGGGCGACATGGCGAATACGGTTTGGCTGGCGGGAATAGTGGGGAGTGTGGTCATGGCAGGTATCCTTGTGGTTAGGGGAATGGATTGGCTGTAAGGCTACCTGAAAATTGGTTTGGTCTCTACATTTTCAGGTAGCCTTTTCGGCGTTCTCTGATAATCAGCGAACAAAAACGGCATCCCCAATCGGATGCCGTTTGCTCATGCTGGGGCGGGCTATTTCAGGAAGTTCACGAAGCCCGACAAAATCAGTGCGTTGATGATGTCCACGAAGAACGCACCCACCAGCGGCACAATCAGGAAGGCTTTGTGCGAAGGGCCGAAGCGCTCGGTGATGGACTGCATATTGGCTACGGCGGTGGGGGTAGCGCCGAGGCCGAAACCGCAGTGGCCGGCGGCCAGCACGGTGGCATCGTAGTCGCGGCCCATGAATACGTAGGTTACGTAGGTGGCATACAGAATCATCACCACGGTTTGAACCAGCAGGATAATGGTTACTTGACCTGCCAAACCGGTCAGCTGCCACAGTTGCAGGTTCAGCAGGGCCATGGCCAGGAAGAGCGAGAGCGAGGCATTGCCGAACACGTCAATAGCGCGGTCGAACATATTGAATTTAAACGCACTCACCAATACGTTGCGCAACACCACGCCGCCAAACAGCGCCCACACGAATTTGGGCAGGTCGAACAGGTATTGTTTGTCGATACCGTCCATAATTTCGGCAAACGAGAGGCAGGCGGCAAACATGGCCAGGGTTTCGATGGCCGAAGTGGCGGTGATCAGGCGGGTTTGCTCGGCACGCTCAAACATATCGTCGGTGCTGTAATCCGGATCGTCGTCGGCAGAGCGCAGGTGGTCGGCTTCCACAGTTGCGGAATCCAAGGGTTTACGCCCCATTTTGTTGATGAGTCGGCGAGCCACCGGGCCGCCGATGATGCCGCCGGCCACCAGGCCGAAGGTGGCTGAGGCCATGCCCAATTCAGCTGCAGCAGGCACGCCGTATTTGATTAAGTCGGGCGCCCAGCCGGCTGCCGTACCGTGGCCGCCGGTGAGGGTGATGGAGCCGGTAATCAGGCCGGTCATCGGGTGCAGACCGAACACGCTGGCCAAGCCCACGCCGATAACGTTTTGCACAAAGATAAATGCGCCTACGATGGCGGTGAACACCACCAGCGGAATACCGCCGGCTTTCAGACGGGAGAAATCCGCGCTCAGGCCGATGGAGGTAAAGAAAATCAGCATAAATGCGTCTTGCAGCGGTTTCTGAAACTGGAAGCCGATGCCCGTGGTCGCATGCAGGCTAAACAGGCAGATAGCCGCCACTAGGCCGCCCGCCACCGGCTCGGGAATATTGAAATCCCGCAAAAACTTGATTTTGCTAACCATCAGTTTACCCAATAGCAGCACCATGGTGGCTGCAATCAGGGTGTAGTAGCTGTTCACTTCTATCATGGCTTTATCCCTATGGAAAATAAAGAAACAATTAAATGCAGGCCTGTTGTCCGCCAACAGGCCTCGAGTAAATATTAGGATAGCAGTTAAAAATTGTCAAAGGCTATTGATTGTTTTTTACAAAGAGCAGAGGCTATCTGAAAAACGGCAGGGTGACTGTAATGTTTGATAATTATGGTGTTTTAACTATTTTGGCACTGTATTTGGGTGATGCTTGGTATGGCAAAGGGTTGGGTTGATATCGGCTACCGGCTTTCTGCTTTGTATGGCTTGCAACCATAGGATCGCCAATCAAAAGGCTACCTGCAAAACTTTCAGGTAGCCTTTTAGTATGCTGCAGCCAGGCAGGAAAGCTCGTTGCCGACTCTGCTGTTTCAATCGGCGTAATACACTTGGCAATGCACGTTTGTCCGATGCAGCAGCAGGCTGATGGGGCGTTCGTTCGAGGGCATGGCAGCGGCCTGTTCCAGCACGGCGCGTTTGTCTGCACCCTGAATCGATAACAACAGCTGCGGCACGGCGGCGAGAGCGTTCAGGCTCATGCTGATGCGTTCGTGTGCGGCGGTAACCGGGCTGGTGTGCACCAGTTTGCTGCGGCATTCGGGCGACACAGCCGCGGCCAGCTGCGGGGCTTGCGGGAACAACGAGGCGGTATGGCCGTCCGCGCCCATGCCGAGCACGATGATGTCGGGCGTGGGAAAGGCAGCCTCGGCTTCGGCTAGGGCGGCGGCAGGATCGGACACATCGGTTTGTTCGCCTACCAGCGGCAGGAAGCGGGCAGCTGCGGCGGCGTGTTGCAGCAGGTGGCGGCGCACCAGCGCGGCGTTGCTGTCGGCGTGCCGTGGCGGCACGAGCCGCTCATCCACCAGGGTGATGGTGACGTCCGGCCAATCCAGTTTTGCCTGTGACAAGGCTTCAAAAAGCGCTATAGGCGAGCGACCGCCGGATACGGCCAGCACGGCATGGCCTTGTGTGTGCAGGCAATCGCGCAGGCAGTTGGCTACGGCTTCGGCCAGTGCGGCAGCTTGGGTGGAGGGAGAGGGGAAGGTGTGCCAGGTGAGGGATGGAGGCATAAAAGATTTTCCGGTGGTTAAGTGCAAAATTTCAGGTAGCCTAAGGCTACCTGAAAGGGGGGATGGTTTGATTTAGGTCTCGTTAAGAGACAATAAAAAGCAAGATAAAGATACAAACATACAATGCGACGATGCCGAGGACACCGAATAATATGGGCTTGCCCCATGAACGACGTGGATAGTTTGAGCCATATCGTTCTTTCACTAAGGCCACTTGCTTGCGCCCTACTGCGCCATACCAGGCACCGAGTGCAGCAATGCCGACAAAGTTGGCCTTTATTCCGGAGAAAATAGCGAGGAGGATCGCGATCACCAGTACGGCCAGTGTGCCCCACATAAAGCCCTTATTCAGCTTTTCCAGTTCGGCATCGCCCATGGCGCGGGCGTTGAACATATGCAGCGCAGCGCCGAAAATAGGGGAAAACAGCAGTGACCAGCAGGCAGCTGCGTTCGGGTTCCACAAGGCAGGGGCTGCTTGGCTGGTACGTGAGCCAAGGTCTTCACTTTGCGGGGGGAGGTAGCGTTCGTCAGAACTCATGGCAGTTCTCCTTCGGGGTTGAGTATGTAAATCAACTAGAATTATATCTTGGGGTGAATGGCAGTTGCCATAGAGGCTACCTGAAAATTTAGGTAGCTTTTGTCGTACCTGCCGTTTCAAGCTTCGGTTACAAGGCTGCGGTCGTAGGTTTTTTCGCAGTAGTGGCATTTGAGTCGGGTTTGGTTGCCTAGGCGGCGTACGTAGAAGCGGCTGGCAACGGGTTCGCTGTGGCTGGCGCAGTTGGGGTTGGGGCATCGGAAGACTTCGCTGATGGTTTCGGGCAGCCTGAGCAACATTTTTTGTTCGACTTTGAAGTTGGTGATGAGGTTTACCGTGGCTTCGGGGGCGAACAGGGCGAGGCGGTTGGCGGCGGCTTCGTTGAGTTTGATACCGTTGATTTTGATGATGTCTTTGCGGCCGTACCGTTTGCTGGGCAGGTTGAAGCCGACGGTTACGGCACAGCCTTCGTGCAGTAGCTTGAATTGGCGCAGGATGGTGAGGGCGAGGCCGGCTGGGATGTGGTCGATAACGGTGCCGTTTTCGATGGCTTCGACGCTGAGGCTTTTGTTGTCCATTTGGATTTCCGAATAAGGTTGGATGGAATACAGGCTACCTGAAATTTCAGGTAGCCTGCAAGAGCCGGGTTAGTTTTTCTGATACAGCCGCACGTAGTCGATCAAGGTGGTTTGGACGGGGAACGGGTCGGTGGGGCGGGGTGGGTCTAGCTTGTCCTCCCATTCTGCGTAGTCATTTAGAATGAAATACCAGGGGCCTTTGGCTCTGAATACCTGATCCAGCATTTGGCGGTTAACGTTGAGTTTGGCAAAGTCTTCATCCGGCATGGTGGAGGGGTAGCCGCCTGATGCGTCGGTCTGGCTGCGGTCGATAACGTCCACCGTGGTGTTGTCGTCCACTGTGTAGTGGGACACGGGGATGAGCTTACCGTCTAGATAGTAGCGCACTTTCTGGCCGTCAAACTCGATTGCCCATACATGCCAATCGCCATCTAGCGGGGTAGCTTGCCGATTGATGTGCTGTTCCAAGCGGTGCGCGAAAACGCGCGTGCGCCAAGTGCCTCTTTTGTGACTATAGAAACAGCTGGCGTGTGTTGAGGACCAAGCATATGCCCGTGCAGAGGAATACCACTCGAGAATATCGAGCTCACCGTAGGGGTCGTTGGCAGCAGGGTTGCTGCCGCAATTTTGCAAGGTTTCGCTATTGCGCAGCCATAGTGCCGTGCGCATGCCCCTTGAGCCGTTCCAGTTAATTTTGGCTCGGATTTCGGCACGGAACGGTTTCCCACCATCCACAATTTGACCAGACTCCAAGCGGCCGCTTGAATATTGGGCAACTTTGTTGGCTGGGCAGGGGCCCGTGGTGAAGTTTTGATCGGTAAGCGGATCACCTTGGCGGGCCACGCAATGTCGGCGGGTGGTGATTTGAATGTATTTATTTTCCACCAGCGCGATGTTGCCTGGGAGATAAGAAAGGTGGCTATCTAAGTGATTGGGTATGAGTCTGGCCGCCATGTCGGATGTTTCACCGTTGTTAAACTCATAGCATTTGACGCTGGTCCATTTGCCTGATGCATCCGTAGCCGATGGACAGCCGGTAACGGGAGGCTGAGGCTGAGGTTGCGGCTGAGGTTGCGGCTGAGGTTGCGGCTGAGGCTGAGGTTGCGGCTGAGGTTGCGGCTGAGGTTGCGGCTGAGGCTGAGGTTGCGGCTGAGGCTGAGGCTGAGGTTGCGGTTGAGCTTCAGACTGCGGTCCGTTGGGAACGGATATATTCGCATCCCGAGAGTAGCCGCCGTTGGCAAAACCAATCGAATAATTGCGGTTTTTTTCGTCTTCTTTACAACCGCTCACCAGCACGGCGATACATGCTAGGGCTAAAGCTTTTTTGGCATACATGATCAATCCCTTTGTTAGAAAAATCTGATGGAGTGTGGAAGTAGGAACTTCCCAAATGGGCAGATAGTGTGTATGCGCGGCAGGCGGGAACAATTGCTTGGGCTACTTAAAACTGACATTTTCAGGTAGCCTGTTACAAATATTGACGTTATACGCTTTCGTTTAGCACTAATGACAGCATGGCCATGCGTGCGAATACACCGTTTTTTGCTTGTTCAAAATAGTAAGCATAAACCGTGCCATCCACGTTGGGATGGATTTCGTCGACGCGGGGCAGGGGGTGCAGTACGCGCAGGTTGGGTTTGGCCTGGGCGAGGGTGGCAGCTTCGAGGTTGAATTTGCCTTGGATTTTGGCGAATTCTTGTTCGTCGAAGCGTTCGCGCTGCACGCGGGTCATGTAGAGGATGTCGGCGTGGCGGGCGGCTTCTTCGAGGCTGGGTAGGATTTGGTAGCGGCAGCCGGCTGCGTCGAGCTCTTCGGTGATGTAGTCGGGCATGGCGAGGCTGGGCGGGGAGACGAAGATGAATTCGGCTTGGTGCCGTTTCATGGCTTGGGCGAGGGAGTGGACGGTGCGGCCGTATTTGAGGTCGCCGGCCATGGCGATAACGAGCTTGTCGAGCCGGCCTTGGGTTTCTTGGATGGTAACGAGGTCGAGCAGGGTTTGGCTGGGGTGTTGGTTGGTGCCGTCGCCGGCGTTGATGACGGGCACGGCGGAGAATTCAGCCAGCACGCGGGCGGCGCCGTCTTTGGGGTGGCGGATGATGATGGCGTCGGTGTAACTGGAGATGATGCGGGCGGTATCGGCCAGGGTTTCGCCTTTTTTGGCGCTGGTGTTGGCGCCGTCGGAAAAGCCGATAACTTTGCCGCCGAGCCGCTGTACGGCGGTTTCGAAGGAGAGGCGGGTACGGGTGGAGGGCTCGAAGAAGCAGGAGCCGATGAGCCTGCCTTCAAGCAAGTTGCGGTGCGGTTCGCGCTTGAGGCGCAGGGCGGTATCCAGCAGGCATTCGAGCTGTTCGTTGCTCAGGTCGGGAATGGAGATGAGGTGCTGGCTGTAGAGTGGGTTGGGCATGGGTGGCTCCGGGCGGGTTGGCAAACGGGCGTATTATGCGCTGTTTGCCGGGAAGAGGCTACCTGAAAACGGTGGCGAGGCCTGGCTGCCATAGTGAATCAAAAGAAGGATACGGCAGAGTTGGCTTATCTTGCTGCGCTGAGTGTACTGCCTGCGGCTCGCCGCCTTGTTCCGTTCTTAATTTTATCTACTATATTTCAGGTAGCCCCTTTAAAATCGGCAATCAGGCTACCTGAAAATTTAGAGGAGCCGTTTCAATCCGTGGCAGTGAGTGCTTTCAGGTAGCCTTATGTTGGCGCAACAGGCTACCTGAAAATATGCTCTCTCCGCGGCCAAACAAATTTGCCGTCAAACGCCGCAATTCCGTTACAATATCGCCCGTTATCAATTTTTCAGTTGGAGAGGCGCAATGGCTGAATTCCACATTGCCAAAACCGTGGCCGGAGGCCGCGATTTATTCTTGCTCGGCCAGATGGCCAACCGCCACGGCCTGATTGCCGGGGCTACCGGCACGGGCAAAACCGTTACCCTGCGCAAAATGGCTGAAGGTTTCAGCGCGCAAGGCATCCCCGTGTTTATGAGCGACGTGAAGGGCGACCTCTCCGGCATTGCCAACCCGGGCGACGGGCAGGGCAAAGTGGGCGAGCGCATGGCTCAATTCGGGCTGGACGCAGAAGGCTACCTGAAAGGCTGTCCGGTGCGTTTTTGGGATGTATACGGCGAAACCGGCATTCCCGTGCGCGTAACCATTTCCGAAATGGGCCCCCTGCTGCTCTCCCGCCTGATGGGGCTGAACGACACGCAGGAAGGCTTGCTCAACCTGGTATTCAAAGCCGCCGACGACAAAGGCTGGCATCTGATCGATTTGAAAGACCTGCGCGGCATGCTGCAATACGTGGCTGAGCACGCCAAAGAATACCGCACCCAATACGGCAACGTTTCCGCCGCCAGCGTCGGCGCCATTCAGCGCCAGTTGCTGCAGTTGGAAAGCGAGGGCGGCGATGTGTTTTTCGGCGAGCCGGAGCTTAATCTGCAAGACTGGCTGCAAACCGAAGGCGGGCAGGGCGTAATCAATATCTTGAATGCCGAAAAATTGATGCGCTCGCCGCGCCTCTATAGCGCGTTCTTGTTGTGGTTTTTGGCCGAACTGTTTGAAATCTTGCCCGAAGCCGGCGATTTGGACAAACCCAAATTCGTCATGTTCTTCGATGAGGCTCATTTGCTGTTCGACAACGCCGCCGACACCCTGCTCAAGCAAGTTGAGCAAGTGGTGCGCCTGATTCGTTCCAAAGGCGTGGGCGTTTATTTCGTTACCCAAAACCCACTCGATTTGCCCGACACCGTGCTCGGCCAGCTCGGCAACCGCGTGCAGCACGCCCTGCGCGCCTTTACCCCGCGCGATCAAAAAGCCGTGCGTGCCGCCGCCGAAACCTTCCGCAGCAATCCGAATTTGGATGTGGCGCAGGCGATTACCGAATTGGGCGTGGGCGAGGCGCTGGTGTCTTTCCTTGATGAAAAAGGCATGCCCGGAATCGTGGAGCGAGCCTTCGTGCTGCCGCCGCAATCCCAGCTTGCTCCACTCGCCGCCGCTGAGCGCGACAGCCGTTTCCAAAACGACATCCTCTACCGTCACTATAAAGACGCGGTGGACAACTTCTCCGCCTACGAAGCGCTGCAACAGCTGGAACAGGAGCAGGCTGCCGCTGCTCAGGCAGAAGCCGAAGCCAAAGCCAAAGCACAAAATGCTGCCACCGCGTCTGCCCAAAAAGCCGAAAGCAACAAAGGTGGCGTGCTGGACGGTTTCCTCGGAGGCCTATTCGGCAGCCGCAAACGCGCCAACCAAGGCTTGGGCTACGATTTGGCCGATTCGCTCGGCAGCCAGGTGAACAAGCAGATCACCCGTAGCATCACCCGCAGCATTATGGGTGTGATCCGCAATGCGATAAAGTAAAGGCTACCTGAAGGTTGTAGCCGGGTTTGCTGCTAGGGCAGAGGCTCGGCCAAGCCAAAAGCAGATGCTTTATATATAGCCATTAAGAGGCTACCTGAAAACAGGTTAGGACAGTTTTAGGTAGCCTCGTTGTTTGGCTGGTTGATGCGGAGAGCCTCTCTGCTTCTGTGCAGAAAACAACAGCTCCGACCGTAAACCACGAAAAGCTAAGGTATATTCCGCTGCTGCCATTGACCCGTCGCTTGCAAAAGAACTATAATTCCGCTCTTGCCGGCATGGTGTCGGCAAATATTTAACTCAACAGGACGAGAAAATATGCCAACTATTAACCAGTTAGTACGCAAGGGCCGCAAAAAGCCCGAGTACGTAAACAAGGTGCCCGCATTGGAAGCCTGCCCGCAAAAACGCGGCGTATGCACCCGTGTGTACACCACTACTCCGAAAAAACCGAACTCCGCTTTGCGTAAAGTGTGCAAAGTGCGCCTAACCAACGGATTTGAAGTGATTTCATATATCGGCGGTGAAGGCCACAACTTGCAAGAGCACAGCGTGGTGCTGATCCGCGGCGGTCGTGTGAAAGACTTGCCGGGTGTGCGCTACCACACTGTTCGTGGTTCTTTGGATACTGCCGGCGTGAAAGATCGCAAACAGGCACGCTCCAAATACGGTGCTAAACGCCCGAAATAATTTTTTAATACAGGCACGTCGGCCGTTATTGCTGATATAAGCCGGCCGAGTAAGTGAATGCTCCCCAATGGGCATTCGCGGGAATCATCCCAGCTGAATAGATTAAAGGAAATTGAAATGCCAAGACGTAGAGAAGTCCCCAAGCGCGACGTATTGCCGGATCCGAAGTTCGGCAGCGTTGAACTGACCAAGTTTATGAATGTCTTGATGGTTGACGGTAAAAAATCGGTTGCCGAGCGTATCGTGTACGGTGCTCTGGAGCAAATTGCCAAGAAAGTACAGGGCAAAGAAGCAATCGAAGTGTTTAACGAAGCCATCGACAATGCCAAACCCATCGTAGAAGTGAAAAGCCGCCGTGTTGGTGGTGCTAACTACCAGGTTCCTGTTGAGGTTCGTCCTTCCCGCCGTTTGGCCTTGGCAATGCGCTGGGTGCGCGATGCAGCCCGCAAACGTGGCGAAAAATCTATGGATTTGCGCCTGGCCGGTGAGTTGATTGATGCCGCAGAAGGCCGTGGCGGTGCCATGAAAAAACGTGAAGAAGTACACCGCATGGCTGAAGCCAACAAAGCCTTCTCTCACTTCCGCTTCTAATTCTGAAAGGCGATTGAAATGGCTCGTAAAACCCCGATTAATTTGTACCGTAATATCGGTATTTCTGCCCACATTGATGCGGGTAAAACCACTACTACCGAACGTATTCTGTTCTACACCGGCCTGACCCACAAATTGGGTGAGGTGCATGATGGTGCGGCTACTACCGACTACATGGAACAAGAGCAAGAGCGTGGTATCACCATTACCTCTGCTGCTGTAACTTCCTATTGGTCTGGTATGGCGAAGCAGTTCCCTGAGCACCGCTTCAACATCATCGACACTCCCGGACACGTTGACTTCACCGTAGAGGTGGAGCGTTCGATGCGTGTATTGGACGGCGCAGTAATGGTTTACTGTGCGGTAGGTGGTGTTCAGCCTCAATCTGAAACTGTGTGGCGCCAAGCCAATAAATACCAAGTTCCGCGTTTGGCATTTGTAAACAAAATGGACCGTCAAGGTGCCAACTTCTTCCGCGTGGTTGAGCAGATGAAAACCCGTCTGCGCGCCAATCCTGTGCCGATCGTGATTCCGGTTGGTGCTGAGGATAAATTCGAAGGCGTGGTAGACTTGCTGAAGATGAAAGCTATTCTTTGGAATGAAGCCGACAAAGGCGTAACTTTCGAATATGTCGATATCCCGGCTGATTTGGTTCCGACAGCTGAAGAGTGGCGTCAGAATATGATCGAAGCCGCCGCCGAAGCCAGCGAAGAGCTGATGGACAAATACTTGGGCGGTGAAGAGCTGTCTGAAGAAGAAATCGTTGGCGCGCTGCGTCAGCGTACGTTGGCCGGTGAAATCCAGCCGATGTTGTGCGGTTCTGCATTTAAAAATAAAGGTGTTCAGCGCATGTTGGATGCCGTGGTTGAACTGTTGCCTGCTCCGACCGATATTCCTCCGGTTCAAGGTGTTAACCCTGATACCGAAGAAGCTGACAGCCGCCAAGCCAGCGATGACGAGAAATTCTCCGCTTTGGCTTTCAAGATGCTGAATGATAAATACGTTGGTCAGCTGACCTTTATCCGTGTTTACTCCGGCGTGGTGAAATCTGGCGACACTGTACTGAACTCTGTTAAAGGCACTCGTGAGCGTATCGGTCGTTTGGTGCAGATGACTGCCGCTGACCGTACTGAAATTGAAGAAGTGCGTGCTGGTGATATCGCTGCTGCCATCGGTTTGAAAGACGTAACCACTGGTGAGACCCTGTGTGCGGAAAATGCCCCGATCATCTTGGAACGCATGGAATTCCCCGAGCCGGTAATCCATATTGCCGTTGAGCCGAAGACTAAGGCTGACCAAGAGAAAATGGGTATTGCTCTGAACCGTTTGGCTAAAGAAGACCCGTCTTTCCGTGTGCGCACTGATGAAGAGTCTGGCCAAACCATTATTTCCGGTATGGGCGAGCTGCACTTGGAAATTATCGTGGACCGCATGAAGCGTGAGTTTGGCGTGGAAGCTAATGTGGGCGCACCGCAGGTAGCCTACCGTGAAACTATTCGCAAAGAAGTGGAATCCGAAGCTAAACACGTTAAACAGTCTGGCGGTAAAGGTCAGTATGGTCACGTTGTGATCAAAATGGAACCGATGGAGCCGGGTGGTGAAGGCTACGAATTTATCGATGAAATTAAAGGTGGTGTGATTCCTCGCGAATTCATTCCTTCTGTCGATAAAGGTATCCGCGACACCCTGCAAAACGGTATCGTAGCCGGTTATCCGGTGGTAGACGTCCGCGTTCGTCTGACTTTCGGTTCTTACCACGATGTGGACTCTTCGCAAATCGCGTTTGAATTGGCCGCTTCTATGGCATTCAAAGACGGTATGCGTAAAGCCTCTCCGGTGCTGCTGGAGCCGATTATGGCTGTAGAAGTGGAAACTCCGGAAGAATACATGGGCGATGTAATGGGCGACTTGAACCGTCGCCGTGGCATCGTATTGGGTATGGATGACGACGGTATTGGCGGCAAGAAAGTTCGTGCCGAAGTGCCGCTGGCCGAAATGTTCGGTTACTCAACCGACCTGCGTTCCGCTACCCAGGGTCGTGCCACCTACACCATGGAGTTCAAGAAATACGCAGAAGCTCCGGCTCATGTGGCAGAAAAAGTAGTAGCAGACCGCAAAGGTTAACTTTGCAATCTAGGCTGTCCTTTGAGATGGGCAGCCGTTTACAGGCTACCTGAAAACTATTTCAGGTGATGAAGCCAATTTTCAGGTAGCCTTTGTTCTTTTAATCGATCTTTATATGAAAAGGAATTAGCTCATGGCTAAGGAAAAATTTGAACGTAGCAAAC
>NZ_KV804538.1:0-367 GCF_001811325.1 Eikenella sp. HMSC071B05 | reverse complement strand
ACTTGGCTGGGGATAACGGCAACGATACCCTGATTGGCGGTGCAGGTAGTGACCGGTTGGAAGGCGGCTACGGTAACGATACGCTGGACGGTGGCACAGGTAATGACCGATTAGAAGGAGGCACATTCGGTGCTGATACCTATCTGTTTGCCAAAGGCCACGGACAAGATACGGTAAATGATTTTGCCGAAGCCGAAAGCCAAACCGATACCTTGCGCTTCGAAGGAGCAGTAGCCGCCAATGCCGTATTCACGCGCAAAGGGAACGACTTAATCATCCAAGCTTACGGCAATGCCGACCAAGTCAGCATCCCCAACTATTTCCTTGATTACCAGTTCCAGTATTATCGATTTGCCTTCGATGACCG
>NZ_KV804537.1:0-790 GCF_001811325.1 Eikenella sp. HMSC071B05 | reverse complement strand
TCAGATGGCGCTAAGGGGGTGAAATCATGGAGCACAGTACACAAGCCTCCCTGCTTCAAGCACACGCAACAGAACAGCAACGTATATACCGCGTTCGACCCGTGTCGATATCAATGTAGTCTTGGAAACGGTACAAGGAACCCAAAATCCTTCCCATAATCTACTACATTCAGCCGGAGATATTCAGCCCCGCCCTGCCAAAACACCATCGGTATCCCCGGACCCCAACTACAACCCTGACGACTATTGGTGGAACCGATATTAAATAAACATCCATCTAAATAAAACAAGCCGCCCTAATTTGGGCGGCCTTTTTGTCATCGGGTGGACAGATACATCTCGCGAATCTGTTCCTGGGTGGGTTTGATTAAGCCCCATCGGTCATTAGTGCAGTGCAGGATGTGTTTATTGCTTCGGCAAACATAACGTTCCATGCGCCAACTTGCATACATCTCCATGTCGGCGTATTCGACCATTTCCCTTTTTATCATCAGCCCACCTACCAACCCGACGGCCATCGAGTCAAACCCGATGGGGAAAATCAGCTTCGCCCTCGCTCGGTTGAGACCGAGCTCAGATTATGCCGACGGGCTTCTTACCGAATCCCGTCTCGACAACCCGACAACCATCGGGTCAAACCCGATGGAGGAAAACCAGCTTCGCCCTCGCTCGGTTGAGACCGAGCTCAGAGTATGCCGACGGGCTTCTCACCGAATCCCGTCTCGACAACCCGACGACCATCGGGTCAAACCCGATGGGGAAAACCAGCTTCGCCCTCGCTCGGTTGAGA
>NZ_KV804536.1:0-653 GCF_001811325.1 Eikenella sp. HMSC071B05 | reverse complement strand
TCCTATGAGAAAAAGTCGCCTCAGCCAGCCCGTTCAAAACAAACTGATCGAATTGTTCGTTGCAGGAGCAACCGCCCGTACTGCCGCCGAATTGGCCGGAGTCAACAAAAACACCGCTGCCTACTACTTTCACCGTTTACGCTTGCTTATCTTTAATCGTTGCGAACACTTGGAAATGTTTGATGGCGAAGTAGAAGCAGATGAAAGTTATTTTGGCGGCTGCTGCAAAGGCAAACGCGGTCGCGGGGCAGCCGGCAAAGTGGTGGTATTCGGACTGTTGAAGCGTAACGGTAAGGTTTACACCGTTACCGTAGCCAATACGCAGTCGGCTACCCTGCTGCCGATTATCCGGGAGAAGGTAAGACCGGACAGCGTGGTTTATACTGATTGCCACAGTGCCTACAATGTATTGGATGTTAGCGAGTTTAACCACTTGCGCATCAATCACCGCACCTGTTTTGCAGACAGGCAAAACCACATCAACGGGATTGAGAACTTCTGGAGTCAGGCCAAACGTCATTTGCGTAAATTCAACGGCATTCCGAAAAAGCATTTCGAGCTGTATTTGAAAGAGTGCGAATGGCGATTTAACAACAATGAAATGAAATCTCAAATTGCCATGTTAAAACAAATGGTAAAAGATAGTCTAACCT
>NZ_KV804535.1:0-691 GCF_001811325.1 Eikenella sp. HMSC071B05 | reverse complement strand
TCGCCCTCGCTCGGTTGAGACCGAGCTCAGATCATGCCGACGAGCTTCTCACCGAATCCCGTCTCGCCGACCCGAAGGCCATCGCATCAAACCCGATGGAGGAAAACCAGCTTCGCCCTCGCTCGGTTGAGACCGAGCTCAGAGTGTGCCGACGGGCTTCTTACCAAATCCCGTCTCGACAACCTGACGGCCATCGGGTCAAACCCAATGGAGGAAAACCAGCTTCGCCCTCGCTCGGTTGAGACCGAGCTCAGATTATGCCGACGGGCTTCTTACCGAATCCCGTCTCGACAACCCGACAACCATCGGGTCAAACCCGATGGAGGAAAACCAGCTTCGCCCTCGCTCGGTTGAGACCGAGCTCAGATTATGCCGACGGGCTTCTTACCGAATCCCGTCTCGACAACCGGACGGCCATCGTGTTAAACCCGATGGAAGAAAACCAATCCAAAATTCCAAAATCACCGATGTATATATACTATATATGATATATATATTCTTATAATAGGTATTTATATTATATATATAAATATAAGTATGCGCTTTAAACCAAAAAAGCAATCTCTAGAACACATCATAGCTCCACTTTTCCCAGACCTATAATTTCAAAAAATTTAGGAGGCAAAACAATAAAAGTTTTACCTCCCGAGAAAATTTTTGGGGCTGTCCTAGATAACTAGGTTAGACTATC
>NZ_KV804534.1:0-1683 GCF_001811325.1 Eikenella sp. HMSC071B05 | reverse complement strand
TAGAACAGAATGGCGGAGTTGGGCTGAATGTCCAAAATATCGGCAGCGGACCGGGCAGTAACTTGGAGCACAAAAAATTCAAGTAGTTTCTTTTGAACTCTCTTGCTTAATTTACAATTTGTTATCTGCATTTTCGTAGCCTGGCATAACTGCTAATCTACGTCAGCCCCAAATCTTTTGATGATTTTCAAAAAGCCAGTGGCGCATTGCAACAAGGCGGGCCACCAGCAGTAACATGGAACAGATTAAGAGGTAAAACTTACGGACCACCTCCTATGTATGGGGAATTGCCATATCAATACTACAAAAGTAGATATGGTTACAATTTAGGACTACACAGAATATGGATAAATAATAACATGAGAAATTTTACTCCAAATAATGTACCAAGTATCGGAGATATATTCAATGGTATTCGGTAATTGGATATTTTTTTTAACATTCATTTTGGTATTTTTTATAATATATTGTATATATCATACATCATACTATCGAAAAACATATATTATCAAAATAGGTTTTATATTGATAGGAGTAATATTTTTTGGTATGTATTATATATATTGCCGCTATCTTGACCCACAAAAAATAGCTTATTATTGCATAGATAAACAATGTATTTCTATTATTCATTTTTACAAAAATTTTAGTATTAATTCCCCCGAATATGCTAAGGTTTATGAAGGGAAAATATTATTTAGATTTCAAACAAAAATAAATAATAATGCTGAATTTCTTATGGAAGATGACATATCGATTAGTAAAAAATTATCAGATCACAAGTTCATCATTTATGGAAGCTTTCCTGTGATGAATGGTAATATAGATAGCATTGAAATAAAAGAAGCTACTGGCTATATAGATAGGAGTGGTACTGATTATATTGCCTCAAGAGACTTAAAATTTAGAGACTTATATTAAATACGTAAAACTAATTGATTAAACCACCCGAACCTATGAATAAAAAGGTTTAACCGTGGCATTCAGTTCGCCCGTTACCGACCTGGCACAACAAGTCCATTCGGCAGTACAAAGCGGCAGGCAGGACAGAGCCGAAACGGACGAGTCAGTGCCATGGCGGCAGCCAATGCCGCATGGCAGGGCTACCAAACCGTCCAAAGTGTCCGCGACCTGGCCGGAGGGCGTAAAAATATCGGGGAAATCGGCATCAGCATCAGTTACAGGCAACAAAAGAACCGTAGTGAAGTCCGCAGCGACCTTAGCCGTGCCCAAGAGAGCAGGATTAACGCCGGCGGCAAAACCCGCCTGCACGCCACCGGAGCGGGACAAGCATCGAACATCACCGTGACCGGTTCGGACATTCAAGGTGCCGGCGGCACCCTGTTGGCCGCCGACAACCGCATCCGGCTGCAGTCGGCCACCTTTGGCCAAAACGAAGAAAGCCGCCATCAGAGCAGTGGTTGGAATGTCGGTGCGACCGTACGATATGACGGCAAACCAAACATAGGCATCACCGCCGGCGGATAAACCGGCCGAGGCAACGGCCATGGCGCAGACGAAAACCACCGCCACAGCCACATCGGCAGCAGCATGCAGGGGGAGAGGGTGCAGTCGTGGGGATGTTCGGATGGGATGGGATGGCGGGGATATTGGGCACGGCATGTTCTTTGAGGGGTGTTTTTTAGCTTCACAGAAACTCAGCCTCGGCTGCGCCAAGACATT
>NZ_KV804533.1:3932-9156 GCF_001811325.1 Eikenella sp. HMSC071B05 | reverse complement strand
AAACGCGTCTTACGTAAATATAACGGAATCGATCGCAAATCCTTCCCGCTGTTCTTGAAAGAATGCGAATTTCGGTTTAACTTCGGCACACCGTCCCAGCAGCTTAAAATCCTGCGGGATTGGTGTGGAATTTAGGGCTAATCTACGTCAGCCCCTAATTTAAATCCCAATGGGACACTCCATACAGTGGTCGTGAAGAATCCCCCTGGTTTTTTAACTGAACCATTCTTCTATGGACTGAACGTAAATTAGCCCCTTCTTTTAATCACCTAACATCCAATCATGCTCAAAGTCCAAAGAGGCTACCTGAAAATTTCAGGTAGCCTCTTTTCAGCTTTTCATTTCCGATATAGCGAATCATCCAAAGCGGCAGCATTGTCGGTAACAGCATGGAAGATGCGGGGGAGAAAGTTCGTGTACAATTTTTGACGTATAATCCATAATTTTCGCAGCCTGCGACATCATTTTTCACTAGGACACACCATGCCATCATTATACTGGTCAAACAAAGAGCAGGCTGTGCGTGCCGCAGCCAAAAGCGCCTATCGCCTGCTGATGGAAAATTCTAAATTTTCCTATGGTCTTCAAATGTTTACCACCCCCCCCGCAAAATAATATAAATCAAACACTTAGCAACAATCTCATTATTCAGGGCGACAATCTGGACGCTCTGAAATCTTTGCTGCCGTTTTATGCCGGCAGCGTCAAATGTATCTTTATCGACCCGCCATACAACACGGGCTCGGCCTTTTCCCATTACGATGACAATTTGGAGCACAGCCTGTGGCTGTCGATGATGTATCCGCGTCTGGAACTCTTGCATGAACTGCTGGCGGAAGACGGCAGCATTTGGATTACGCTGGACGACAACGAAAGCCATTACTGTAAAGTGGTGATGGATGAGATTTTCGGGCGGGGGAATTTTGTGTCAAATGTAGTGTGGGAAAAAAAATTCTCCCCACAGAACGATGCGAAATGGCTAAGCGACAATCACGACCATATCCTTTGTTATGCCAAAAATAAAAACAAATGGCAGCCGAATTTGCTGCCCCGTTCCACAACTGCCATTTCAACATATAAAAATCCTGATGATGATCCTCGTGGCTTATGGACAAGCAGCGATTTCTCAGTAAAGACCTATAACGCTGACTATGATTACCCCATTCTCACACCGTCTGGGAAAATAATTCATCCTGCAAAAGGAAGGTGCTGGCAAACCAATCAAGCTGCTTTTCAAAAAATGGTCGAAGACAATCGTATTTGGTTCGGAAAAAAAGGAGGTAATGTTCCTCGTGTAAAGAAGTTTCTATCCGAAGTCAAAGACGGTGTTACCCCCTTAACCATATGGAAACATAGCGAAGTCGGACATAATCAAGATGGCAAGAAAGAAGTAAAAGAGTTCAATGGCGAAGAGGTTTTCGATACCCCCAAACCCGAACGGCTAATCCAACGTATCCTGCAAATCGCCACCAACAAAAACGACCTCGTCCTCGACAGCTTCCTCGGCAGCGGCACCACGGCCGCCGTTGCTCACAAGATGAACCGCCGCTACATCGGTATCGAGATCGGCGAGCACGCAAAAACCCACGTTGTGCCGCGCTTGAAAAAAGTGATAGACGGTGAACAGGGCGGCATTTCTCAGGCAGTCGGCTGGCAGGGCGGCGGCTCGTTCCGTTTTTGCGAATTGGGCGTACCTGTGTTCGACCGACACGGCTCGCTCAACCCCAAAATCAAATTTGCCGACTTGGCGGCATATATCTGGTTTTTGCAAACCCACACCCCTTTTGCCTTTTCAGACGGCCTGCAACCGCAAACGCCCTTGATCGGCGTGCATGAAAACACGGCGTTCTATTTGCTCTACAACGGTATTTTGGGCGACAAGCGCCCGCAAGGCGGCAACGTTCTAACACGCAAAGTTTTGGCGGAACTGCCTGGCTTGGATGATTTTGTCGCACAGGGTCGACAGATTGTGGTGTACGGCGAAGCGCGCCTTGTGGGCGATGAAGCCTTACGGCAAAAACGTATCACGTTCAAACAAATCCCGTATCACGTGACCGGCAAATAACAAGGGGAAATCATGAAACTGAAAACTTATCAGGAAAATGCTTTGGGGACGTTGTCGGACTTTTTGACTTTATGCCGCGACAGACTACCTGAAAACGCATTTGCACAAATGCAGCCAGAAATCCCCTACCGCAATCCCGACAACCAATGGCCTATTCCTTATGTTTGTATGCGGATTCCCACCGGTGGCGGCAAAACGCTGCTGGCCGCGCATACGGTTTCGCGTGCGGCCAAGGATTATTTGGATTGCGAACGCCCTGTGGTGTTATGGCTTGTACCAAGCAAAACGATCAAGGCGCAAACGGTGGAAGCGCTAAACAACCGCCGGCACGCCTACCGTCTGGCATTGGACGATGCGTTCAATCGAGAAGTGATCGTGATTGATGCGGAACAGTTTACCCAGCTTAAGCCACAGGATTGGGGGAATAAAACGATAGTCGTAGTTTCCACCATTCAGAACTTCCGTGTGGACGATACCTCAGGACGCAAAATTTACGCGCACCACGAACAACTGGAACCTCATTTTGCCAGGCTACCTGAAAACGTGTTACGCGATTTGGAGAAAATAGGCAGTATGGATATTCGGGAGAACGGTTTGCAGGTACAGGCAGTAGGCAAGGTGAAATGTTCGTTTGCCAACCTGCTGGCGACAAACCGCCCGCTAGTGATTGTGGATGAAGCACACAACGCACGCACGGCCCTAACCTTTGAAACGCTGCGCCGCGTCCATCCTGCGGCAATTGTGGAATTTACCGCCACGCCAAACACAGACAGAAAACATGGCAGCAATATCATTTACCACGTTGGTGCAGCAGCATTGAAAGCGGAAGAGATGATCAAACTGCCGATTTATGTACAGGATCACAGCGGTAAAAACTGGCAGGAAATCGTAGATCGGGCAGTGTTGCAACGCGCAGATTTGGCACAAAAGGCACAACTGGAAGCCGACTATATCCGCCCAATTGTACTGTTTCAGGCGGAGAATAAAAACGGTACGGTTACGGTTGATGTGCTGCGCGATTACCTTTCAGGTAGCCTGCATATCGCCCCTGAAAAAATTGCGGTGGTTACCGGCGCACAACGGGAATTGGACGGCATCAACCTATTGTCACCCGACTGCCCGGTTGAGTTTGTGATTACCGTTGAAGCCTTAAAAGAAGGTTGGGACTGCCCGTTTGCCTATGTGTTTTGTTCGCTGCAAAACGTGTCCTCTGCCAAAGATGCGGAGCAGTTGTTGGGGCGCGTACTGCGGATGCCCTATGCAAAACGGCGCATGGTGGAAGATTTGAATTGGGCATATGCACATTTGCTCTCGCCGAAGTTTGGCGCAGCAGCAGGCAGTTTGACGGACAAACTGGTCAATATGGGTTTCAACCATTTGGAAATCGCCAAGATTTTACGTAATGATTTGGGAAAACCGGATGATTTGTTTGATGGATACGAATTACCCAGTATCGGTAGCCAAACCGTGAGCGTGTTTGAATTGGCAAGCATTCCCGATGTGTGCCGCCTGCCTGAAGAACAGCGCGGACAAATCAAATTGACCACACAGGAAGACGGCAGCGCAACCGTGCAGATTTCGGGCAGCATTACACCCGAAACGGAAAAATTGCTGCTGCAACACAGCCCGAGCGGCAAAAGACGCGAGGCGTTAAAAACGCAGATTGCCGTGCATAACCAAAAAATCGAGCTGAATAAGTCGCCGTCCCAGCGTGGTGAAACCTTCCCCAAACTGCCGCAGGTTTGCCTGAAATTTTTGAGTTATCAGGACGAATTGGATTTGTTCGAGCCAAAATTATTGCTGAATATATTAGGCTGGAACATCAATGATTATCCTGCCGAACTGGATTTTCAGGCAACCGACAACGATGTGCAGTTCAGCATCGATTTGGATAATAATGAAACGGTGGAATACCGCCAAACTGCACAGCAACTCAGTTTCAACCATGGTTTTTTGGATTTTACTGATGACGATTTGGTCAATTGGCTGGATCGCAATATCGAACACGATGACACGCCGCAACAGCAAATGTTGCCGTTTTTGCAACGTGTTGTCCGGAATCTGCTAGCAAAACCTAACGTAAAATTGGCGGATTTGCTGCAAAACAAATTTGCATTAGCACGGGCGGTGGAAGGTTTAATGAACCGCTATCGCGAACAGGCGATGGTCGAAGGCTATCAGCAAACTTTGTTCAACGATGCCGCTGAAACGCAAGCCTGTTTGAGTGAGCAATTCTGCTATGAGTTCTCGCCCGAAAACTACGAACCGCAACCGCCGTTTTATCCAGGCCACTATCGGTTTACCAAGCACTTTTTCCCAGAAATTGAAAACCTAAAAGCACAGGGTGAAGAGTTTGACTGCGCCCAGATCATCGATACGCTACCTGAAATCAAATACTGGATACGTAACCCCGACTTAGGCAAACGTGGTTTTTGGCTGCCCTTGTCGGGTGTCCGCGGTAACCGCTTTTTCCCTGATTTCATCTGTGAGCTGAAAGATGGGCGGATTTTAGTACTAGAATACAAAGGCGAGGCCTATAAGACCAATGACGATAGCAAAGAGAAATGCTTGATTGGTCAGCATTGGGCACAGATGAGCGAAGGACGGTGTTTGTTCGCCATGATTGTGGAGCGAGACGAACAGGGCCGGAATATGCGCCAGCAAATCTTGGGCGCGATCCAGTCTTAGAAACTCTGTCACAGTACTAAGTCAGTAATAGCAGGGATGTTACTCCAGGCTGTCTGAACACATCAGACAGCCTGGAATTTTATCTGCAACACATTCAGCAATACCGCCAAGTGTCCCGCATAAAATGAATGAGGCAAGGCAGCGTGCCGCAAACAGTACAAGCAGCACGGCAAGGCGAGCCAACGCTGTAGCGTTTAATTTAGGGACTGACGTAGATTAGCAGCTATGCTAGGCTACGAAAATGAAGATAACTAATTGTAAATTAAGCAAGAGAGTTCAAAAGAAACTACTTGAATTTTTTGTACTCCAAGTTACCGCCCGTTCCGCTGCCGATCTTTTGGGCATTCAGCCCAACTCCGCTATTCTGTTTTACCGTAAAATCCGTATGGTCATCAGCCATCATTTGACCTTGGTTGCCGATGAGGTTTTTGAGGGCCCTGTCGAGTTGGACGAAAGCTATTTCGGCGGACG
>NZ_KV804533.1:3590-3832 GCF_001811325.1 Eikenella sp. HMSC071B05 | reverse complement strand
GGTATCCTGAAACGCAACGGACGGGTCTATACTGTTGTGGTGGATAATGCCAAGTCTGATACTTTGATGCCTGTTATCAAACAGAAAATCATGCCGGACAGCATTGTTTACACGGATAGTCTGAGCAGCTATGACAAGTTGGACGTGAGCGGTTTCATCCATTACCGCATCAACCATTCCAAGGAATTTGCCGACCGTCAGAACCACATTAACGGCATTGAGAATTTTTGGAATCAGGCAAA
>NZ_KV804533.1:0-3490 GCF_001811325.1 Eikenella sp. HMSC071B05 | reverse complement strand
GTGGAATTTAGGGCTAATCTACGTCAGCCCCTTAATTTAATTCAACTATATCCAACATACGGCGGCGCATCGCGCTTATCCCGCCAATCTGCGAAAACGTCATGTTCTTGTCTGCCTCGGGCACATTCTATGTTTTCTCCCGCCAATTCGCGGGCAGCGGCATTAAACCCCTGCCAATCGGCAGGCTTGGCAGATAAAGCTACATCGCCGTTTTCATCTCAGCGGATATACACCGTATCGCCTTCAAAATGGCTGGAAGCAGGCAGGCGCACGGCTCGGCTGCGGCCGTTGGCAAACAGTTTGGCCGTACATAGCTATTCTCCTCTCTAAGCCATGTATATTAATCGTTATACGCAGCCTCAGACCCTAACAATTCCAAATAATTTCAAATTCCAATTACCACACTCTGCTAAACAGCTTGCACAACCCGAGGCTTACCATCTTATCGGAAGCACGGGAATCCGCTACCACGCAACAACCAGAGCAAGGTAGCGGGGATATGGCAAGGCATGTGGAGATTAACGAGGCGGGGAAACAGCGTGTTTTTCAGGTAGCCTTCTGGCAGCGATGGTTAGTTACAGGCTTTTCTTTCTTATTGTTTTTATTGAAATAATATACTTGCCGCGCCGAAATAGCAGGCGTACAATTGCTCTATAAATTCACACATCATCCATGCGGATGATGGTTGGCTTGGGCTGCCAAAGCGGGGCGGGTGCTGACTGCCCCTACCCTCCACGCTCTAAGGCTACCTGAAAATTTTCCAAGCCAGTGTTCAAACTTTGCCGAGGCTCGTGCATTCGGATAGCCTGCCACATACGGAAGTTCAATATTATTTCAATAATCACAAAAGGCAGGTGAGCACAGAGGAAGCGTTTGTGCCTATGTGTTTTCAAAAGCGTAGCCCGCGTGGGTAGGGTCTGTGCGGAACGCATGCACGCGGTTTTCAGTTTTCAGATAGCCCTTTCCCTTTCAGGCTACCTGAAAGCGCAGCCTCAACGAAATTAAAAACTGTGTGGGTATAAATGTCCCCCTTACGCTTACTAGTTCTCATACGATCTCAAAGGAAGGTATCGGGTTCGTTTGAATTTGAATAGAAACCGTGTGCGTGCGTTCCGCACACACCCTACACCGAGATTGGAAGTTTCATGCAGACGACGACTTGTTTATCTTAATAAAGCTTCAGCTACACTGTTTTAATTTCAAGGGATTAGGATATTGCTGTCAAGAAAGGTTTAAGAGCTTACCGAAATAAGTCTACTTTGGTTTGCCTCTTAAATTTTAATTATTTAAATTCTTAAATGAGGTTAATATTATGCGTGGCCAAAAAAGTAATGATAAAAGAGATAATGCGGTTCATATAGTTCCTACAGAACAACTTCTAAGCAGCGCATCATCTATTAAATCGTATGCGGGTCTTTTGTACAATCTGCTCAAGAGTGGACGCAATATAGAAAAAGCAAGAGAAAAACTGGCGGCAGGTGATAAAAGAGGAGCAGCTCACAATCTAGCGGATTCTATCCTTAATTGGTATCCTTTTGCTAAAGCGCCTGGAGTTGGAAAACTGTTACAATCAATGGTTCATAATGGCATTGATAACGCAAGCCTGTTCGGAGGTACAAATTATCTTGATGCGGCTGATTTTATAGTTGAACATTCAGATTGTTTGCCGGAGGGGACACAAAGTTTAAAGAGTATATCAGAAGCATTACAACAATGTTCAAAAGATGCTCAATCTAAGAATAGCGCTGATTCTAATAGTGCTGCTAATCAAAAGGCCAAGGCTATACACGATTTCTTTGATCTTTTACCTACAATTGGAGATTTGTCTGAAAAAGCAAAAGATTTGCTGCCAGATGCCGAAGATTGGTTACCAAATTTCAATTGGGGCAAAATATGGCAGAGGGTATTAAATCCTAATCGATCAGGAAAATCGAGACAATCCTACGACCCTCTCGCCCTAGACCTCGATGGCAACGGTATCCGCACTGTGGCTGCCAACCAATTTTCAGGTAGCCTCTTCGACCACGACGGCGACGGTATCCGAACTGCTTCGGGCTGGGTGGGTAAAGAAGACGGGCTGTTGGTGTACGACCGCAACGGCGACGGCATCATCAACAACGGCAGCGAGCTGTTCGGCGATGCCACCCGCCTGAAAAACGGCGGCACGGCGGCGCACGGTTTTGCCGCACTAGCCGATTTGGACGACAACGGCGACGGCAAAATCGATGCGGCCGACAAGGCGTTCTCTTCATTGCGCGTTTGGCGCGATCTCAATCAAGACGGCATCAGCCAGGAAGGCGAGCTGCTCACGCTGGAGCAGGCCAAGGTGCAGTCGCTTAGCACCTCATTCCGCAACACCAACCGCAGCCTGGGCGACGGCAACACGCTGGCGCAAGAAGGCAGCTACACCACCACCGACGGCAAAACCCGCCAGATGGGCGATTTGCTGCTGGCCAACGATCAGCTGTTCAGCCGCTTCAACGATCATGTAGAACTAACCGCCGAGCAGCTGCAAAATCCGAACCTCTCCGGCATCGGCCGCCTGCGCGATTTGCGCGAAGCAGCGGCTTTGTCGCCTGCCTTGGATGCGGTGTTGCGCCAATATGCCGCTGCCGAAACCAAAGAGCAGCAAACGGCATTGCTGGCGCAGTTGGCAGCCGAATGGGGCAAAACCGATGCCCGCTACGGCAGCTACACGCCCACGCTCACTGCCGCCACCGAGGCATCCGGCACAGCCGGCCAAGGCGTGCCGCTTACGCCCGGGGAACTGCAGGCATTGCGCAACGGCAAAGTAAACATTTCTCCCGAGCTTCAAGCCGAATTTGACGCGCTGCAAGACAAAATCCGCCTGTTGGACGCTTTCACCGGCGAAGACTCCCGCACGCTGGGCTACGGCACGCTGGAACAAGTGAAGGAAATCATCCGCGTAGCCAACACCACTTACGCCCAGCTGGAGCACAGCCTCTACCAAGGCCTTCTGTTCCAAACCCGCCTGAAACCCTATCTCGACGCCGTAGCCTTCACGCTGGATAACGGCCAGTTGAAACTGGATTTCAGCGGCGTAAGCGCCCTGTTTGAAAAAACACACGCCCAAAACGCACAAAAAGCATTCGTGGACCTGGGCGAATTCCTGGCCAACCAGCAAAACCCCGCCTCGCCCGAATTAGGTGCCCTAACCGGCTTGTTGGAACGGTTTACTCAAGAGGCCGTTGCCGCCGGAGTGTTGGATAAGTATGCAGAAGTGTTGGGCAAAGAAGCACTGGGCAAACTGGGTTATCTGAATGAAGACAGGTTCAGCCACACCGTGTTGGAGAAACTTGGCACCCTAACCGGCTCTACAAACAACGATATACTCAACGGCACTAAAAATAATGACTATATCCTCGGTTTACAGGGTAACGATACATTAGACGGAGGAGAAGGTGATGACCGTTTGGACGGCGGTGCCGGTAATGACCACTTGGCTGGGGATAACGGCAACGATACCCTG
>NZ_KV804532.1:0-1982 GCF_001811325.1 Eikenella sp. HMSC071B05 | reverse complement strand
CTTTCTGCCACCCGGCCAGCTACTGCCACGCGGTTACGCACCCGTTTCATTCCATCAATCAGCGTAACAGCTTCAGTAATCGTATCCGCTGCCGCTTCTTCCAACCCTTCCAGCGGGGAAGCCGGTACTACCGAACCAATTTCAACGATAGATAGGTTGTCGGACACCGCCGCCCGCACACTATCTGCCGCCAGCGATCGGATGCGTAGGAATACGCCGTTTTTCTCTGCCGCGAAGTCGGATGATGTGGATAGGGCTGTTTTCAGTCCGTCTACCACGTCGTCTGCGGTAGCGTTGCGCCCGCTTCGGTAAGTGAATCGCTGGTCGCCGATGGCTACCCAATAAGTGAAATCAGGCTGCGCAGTCGGCGTAATCAGAATTTCTGCCGCGTTAGCCGCTGAAACAGTCAAATCTACCGTGGTTGCCCACACCGTCTGCGTAACGGTATTTTTGAACTGTGCGCCGCGTGGCACTTGAATGGTGCGGTCGGCATAAATCAGCAAGTCTGCCGAGCTTGGTCGTTCTCCTAAGCGCCGAACGCCAGTAAACGCTACCGCGTTATCCAGCGCTATGCCGATAGCAGTATCGGGGTACATAGCGTTGTACACCCCTTCCGCCACGTTCCACAGTGCCGCTTCTCGTTCGGCAAACGTATCAATCAGCAGCCCTAACACACTATCGGGGCGGGTTTGAATATCTGCCGGCAGACCAGCTGCAAGTAACCGCTGTTTCAAGTCAGTAATAATGGCCGCCCGGATTTCAGGCAGCCTCATTTTTATAAAGCCAGTAGGCAAAACACCGTAATCCATCAAACCTCCGCCTTAATCTCAACTAAACCTTCATTTGTGTGCGCTTTGGCCTGTATTGCCAACCGCCTGCCAGGCGCATCCATTAGCAGGCGCATTTCTGATACCGACACCACGCCGGGGACGTCTTTCACTTTGGCGCGGATAACCGCTTCAATCGCCGCCCGACTTGGTGCTTTCTTTAAAATCTGCTCAAAGTACGGTACGCCGTGGTCGGTATTGAGAAACCACTCCCCCAGAAAGGTCAGCAGCGTAACCTTGATTTGCTGTCGCACTCGTTCTGCGCCATCGGTCAAAGTCAGATTGGATAAATCCAAGTCATGATTGCCGTTTAATTTCAAATCTGAACTCATTGGGGCGCTCCAGTTGTCCCGCCGCTATCGCCGGGGTGGGTATGGGTGGCTAATGACTTACCGGATGCAATCACATCGCCGGTCGTGGTGTAGTTGCCGCCAGTCTGTTTTATGTTGCCGCTAAACGTTGCCCCGCTGCCGCCTTCCACCGCCATGCCGCCGTTACCGTTGATTTGCCCTTGTGCTGTTACCACCGCAGAGAATTCCGACTGTGGCGCATTCACTTGGAACTTGCTTGCATTCAGCGTTACTTCGCCGCCGGGCGACATCACGAAAGAGCTTGCCCCACACAGCAGGCGCAGATTAGCCGTATCAGCTGCCGCTACGGTCGGGCGCAGCATGGGAGCGGCGAAGCAGTCCGACATATCGAAGCGGCGCGGGTCGTCCGGCGCGGCATCGCTACCGGAAAGCCAGCTATCCAGCGCTACTTCAGAGAAATACAGCAATACATCATCGCCGGATTGCAGCGGCAAGCTAATCATTGCGCTGCCGCCTAAACCAGTAGGGAACAGCACCGGCACGCTCACGATCTGTGGCGCGGCCAGTTCGCTGCCGTTGGCTAAAGCACGCGGCATGCTTGGCTTAACCGTTGCTGTCTTGCCGTCCCATGCCACGATTTTGCCGGGTAAGCAAACATGAATATCGTCTAGCTCGTTATGGATGGCTTCCGTCAAAGTCATTTGATTTCCTTCACTTCTAATTCGGTTTGCCAGTCGCCGCCGTCCAGACTGCCTGAATGCTTTACGGTCTCCACGCGAAAAAAATCATTTACCGTTTCCGATTCGATTTTCACAATATCTGCCGGATTGATTTGCGGCAGTAG
>NZ_KV804531.1:0-3939 GCF_001811325.1 Eikenella sp. HMSC071B05 | reverse complement strand
GCGGGGGCAGGTTGCGGCTGCTGTCCGGGTTGTCCATTGTTCTGCTCCAGCGGCGCATGGCCGATTACGACTGTAGGTTTCTGCCAGTTTTGACTATCAGCCCTAGCCTGTATCCGTTTCGGGTGGAGGAACAAAGGCTACCTGAAAAATTTCAGGTAGCCTGTTCGGATTCAAACAGGGTTGGAGGGGGTGGGATGATGGGCTGCTAAGAGCATTCGCTGAAGAATAACATGAGAGGGATTTTTTTCAGGTAGCCCTAAGTCGGAAGATAAAGGCTACCTGAAAAAAATAGACGCAATGAGCAATACAAAGAGGCTGGCTGAAAACGGCAGGCTTCAAATATTCGGCATGGAATACCCATGGCTTCGCCTAACGGCAACATCAACCGGACAAAGGCTACCTGAAAAGTGTATTGTAATTGCCCGTTTAAAAAAGCAGGATATAGCAAACCCTAGATCTTCACTGTTTTCCTTGTGAATTTTCCATTTCATTTTGCTTTCATTTTATCCTACATACTCAAGGCAGCCTGCACTCTATTGGGATATGTGCAGGCTGCTTTTGGAGCAAGTTGGCCGTGATATTGAACTTCCAGCTCAAATCTCAACAAAAGGAAAGAATTTCTTAAAACGTTCCAATATTTGAGGATTGTTTTTCAAGGCTTTTAATGCTGTTTCTTCTTTGACCACCATATCGCTTAAAGACCGAACCTTTCTGATGTATGCAATGCCTTCTAATGCATATTTTTCATAGCGGGACAGATTGCTAATTGGAGCATAACCTATGTCATTGGCAATATGCCCCTGATCTGCATCCACCAAATTAAAAAAATAATTTGGCAATTCTTCAGTAGGCGTATCCATTAACACAATATCAAGCCATTTTTTTAGCTCTTCTATCGTGATTGCTTGATAGGCAAGGCACATAAGCGCGAATCCTAAATCTTCACTGTTTTCTTTATAAATAGCCCATTTCATTTTACTTTCCTTTTATTCTATATACTCAAGGCAGCCTGCACCCTATTCGGGTAAGTGCAGGCTGCTTTTGGATCAAGTTGGCCGTGATACTGAACGCCCAGCTTAAATCTCAACAAAAGGAAAGAACTTCTTGAAACGTTCCAATATTTGGGGATTGCTTTGCAAGGCCTTTAATGCAACCAATTTGCTAACAGATACGTCATAACCTGCACCATAATCAGGTCTTCTAGTATACGCAATGCCATATACGGCTTTTCTTTCTTGTTTTGATAAAACAGTAGATAAAGAAAATCCAAGAATCTTGTATATATCTAATTTAATGTTGTTTGAGTCTAATATATCAAATATATAGCCTGGAATATCGTCAATCGGATTATCACGTATAACTATTTCCAACCATGATTTAAACTCAGACACACTAATAGCACCAATGGAAAGACAGTCCATAGCAAAGCTCAAGTCTTGATTGTTATCTTTTATAATATTCCACATAACTTTATTTCCCTTTATGTATGGCATCGCCGCCAATATGTCCAGTATCAGAGTGGAGCTTCTCATTTACTAACTGCATCCTCCCCCTATCTTGGTGATGATGCCAAGTGTGGTCTGGAATTTTGCTCATTCCGCTTTGAATCGCTTTTAGCTGCTCGGGTGAGAATTGTGAACGGCTTATTTTTCCAGAATTGATTTGTTCGCGCAAATCCCGCGTTGCCATCCGCATCTGTCCTCTGCGGTCAGTTGCATAAAACGCTTTCTGATCAAGGCGGGTATCATATTTGGCAATATCATCAAAAATGGGGAATCCTTTATGGTCAAAAACCACGCCGCTATCAGGATGTTTTCTGCCTGCATATCTCACATTGGGTGCATTGGCAGGCGGAACGGTTGTGGATGTCACGTTTCCCCGGCCATATTTCGCTTCCAATTCTGCCTTTATGGTGCGCGAATTATACGGTATATCACTGCCGGATCTTTGTGCCGCCGCATTCGGAGAAGGTTTGTCCGCACCTCGGTTACTGCTGATTTTCCGTGGCTGCTCCGGAAAGTTGATTTCATTAATTGCAGCGTCTGCTTGCCGTTGATGCCGCCGCTCATGCCGAAGCCGAAGCTCTTGCCGCTGTAGCGGCTGTGGTTGGCCAGGTCGCTTTGGCCGAGGCTGCCGGTTTGGAAACGGTTGCGGCCGTTCTGTTCGGCGCTTCGGCTGGAAACGATGAGGCCGCCGTTGAGCTCGGTATGGCGGGATACGGCTACCTGAAAGCCGTCGTCGCCGGCATACAGGCCGGATTGTTCGCTGGCGCTGAGGTGGTCGGCGTCGGTTTTGCTTTGGCTGTATTCGGCGTTGCCGGAGAAGCCGTAGCCGACGGTGATTTGGACGTTGCCGTGGAATTGTTTGCCGCGGTAGCGTTCGCTGTCTTGCGGGGTGATGATGTTGAGGTTGCGGGCGGTCAGGCCGATGCCTTTGCCTTCCACCCGGGCGCCGTGGATGGTGGTGTCGGCGCCGCTGACGAGTTCGGTGCGGCTGCGGCTGCTGCCGATGTGGCTGTGGCGGTAGGGGGTGCTCTCGCCATCGCCTTTGCCCCGGCCGTAGTTGCCGCCGCCGGTGAAGCCGAGGCTGAGGCCGTTGCCGACGGAGAGGGCGACGCCGGCGTTCCAGCCGGCCTGGCGGCTGCGCCGGGTTTCGTTGCGCTGTTCGCGGGTGGCTTCGAGTATTTCAAGATACTACTCTTTGGCAAACCATTCGATAAATTTCCTATCGGTAACCTCCAAAAAACGTTCACCTTTTGCAAATAAATGATTTAAAACCGTTAAATCATAAAATGTTGCCCTGATTATATATATGTAGCATAACTTTCAGGCTGCCTTTGTGTGGAAATCAACAGCGTTGTTTACACTTTCGGCTTTTGCTTGAAGACCCGTTTGAGCAGCTATCCGGCATTGTCAAGAATGTCGATAGACACGGGGAACCCGCTCTGTTCTTGATAATGACGGATAGCTGCTTAAGAATCATTCAAGCAAAAACAAAAGCTGTCCGCCGTAGAAAAAGTGTAAACAACGTGACGATTTCCTACACCTTATGGAGTGGGTATGTGCAGGCGATAATTATCTGCCAGTATGTTTACTGGTTATAATTGCCTGAATTTCCAATAATCCCGCCCGCCTATTTTCCAATAACAAAACTCATCAGGGATTAAATAGCCGAAATCCATGGCTTTTGCAAACCAACCGTCATACACATAATCCTCATGACATCTGTCCCAATCCATATGCAGATAAACTTCCGTATCAAAATTGATATAGAACAAAGGTAATCTGGATGAAATCTGATTGATTTTTAAAAAATCGCTTCCCGGCACAGAATGGGAAATAGGGTCATTGTATGATAGTTTGTTTTCGACTACAGAATATAGTCGGACAATTTCTTCATCAGAAAACCCGTAAAACAGAAGTTCTTTTAATTCATCTTTTTCAAAGATCATGACGCTATCTGATTCAAGATAGTGTTCGAAGTTATCTTTGGTTAGTTGCCAAATTCCATTGCGGTATCCTTTATATTCATTATCGTATTGCTCTTTTGTTATCATTCCAATATCTAAATAGGAATCAAAAGATATTTTTGCATTTAATTCGAAATTATGTTTTTCATCAATTAAATAGAATATTTTTTTACGATAGACAAATATTGATACGCATTGGTTATATCTAAAAATATTATTTAAAAATTCCGATGTAAAATGTTTAGTCTTTCTCATAATTGCCAAACTCCTTAAAAAATTCATCTTGAGACATTACCCGCCCTTTACTAGATCCTTTTTCTAATCTCTCATTCCATACTTCAGGTAATTCTATAGCGAAACCAGGTTTGTTTATATCCACCAATTTAGGCGCATTTGGATGATTTTTTGTTCCTGGTGCAGGTTTTTGTGGCACTAAATTTTGGGGCTGTCCTAGATAACCAGGAATATTC
>NZ_KV804530.1:0-279 GCF_001811325.1 Eikenella sp. HMSC071B05 | reverse complement strand
GTTGGCCAGTATGCTGCCTTGCCGGTTATCCACTTCCTGCCCGTTGGCGGTTAGTCGGCCGACATGCAATTTGGCTTGGTTGTCCAGTTGCCGGCCAACCGATAGTTCGGTCATGCCGTTGGCGGTAATTTTGCCGCCATCGTTATCCAAGTGTTCGGTTACCTGAATGTTGCCGTCGGCAAAAGCAGGCAGCACCGACAGTACAGGTGCGGCAGCGGTGCTACCGTTGCCGGCGGCAACGGTGGGTGCGGGGGCAGGTTGCGGCTGCTGTCCGGGTTG
>NZ_KV804529.1:0-803 GCF_001811325.1 Eikenella sp. HMSC071B05 | reverse complement strand
GAGAATTTTTGGAATCAGGCAAAACGCGTCTTGTGCAAATATAGTCAATTAAAAACAAAATAGTACAACACTCAACTTTGAAGGTCTAGCCATGGCATACTCTGCGGACTTAAGAAACAAAGCTTTAAACTATTACGAACAATGCAAAAACATCAGCCAAACCGCAGTAACGTTTCACTTGTCAAGAAACACGCTTTACCTGTGGATTCGCCTTAAAAAACAAACAGGCAGCCTAAAACATCAAGTTACCGGTCTAAATGCCGTCAAATTGGATAGGCAAAAACTGGCTCAATATATTGGGCAACACCCGGATGCCTATCTGCATGAAATCGCCAAACATTTTGATTGTACGGCAGCCGCCGTTTGCTATGCACTCAAACAGATGGGGATGACGCGCAAAAAAAGACCACCACTTACAAAGAACAAGACCCGGCCAAAGTAACGCATTATTTGACACAGCTGGCCGAATTTTCCGACTATCAACGTGTTTATTTGGATGAAACAGGATTTGACCGCTACCTGTTCCGTCCCTATGCCCGCAGCCTGAAAGGGCAAATAGTGAAAGCGCAGATAAGTGGAAAAAGATACCAACGCTTATCTCTGGTGTCCGCACAAGTCGGCAACGGGCGGGCACGCCATAACCTGTAGCTGTTAGCGGCGCTCTGGCCAAATCCTTTAAGTTGGCGGGCTCCGGTAAAAGTGTATTGTCTGAGACCAGTCCAGGATGAAGAGACCCCACGCGTCAGCGATGTGGATACATTCCTTAGTGCCGTTGGCCAGTATGCTGCCTTGCCGGTTATCCA
>NZ_KV804528.1:0-1933 GCF_001811325.1 Eikenella sp. HMSC071B05 | reverse complement strand
GTTTGCTACGTTCAAATTTTTCCTTAGCCATGGCAATTTCCTATTAGCTTGAAGTAAACAAAGGGATAGAAATAGATGGTGCCCATGGGCAGATTTGAACTGCCGACCTCTCCCTTACCAAGGGAGTGCTCTACCCCTGAGCTACATGGGCCTTAAAAATTTATTGGAGCGGGTGAAGGGAATCGAACCCTCACCGTAAGCTTGGAAGGCTTCTGCTCTACCATTGAGCTACACCCGCCCTTAATGCCCCAACATAGTAATTGGTGGTGGGAGAAGGATTCGAACCTTCGAAGCTCTCGCAACAGATTTACAGTCTGCCCCCTTTGACCGCTCGGGAATCCCACCAAAAGAGAAAAGAAATATAGCGGCTTTCCTGACCAATCGTCAAGCAAAATTTATTCTTTTTTTCAGAACTAGCCGCAAGTCAATATTTTTAATTGAAATTAAATCCTACCCATTTTTCAACAAAATAATCTTTTCATACTTCTCTCGCAACTGCTCCTCAGTTTCTGGGTGTTCCTCATCAATCAAAATACAGTCTACTGGGCACACTTGCTGGCATTGCGGTTCATCGTAATGCCCAACACACTGCGTACACAGATCAGGATCGATCTCATAGATCTCCTCACCCTGCGAAATGGCATCATTTGGGCACTCTGGCTCACATACATCACAATTGATGCACTCATCTGTAATAAAAAGAGACATGTTTTCCTCTTAATATCTTCTAAGTTATCCAAAATTAGGGGGCGGGATTATAGCACAGACCAGCTTTCAGGTAGCCTCTCCCTTGGCAAAATATAAAATTTTCTTCTTTGATAACAATTATTAAAACAATCCAGCTTCATTTCTTCTTGAGCAGCGCATATTTACTTAATCCTGATTGCCCGGCATTCAACTCCAACAGATAATCAGGCCAAACAGGCAAGTCTCCTGCTTCAGCATACATATATGCACCACTATGCAAACGCTGCTCCAAGCACATAAAAAGCTCAACCCATCTCTGCCAAGCAAATGGTGGATCCAAAAACACCACATCAAATTGCTCTTGTGTTTTTTCTAAAAACACAAAAGAATCCATGGATTCAACCTTCATTCTTTCAGGTAGCCTCAATTCTTGTATTTGCTGTTGTAAACTTGCAGCAGTCCGCCGATTATTTTCTACCAACACAACCCGTTTCGCCCCTCGCGAGGCAGCCTCAAAACCCAAGGCTCCGCTACCAGCAAACAAATCCAACACCACTTGACCGGTTAAATCCTGTCCCAACCAGTTAAATAAACGCTCCCGCACACTATCTGCGGTTGGGCGCAAGCCTTCTGCATCAGCAAACCGAACTTTCCGCCCGCGCAGCTCCCCACCAATAATACGGATTTGATTTTTGTGTTTATTGTGCTTATTTTGTTTTTGCATACCTGCTCCACAAAAATGAGGAAAACTCATAGCTGCCTATTTCCATAGAATAGCTAAATGCCACCCTTCCATATAGTATCAATTTACCCTACTAGGTAAGACTCGTGGTCACAAAAAGCCGAACGGAGATTCCGTTCGGCTTTGATATTATCTGCAAGCAGATTACTGAACTTTGATTTCCACGTCCACACCGGCCGGCAAATCCAGCTTCATCAGTGCATCAGTCGTTTTGTCAGTCCAATCCACAATATCCATCAAGCGCAGATGAGTGCGGATTTCCAATTGTTCACGTGAAGTTTTATTCACGTGCGGAGAACGCAGGATATTGAAACGCTCGATTTTGGTCGGCAACGGAATCGGACCTTTTACCACAGCACCAGTGCGCTTGGCAGTTTCAACGATTTCCTGAGCAGAACGGTCAATCAGGCTGTAATCATAAGCTTTCAGACGGATACGGATTTTTTGATTTGCCATTTATTCAATATCCTTCTTAAGCGATCACGGAAGCCACCACACCGGCAC
>NZ_KV804527.1:0-1118 GCF_001811325.1 Eikenella sp. HMSC071B05 | reverse complement strand
GCAGACGGTTACGAATCGGTACGCGCAGACTTGAACTCCATCGGGCAAAAATTGCAGGTTGGTGATGATGTGGTTGTACAGAAATTCTACTGCGGCGTATTCAAAACGACTGGCATTGAATCGGTAACGTTTAAGTTTGCCGCTTCCAATAGCCCGACTGTCCGCCCTGCTGATAGTGCATTCAGCCCGAATAATATTGTAATTGGCAACTACGAGCGGGCGATGTTCGACCCGATGCGAATTGAGGTGCGCTAATGGAACGAGAAACCGACCACGGCGGCATAGCGTGGGGCAACAACCTGATGCAGTTCCGGCAGAGCCGCCAGTTTGAATGCTTGGTTAAATCGTTATTTGCGCCGGCCAATGCGCTGCATGAGGTGTTTTACGACCTGCTACATAAGCGCGGGGTAGATACAGCAGAAGGTAAGCAGTTAGACGGAGTTGGGCGAATTGTTGGCCTAACTCGCACAGTCAGCAACGCGGCGGCCATCCCATTTTTCGGCTTTGACGGGCAAGAGAATACCCTAGGCCTCGGGCAAGCACGAATGCGGCGCGAAAACGAGACCGTTACCGGCGGCTTCATCAAGTTACCAGATGAAGAATATCGCGGCCTGCTGAAGTGGAAAATTGCCGTAAACAACGGACACGGCACAACGCCGGAAATCGTGGCGGCAATGAGTAATGTGTTTGGTGCAGAACTGGCGGTGCTGCGTGATTTGGATAATGCAAAATTCCAAGTGGCCTTCAATACCAAGAACGCGCCGGAATATGTGCTGAATAACCGCTATCGGCTGATACCTAAGGCCGCTGGAGTGGGCTTAGAAGTGGTTATCGTGAAACATAAAACCCCATTCGGTTTTGCCGACCAGAATTATTACGGCTTCGGGCAGGGCGTGATGTTATCTAACGCCGATATTGTGATTTAACCGCCAATCGGCGGTTTTTTTATGGAGTATGAACATGGCAGTAAACAAGCAGTCATTTGCGAAAAAGTTTGCCGAAAACGGCCTGCGCACAGTTTGGGAAGACCCTCAATACAAACTTGGCTGGGATATGGTTGGTATCAGACCACCGACTAAAGAACAGTTTAATTATCTGTTCTACAACATAGACGAGAA
>NZ_KV804526.1:0-3026 GCF_001811325.1 Eikenella sp. HMSC071B05 | reverse complement strand
TTGATATTCCACGCTGGCCGCACGGGCGGTCTTTTGATGCTGCTGATGCTGCTCTAGCATCTTGGCAGTAATAGCCGCCGTGGCTGCACCGTAGCCCGCCTGGTAGCGCTGCCTACCATACCAATACTCCCCGCCTACCACCGCCGCCAACAGGGCGGCAATAGCAAGTGGTTTCCAGTATTTGTATAAATAAGTCATATAATTACCAATGATATGTTTAATATGTCACTATTTTTAGTCACATTTACTTGATATGTACACGGCGTCAACCTATACTGCAAATACCTTTAAAAATTCATAAAAAATAAACATGACAAAATGGCAAGCTGAAGTTCCTTACAACAATCTTCCATCATTACCTCCCGTCCAAGACGTTGAAGATAAATTTATTTTAAAACACTGTATCCGTGCCCGAGTGGCGCTTGGAGAGTTAAAACAAGCGGCAGAACTTATTCCCAATCAGGCCATGCTGATCAATACGCTACCAGTAATGGAGGCAAGGGCAAGTTCTGAGATTGAGAATATTGTTACAACTGCCGACAAACTGTTTCAGTCTCTGCAATTACCTCAAGACAGTATCGACCCCGCTACCAAAGAAGCTCTTCAATACAGAAATGCTTTATTATCAGGGTTCCAATCACTACAACGTCTCCCTTTGTGTACGCAAACTGCTGTGCAGGTATGTAGTGTAATTAAAGGGCGTGATATGGATATTCGCCGTATTGGTGGAACAGCGCTGAAAACTGGGCATAGCGGTAAAATTGTCTATACACCTCCGGAAGGAGAGGAGTTAATACGGCAGAAATTGGCTAATTGGGAAAAATTCATCCATGAATCCGACCATATCGACCCTTTGATAGTTATGGCAATAGCTCACTATCAGTTTGAAGCAATCCACCCGTTTGCAGATGGGAATGGGCGAACTGGCCGTGTACTAAATAGTCTGTTCCTGATTGAAAAAGGATTGCTTGGGCTACCTATACTCTATCTTAGTCGTTATATTATTCAACACAAAACTGATTATTACCGCTTGTTGCTAGGCGTAACTGAGAAGCAGCACTGGCAAGATTGGATTGTCTATATTCTGAAGGGGGTGGAAGAAACTGCCGGCTGGACATTGGCAAAAATAGAAGGCATCAAGCGGCTGGCAGATGAAACCCGTATATACATCCAAAAGGCAGCACCAACACTATATAGCAGGGAGTTGTCTGATTTGCTTTTCGAGCAACCCTATACCCGTATCGGCAACCTTGAAACTGCAGGTATTGCCAAGCGGCAGACTGCTTCTAAATATCTAAAAGAGCTGGTGAAAATCGGCGTATTGCGTGAAATGACAATTGGTAGGGAAAAATTGTTTATTCATCCAAAGTTGATGGATTTACTATATAGCGATGACAACCAGTTTCAGCCATATGTCTGATTTTCAGGCAGCCCCTTGCACTCGCAGGGGGTTTTGTTTACGCCTCGTTCCTGCTCAGCTTCCCGTCGCTCTGCAACAGCGGCAGCGTATAACGCTCTTCGGCGGGGTAAGCAGGCTTGCCGCCCTTGTTCGGCCACAGGTAAGCCACCGCGCGGCTCTTGGCAAACGGTTTGATATTGACCGCATCGCCCTGGTTACCACCCAACACCATCAGGTTGCCCTGCTTATCCTGCCCAACGACAAAGCCGACATGCCCGCCGCCCTGCCGCTCGAATACCACAATGCAGCCATACGCAGGTTTCGCCAAACGGGTAGCGCCGTTCACCCAGGCTTTCGCCCGATACCATTCTTTCGCAATATCCCTGCCGGCTGCCTGCAAACAGTGGCCGACAAACGTTCCGCACCACGGCGTTTTGGTGTCGCTCCACCAGCCTTTCAAAGCCCGTACCCACAAGGGGATGGTCTTTAAGCCGCGAGCATCCCTTTCGTGCATGCCGATGTATGCCCGTGCTTCCGCAATCCATGCCAATTCCGTCATTTCGTTTCCCTTCTCTCTTTCAGGTAGCCTTTGCCTTTGCGCTGCAATATCCCGCTCAATAGATGGATACGGCGCGAACGCATCACAAAGTAAGATGCAGCTGCTACGTTGAACATGATTTCTGTCCAATGGTGGACTTGCCCGCCGGCAAGCGAATGGCCGATAACCGCCACCGAGCCGCCCACTAAGAAACTATGTATCCAGTAGTCAGGTTGCTTGGCCGTCCACTGCCGCACCGAAAGCGAGCAGGCGGAATACACGAATATCGCCGCCATCGCCGCGACGTTTATCATCAATAAGCATTGGGTAATCATTGCCAAGTTCATTTCCTTCTACCTCCCCATTTATCAATCCAGCCCGCCCACAAACGGCGCAGGCCGTCATTCAAGAGCGGGGTAGCCCAAGACCAACCCAAGCCAATCAGCATCGGCACGGCGGCCTTGAACACCTCCTGCTCCAGTCCCAAGCTCAAGGCCAGATAGGCCATAATCATCGGCGACAAAGAGCCGGCCAGCAGCATGCTGGTGATGATGACCAGCATCCCATTCTTACGGCTGCCCGGTTCTTTCAAGCCGTGATGCAATGCCCCGGCCACCGCGCCCAACACGAGGGCTTCTAACGGCATGCCGGCTATCGTGCCGGAGATGCCAATCATGCCCATGTTCAGCATATGGCCGGGTACATTAGACGGTTCCAACGGTGTCATTTCTCCTCCCTTCCCATGTTCACAATTACCGCTAAATCGTTCGGGCTAAAACGCCAGCTTTCCGCCAGCCCCAAAGCCTTGCCCACCCACTCGCTGCAAAACCAACGCTTACGGTTTTCAGGTAGCCCGAATACCACCCCGAACGCGCCGGGCAGGTCGTAGCCTTGGCCTTGGGTTTCCTTCCATAAACCATGCAGCCGCTCGCCAACGCTGTCCGGCAGTGCAATCAAATCCCACTTGGCAGCAGGCAGCGGCATGACTTTCATGCGTACACCTTTATCACGCAGGCTGGCGGAATAGCATTCATATTCCTGCCCGTCTGCCGTTTCAGGCAGTCTGACGGCAAGCTCGCAATGTGAGTA
>NZ_KV804525.1:20637-21819 GCF_001811325.1 Eikenella sp. HMSC071B05 | reverse complement strand
ACAATATCTGCCGGATTGATTTGCGGCAGTAGTAGCGAATGCACCTTCCAGCCATCGCGCGGCTCGCTCTGCTCCGTCCGGCCTTTGCGGCGGCTGTTCTGTGGAACAGCCTTATCCCGCGCACCATCGCGGATTTTTTCAGGGTGGCCAATTAACCCGCTATCAGCAGCCAGCACCACCGCCGTTCGTTTGGTCGGTTGCAGTTTCTGCACCACTTGCAGCGTTTGATTTTGCACAGACCATTCCAGCCCAGCACCGGCGACTATCTTGTCCAATGCCCGCCGTGCCGCACCGTAGAAACTGAAGCCGTTGCGCCATGTTCGATTGGGCAGGTTCTCATCCATAACTAGAGTCAGGTTCATCTGCTTGGCAATCTCACGAATGATGCTATGTGCTGCCACACCAGCACCAAAACCAAGCGAAACAGCCGTATCGCGCAGCTCTACCCACCCATCGGCTACCGAAAGCTCCGTAATACGCTCCGTGCCTTCAAGGTACGTTTCCAAAGCTACGAGATGAACTCCACTGATCTGACTGATCGCGGGGCATCTGCCCAGTTTGGGATTGACTAACCGCCTGCAAACGGAAGCGGTGGCAGAGATGCTGGAGGCGGCGAATACCGATATTGTCGATTTCGAGCCGGTGCAGCAAGTGCCGAAACTGCTTGAGGTGGATTACGAGCCGCAGGCGGTGGGCGGTTTCCGCTACCGCTACACCGTGAGCCTGATTGAACAGTTAGAAACGATTGATTCGGTGGATTTGTCTGCCGGTGTGCTGCCCTATTCAAAACATCAGTAACACCGTGAACGGCTCGCCCAACCCGGGCAGGGATGCGGCTAGGCTGGCCAATAGGTACAGAACACCTTATCCATATTTAGGAAAGTAAAAATGGCACTTATCGACTTAGTATTTCGTCTGAAAGACACACCGCAAACCATGATAGGCGCATTGCAGTTAGATGCGCTGATTAGCGAGCAAACCTCTCTAGCCAACGGAGTAACGCAGTACGCGGTAGAAGAAGGTGCGCCGGTAAGCGACCACATCTCAACCGAAGCCGAAAAGCTGACGATTGAAGGGGTAGTAACCGGCGCAAGCGTGAGCCTGTTCGGGGTGTATGGCCGCAGCAAGATGATTGAAGCCAAGGAAGCCCTGCGTGTGATTAACGAGCAGCGGCAGCCGATT
>NZ_KV804525.1:0-20537 GCF_001811325.1 Eikenella sp. HMSC071B05 | reverse complement strand
CGTGTGATTAACGAGCAGCGGCAGCCGATTACTGTTGTTACTGGCTTAGACGTTTACCCTGAATTTGCTATGGAGAGCTGCGATATTTCGCGCAATGCGGACGACGGCGAGAAACTGCATATCAGCATCAGCCTGACCAAAATCCGCAAAGCCAAAACCCGGAAGGCGGATATTCCGCCCGGCAAGGTGCGGCAGAATGCGGCTGGCAAGGCGGGGGAAACACGGAAACCGGCCGGTCGCGTTACCAGTAGGCAGGCTGCCGGGCGGCAGGCGGCAAACACCACGCCCAGCCCACAGGCGCAGCAACGAGCCCAAACAGCGGTACAAGGTAGAACGAAATTCTCATCAATAACAGAGTTTGGGAAATGATAAAAATCCCCTTCGCAAACCAGAACGATTTCATTGTCGAAGCTGAACTGGATGAGATGACCTGTTTTCTGCATCTGGCGTGGAACGATGATGAAGCAATGTGGACGTTATCGCTAGAGAACGCTGAAAACGATGTCATCCTGTCCGGTATCCGGCTGGTATCCGATTGGCCGCTGCTGGGGCGTTGCCTACTTTCAACGACATGGCATAAGCCATCAGTTGCATACTCATAGCACCCCCTCACGGCGCAAAGCCTCTTGTGATCGGCGTATCATTCGCGCAATCTGTTGCGGCGAACGGTTGGCAATTTCTGCGCGGAATAACTCATACAGCCGGCACTTCTCGTCTCGATCCTGTACAGCAACCAACCGCCGCCCAATCTGCTCAATCCGCCGCTCCCGCAGCCAATCCTCAATGCGCTGTTTCATTTCCGCGCTCCTACTGCCGCACACATCTTGCGGCTGCAAAAATTGCACCATGACAACGGCAGCCCCAATTTCAGCGATACCGTCAGCAGCTGTGTCCAAAGCCATTCAGCCTTGCTTTGTTTTATTTTGTTTGTCATAATCTCTCCGAACCTTTCTTTAATTAACTCCTTTGCCCGCATTCCCGTGCGGGCTTTTCTTTATTCGCCCCACCACTTCCGGAGCCGCTGTAACCAAGCCACCTTGACCGGCACATAAATCCGTTGCATGATTTGCCCGTCATAACGCGCGGTGGCCGCAGCCCTCAGTTTTTCCCTAGCTTCCTCCGGGCTGTCCGCCCAAATGCTTAATGACCACATCCTGCCTTTGAAACGGTAGGAGAACGTGTATTCGTTTTTTGCATAATCCATAAGGAGTTCCTTTATGTATTTCGAAATGTATAGAGATGCCCGTAATGAATGGCGCTGGCGGTTGAAAGCCGGTAATCACGAAGTCATTGCCGTCAGTTCCGAAGGCTACGCATCCAAACAAAGTTGTTCCCATTCGATAGACCTAGTTAAATCCACTACAGCCAGCACCCCGGTTAAAGAAGCGTGATTCCACAGCCCGCCCAGCGGGCTTTTCTTTTACCTATCCGCGCGGCTGGCAAAGTATTCAGCCGAGATGCGGCACATCAGCCGGTATTCTTCGGCATTCACAACCACAGCATCTTCAGCCACCACCTTGCCGCCACAGGCCGCAATCATTAGCGCCGCCCGTATTAGCCCGCATTCGTCAGACTTCCAACGGCTCACGGTGGCATCATCCATACCAAGCAGCAGCGCGACTTCGTGCTGTGATTTATCCGCAAGCATTCTCAAAACAGCAGCTTGCAGCTTGTGTGCCTTTGTGATGACTTCCATTGATAATTCAGTCATGGCCTAGCCTGCCACTCTCCGAAACAAATCAGGACGTTCCAGCATTACCCTGGCCGGGATGCCGCGCTTTTTCCAGTTATTCACGCGCTGTGTGCCGATATGTTTCGGGTAGCCCATCAGCCGGGCAACTTCAGCAGAGCCGCCCAGCTTAGAAATTACTTGTTCAGCATTCATTTTGCTTACCTCTTACACAAATACTGGCATTATTAAACACTACGTTTAAACAAAAGTCAAACACCTTGTATAACACGTTTTGTTTAATTCGTTAGAAAATACGAGCTATGGATAAAACAATGGAACGGCTGTATGCAGCAGCCAAAGAACTGCATGGGATAGACAAGCAATCAGAGATTGCCCGGGTTCTCAACGCTTCATCCCAAACCGTGAAGAATTGGGAAACGCGCGGCATATCAAAGCAAGGATTTCTTGATATTCAAAGAATTATGGGGATATCCCCAGTCTGGTTGAATTCTGGGGTTGGAGAGATGCGGCACGAGCCGCCAAAAGGAGACGAGATAACCGGCATCCACCGCCCGGCCTTGTGGAGCAGCAACGACCCGCTGCCCGAGGAAGATTATACCTTCGCCCCCTACCTCAAAGAGAGCACTTTTACCGGCGGCCACGGCTCATTTGAAATCCCGGATTACAACGGCTTCCGCCTGCCATTTGGTAAGACCACGCTGCGCCGCAAAGGCATCCAGCCCGATAACGTGTTTTGCTGCACCCTTACCGGCGACAGCATGGAAGAGCGTATAGCTGACGGGGCGGCCATTGCCGTTGATACCGGCGACAATGCCATCAAAGACGGCAAAATCTACGCCTTCCGCCATGACGACCTATTCCGCGTGAAATACCTCAGTCGCCTACCTGGTGGCCGCGTGAAAATCAAAAGCCATAACGAGGCCGTTTATCCGGAAGAGGAAGCCAGCTTAGAAGGTATCCAAGTCATAGGCCGCGTGTTTTGGTGGAGCGTGTTGGACTAGTGTTCAGCCGTTCTTAATATTCTTAACTACTATATTGAAGATAGAGAAAAATATTGATTCAGACTACCGGAAAGAGAAAATTATGTTTTCACAATACCGCATGACTGTAGATTTAAATGTACTAGATCACTTGGGTATCAATCTGTATAGCAATCTGGCGGCAGTTTTAACTGAAATCGTGGCTAATGCCTGGGATGCAGATGCTGAACATCTTGAAATTATTATAGATAAGAGTACGCCATGTCAGTTTATCGAAATAAAAGATGATGGTAAAGGCATGACTATACAGGAAATGAACGAGAAATATCTCAAGGTTGGTTACCGTCGTCGGCAAGATGAGAAAGACCCTTATGGAAAGATTACAGCCAAAGGCAGGCATGTTATGGGACGTAAAGGTTTAGGAAAGCTATCATTATTTTCCATAGCAAACAATATAACAATCCATTCAATAGGTAAAGACGGTTTGCCACATGGTCTCACTATGGATACACAATCCATAAAGGAATCTATTGAAAAACACGAAAACTCGTATAAACCTACTCCGGTTAGCCAAGAAAATATTGAGATCGAAAAAGGAACATTTATTCGCTTAGAAAACATCAACCGGAGCAGAATGAATAGTACCATCAGCAGTCTTAAGAAAAGGCTAGCACGCCGATTTTCTGTATTCAGTGAACAATTTACCATTACTATCAATGATGAAAAAATTACCCTCAATGATCGTGATGATTTAGCTCAGACGCAATTCTTATGGAAGCTGAAAGGTACTAATAATCTAAATACCAGTAACTACACCAATATTATAGAAGAGACTATTCTACCTAATAAGCTTGAAGAGTGGCACACTGAGCACCCAGATTGGGAAATAGCTGGTTGGCTAGGTACTGCCGAATTGCCTAAACAACTAAACAGCAAAGACATGGGTAACCTAAATACTATTATTGTTCTGTCCCGCGGTCGCTTATTTCATGAAAACATACTAGATAAGATTAACGATGGTCGCCTCTACACTAAATACCTTACTGGCCAGATAGAAGCTAACTTCTTGGACGATAATGATCAGCCAGATATAGCCACTAGCGATCGCCAGCGTATTCAGGAAGCCGATCCGCGCTATCAGGCATTGCTAGCATTTATGCGTAGCACTCTCAATGCCATAGAAAAGAAATGGTCCAGTTTGCGCAAACAGCACGATGGGGAAACCGCACGGAAAGAAATACCCGCGCTGCAAGCTTGGGTAAACAATCTTCCAACAATATATCAACAAGATGCTTATAAGCTAATCAACAATTTAAGTGCCCTATCTATTGATAATAGAGAAGACAAAAAAACTCTATACCGGCACGGTATTTTAGCTTTTGAAAGAATGCGCTTGAGGCAACAAAGTACAGCCGAATTTCTACAAGCACTTAATGGTTCTATAGATGGGCTGATTCGCTTTTTTGCAAGTAAAGATGCCATCGAGGATTCACTTTATGGAGATATAGTGCGAACACGTCTAGAGACAATTAAAAACTTTCATGACTTAGTTGACTCCAGGCAAAAAGAAAAAGTGCTGCAACAATATCTGTTTGAGCACCTATGGTTGCTAGATCCATCATGGGAGCGAGTAGAAAATACACAAGTTATGGAATCACGCCTAATAGATAGCGGCATCAAAACAAAAGACATGACCAGCGAGGAAGCTTTGGGGCGAGTGGATATTGCCTATCGAACAACAGCGAATAAACACTTAATTATCGAGTTAAAGAAGGCGGATCGAAAACTTGACTTATATGACTTAGCAAAGCAAGGGACTATTTATGTTGAAAAACTAAAAAAAATCCTACTACAGACAGATGGTCTTAAAAATCCTAATATTGAGGTAATTTTTGTTATCGGGACCCATTTAGATGATGAGATAAACAACCCTGACCGAGTTAAAGATACACTGCATGGAGTGTCACCTGGAAGCCGTATTGTGCATTATGATGCTTTGATCAGTAATGCACAAAAAAGCTACCAAGATTACTTAGCACAAAATGAGCATGTCAATAAACTAGATGAACTGCTGAGTAAAATTTAGGCCAAACTAGCACGGAGGCTATTGCCCACAGCGGCACCCAATGCCACCGGTACCGCATTACCAATCATACGGCTTATATCCCGCATAGGGGCATCGAATTTTTCTGTGAACAAATACCCCTCTGGGAAACTCTGGAAAATCGCCGCCTCCCGCAAAGAAATAGCTCGGTCTTGCTCTGGATGGCCAAAGCGGCCATTACCAAAACCTACACACAATGTGGTCATAGTAGGTGCCGGCTTGTCCCACTCCATTCGCCCATACACCCGTTGATAGCTAAGACCGCTTTCTTTGCGATGACAAGCCGCGCGTAGTTCTTTCGGCCAATCCATCCATGTTCCGCCAGGACGTGAAGCGCGGATACGCCGCAGGTTCAGATCAGACAAAGCGGCACAGCGATGTAGCGCATCCTGCTCATCTCTCTCTCCAGCTGCTAGAGGGGGTAAATGACCAATTGCTTCTCTCACAGTAACATGCTGCCCCGCATGTGTCGGTGGCAGCATGGCTACCTGGCCAATACGTGAGGCCAGCAACACATGACGTCGACGCATTTGCGGCACACCATAATCCGCACACAACACCTTGCCTGCCCAAACCTGATAGCCCAACGCCTCCAATTCTGCTGCAAAATCGTGATACACCTTATGCTTGGTCACATCAGGAACGTTTTCCATCGTCACTAGCTCCGGCATCACATCGCGGATTAAACGTGCAAACGCATACATCAACGGCCATTTTTTATCGTTGCGCACATCCCGTCCTTGATTGTAGGTAGAAAACGGCTGGCATGGCGCGCAGCCTGCCAGCAATCGAATCGTGCCAGGCGAATAATGCGCCTCAACCTCTTCAGCCGTTACCTGCTGTACATCTTTAAGCACAAACCGCGCACCCGTATTATTATGTTCATACGCAAACGCACAGGAAGCTTCAATATCATAACCAGCCTTTACCACAATACCTGCCTGTAATAGTCCGGCAGTTAGGCCGCCGGCACCGCAAAATAAATCTACCGCTTCTATTTTTTGTGTACGAATATTCGCTTTCATAAGCTGAATTATACCCTTCTGTCTAATACATTGTCGTGACAAGCCGCCATTAAGCGGCTTTTTTGTTGTCCACGAAAATAAATGTAACACAAAATTAAACATATACGCAAAAACTACACAAAATATTTAAACAAAGTGTTGCGTTATGTGTAAACATGGTGTTTAATATGCCCCAACGAATCACGAAACAGACCGCACGAGCCAAGCCCTAGCGGGATACAAGAGGGCAAGCCGCCGCGCCCGTGCCGCAAGATGAAATCGACGATTCAATCCCATTTTAGGAGCAAGCCATGACACAGCAATTTAAATTTGGCGACCGTGTGCGAGATAAAACCCTAGGATTAGGGGAGTGCGTAGTCATTAACGCTTCGGACGATGCAGTTTATGTGATGAATACCCGTGGCGACTATAACGTTGTCGCACGACCCGAACATTTGGAACTCATCCCCCGCCCCGACACCGCCCGCCTAGACTGGTTGGCCGATCCAGCAAACGAAATTGGCAAAGTTATATTGCCAGGTTGGTGCTCAGACGAATATGACAGCCTGCGCGATGCGATAGATGCCGCCATGCAGGAGCAGGCAGCAGAAGCAAAGGAATAATCATGACCCAAACATTTACCCAAATCCGAGAATGGGCAGAAGCCCGCAACCTTATCGCAGGCAGCGATAGTTTCCGACAGCTGGCCAAGCTCGTAGAAGAGACCGGCGAACTAGCCGCCGATATTTCCCGTGGCCGCCCGCGCCGCTGTATAGCTGACAGCATCGGCGATTGCGTAGTCGTGCTGACTATCCTGGCTGCACAGAACGGTTTACAGATAGAAGATTGCATCGCCCAAGCCTATGACGAAATAAAGGACAGGCGGGGCGTAATGAAAGATGGCGTGTTTGTGAAAGAGGAGGATGTGTGATGACACCCGAAAGAATCGAACAAGAGCGCAAAGCGTTTGAGTGGTGGATATCGAACCAAGCACCGCCGGTGCCAATCGACCCTTGCCAAAAGCAAAAAGACGGTCGTTACGCCTATGACCACATTGAGTTCGCATGGCGGGCGTGGCAAGCCCGAGCCGCACAATCCGAATGGATAAGCGTGGAGGATAGGCTGCCTGAAATCGATACTACCGTACTGATATGCACCGAGCGCGGAGAAATTTTCTCGTCATGGGCAAGCAATGAAGAGGTATTTTGGTTCTACGGCGAGGAGGAAGATAACCGCGTAACCCACTGGCAACCGCTTCCCGCCCCACCCACCACAAACCCCGCCGCGTAATGCGGCTTTAATTTTGGAGATTAAGCCGTGAGCCGGAGCAGGAAGAAGAAACCGTCCAAGCCCTATCGCGGCTACTGCACCTTTCCTTTGGTGGGTGCAGATACCTACCGCGAATTCCATGCAATCGCCGAGATGTTCGGCGACTTCGCCGACCCCGTGAAACGCAAGCGCATCTTTGACAAGCCCAGAAAGTACCGGTTTGAAATATGGCTGAAGCTGGTGGGCAAGCCTGAATACGAGATACGGGAAGCCAAGATAACGAGCGAAGGCGTAACCGCAAAAACACAAGCCGGACAAGCCCAGGTGGCAGCCGGCAGTCTAGGAGGGAGTAATCATGGGCAGGAAACGAAGCACCAACAGCAACCTTCCCGACAGAATGCGGGCACGCAAACGCACCCGCAAAAACGGTAAAACCACCGTCTACTACTTCTACGACGGACGAGACGAGAACGGACGGCGCAAAGAAATCCCGCTTGGCACGGACTACATTGCCGCCGTCCAAGAGTGGAGCAAACTCGAAGCAGCCAAACTGCCCAAGTCCGCCCGTGTTACCTTCCCTATTGCCGCCGAACGCTACCTGCAGAATATCATCAGCCACCGCAGCCGCAACACCATTTCCGGCGCCAACAACGCCGTGCGCAAGCTGTCTAAGTTTTTCGGCGGGGAGAACCCGGCGCCATTGGATGAAATCGAACCGGCACACGTCCGCCGTTATCTCGACTGGCGCAAAGACACACCCAGCGGCGCCAACAACGAAATCGGTTATCTCAGCGCCATCTTTAACTATGCCAGAGAGCAGGGCTGGACAAGCAAAGAAAACCCCTGCCGCAACGTCAAGAAGCACAGTAAGAAGCGCCGTGAGGTTTATATTGAGGATTACCTGTATCAGGCCGTCTATCAGGCTGCCAGCCAGCAGATGCGCGATTTAATGGACATCGCCTACATCACCGGCCAGCGCCCTGTTGATATAGTCGGCATTCACAGCAGCCACATCCACGAAGGCATCCTGCATATCAGCCAGCAGAAAACAGGTGCTAAACTACGTTTTGAAATCAGCGGCAAGCTCAAAGAAATCATCGACCGTATCCACCAAGATAACGGCTACCTGTTTCTCAACAGCCACGGGAAACCGCTATCCCGCGCCGCCCTAAGCAGGAAATTTTTAGAGTTGAGAAAAACCGTCATGCAGCAGCGGCCTGAACTGGCCAAAGAGTTATCCGCATTCCAATTCCGCGACTTGAGGGCTAAAGCCGCCACGGACATTTACCTGGCTGCCGATACCCGCAGCGCTTCTGACCAACTTGGCCATGCCTCTGAGCAGATGACAAAAATCTATATCCGGCGCGGTAAAATTCTCAAGCCGCTGAAATAGCGTTTTGCGGAACACTTCTAAAAATTGCGGAAATGTAACGGCTGCTAAAAGATGAATTCTATTTATACAGTATGTATTTATCTATGGCAGCCGTCTTGATGATTGATTATTTCATAAAATATGCCTCTGCGGGTGGCGGCTGTCCAAGCGCCGGGCTTGAGCTTATAATCCGCCTCGTTGCCCGGCCGCGTGGCCTGTGGCGGAAAGGAAGAATGCTATGGAAGAAATTAATCAGAGAATCAGCTATTTGGAAGAAAGCTGCGAGGCTTTGCGCGTGCAAAACCTGGTGTTGGGCAGCGCGTTGAAAAGCCTGCTGCGCAGCCTGCCGCCGGATATGGCGCAAGATGTGTTGGAGGCAGTGCGTGCGGGCTTTGATGATGAACTGGCGCGGCTGGAATATTCCGACAGCGCACAAAGCGAGCTGTTCCACGATGCAACTTATGCCTTTTTTGGCGAGAAGAATTACTGACTCAATCAGGTGTCGTGAATTGGGTTGAAATCGGGATAAGGCTGGTCGCAGATAGTACAGCTAGTACGGCAAGGCGAGCCAGCGCCATAACATGCTTATTTTAATCCACTATAATTCACGGAAACACAGGAGAAAACCATGCACACACTTTGCAAACTGCCCTTTTTCGGCGTGGCGGAGGTAAGCGGCGCGGATGCCGCCGAATTTCTGCACAGCCAGCTTTCCAACCATATTTTGGATTTACAACCGGGCGAGGCTTGTTTCGCCACCTACAATTCGCCGCGCGGGCGGGTGTTGGCCAATATGCTGGTGCTGCGCCGTGCCGACCGTTTCCTGCTGGTGATGGCGGCGGATTTGCTGGAAGCCACGATAAAGCGGCTGCGGATGTTTGTGCTACGCAGCAAAACGGTGTTCCACACCGACAGCGCCTGGCAGGTGTACGGCCAAAGCGGTGCGGATACGGGCGCGGATGCCGCCGCGCTCAAATTTGTCGCCGAAGAAGGCGATAACGGGCTGATTACGCTGGTTTTGGCCGGTGGCAACCGCATCTTGCTCAGCTCCGTGCCGCTGCCCGATGCCGACCACCCTGCCGAAGCCTGGCAGGCTGCCGAAATTTTGCAGGGGCGGCCGTGGATTTCGCAGCTCACCGTGGAAAGCTGTGTGGCGCAAATGCTGAATCAGCACCTGCTCGGCGGCGTACATTTCAAAAAAGGCTGCTATCCGGGGCAGGAAATCATCGCCCGCGCGCAGTATCGCGGCCAAGTACGGCGCGGCATGGCGGTGTGCCGCAGCGCTATGCCTGTAGCCGTTGGCAGCAAGGTGGAGGCCGATGGAGAGGAAGTGGGGATTGTGATTAACAGTGCGGCGCACGATGGGGCTTTTGTGCTGCTGGCGGTTATCAAACACGGAGCGGCAGGTAAGGCTTTGCAGGCCGGCGGGCAGGCTTTGCAAACGCTGAAGTTGTTGTTTGAAACGGAAGCGGATGAATGATAGCCGCCTGCCGGATTAAAGCGTAATAAAAAACAGGCTACCTGAAAAAGTTTCAGGTGGCCTGTTGTGTTGCTGCTTGGCTGAATTGCACAGCAAAAGCGTTTCGGCCGGATTGATTAAGGATTGATTTTCCGTGTGCCGAAAGCGCCGGTGTACTCACCTTGTTTGTAGTAGGTGCCGCCCATTTCGTCGGCATGGCCACCATAGAAGTGGCCGCTGAATTTCGCGCCAGAGTTGGCCGTGCCGCTAAAGCTGTTGCCGTTAATGATGCCGTTGTCCAATACAACGGCTGTGTTGTTGGGAGTAAGCGTGCCGCTGATGGTGCGGTTGCCGAAATTAACATTGAAGTTGGCCGCGCCGGTTGCAATCTGGGCATTGGTTTGGTTGGACACTGGGGCGTGAATGGCATAACCGGAATAGTTAAATGTACCGCTGGTAGGCATGTCGTTGGCTGAGGTTACGATGCCTTGTGAGAACATATAGCCCTGAGCACCCGTTCCTTCGCGGACATAGCCATAGCTGGATTGAGTCATCACTTGCCCTACGCGAGCGGTGTTTCGTGCTTGCATGTTGAGCAGACCGCCGGCAGACATGTTGGGAGGGATGATATTCAGTTCTTGACCATCTACCTTCAGCACGCCAAAGTTTTGCTGGGTGAAGGACAGAGCCTGCTCGCTGATGCGCTGATAGCCGTTAGACGACAGGGTGATGGCCTTGCCGGTACGCTGATTAGCGGGAGGGGGAGGAGGATTGCCGCCGCCCGGATTGGGATCGTTGGGATTGATCGGACTGTTGGGGTTGGGGCCGTTGCGACCGTTGTCGATCGGGCTGCCGCCGCCACCGCTGCCGCAAGCAGCCAAGCCAAGGGCGGTGATGGCGATGGCCAGTAGGGTTTGTGCTTTCATTCTTATTCCTTGTGTTGAGAAGGTTCTCGGCCTGCTGACCGGGTATCGCGTGCAGCGATGGTTGGCTGACATGGCTTGGAGAACGTGAGATAACAAAGCGCGTGATTCTAGCATAAATATGGGGTTGGCCTAATTCAGTCGGCTTGCGTGCTCATCAGGCGCAAGGCTTTCAGGTAGCCTTGCTGACTGGTGACGAGGCCGATGAATTCGCGGTTGGCGGCGTAGATGCGCAGGGGGGTGTTTTCTGGCAGCTCCGGCGGGGCGGCAGGGGTTTGGCCGAAGCGTAGGGCGCGGATGGTTTGCTCACTGGCGGTGTGCTGCGGCAGATGTTGCACCAATGCATCACAGGGCAGCAGCAAGGCATCGCGCTGTTCTTCGGTAATCGCGGCAAGGCTTTCGATGCTGTGGCTGCGTTCGATTTGGAAGCCGGCGGTGGCGGTGCGGCGCAGGGCGGTAAGATGGGCCAGGGTATGGGCGCTTTTGGCGATGTCTTCGGCGAGGGTGCGGATGTAGGTGCCTTTGCTGCATTGCACGCTGATTTGGGCTTCGGGGAATTGGAAGCGGAGGATTTGGATGTCGTGGATATGGATGTTGCGGGGCTGGCGTTGGATATCGATGCCTTGGCGGGCGTATTGATAGAGGGGTTTGCCTTGGTGCTTGAGGGCGGAATACATGGGGGGCAGCTGCTGATGTGCGCCGAGGTGCTGCTGGCAGGCTACCTGAAACTCGGCTTGGCTGATTTCGGTGTGGCTGGTGACGGTGATGCTGCCTTCGGCATCACCGGTATCGGTGGCTTGGCCGAGGCGGAGGGTGGCGAAGTAGGCTTTGTCGGCATCGAGCAGATATTGGGCGAATTTGGTGGCTTGGCCGAAGCAGATGGGGAGCAGGCCGGTGGCCAGCGGATCGAGCACGCCGGTGTGGCCGGCTTTTTCGGCACGGTAGAGGCGGCGGGCTTGCTGGAGGGCGCTGTTGCTGGAGAGGCCGGTGGCTTTGTCGAGCAGGAGGACGCCGTCGAGGGGGCGTTTTTGAGGTTTCATTGTGTGGATGGATGATTAGTTGTGTTGTTGGGGTTGTTTCCCTAGGTAGCCTTGGGTGGATGGAGGCTATCTGAAAATAAAGGCTACCTGAAAATATCGGCGTTGCAAAAATGCTGCCGGATTGAGTTTCAGGTAGCTTTTGTGTGGTAGTACTGGAAGTTAGCGTTTGGCGCCGAATGCACCGTTAAATTCGTCTGCGCTGTTATAGAGATTGCGCTTGTAATAAGTGCCGCCGACCTCTTCGGCATTAGGGCCGTAAAATGCCCCTGCAAAACCGACCCCATCATATAGCCCTGAGTGGAACTCATTACCTTGGATGGAGGTAGCTCCCAAGTAGAATTCTCCTCGGGAGGGAACGGTTACGTGTCCGCCAATGACGTTTCTATCGAAGTGTGCGAATAGTCTGACTGTGCCTTCCTCCATGCGGCCGGAGTTTTCGGTGTGGACGACTCTGCCATTGTAGGTGATTGAACCGGTATGTGGCATATTTACAGCTTTTTCACCTTGCGCCATCAAGTAGCCACTACCGTCTGTATCGCGGACATAGCCAAAGCGGGTATGGGTGAGGAATTGGCCACCATCAACATAACGGAAGATGCCGTTGTTATCTCTCAACGTAATAAATCCTCCAGAAGACATTCCAGCGGGGATGATGTCGATAGACCGCCATGCGTGTGTTACCGGATCCATGATATCAAAAGAGTTAATATTGCCATTTCTGGCAAATCTTACGGCTCCGGTGGTTAGTCTAGCATAGTTGGAGCCATTAAGTTGGATGTAGCTGACGGAGCGGGGGACAACACCTGGGCCTAGCGGTGGCTCGATTAGGCGGATGGTTGGGCCTCCACCACCTCCGCCCCCACCCCCGCTACCGCAGGCAGACAGGGCAAAGGCAGTAAGCAATAGTGCGGATAAAGACGAAAATTTCATAATACAACTCCTAATTGTGCGGTTGAAGGCAACCGTTTGTTATAAAAGGCAGAGTTTGTTGTGGACTGGATTGTACGTCGGAATGTAAAGCAGTGTAACTATAACATAAAAAATGTATAGCTAAAGTAGTATTGAAATAATGAAGACGTTTTCAGGTAGCCTTTCCTCGGAGGAAGGCTACCTGAAAATATTGTGCTGTCTATTCAGCGAGCAGTTGGTCGGCCAGGCGGTACACTTCGGTGAAGTCGGGCTCGCCCACATAGGTTTTGGCGATGCGGCCGTTTTTGTCCACCAAAAAGGAGGTGGGGGCGGCGATGACTTGGTAGGACTGCTGAGTGTGACCTTGTGCGTCGTGGAGCACGATGAAGGGCAGGCGGTGGGTTTGGGCGTAGGTTTGCACTACGGGCAGGGGGTCGCTCGGCACGGAGATGGATATGGCGATGATTTGGAAGTTTTTGCCTTGGTAGTCTTGGTGCATCCGGATGAGTTTGGGCATTTCGGTTACGCAGCCGGGGCAGGAAGGAAACCAGAAGTTGATGAGGGTAACTTTGCCGTGCAGGGCGGTTTGATCCACGTTTTGACCTTGCAGGTTTGGCAGGGCGAAGGCGGGGGCGCTTTGGCGTTTAGGAGCGAACAGGATGTAGCCGGCGGCGGCGAGCACGGCCAGCAGGAGGAAGGCGCCGAGGTATTTTTTCATGAGGCGGGTTCTGCGGGGTTGGATGGGATATGGGCGGCAATGGCTTGCTGCAGTTCGGCGGGGAAGCGGATGGCACGGCCGGTGGTCTGGTCGATGAGCATGAAGCTGACACGGGCTTCGGCGAGGATGCGCGGGCTGCCGGTTTTGCGGATGGTTTGGCTGATCACGGCTTGGCGCGCGTCAGCCTGGGCAAAGGCGGTTTCGATATCGAGTCGGTCGCCGAGGAGGGCGGCGCGGCGGTAGTGGATGTCGATGTGGACGATGGCCATGCCGTAGCGGCTGTTGCGGAAGAATTCGGCCAGCCCGTTGTGGTCGAAATAGTCCCAGCGGGCTTCTTCGAGGAATTCGAGATAGCGGGCGTTGTTTACGTGGCGGTATACGTCGAGGTGGTAGCCGCGTACGGTGAGGTGGGTGTGGTGTGGCATGGCAGGGATGGAAATGGCCGGCGTGCAGGCTGCCGGCCGTTGGTTTTACAGGGGTTGGAAGGGTTCGCGCTCTACTTCGCGGGCGGACAAATCGCAGAGGATGGGGGAGAGTTGGATGTCGAACCATTCGGCAAAGATGTCGGGGTGCAAATCGGGCCATTGGCTTTCGTCTTCGCACCAGTCGGCCAGTTCGGCGGCGAAGATGGTGTCGATTTGGGATTTGATTTCTGCCCACACTTCTTCGCCGTCATCGCAGGGGTTGGTGAGGTAGGCGTTGGCGTTGTTTTGCAGATCTTCGAGGGTAAGGTCGTCGAGCTCGGCGCCGGGCAGGGCGGTAAGCCAGTTCCAAAACGGCTGTAGCGGCACCAGCCGGAATACGCTGCGGTTGATTTCGTACATGATGCGCTCCTTTGATGAGGCGTTGGGGGAAAAGGGTTTCAGGTAGCCTTTGTTTTTCAGGTAGCCTTTGCTGCTTGTGGAAAGGCTACCTGAAAATCTGAAGGATGGTAATTTTAGCGACTAATGATTTCTTCGTGGATGGTATTGGGGGCCGGGCGACCGCTGTTTGTGTTATCTGCTGGAGTATTGGCAGCGGGGACGACAGAGTTTGCTGTGGGCTCGGCAGACGGTTGCGCGGTGGTGGCTGGTTCAGCGGCGGGTTGCTCGGCAGTAGTTATGGCTTCGCTGCCGGTGTTGCCGCTATCTTCTTCAAAGCTGGGCACGTAGTCGTCTTCGCTGCCGGGCAGTGTGGTGCCGGTTTGTTTGGCACGGGCGGCCATGTAGGCATCGCGGATGAAGGTGTAACGGTCGAGCGCAACTTGGTTCACGCCGTCGGTGAGGTCGAGCAGGTTGGCGCGGGTATCGAGGGTTTTCACGCCGGTGGCGGCCCAGTAGCCGGCGCCGTTACCGAAGGCGAGTTTTTCGGGGGAATAAACGCCGGTGATGGTGTTGCCCAGTGCATCGCGCACGGTGCTGGGGCCGAGCAGGGGATAGACGAAGTAGTTGCTGTTTTTCCAGCCCCAGCTGGCGAAGGTGTCGCCGAGGGTGTTTTTGTTGTTGGGCATTTGGGCGGCACCGGCGATGTCGATAAGGCCGCCGAAGCCGAAGGTGGTGTTGATGCCCACGCGAACCAGGTCGCTACCGGCTTTGGAAATGTTGAGTCGCAATAGGTTGCTGCCCACGCTCACGATGTCGCGCAGGTTATTGAAAAAGTTGCTGATGCCGCTGCGCACTGGGCGGGGGGTAACGGCGCGGTAGCCGCGTGCCACGGGGGAAAGGAAGTGGCGGTCGATGCGGTCGTTTACGCCGAACATGAAGCGGTTGTAGCCTTCATAGGGGTCGTAGGCGACGCCTTCGGCCAAGGCATTGCCGGAGAGGCCGATAGTGAGCAGGGTGAGGGTGAGCAGTTTTTTCATGATGTTATCCAGCCGCCTACTTCATACAGTTCGGCCAAAGCGGCCACGCCGGCGGGCAGGCCGCGGAACACCCAAGCGGCTTCGGGGCGGCTGCGTTTGGCGGTGGCCATGAGGGAAATGCAGACGGAATCGGCTTGGCTGACGCCGGAGAAATCGATTGCGGGGGCAGGGCTGTTTTTCAGGTAGCCCAGCTGTTGGCAATAGGCGTGGAACAGCGGGGCAGTTACCGTGGCAACGGTCACTTCCCCACTGAGGTACACGGTTTCATCGCGGCATTCGCTGTGCATGGATTCAGCTGCCGTTTTTGCTGCGCAGCTCTTGAATCAGGCCGTCGATGCCTTTTTGCGCGATGGTGTTGTTGAACTGGCTGCGGTACACGGTTACCAGGCTGGCGCCTTCTACGGCCACGTTATAAACGCGGTATTTGCCGCCGCTTTGGTACATGGTGTAGTCCATGGTTACCGGTTTGCCGCCGGAGGGAGTGATGTCGGCGGTAACGATAATGCTGTTGCCGCGCTGAACGGCGTTCTCGCGGATAACTACATTAGCGTTGCGGTATTGTAGCATGGTGCCGGAGTAGGTGCGGATGAGCAGGGTTTTAAATTGCTCGGTCAGCGCAGTTTTCTGCGCCGGGGTGGCGTTGCGCCAGTTGGCGCCCACCGCCAGCTCGGTCATGCGGGTAAAGTCGAAATAGGGGATGGCATAGTTTTCGGCCTGACGGCGAACTTGCACATCGTTGTTGTTTTTGGCGTTTTGCAAGATGTTCAGCACTTGGGTGCTGTTCTGCTTGAGTTGCGCCACGGCCTGTTGCGGCGTAGCGAAGGCCAGGCCGATGCTCATGATGCCGATGCTCAGGGCGGCTGTGAGTGCGGATTTTTTCATTGATGTTTTCCTTTCTCAGTGAAAAATGAAAATATTGTAGTGTGTTTATTGTGTTGCGCCGTTTTTTTCTACGGTGTTGGTCATAAATTTGCCGATTAACTGCTCCAGCACCAAAGCAGAGCTGGTGATTTCGATGGAGTCGCCATTTTTCAGTTCGGTTTCCTCTGCGCCCTGCTGCAGGCCGATGTATTGCTCGCCCAACAGGCCGGAAGTGAGGATTTCGGCAGAAACGTCGGTGCTGAAGCGGTATTGGCTGTCGATATTCAGGCTCACATTGGCTCGGTAGGTTTTCGGGTCGAGTTGGATGGAGGATACCCTACCCACCACCACGCCGGAAGCTTTTACCGGGGCTTTTACCTTTAAGCCGCCGATGTCGGTAAAGCTGGCGGAAACAGTGTAGGATGACTGGCGGGAAACCGTTTGTCCGCCGGCCACGCGCAGTGATAAAAATACCACAGCGGCAATGCCTAAGGCCACAAAAACGCCGACCCAAAGTTCTAAAGTGCTTCTTTTCATAATCCGGTTATCCGATAAACATGATGGCGGTTAAAACAAAATCCAAGGCCAAAACAGTGAGCGCGCTGCTCACCACGGTGCGGGTACTGGCTCGCAGGATGCCTTCCGGCGTGCTGCGGCAGTGGAAGCCCTGATACACGGCAATCAGCGAAATGGCTACGCCGAACACTACCGATTTAATTAGCCCGTTTATTACATCGTAGCCCACATCGATATTCGCCTGCATCTGTGACCAGAAAATGCCGCCGTCCAAGCCCAGATAGCGCACGCCGATAAGATAGGCGCCGTAAATGCCGGCCACATTGCAGATAGAAGCCAGAAGCGGCATAGAAATCACACCTGCCCAAAAACGCGGCACCACCACGCGGGCAACGGGATCGACCGCCATTACCTTCATCGCCTCCAGCTGCTCGGTGGTTTTCATCAGGCCGATTTCGCTGGTCATCGCACCGCCCGCGCTGCTGGCAAACAGAATGCCGGCCAGTACCGGCCCCAGTTCGCGCAACAGCGATGCGGCCACCATATAGCCCAAAATATCGGCCGATTTGAATTTGGCCAGCTGGGTGTAGCCCTGCAAACCCAATACCATGCCCACGAACAGCCCTGATACGGCAATGATGATAATGGAGAGCACGCCGGTAAAATACATCTGGCGGATGCCCAGCCGCAGGCGTGGCAGCAGCGTGCCGGAGCGTGCCAGTACGGCAAACAGGAATAGGGTGGTTTTGCCCAGCTCCTGCAGGAAATCCAGCGTTTTCGCGCCTAGGGTTCGGAAAAAATTCATAATTTAGCTATTGAGCAAAACTTGTTGTATGCCGCTCTCGGCCGGATAGCGGAAGGCAACCGGGCCATTAGGCAGACCATTGATGAATTGGGTAATCCACGGTGAATCGAGGCTGCGCATTTCTTCCGGGCTACCTGAAAATAGGATTTCGCCGTGGGCAAGGAAAATTACTTGGTCGGCAATTTGCAGCGAGCGCGGCACATCGTGTGTAACCATCATGCTGGTGGAGCGCAGGGCACGGTTGATTTTGCTGATCAAGTCGGCAATTACGCCCAGCGAAATCGGGTCGAGGCCGGTGAATGGCTCGTCATACAGCATCAGTGCGGGGTCGAGGGCGATGGTACGCGCCAAGGCAACGCGGCGGGACATGCCGCCGGATAGCTCGTCCGGCATCAGGTTTTCCGTGCCGTGCAGGCCGATGGCGCTGAGCTTCAGGTGCACTAAGTCGCGGATGATTTCTTCGGGCAAGTCGGTTTGCTCGCGCAGCGGGAAAGCCACGTTTTCATATACGGATAAATCGGTAAACAGTGCGCCGAATTGGAACAGTACGCCCATATTGCGCCGATGTTGGTACAACTCTTTTGCGTTGAATGCGGCAAGGTCACGGCCGTTAATCAGCACGCGGCCGGAAGTGGGTGCAATTTGGCCGGTAATCAGGCGCAGCAGGGTGGTCTTACCACTGCCTGAACCACCCATCACGGCGGCAAACGTGCCTTGGGCTACCTGAAAACTAACGTTGTTCAGGATGGGGCGTTCGCTATAGGCAAAGGCGACGTTTTGCATTTCGATGAAGGGTGTGGCCATAGGTGGCAGAGGTCAGGTTTACATACAAGGGTGTCGATTATAGGGAAAAAGCGCACTGGGTTCAATGATTTTGCCAATGGGGAGGCTGATTGCTGGTTGGAAGTGTTGCAGATTTTTTCAGGTAGCCTTTGTATGCGTGGAAGTGTTTTTATATCATGTAGATAGATTAAAAGGAAGGCTACCTGAAAGTTTTAAGACTGCTGCATGAGTGGCAGATTTTCAGGTAGCCTTTGTGCCTGATAGTATACGGCTATGATGGCGTGCGGTGGTGTTGCCAGTGTTCGGCCATATCGAGGGCGGTTTGAATGGCGGTGAGCAGGCTGCCGTGGTCGGCACGGCCGGTGCCGGCTAGGTCGAGAGCAGTGCCGTGATCGACTGAGGTGCGGATGAAGGGCAGGCCAAGGGTGATATTCACGCCTTGGCCGAAGGAGGCATATTTGAGTACAGGTAGGCCTTGGTCGTGATACATCGCGAGCACGGCATCGGCATCTTTGAGCAGGAATGGCTGAAACAGGGTGTCGGCGGGATAGGGGCCGCGTACGTCGAGGCCTTGCTCGCGCAGGGATTGTAATTCGGGTTCAATGATTTGGATTTCTTCCCAGCCAAGATGACCTTGTTCGCCGGCATGGGGGTTGAGCCCGGCCACGAGGATGGTGGGCTTAGTAATGCCGAATTTGGTTTGCAGGTCGGTGTGCAAAATGTGCAACACGGAGTGCAATAGTAGACGGTTGATGGCGGCAGGAATGTCTTTGAGGGGGAGGTGGGTGGTGGCAAGGGCAACGCGCAGGCCGTTGCCGGCCAGCATCATGACGACTTGTTCGGTGTGGCTGATGGCAGCGAGGTATTCGGTGTGGCCGCTGAAGGGGATGCCGGCGTCGTTGATGATACCTTTGTGCAACGGGGCGGTTACCATGCCGGCAAATTCACCTTGGTGAATGCCGCTATAGGCACGATCGAGCAGGGAGAGTACGTAGCGGGCGTTGGAGGAGTTGAGTTGGCCGGTGTGGCAGGGGGCGGTGAGGGGAATGTGTAAAACTTCCAGTGCGCCAGGGGCAGGCGGATGGTTGGGGTGATAATCGGCAAGGGGGGTGTCGTAGCCGAGTTGACGGGCACGTTCGGCGAGGAGTTGTTTGTCGGCTAATACAACGCAGCGGCAGGGCAAAGCCTGCTGAGCTAAAGTAAGACAGATATCTGGGCCTATGCCGGCAGGCTCGCCGGAGGTGATGGCTAGAATAGGGGTGATGGACATGGTGAGGCTACCTGAAAATTAAAGATGGCAGGATTATAGCAGTTGGTAGTTAAGCAGATTTTTGATGGCGGATAATGCTTGTGTGCTAAATGAGGGTGTTAGCCAGGATAATTTGATTGAGCAAAATAAAAGGATGCTACCTGAAGTAGCATCCTGAGATTAGGCTAGCCGTTAATTATTCGTCGGCGCCAGTGTAGGGGCGCACGTTAACGGTTTTACGGTTGTGTACGCCTTTTACGGTAAATTCTACGTAGCCGTCCACTTTGGCAAACAGGGTATGGTCTTTACCCATGCCTACGTTGTTGCCTGCATGAAACTTGGTGCCACGCTGGCGAACGATGATGGAACCGGCAGGAATCAGCTCGTTACCGTAGGCTTTTACGCCCAGGCGTTTGGCTTCTGAATCGCGGCCGTTGCGGGTGCTGCCGCCTGCTTTTTTACTTGCCATGTTTGATACTCCTGAATTGGGTTAAAAACTTAGGCGATGGCCACGATTTCAATTTGGGTGAAATTCTGACGGTGGCCTTGGCGTTTCTGATAGTGTTTACGGCGACGCATTTTGAAAATGCGGATTTTTTCGCCACGGCCATGAGCCACTACCTTGGCTGTCACTTTTGCGCCTTCAATAAAAGGTGCGCCTACTTTTACAGACTCGCCGTCAGCAATCATCAAAACTTCAGTCAGTTCGATTTGGCTGTCGAGTTCGGCAGGTATCTGTTCTACTTTTAATTTTTCGCCAACAGCAACTTTATATTGTTTGCCGCCGGTTTTTATGACCGCGTACATACTCAACTCCATGTGGGGTTATATCAATAGGGTTAATTTATCTGGTGTTCGATAATGTCTAGAACACAAGAACTGCGCATTCTATTGCATCTGTGGCTATCTTGTCAAAAGGTTATTTTTCTTTTGTAGTCTGATGGCTGAGTTGTTGTTGGTAAAGAATAGGCCAAAAGATGTTTGACAAAGTTTTTTTTGAGGTGTATAGTTC
>NZ_KV804524.1:0-1186 GCF_001811325.1 Eikenella sp. HMSC071B05 | reverse complement strand
CATGGCTAAGGAAAAATTTGAACGTAGCAAACCGCACGTAAACGTTGGCACCATTGGTCACGTTGACCATGGTAAGACCACTTTGACAGCAGCATTGACCACTATTTTGGCTGAGAAATTCGGCGGTCAAGCTAAAGCTTACGACCAGATTGACAATGCCCCGGAAGAAAAAGCCCGCGGTATTACCATCAACACCGCCCACGTAGAATACGAAACCGAGAATCGCCACTACGCTCACGTAGACTGCCCCGGTCACGCCGACTACGTAAAAAACATGATTACCGGTGCTGCCCAGATGGACGGCGCTATTCTAGTGGTATCCGCTGCTGACGGTCCTATGCCGCAGACTCGCGAACACATCCTGCTGGCTCGTCAGGTAGGCGTACCCTACATCCTCGTATTCATGAACAAATGCGACATGGTAGACGATGCCGAACTGCTTGAGTTGGTTGAGATGGAAATCCGCGACCTGCTCTCTAGCTACGACTTCCCCGGCGACGACTGCCCGATCGTACAAGGTTCTGCCCTCAAAGCCCTCGAAGGCGATGCCGGCTACAAAGAAAAAATCTTCGAACTGGCTGCCGCTTTGGATAGCTACATCCCCACTCCGCAGCGTGCCGTAGACAAACCCTTCCTGCTGCCGATCGAAGACGTATTCTCCATCTCTGGTCGCGGTACCGTGGTAACCGGTCGTGTAGAGCGCGGCATCATCAAAGTAGGCGAAGAGATCGAAATCGTTGGTCTGAAACCCACTCAGAAAACTACCTGTACCGGTGTGGAAATGTTCCGCAAACTGCTGGACGAAGGTCAGGCCGGTGACAACGTTGGCGTACTGCTGCGTGGTACCAAACGTGAAGAGGTTGAACGTGGTCAAGTGTTGGCCAAACCCGGTACCATCACTCCGCACACCAAATTTAAAGCCGAAGTATACGTATTGAGCAAAGAAGAAGGTGGTCGTCACACTCCGTTCTTCGCCAACTACCGCCCGCAATTCTACTTCCGTACCACCGACGTAACTGGTGCTGTAGAGCTGGAGTCTGGTGTGGAAATGGTTATGCCAGGTGAGAACGTAACCATCACCGTAGAACTGATTGCTCCGATCGCTATGGAAGAAGGCTTGCGCTTTGCGATTCGCGAAGGTGGCCGTACGGTAGGTGCCGGTGTGGTGGCTTCCGTGATCGCTTAA
>NZ_KV804523.1:0-1021 GCF_001811325.1 Eikenella sp. HMSC071B05 | reverse complement strand
GTGGTACCGTCAGCATTTTGCATGCTGGCAATTACGTCGCCAGCGCCAACTTCGTTACCGCCTGTCGGCGCATCATAGAACTTGCCGTCAGGTCGTTTGTACACTTTCGTACCGTCAGCTTTGGTGTATACCACCGGGGTTTGGGCATTCTGCACCACGGTTTGGGCATCCAAAGCGTAGGTGTAGCTCTGGTTGCCATTACCGTCCAACTCCTGTTTCACGGTCAGTCCATCGCCTGCTTTCAGGGTCAGGGTGCTGCCGGGTTTGGCAGTAGTAGCAGCATGATTACCCACTACATTACCGCCGGCATCAATGTTGAAGCCGCTGTTGTTGATGGCATTAGCGATGTCGCCGGCAGTGGCCAGTTTATTGGCATCTGCACCAGTCGGAGTAATCACCTTACCGGCCGGGTTACCGTTGTTACCGTCACCTACATTCAGTGCAGTAGTATCGGCCGCTACAGTATAAGTAGTGCTGCCGGTAGTCGTATCTACGGTCGGTGTAACGCTAATACCGTTGCCGGCTGCTACCTTGCTGGTAGCAGCAGCTTGAGCAGCTTTCAGCTGATCTTCAGTTGCACCACGACCGCTGGTGATGTTGTTCGGATCCCAGGTCTTGTTAGTCAAACCAGTTACAGTGCCGTTAGTACCGTCAATCTTAACCGGGTTGCCACCGGTGGCCGGGCCTACGGTAATACTGTCAGCCAGCTTGAAGCCGATTTCGTTGTCTTTAACGGTGGTCACAATGTTGCTGTCACCAGTGTATTTAACGGTCTCGGTCAATTTAACGGTATCAGCTGTACCGTTGTCGGCAGCAATCTTGAAGCCGTTTTCTTTCAGATCGTGCAGCTGTCCGCCATTGATGGCTTCTTTGCTACCTGCAGCAATGTTGCCATCTGCTACGTTACCCAAGGTAACCGGTTTGTTTGTATCACCACCTACCAGGTTCACTTTGTTACTCGGGTCGCTGGAGGGGTTACCTGCATTGTTAACGTAAGTCATCGGAGTGTCGAATTTAACTT
>NZ_KV804522.1:0-12210 GCF_001811325.1 Eikenella sp. HMSC071B05 | reverse complement strand
ACAACCACTTTTCCTGCCGCACCGCGACCACGCTTGCCCTTGCGACGTCCGCCGAAATAGCTTTCGTCCAATTCGACAGAGCCATCGAAAACCTCATCGGCAGCCAAGGCCAAATGATGACTGATGACCATACGGATTTTGCGGTAGAACAGAATGGCGGAGTTGGGCTGAATGTCTAAAATATCGGCAGCGGAACGGGCGGTAACTTGGAGTACAAAAAATTCAAGTAGTTTCTTTTGAACTCTCTTGCTTAATTTACAATTGGTTATCTGCATTTTTGTAGACTAGCATGACTGCTAATCTACGTCAGCCCCTTAAATTAACCTATGCTGTCCACAAAGTCTGCCCATGTCTGCATCATTTCTTGTCGCTGACGGATAAATTTGGCGTGATAGTACGCGGCGTCTGTACTGTTATCGGGAGCATGGGCAAGTTGGGCATCGATATGTTCTTTTGGATAGTCCATTTCAAACAGGCGCGTAGCAGCGGTAGCGCGGAAGTCGTGACCACTGAACTGTACACCCATATATTCGAGTGCACGATTGATCGTGGTGGCGCTCATCATTTCTGCCGGACGACGGCTGTTGGGAAAGAGTAGTCTGCCGTTGCCAGAAATGGTGTACAGCTCGCGCAATAAAGCGCAGGCCTGTCGTGATAGCGGTACGGTGTGGGGGCGGCGTTTTTTCATTTTGTTAGCAGGGATTGTCCACAAGCCTTCATCAAGTTGGAAGTCAGCCCATTCGGCACGTCGTATTTCGATAGTGCGGGATGCGGTATAGAGTAGTAACCAAATGGCGATAACAACAGTACGGCTACCGTTATAGGCTTTCAGGTGACGGACGAATTCGCCGATTTCTACCTTGCTTAGGGCTTCAGCGTGTTGGATGGGTGGGCGTTGGAAATATTCTTTAAATGCTAGGGTAGGGTCACGCTCAGCACGCAGGGTGCGAATGGCTAACATGAATACACTACTCATGCGCTGGCGTACGTTGATGCCGGTTACGATTACGCCTTTACTTTTGCACTTATCTAGGCAGGTCATTACCTGTTGTGGGGTAATGGTATTGATGGGTAGATTGCCGATGGTAGGGTAAACATAGGTTTTAAAGTCGCGCCGGATACCGTTGATATAGGTTTGGGATTTACCCTGTTTGCTGGCAATAAATTCTTCAGCTATAGCGCTGAAAGTATTATGGTTGTCGGCAATTTGCTCAGCAAGCATGGACGCCCGATTATGTGCGGGATTGATACCTTGCTTTACCAGCTCACGGGCAGCATCTCTGGCAGCGCGGGCTTGGGCTAGATTGACAGTAGGATAGGCGCCAATGGCAAAAACGGTTTCTTTTCCGCCCAATCGGAAGCGGTAGCGCCATAGTTTGGATCCGTTGGGATTGATAAGCAGGTATAAACCGTTGCTATCTGTGAGTTTCTGCGGCTTATCGGCTGGTTTGGTTTGGCGGATTTTGACGTCGGTCAGCATAAAAAAGCGGGTATCATGGAAATATACCCGCAATTATACCCGCTTTTTTACCAGCTGTTAGTGAAAGGTGGCGAATGGATATGAAAGAATAATGAAGATATTTTATTATAAATCATATATATTTAGAATAGTGGTGAAAGGCTGCGAAAGTGAATCATAACTTTCGATAAATAACAGCATGATACAGTTTCTTTATAGTGCTACCTGAAAACGGAGATTGCTTGGCAACAATCGGTTTGGTTTGTTTCAGGTAGCCTTTGGTTTGGCTAGGCTTGTTCGTTTTTCACGATGAAGGCTTTGTTGATGCGGATGCGTTCGCCGCGACCGGCTTTTTTGATTTCCACCCAGTCGCTGTAGATGGAGTGGATGAGGTCGCGGCCGTTGGCGCAGCCGTATTGGATGGGGTCGATGGCGGCGGGAAGCTGTTTGACTACGTCGCCCAGCCGTGCCCAGCCGTCGGGGTCGGCGGTGGCTTGGATGGCCTGCTGCACGGCGGGGATGAGCTTGGTGAAGGAGGGTTTGGCAGCTTTGGACGGGCCGCCTTCGGCTTTGGCGGACTGAGGTTTGCGTTTGCCGGGTTTGCCTTCGGCAGGCTGGTCGTTTTGGGCGCGTTGCTCATTTTGGTTGGTACGGGTTTCGCTCCGTTCATTTTGGCTTTGCCGCGCTTCACGTTGTTCGTTTTGGTTTTCAGGTAGCCTTTCGGGTCGGGCTTCGGTTTTGCGGCGCACTTGGAGCTGGTTGTTGTCGGTGCGGTGTTCGAAGATGTCGAAGGATTTGATGAGGTCGGAGAGTTTGCCGTAGCCGTAGAGGCGGGAGTCGAAGTCGGGGTTGGTGTTGTTGATGTAGCTGCCGATGGGGCCGAGGTTGGCCCAGCCTAGGTCGTCGGCGTTTTCGCGCACGGCGCGTTTGAGCAGGGGCAGGGCGTCGGGAGTATTGTTGTTTTCTTCGGCGGCGGGGGAGTGGGTTTTGCCGTTGCCGCGTTCTTTGTTAGCGCGCTGTTTTTCTGGCAGGAAGATTTCGGTGTAGATGAATTTGTCGCAGGCTTTGCGGAAGGCGGTGGGGGTTTTCTTTTCGCCGAAGCCGTATACGGTGAGCCCGCTTTCGCGCAGGCGGCTGGCGAGGCGGGTGAAGTCGGAATCGCTGGATACGATACAGAAGCCGTCGAAATTGCCGCTGTAGAGCAAGTCCATGGCGTCAATCACCAAGGCCATGTCGGTGGCGTTTTTGCCTTTGGTGTAGGCAAATTGCTGCACGGGGATGATGGCGTGCGGAAGGAGGGCGGCTTTCCATTTGGAGAGGCCGTGGCTCCAGTCGCCATAAATGCGTTTCACGCTGGCGATGCCGTATTTGGCGATTTCTTCGAGCAGGCGATCGATGATGTCGGCGGGGGCGTTGTCGGCGTCGATGAGGACGGCGAGGCGGGCTTGTTGGTCGTTTTTCTGCATGGTGTTTGGTTTCTGGGTTGGGGCTACCTGAAAAATGGTTTTCAGGTAGTCTTTGGTGTTAAGGCTATTGGTTTAACAGGGTTTTAAGGTCTTCTGCCAACTGGGTGGCGGTTTGGCCGAAGGGCTCCATCACCACGGGGCGGCCTTGGCGGTTGATGAGGAAGGTGGCGCTGCTGTGGTCTACGCTGTAAAAGCCGTTGGGCTGCGGCGGCTGTTTTACGGCGGTGGCGCCGTAGAGCTTCATCACGGCTTGGGTTTCGGCTTCGCCGCCATCGGCGCTGGTAAGCCCGATAAAGCTGGGGTTGAAGGCGGGCACGTAGCGCGCCAAGAGCTCGGGGCGGTCGCGCGCGGGATCGATGGAAACAAACAGGAGCTGCACCGCTTCGGCCTGCTCGGGCGGCAGCTGAGCAATGGCCTGGGCATAGGTGAGCAGGTGGGTGGGGCACACGTCTGGACAGTGGGTGTAGCCAAACACGAGCACCACAACCTTGCCGCGAAAATCGCTTAAGGATACGGGGCGGCCGTTATGGCTGGTGAGGGGGAAATCGCCGCCGATAGGATCCTGGCTGATGTCTGTGCCGTGAAATTGGTTGGTAACGGCAGAGGTGGCGGAAGCCGAAGATGCCGACGCTTCAGGCGTGGCAGGCGGTTCGGCGGGGCAGCCGGCCAAGAGTAGGAGGGCTGCGGAAAGGAGGATTGTTGTGCGCATGCGGCGATTATATATAGTGGATTCACTTTAAACCAGTAGCGCATAGGTTTGCCTTGCCATATAGGCTGCACTTTGTGGCTTGTTAAACTGTCCTGATTTCAAGCCAATCCGCTATAATATGCACAAATTCAAACTCCGCCAGCGCACAACAGGAGGTTTTGACCAGCCAAAAGGCGATATGGTGGAGCAGGACTGTGGTTTTATTGCCATTGAAAACACGGTTTTAAATGGCAAAACGGCAGATATGCAGGTAAAAAACTTTACAAACGTGGAAAAATGCCTATAATGCCGTTTCTTCATCACCTGCCCAGGTGGCGAAATTGGTAGACGCAGGGGACTCAAAATCCCCCGCCGCAAGGTGTGTCGGTTCGAGTCCGACCCTGGGCACCAAATAGTACAGCAGCCTGAAATGTTTAGCGTTTCAGGCTGTTCTTCGTTAGCCGCTAAGTTTCAGGTAGCCTTTGCTATATGCCGCTGCAGACTACCTGAAAATGTCCACACACATCACATAAATCGAAGGGGAGCCGGAATTGCATAAGCCATCAGATGTTTATATCAAGCGCGCTGCTGCGTTTCTGCCGAATCCGCCGGTGAGTAATGAGCAGATGGAAGCCATGCTCGGTATGACGGGGGATACGCCTTCACGCGTACGCAAGATGATTTTGCGCTCCAACGCCATTACTTCCCGCTACTACGCCATCGATCCGCACACCCGCCGTGCCACCCATAGTAACACAGAGCTGGCTGCGCTGGCGGTGCGCGGTTTGTTGGAGCAGGGTTTGCGTGCGGACGAAGTCGGTAGCCTTGCCTGCGGCACGTCTTACCCCGACCAGATTTTGCCCGGCCATGCGGTGATGGTGCATGGGCTGCTGCCGCAGATTCCGCCCTGTGAGGTGGTGAGCACGGCTGGCGTGTGTGTGGCGGGGATGGCAGCGATGAAGCAGGCCGAACGCGCGGTGCGCACCGGTGAATGTCGCGAAGCGGTGGCAGCGGCTTCGGAAACGGCTTCGGCGGTATTGCGCGGCGAGCGTTTCCGTTGTGAAACCGACAGCCTTCGCCTGCAGGATGCCAAGCCGGAAATTGCGTTTGAAAAGGATTTTTTGCGCTGGATGCTGTCGGACGGTGCCGGTGCGGTGCAGCTGGGCAGTGAGCCGCTGGCTGGGCAGTTGAATTTTAAAATCCATTGGATTGATTTGCTGTCGTATGCCAACGAGATGCCAGTGTGCATGTATGCCGGCGGCGAAGTTGGGCAGGGCGGGGAATGGCTGAGTTGGAAAGATGTTGATGCCGATGAGTGCGCCAAGCGCAGCTTGATGGCGGTGAAGCAGGATGTGAAGCTGCTGAATGAAAATATCGTGGCCTATACTGTGGAAAAACCGCTGCGCCATCTGATTGCCAAACATGGCCTGCAAGCCGATAAGATTGATTGGTTTCTGCCGCATTATTCCTCTGGTTTCTTCCGCAGCAAACTGGCTGATGGCCTTGCTGCAGCGGGGCTGCCGATTGCCGAAGAAAAATGGTTTACCAACCTGCACTATAAAGGCAACACCGGCTCGGCAGCGATTTACATTATCTTGGAAGAGTTTATGCGCCGCACAGACATCCGAGAAGGCCAGAAAATCCTGTGCTACATTCCTGAAAGCGGCCGCTTTTCCACTTGTTTTATGCTGCTGGAAGCGGTGTATGCTTGAGGCTACCTGAAAACTACTTTATCTGTTCTTGGCAAGGCTACCTGAAAACCAAATTCTGCTTGTTTGGAACTATTCGGCATGGATATCAACGACATTCCGCAAGACGACAGCCCCAGTTATCGAGGGCATCAAAAAATTATCTACGGCACGCACAATGGCCGCTACCAGGCTGCCACCAGCACCGGCTGGCAAGATGAGTCCTACGCCACCGTGCAGGCTGTGGCCGAGCTGGAGGAGCAGACTGAAGCCGCCAAGCAGGCCGTGGAACGCGGCGAACGCTCCGCTTTGTATTACCACATGTTCCGCAGCCGTCACGACGAAACCAGCCTGGCCATGGCCGCCGGCGTGTGGCGCTGGCAGCTGCGCCGACATTTGCAACCTGCCGTGTTTAAGAGGCTACCTGAAAAAACTTTGGTCAAATATGCCCAAGCTTTGGGCATCAGTCTGAGTGAACTGCAGCAGCCGTTTTAAAGAGAGGGATTTGTAAAAGCGGGTGCTGAAAATTGGTTTCTTGCATTGATGGCTTAAAAAGCTTGCTTGTCTAAATGATAAGCAAGCTTTTTTATGGCTTATTCAGTTGTATTGGGTTGTGTGCGCAGGATTATGCAGCATCCTGTGTGTGTAGGCTTGTGTGGTGCCGTGATGGAGCTTTTACTGTATAGGGTGATAAAGGCTACCTGAAAACTAGGTAAGTAGAACAATCAATGTAAGGCGGCGGCAGCTTTTGCCCGAATTAGCAGCAGCTTTTGCACCGCCGCCGCTTAGCAAATTGTATCAGCTTTTGCACAAATTTATCCCCGTTTAATGGTCTGTTAAACGGGGATTCGTGTGCAGCCAGCTGCTGGCTCAGGGCGGCCACTTGTCGTTGCAAGCCTTGCAGTGCCGACAGCGGCACCTGTTGCGAGGCGGCAGCGGTATTGGGTGCGCCAGTCTCGTCATTGGCCGGCTGGCCTGCCGGTGCGGCAGGGGCGGCGGGCGGGTTCGGCTCGGCCGGCTTGTTTTCCGGCTTGGCCGCTTCTTTGGCGGCGGCCAATGCTTCGGCCAGCTTTTTGCCGTCGGTGCTGCTTTGGATTTGCTGCATCGCGGCCAGCTGCTCCGCCTCGCTGGCGGTTTCAGGCAGCCCGAGCAGCGACAGCATCAGCTTTTGTGCTTCGTTCATTGCTTCGTCCTTTTGAGAGGGTTGGAGGGGGTTAAGTAATCGGGAGGCGGCAGCCAAGGCCACCGGGTCGAGTTGGTCAAGTGCGGGAGTGTTGGTAAGCGCTGGCGGCAATAGGCTAAGGATGTCGCCTGCGGCTGCCCGTTAGTGCCTCAAACTGGGCTATACGGTTGAGCGGCAAAGTGTTCTCCAACAGCCAGCGGTAATACGTTTTAAGTTCCACCCCCATCAGGTCGGCCATCACTTTTGACGGCAGCCGCCGCTCCTTGGCATGACGCTTGGCCAGTTCAATCGCGTGGTCAAGCGAGGTGGCTTTTGGTTGTCGTCTGATGGTTCTCATGATGAAATTTCGCTGGGTGGGAATTTAAATGCGTGATTTTTTTGTTTAATTAACCTACAATTCAGGCATTCACTACTTTTCGTAGTACTGGTCTGAAGTTCCGGGTTGCATGACGCTGCGGCCAAATATCTTCAGGCTTCATACCTAAAGCATCGGCAATAATTTTTTCGCCTTTAGGGTAGAACGGGCAGTAAAGAGCGTTTCGTAAGGTGTCAGGGCCTAATCCACTGGCTATTGATAAGGCACGCACCGACCAACCTGCCTTTTTAAGCGCAGCGACCACATCCGCGCGGTGCCAGTCTGCTGTATTTTTTTGCATTGCTATTCACTCCATTCGTTTAGCTTAAATGTTATGCGCTTTCGTTTAACGTGTCGGCATATTACTAAACAAATGCGGCGTATACAATTATTTGTTTAGTATTTTTTCTACATTTGAGCAGCTGTTTTGCTAACCATATGATATGTATTTGAAAATATACTAAACAAAAAATCAGTTTATTTGTTTATTCTTTTGTTTAGTCGCTCCATGACTAAACAAAAGAGTTGGATTTGCTATGAGTAGCTTTAAAGAACGACTCCAGCTCCTATGGGGTGATGCCAAACCAGCACAAATCGCAAGAGATCTGAATTGGTCTATTAGTGGGGTGTTGAGGATTTTGGAGAAAGACACAATCCCAAAAGCAGAAACGCTTGTTTCTATTCAGAAACTAAAGGGATGTGATTGGAATTGGTTAATGACAGGTGAAGGTATTCCTTTTCCTAAAGGAGTTCCGTCAGGGAGCGGGCAGGAGCTGCAAGAAGCCGCTGGTGAGTACAATGCCCGATGGATTAGCCAAAGCACCCGGTCCGCTTCAGAGGTTCGGGATACGCTTGGCAATCCAGTAGATTTGAGCGAGTTCGTATTTATCCCCCGCTACAATGTCCGAGCTTCCGCCGGCAACGGTTTTCCGGTAGGCAATGAGGAGCCATTATTTCCGATGGCTTTTCGCCGTTCTTGGGTTGAGCATTACTTAAACGCTAATCCGGCAGATTTATCGGTAATCAAAGTACGCGGTGATTCAATGGAGCCTGTGCTGTGCAATAACGACAACATCTTGGTTAATCACGCCAAACGGCAGCCCAGCAACGGCCTGTTTGTTGTCCGCATCGGCAGCGAGCTGGTTGTCAAATACACACAAATTATGCCCGGAGGTAAGCTCCTGCTTAAATCCACCAATGAGATATACGATCCTTTCGAGCTGGATTTAGCCGAGCCGGATGCTGATGTTGAGATTATCGGCCGTGTGGAGTGGTTCGGCCGTCAGGTTTAAAACCTTTTAAAACCCTTTTAAAAGGTACTCAATTCCCGTTTATTCTGGTGCAAAAGATAACGCATTTTTTATCAAACTAAAGCAAAAGCTGGTGCAAGTTTTTTCTCGCGCCAGCTTCGCTCAAATCCGCACCTGATAAAGTTTTCCGCCGTTTTTTGCCTCCGGTCATCCCAGTGCAAAAATAACCACCTCCCCACATCAACACAATATTTTGATTGATTTTTTATTTCATGTAGTAGAGGGTTTGAGAACGGATATTGCTGTTAGTCCACACTAGGTAAATTAAACTGGGAATAGCTTGCAATTTACCTAGTGAGGCTACTCAATAGAAGCTGAAATTTCATTTGGATGACAGAATGCGGGAGTGTTCTATAGTTTGATTTTCAGGTAGTCTGAATTGTTAAGTGATTGTATATAAGAAAACTTGAAAGTATTTTTGTTGTTTCAGATTGGGTGAGAAGCGCAGCTGGTATAGCTTGTACAGAAAAAAGTGTTGCAAAATAGTTGTAAACTTTTGTAATGGAATACAACCAATCGATAAGCGGCTAGGATGATGCGTTAATTAGCTGTATCATCCACCCTTAATTTGCCCGCAGGTTTTAGAATGCGTAGTCAATTGAATTTATTTGAATAAAGTAAATTCGCTCTGCAAGAATAATTTAAATTTTGTGTGATTTGGCAAGCGTAGGAAGAAATAGATAGTGAGATTGATGTAAATCAACCTATGGGCTCTATTCCACTATTTTTTTGATTTTTTTTGAAAGTTAGGGAGCTGAGTATATGAACAAAGTTTACCGTACTGTATGGAATGAACATACCAACACTTGGGTGGCTGTGCAAGAAACAGCCAAGGCGCATGGCAAGTCCGGACGCAGCAGCATGGTTGCTGCTGTGGTGGATGGCATTTCGCTGAATAAGAAAGTATTGGCGATTTCGGCTTCTGTCGCCGCTGCCTTTATGTCGCAGACCGCAATGGCGGATAATGCTCGCATTGAGAATGGATCTGCTCAATGGACGATTGCTATTAGCCCGAGCGACAGTACTGCGGGGAATGGTGGTGCTAAAGCTACAGGCAAAACTTCTATCGCAGCTGGTTGGGATGCTAAGGCCGACGGAGAAAATTCAATTGCGGTGGGTTACGGTGCATCAACAGAGACTAACTCGGCAACTTACTACCGAATAAAAAATGTTCCTGATAAGACAATGAATAATATCGCGATTGGTAAGCAAGCCAGATCGGGCGGGTTGCAGACAATTGCATTTGGTGCTGAGTCAGTAGCTTCTAAATCACAGTCCATTGCTTTTGGTTTTGATGCTCAGGCAACAGGTGATCAGTCTGTAGCACTTGGTGCAAATACCCGTTCAATGGGAGATTCCTCGGTTGCAATTGGTGGCGATGATTTGGACTCCGTAGCTTCCACTGTATATCGTGTAACTTCTGCATCTGCAGATAATGATGCGTATAACGATACTCCATTGGCGCAGACATATCGGGCCTTAACGGGTCAAAACTTGGTTAATTTTACGCCTGGTAACCGCTATATCGGCACAACTACCGGCCAGGCAGGGGTTGCTGTGGGTGTTTCTGCTAAAGCGGCAGATTTAGCAACAGCAATAGGTACGAAATCCCATGCTACGGGTGATTATTCGGTTGCATTCGGTGTAGGGGCAAATGCCACTTTGGCAAATGCTGTTGCCTTAGGTGCGGGTAGTACAACTGCAACAAATGCTACAGATGTGCCGTCTGCCACAATTGGTGCAATCACCTACGGTAGCGCGACCAGCCCGTTTGCCGGCAGCGGCAAAGTGGTTCCCGGTGACCAAGTTTCTGTTGGTTCGGCCGGTTTCGAGCGCCAAATTAAACATGTTGCTCCAGGTGCTATTACTGCTGCGAGTACCGATGCTATTAACGGTAGCCAGTTGTTCTATGTGGCCAAGGGACTACAAGATCAGATGGGTGCTGCGGCTACGCATTATTACAGCGTAAAAGGCAGTGGTGCTACTGATGGTAACTACAACAACGATGGTGCAACCGGTACGCATGCTTTAGCAGCCGGCGTGGGAGCAAGTGCTTCTGGAGAACATACGGTTGCCGTAGGTTCTGCTACAACTGCATCAGCACAAGGTGCGATTGCGATTGGTAATACGGCTATTGCAAAAGGCCAAGATGCCATGGCAATTGGCAAGGCTAGCTCTGCGGCTGAGAAAGATGCAACAGCTGTAGGTAATACCGCAACGGCCAGCAAGGAAGCAGCTACAGCAGTAGGTACCAATGCTCAGGCATCAGCAAATCATGCTACTGCTGTCGGTACTGGTGCTAAAGCTTCAGGCGGTGCAAGCTCGGCCTTTGGTAATGATGCCAAAGCTGGCGGATGGGCGTCTGTGGCCAATGGTCGTGCTGCTAATGCAGCCGGCGCATCTGCGGTTGCAATTGGCGAGGAAGCCTCTGCTCCAACTAGCAATTCTATTGCAATCGGTGCCAAGGCTTCTGTTGATGTGGGTACAGCTACCGCTACTGCCGATTCCGGTACAGTTACTGGTGTTGGTTCTGTGGCTGTAGGTGCAAGTAGCTCTGCCAAAGGTACTAACGCTGCTGCATTCGGCCAAAAAGCTGAAGCTTTTGGTCAAAACTCTCTGGCTGCTGGCCAAGATTCCCATGCAACTGGTAAATCTTCTGTTGCTTTGGGTGATGGTGCCAGAGGCAGCAAAGACTCTGCAACAGCAGTGGGTGTATATACCAAAGCCACTGGTGCTGGTGCTACAGCGATTGGTGGCAATGCCGAAGCCGATACTTGGGGCGCAACGGCATTGGGTTTACATGCTAAAGCAATTACCAATAGTAGCACTACGGCAATTGGTCATGCAGCCAATGCAACTGGTGCTTCTGCTACAGCTGTTGGTGCAGCAGCATCAGCAACAGGTAATAATGCAGTTGCGGTAGGTAATGGTAGTAAGGCAGCTGGAGCCAGTTCTTTTGCTGCCGGGCATGGTGCTGAAGCTGGTGCTGTGAATAGTGTATCTGTTGGCCTTAATGCGGGTAAGGGTGCGAGCAATAATATTCGTACTATTGCAATTGGCGATTCTGCAGCAATCAATAGCAATGGTAACAACAATGTTGCCGTAGGTACCCAAGCCATGAATGGCTATGTTGGCAATGCTAGTATCGGTATTGGCGAACAAGCTGGTTTGGAATCGAAGGGCCAGCATAATACAGTGATTGGCTGGACTGCTGCACGTCACTTGGATGGTGATGACAATATTGCTATCGGTACCCGTGCCAATGATGCTACTGCTGCAGCTCCTCGGACAGTTGCTAATACTGTAGCTTTAGGTTCGGACACCAAAGCAACCGTAAATGGTGCTGTTGCTGTGGGTAATAAGTCCGTTGCTTCTACCGCTGCTGGTGTGGAAGGAGCTGATCCGCTGAATGCAGTTACAGCTAAAAATAACGCTACTTGGACTTCTACTGAAGCAGCAGTATCTGTAGGCGATGTTGCAAATAATATTACTCGCCAGATTACGGGGGTAGCTGCAGGTAAGGAAGATACTGATGTAGTAAACGTTGCTCAGTTGAAGGCTGTAGCGAGTCAAATTACTACGCAAGCCGTAGCCACTACACCGTTGAAAGTAGGTGATGGTAACAACGGCAACCCAGCTGGCAAAGTGATTGCCCCGATTCCTGCTGATGCTAACAAACTGGCCACTGCCGGTGACATTGCTAATGCCATCAACAACAGTGGCTTCCAAGCCACAGCTGGTGGTAACTTGGCTAGCGGTACTACTGCTACCGCTACCACCGTTAAACCCGGCCAGAAAGTAACCTTCGCCGCAGGTAACGGTTTGACTGTGAAACAGGATGTGGATGGAACCAATGGTAATCAAACCTACACCTACGCTGTGGATGCTCAGACTGTAGTACAGAACGCCCAAACCCCGGTGGTATATACCGACACTAATGGTAACAAAGTGTACAAACACGCCGACGGTAACTTCTATGACAAGCCAGAAGGTCAAGCGGGGGCGCAGCCAGTACAAGCTAGCAACGTGATTGCCAGCATGCAAAATGCTGACGGTACCAC
>NZ_KV804521.1:0-287 GCF_001811325.1 Eikenella sp. HMSC071B05 | reverse complement strand
CGTGGTCGCGGTGCGGCAGGAAAAGTGGTTGTCTTTGGCATTCTGAAACGCAACGGACGGGTCTATACCGTTGTGGTGGATAATGCCAAGTCTGAAACGTTACTTCCTGTCATCAAAAAGAAAATCATGCCGGACAGCATTGTTTATACCGATAGTCTGAGCAGCTACGACAAGTTGGACGTGAGCGGTTTTATCCATCACCGCATCAACCATTCCAAGGAATTTGCAGACCGTCAGAACCACATCAACGGCATTGAGAATTTTTGGAATCAGGCAAAACGCGTCTT
>NZ_KV804520.1:0-5411 GCF_001811325.1 Eikenella sp. HMSC071B05 | reverse complement strand
GCGGGGGCAGGTTGCGGCTGCTGTCCGGGTTGGCCATTGTTCTGCTCCAGCGGCGCATAGCCGATTAAACCTTGGTTACGGTTGCTCAAATGCGGGGTATCGATTTTCAACGCCTGCAAACCGGTTTGGCTGATGTTGCCATTCTGATTGTGTAGCCGTGCGGTCTCGATATCGAACCGCCCGGCATTCAGGGTGCCGCTATTGGTCAGCTGCTCTTGGTTGCGGATGTTCATTTCTGCAGCCGATACCAGCAAACCGCTATTATCTACAGTGCGGGTACGCAGTAAGGCATGGCCTTGGGCGGAAACCGTACCGCTGTTTTCTAAGTGGTCGGCTTGGATACGGACAGCGGCCGTATCGGCACGGGCCGCCTGGCGTTCCGCCGCTACGATGCTGCCGCTATTGCTGATTTTGCCCTCGGCAGACAAGGAAACCCCGCCGACACCGGCAAACAGCTGGCCGGCATTATTGATGCCGACACCCCGTTCGGTGCTGACCAGGCTGATTTTGCCGGCATACATGCCACCCAGATTGCCGGTATCGATGGCAACCGCACCAGGCGTACTGCTGCCGGCCACGGCGGTATAGCTACCATCGGCAGCGGCATCATGGTTACCGGCTACCACCACAAGATTTTTTGCCCACAACCCGGCATTAATTTGTGCCGCCTGGGTCAGGATACGGGTGTAGTCGGCAGTAGCGGTATCTAGCCCGTTGCCTGCTACCTGAATGCTGCCGGAGCGTACCTGGAATCCATTCAGGTAGCCTTCCGGGCTGATCACCGGCCGACCGGTAGTCAGGGTAACCCCGGAGGCATTGATGAAGCCGCCACCGTTTACTCGGATACCGGCCGGATTGGCCACCACCACTTCAGCCCGACGGCCGGCCACTTCTATGTAGCCGTTCAACAGAGAGGGGTTGCTGCTGTTGACCTGGTTAACGATGATACGGGCTTCGCCACCCATCAACATAGGGTTGCCGGCTACCCAACCGCCTAGCTGGGTACGGCTGGCACCCCGGCTGTTGTTCAGAATGGCACCACGTTCGCCGATATCGAATTGTCGGTACTGGTTGACCGAAACGCCGCCGGCGGTCGGCGTTTGAATGTTGACCTGCGGCAGGCCGTTGGAAGTATGCGAAATGGCCGGCTGCTGCCCGGCCGGGGCTGCCGGATCGGCCACGATGCCGTCGGCGGCGGCCGGCAGTATGGTCGCCAATCCCAAAGCCAGCATCAGGGAGAAGGAGAACAGGGGTAAGCCGAAACAATGTACCCGTCCGCAAGCAGCCCCCCCGCCATGGCGGGGGTCTTTGCCATGGGAAACAGCCGTTTCAGCCACGGCCATGATTTGGTTGCGGACACGGTTGAAGACCAATTTGTACATTTGCTTATTCATGATAACGGCTCCCTCAAGTTAAATTGATTTAATTGATTGTTATTGGATTATGATTGTTTGGATTGTTTGCCCTGAATCTTAAAATGAGTAATTCAGACTGAAGCCGAAAGTAGTATCGGCGGTAGGCAAATATTGCGGCTTCACCAAAGGCGCACCAACAAACAGATCGTAATATAACGATCCGCCGGCATGCAGCTGCCCTTTGAATCCAATACCGCCACCCACCAACTCTCTGCCCGGCAGGTATTTACTCGACGGGCCGGCCACCCGCCCGGCATCCAAAGCCAGATAGACTTGGTGGTTGGGGGAGTATTGCCAAGCCAGATCGTTACGCCAATACCAGCCGCGCTCCGCCGACAACGTCACCTCTCCGTCAAACCCGCGTACCGTATAGCGGCCACCGATGGCAATTCTATCCAAGGCCGTCAATAGTGTCTGATTCCATTGGGTATGCAGGTGGGTATCGTAGACAAATTGCTGCTTGCCGATATTGAAAGGCAGATTCAAAGACAAATCCGTGGTCAGCAAGCGCATGCGGGCGGTGCCTTCATCGTATCTTTCTTCCGGCGCCGGCAGGCTGTGCAGCCAGCCCGTGCCTCGTTTGTATGTTACACCGGCAGATAACGTTGCCCGACCCAGGTATTCCTTGTGGTTTAAAGCCAGACTCCAGCCGGCGGTACGGCGGCGTTGCACATCTATTTCGGCATCATTGATAAAACTTTGGGTTTTACGCTGCCATAGCCTTAAAGTCAGATGGGTTTTACGGCGGGCATCCCGGTACAACAGACGGGTCAATCCGATATCTTGGCTCCAGCTTTTACCGTTATAGTCATAAACTTCCTGCTGCCCGGCCACTGCCTGGTGATAACGGTAATATTGGTAGTTCCAGGCCAAGAGCCAGTTACCGAACGGTACAGAATAATGCGCACCGTAGCTGCGGGTACCGCTGTCGGTTTTCTGCCCGTTCCTATCAGTCAAATCATTTTTATGCCCCAAGTTGCGGCTGTAAGAGACATAGGCCAAGTCGCTGAGCCCCAGTGGGTTGTCAGCCGACAAGGTAAAGCTGCCCTGATATTTGCCGGTGGCTTCGCTACCGGAATCATCCAGCCCGACGGATACCCGAAACGGTATCCGCCGCTGTTTCCAGCTGATCACCACATCGCTCTCGTTCGGCTGTTCGGCCGGTATGATCTGGATATCGGCATCGGCAGTAGGTACCCGTTTCAGGTTTTCCAAACCCTGTTCCAAATCGCGCAAATTAAGAATATCCCCACCCTTGGCCGGGAATTCGTTTTGCCGGGAGGCAATTCTGCCGGCATGGGTCTGTTCACGTTCGGACAAATCCACCCGAATGGCATGGATGCGCCCCGGAACAACCGTCAGTTCCAACACCCCGCTGTTTAAATCCTGCGGGGCGGCCAAAATACGAGTGGTCGTGTAACCACGCTCAATCAGCACATTTTGTGCCAAACCCATCAAACGGTTAATGCCTTGCGCACCCACGCACTGCCCCGGGGTAAAACCGGAGCGGGTAAGGGCATGGCGTAGGGAGAACTGGAATTGGTCGGCGGAGTCGCCGTTCAGACGGATACTGGAGAGCGGGAAACAGGGTGTTTCAATAGGGAGAGGCTCAATGGAAGAGTCTGCCGGGGTATTGGCATCGAGACGGACATCGGGCGCCGGTTGCCGCTGCTGTATGTCTTGTTTTCTTTGCTCTTCACGTTGTAGTTGGTCTTGCTGCACTTGTCGGGAAAGGGATTCGTCTGGTGCGGCTGCGGCAGGAGATGGATAGAAAGAGGTGAATAAAATAATACCAAGGGTAGTGTGGGAAAGTTTTAACATTTTTTATTTTATATTCAACAAGCACGCCTCATATTTGGTGTATGTATCTTCAATACACCAAACGATAGCGGTATGCACTAGTTTATAAATAGACGTTTACCTTTGATAAATAAGGGAAACTTGCAATAACTTGTAAAACTGTAAAATTTTTATTTAGTGTGTAAAGGCTACCCCAGTTTAGAAATAATGGCAAGAGATTTGAAGAGATATTCTCAGGCATCTTGTTAGTATAAAAATATTTACAATACATCCACATACAGATATCAACACCCATGATGGCAATAAGGTGGGACAGGAGGGCAAACAGAGCGCCGAGCTGATGGAGACAATGCCGGTACACCAGTGGCAAGAAGACGACACTGGCGCGGCGAATGATCGTTTTAAGGTACCAAAGTTCTATCCGGGCTTCGAGGGGACATACGATCAACAACTATGACCTTTTCCGTAAGCCCGGCATACCGGACACGTCTTCTTATTAGATGATAATCTCAGCATCCTGAATAACAAATTGCAGCAGAATCTCCGCATTAATGTCGATTAACTGCAAAAAACTGGACAGGAAAAGGAACGCGCTCAAGTGCGCGTGGTGGGATCCCTCAAAATCAAACTGATGTGGATACGCAAACTTTTTCAGGTACGAGAAAAGCAGTCTGCCTCGGGGCAGGTATAGGTGGAAGTTCAAAATTTTGGACGTGTATGCGGAGAGGTTACAAAAAATGTTCATTTTATTTTGACATCAGTGGCGAGGGATGGGCGCTCTGATTTTTCAATTATCAGTATGTATCAAACGGGTCGATGCCGTTATTTTTACAGTCAAGATAAAGATGGTTTGGAGATAAAAACGTATCTTGAAAGGCTCTTTGCCGAAGAATCAGACATATTTATCGGCGTATCTCCAGAAGATGACTTTTTAAACATTCTCTATTCTCTCTTTCGAAGGGAAGAAGGAGGTATTATCAGAAAAAGTAAGGCTAAAAAATGTAGCCCATGTAAAAAATCTTGGATTGGTTAAAGAGTCATCAGCAATAAATTCTTTGGAGACTTTGCTGTCATTAGAGGAGGGAAAGTAGCAAGGTAAACAAAACTTGGCAGCCGGTACAGAAAAATTCCAGTCATGGTTTGCTGGGCCGGTGTACTAGGGTCTGGGTTAGAAAAATTTTACTCAAGTTCGGATCACCTTTATTTTTCACGCAGTGCTCTACTACGGCCTGTATAGAAATAAAAAGATGAAGGGCTGGTCTGCAAAGAATTATTTATCATTGGAGGAAGAGACTCTGAAAAAATATGAGCGATATATGAAGATTTCGGAAAAATTTTCTCGGGAGGTAAAACTTTTATTGTTTTACCTCCCGAATTTTTTGAAATTATAGATCTGGGAAAAGTGGAGCTATGATGTGTCCTAGAGATTGCTTTTTTTGTTTAAAGCGCATACTTATATTTATATATAATATATATAATACCTATTATAAGAATATATATATCATATATAGTATATATACATCGGTGATTTTGGAATTTTGGATTGGTTTTCTTCCATCGGGTTTAACACGATGGCCGTCCGGTTGTCGAGACGGGATTCGGTAAGAAGCCCGTCGGCATAATCTGAGCTCGGTCTCAACCGAGCGAGGGCGAAGCTGGTTTTATGCCATCAGGTTTGACCAGATGGCCCTCGGGTTGGTAGGTGGGTTGATGACAAAAAGGGAAATAGTCGAGTACGCCGACATGGAGATGTATGCGAGTTGGCGCATGGAACGTTATGTCTGCCGAAGCAATAAATTCATCCTGCACTGTGTCAATGACCAATGGGGTTTAACCAAACCCACCCAGGAACAGATTCGCGAGATGTATCTGTCCACCCGATGACAAACAAGCCGCCCAATCAGGGTGGCTTGTTTTATTGGATGGCGGTTCGGTTAATATTGGTTCCACCAATAATCGTTAGGGTTGTAGTTGGGGGCCGGGATCCCGATGGTGTTTGGGAAGGGCGGGACTGAATATCTCTGGCTGGGTGTAGTAGATTATGGGAAGGATTTTGGGTTCCTTGTACCGTTTCCAAGACTACATTGATGTCTCCGTGAGTAGAACGCAATATCCGTTGCTGTTCTGTTGCGTGTGCTTGAAGTAGGGAGGCTTGTGTACCGTACTCCATGATTTCACCCCCTTAGCGCCATCTGA
>NZ_KV804519.1:0-2557 GCF_001811325.1 Eikenella sp. HMSC071B05 | reverse complement strand
GGCAGAAGGCTTCCCAATCAGCAAGGTGCACAACGCGTGTGCCGTCTGCTAACTGGTGTACATCGGAAGCGCAGGCGGTGTGCCAATAGGTGTAAAACGGAAGTTTGGCGATGTCGGCTTCCAATACGGCAGGGTCATTATCCTGTTCTGGCGTATGCACAATCGGCAGGCCGAAATAGCTGTATTGGCCGTCTACGGCTTGGTTGTCTGTGTGGTCGGTTTGGCAGCGGTGTTTACCGGTACGAACAAACCGGCGGCAGAATGCGTTCCAATCGTGCAGAAATACGGCGGCTTGTCCGTCTATCAGGCTTTGGGCGGAACCGATGCTACTGTCCCGCCAAAATGAATAGAACGGCAATTCGGCGATGTGGCGCTCCATGACGACTGGACTGTTGCCCTGTCCTGCCGTCCGCATCACCGGAACACCGAAACAGGCGGTTTCAGGCAAAGCATGTGCAGGCTGCATGAAGGCGTTTCGCAGCATAACGGCCGCTTCGGCAGGGTCAATACCCAAAATGTCTATGGCAGGTTGCATAGTTGCGGGCAGGTCGCAAAAGCAGCCTGCACCTTCAGGCAGGCAATACACCGAGTTGTGTGTATGGGCCAGCGGTGCCGCCCATTGAGTAATGGGCGGGGTGCGGATTCGGCTGCCTGCGGCAAAGCGCCCCGACCCGTCTTGTGTGACCGTGCCGTACACCACGGCATAATCGGATTTGCCGGGCGTGTGGTAGCGCGTGAAGGTCCAGTCGGTGAGCTTGCAGGAGATAAGGGCGCCGTCGTGGAAATGTTCGGATGGGATGGGGTTGGCGGGGGTGTTGGGCATAGTTCATTCCTTGAAGGGCGGTTTCAGGTAGCCTCAAACATAGGCCGCAGGCACGGCAACCAAATTCTCCGCCAACCAGATTTTTTGCGGGTACTGGTTGATGATCGTGCCGTGGGCGATGCCCAATTCGTTTGCCGGCAGCGTGTTGCGCAGCAGGTTGAAAGCGGCGGCCATTTTTTTATTGGGATTGGCGGTGGCTTTGATTTCAACGGGGTACAGCATCTGCTGGTGTTCGATCAGTAGGTCGATTTCTTTTTGATTGGTGTCGCGGTAAAAATAAATCGGCGGTTCTTGGCCTTGGTTGTGGAAGGATTTGATGATTTCGCCCACGACAAAAGTTTCAAAAAACTGCCCGCTCTTGGCTCCGTTTTGAATGGTTTCCGGCGTCAGCCATTTGGTCAGGTAGGCCATCAGGCCGGTGTTCAGCATATAGACTTTCGGGGTTTTGATGGCGCGTTTAAGGTGGTTGTTGCCATAGGGTTGCAGCAGATAGACGATGCTCGATGTTTGCAGCACGGTGAGCCAACGCTTGACGGTATCCACCGATACGCCGATTTCCTGGGCCACGCTGCTGTAATTCAATAATTCCCCGCTGCGGGCGGCAATAGCAATCATGAACCGAGTGAAATCGCCGCTGCTGCCTACATTGACCAATTGGCGCACGTCGCGTTCGATATAGGTGGCGACATACGAGGCATAGTAAACCTGCCAGTCGGTTGCGGGTTGCTCGTATAAGCGCGGCATATCGCCGCGGTGGATAATCTGCCAGATATTTTCGTGTTCGGGTAGCCTGAATACGGGTTTCCGGTTGGCCAAATAACCTTCGTCCGGCACAAAGGCCGCCTGAAAATCATCGCCGCGCATTTCGCGCCACGACAATCCGTTTAATTTCAATACCGCAATGCGCCCGGCCAGACTTTCGCTGACGTTTTGCATCAACTCAAAAGCCTGAGAACCGGACAGCAGGTACAGGCCGTTCTGCTTGCGCCGGTCTATATCCATTTTCAGCAGGGGAAACAGTTCGGGGGCGTATTGGACTTCGTCCACAATCAGCGGCGGAGTGTGGTTCAATAGGAACAGTTGCGGCTCGTTTTTGGCTTGGTCGAGCAGCAAGGGATCGTCTAAGGTAAGGTATCCGTATTCGGGCGCAATGTGCTGAAGCAGTGTGGATTTACCGACCTGCCGCGCACCGGTCAGCAACACGGCGGGAAATTGGGCGGACAGCTTTTGCAAGACAGATTGCAGGTGACGTGGGTAATACATAACAAAATCCAGTTTAACTTAAGACTGAATCTTAGATTAAACTGGATTTCTGTGCAATACATCTTATTTTGTGTGGTAATGATGCCGTAGGTCACACCGCGAAACAGCCGCCATATACACTCCTCGTTATACAGGCGGACATGGTTCTCGGGTGTGATGCGCCGCTCATTTTGGCTGTTGGGCAGGTCATCAACAATGGAGACCGGGCTGCATGAAACGGTAGATTCTCCAGCGGTACAAAAGTTACGTAAAGAGTGAACAGCATTGAGCAATCAGCGAGCATAACAAGAAGTAGCTGATGATGCTTACAGATACGCTAACCCGACTAAAAAAAGAACCGCTCTTTCCAGTTAGGCAAGCTGACCGACAAAGGCACATCCGAACCACTGCTGAAACCAGAACATGCTCTTTCGCAGCTACAGAGCGTTTTTGACAGGGTTCAGATGGCGCTAAGGGGGTGAAATCATGGAG
>NZ_KV804518.1:0-5491 GCF_001811325.1 Eikenella sp. HMSC071B05 | reverse complement strand
CTTCTACGCCACAAAGAATGACACCCGCCGTTAGGCGGGTGTCATAAATAGGTGTTTGGCAGTGTCCTACTTTCGCACGGGTAATCCGTACTATCATCGGCGCTGGTTCGTTTCACGGTCCTGTTCGGGATGGGAAGGCGTGGGACCAAACCGCTATGGCCGCCAAACTTAAACTGTACAAATCGTCAAGCCACCGGTCATGTCACTCCGGTTAATCAAATCAAACTGTTCTGTCCGGCTACTAACCAAACAATCGGGTAATGTGTATCGATTCCAGTAAGCTTTATTCTATTTAGTACTCTTCCCGGTGTTTCTACACCGCAAAGCACTTCAAATGATAGAGTCAAGCCTCACGAGCAATTAGTATGGGTTAGCTGCACGCGTTGCCGCGCTTCCACACCCCACCTATCAACGTCCTGGTCTAGAACGACTCTTCAGGAGGGTTTAACCCCCAGGGAAGTCTCATCTCCAGGCAGGTTTCGCGCTTAGATGCTTTCAGCGCTTATCCTTCCCGAACTTAGCTACCCGGCGATGCCACTGGCGTGACAACCGGTACACCAGAGGTTCGTCCACTCCGGTCCTCTCGTACTAGGAGCAGCCCCTGTCAAACTTCCAACGCCCACTGCAGATAGGGACCAAACTGTCTCACGACGTTTTAAACCCAGCTCACGTACCACTTTAAATGGCGAACAGCCATACCCTTGGGACCGACTACAGCCCCAGGATGTGATGAGCCGACATCGAGGTGCCAAACTCCGCCGTCGATATGAACTCTTGGGCGGAATCAGCCTGTTATCCCCGGAGTACCTTTTATCCGTTGAGCGATGGCCCTTCCATTCAGAACCACCGGATCACTATGTCCTGCTTTCGCACCTGCTCGACTTGTCGGTCTCGCAGTTAAGCTACCTTTTGCCATTGCACTATCAGTCCGATTTCCGACCGGACCTAGGTAACCTTCGAACTCCTCCGTTACTCTTTGGGAGGAGACCGCCCCAGTCAAACTGCCTACCATGCACGGTCCCCGATCCGGTTTACGGACCTGGGTTAGAACCTCAAAGTCACCAGGGTGGTATTTCAAGGACGGCTCCACAGAAACTAGCGTCTCTGCTTCTAAGCCTCCCACCTATCCTACACAAGTGACTTCAAAGTCCAATGCAAAGCTACAGTAAAGGTTCACGGGGTCTTTCCGTCTAGCAGCGGGTAGATTGCATCTTCACAACCACTTCAACTTCGCTGAGTCTCGGGAGGAGACAGTGTGGCCATCGTTACGCCATTCGTGCGGGTCGGAACTTACCCGACAAGGAATTTCGCTACCTTAGGACCGTTATAGTTACGGCCGCCGTTTACTGGGGCTTCGATCCGATGCTCTCACATCTTCAATTAACCTTCCAGCACCGGGCAGGCGTCACACCCTATACGTCCACTTTCGTGTTTGCAGAGTGCTGTGTTTTTAATAAACAGTCGCAGCCACCGATTCTCTGCGACCCTCCAAAGCTTACGGAGTAAATCCTTCACCTCAGAGGGCATACCTTCTCCCGAAGTTACGGTATCAATTTGCCGAGTTCCTTCTCCCGAGTTCTCTCAAGCGCCTTAGAATTCTCATCCTGCCCACCTGTGTCGGTTTGCGGTACGGTTCGATTTAAGCTAGAGCTTAGTGGCTTTTCCTGGAAGCGTGGTATCAGTCACTTCGTATCCGTAGATACTCGTTATCACTTCTCGGTGTTATGAAGAACCGGATTTGCCTAATTCTTCCACCTACCGGCTTGAACAAACTATTCCAACAGTTTGCTGACCTAACCTTCTCCGTCCCCACATCGCACTTAAATCAAGTACGGGAATATTAACCCGTTTCCCATCGACTACGCATCTCTGCCTCGCCTTAGGGGCCGACTCACCCTGCGCCGATGAACGTTGCGCAGGAAACCTTGGGCTTTCGGCGAGCGGGCTTTTCACCCGCTTTATCGCTACTCATGTCAACATTCGCACTTCTGATACCTCCAGCATTCCTTACGAAACACCTTCTCAGGCCTACAGAACGCTCCCCTACCATGCACTAGGTGCATCCGCAGCTTCGGTTATAGATTTGAGCCCCGTTACATCTTCCGCGCAGGATGACTCGACCAGTGAGCTATTACGCTTTCTTTAAATGATGGCTGCTTCTAAGCCAACATCCTGGCTGTCTAAGCCTTCCCACTTCGTTTACCACTTAATCTATCATTTGGGACCTTAGCTGGCGGTCTGGGTTGTTTCCCTCTCGACAACGGACGTTAGCACCCGCTGTCTGTCTCCCATGATTGCACTTTCCGGTATTCTGAGTTTGCCATGGGTTGGTAAGTCGCAATGACCCCCTAGCCATAACAGTGCTTTACCCCCGGAAGTGATACATGAGGCACTACCTAAATAGTTTTCGGGGAGAACCAGCTATCTCCGAGTTTGTTTAGCCTTTCACCCCTATCCACAGCTCATCCCCGCATTTTGCAACATGCGTGGGTTCGGTCCTCCAGTACCTGTTACGGCACCTTCAACCTGGCCATGGATAGATCACTCGGTTTCGGGTCTACACCCAGCAACTATGACGCCCTATTAAGACTCGGTTTCCCTACGCCTCCCCTATCCGGTTAAGCTCGCTACTGAATGTAAGTCGTTGACCCATTATACAAAAGGTACGCAGTCACACCATAAAGTGCTCCCACTGTTTGTATGCATCAGGTTTCAGGTTCTATTTCACTCCCCTCCCGGGGTTCTTTTCGCCTTTCCCTCACGGTACTGGTTCACTATCGGTCGATGATGAGTATTTAGCCTTGGAGGATGGTCCCCCCATCTTCAGACAGGATTTCTCGTGTCCCGCCCTACTTGTCGTATGCTTAGTACCACTGCCGGAATTTCGGATACGGGGCTATCACCCACTATGGCGGAAGTTTCCAATTCCTTCTCCTATCCCGACAACTATCACATACAGGCTCCTCCGCGTTCGCTCGCCACTACTTGCGGAATCTCGGTTGATTTCTTTTCCTCCGGGTACTTAGATGGTTCAGTTCTCCGGGTTCGCTTCTCTAAGCTTATGTATTCAGCTTAGGATACACATTGCTGTGTGGGTTTCCCCATTCGGACATCACCGGATCAAAGCTCTATTGCCAGCTCCCCGATGCTTTTCGCAGGCTTACACGTCCTTCGTCGCCTATCATCGCCAAGGCATCCACCTGATGCACTTATTCACTTGACTCTATCATTTGAAGTGCCTTTTTGACTTCGCCTGCGCTGCGTTGACTACAGCTGGGGCTTAAGGCCTCTACTTTGATAAAGCTTACTGCTTGTTGTGTCCGAATCCTGCCTTTTGTGTTTCAGGATTCAGTCGATACAATCATCACCCAAATTTCTGTATGACTTATCTCAAAGATAAGCCCTACTTCGTTTGTTTGTTGATTTCGGCTTGCCAATTTGTTAAAGATCGATGCGTTTTGACTTCGCAAATAAAAATAAACTACCACGCAAACTGCAAGATGCAGCAACTTACTCGTATATTTAGCATACTTTTATTTGGAAAGTATTGTGTGGTGGAGGCAAACGGGATCGAACCGATGACCCCCTGCTTGCAAAGCAGGTGCTCTACCAACTGAGCTATGCCCCCAGTACCTGGGCGGATCTGCTCCGCTCTACGACTACTGGTGGGTCTGGGAGGACTTGAACCTCCGACCCCACGCTTATCAAGCGTGTGCTCTAACCAGCTGAGCTACAAACCCAACATTCTCTTCGCATCTGTATCTGATTACCGATAGGTGTGGATGCTCTACCCCTACTTTTTCTCTAGAAAGGAGGTGATCCAGCCGCAGGTTCCCCTACGGCTACCTTGTTACGACTTCACCCCAGTCATGAAGCATACCGTGGCAAGCGGGCTCCTTGCGGTTACCCTACCTGCTTCTGGTATCCCCCACTCCCATGGTGTGACGGGCGGTGTGTACAAGACCCGGGAACGTATTCACCGCAGTATGCTGACCTGCGATTACTAGCGATTCCGACTTCATGCACTCGAGTTGCAGAGTGCAATCCGGACTACGATCGGTTTTCTGGGATTGGCTCCACCTCGCGGCTTGGCTACCCTCTGTACCGACCATTGTATGACGTGTGAAGCCCTGGTCATAAGGGCCATGAGGACTTGACGTCATCCCCACCTTCCTCCGGTTTGTCACCGGCAGTCTCATTAGAGTGCCCAACTAAATGATGGCAACTAATGACAAGGGTTGCGCTCGTTGCGGGACTTAACCCAACATCTCACGACACGAGCTGACGACAGCCATGCAGCACCTGTGTTACGGCTCCCGAAGGCACCCTTCCGTCTCTGAAAGGTTCCGTACATGTCAAGACCAGGTAAGGTTCTTCGCGTTGCATCGAATTAATCCACATCATCCACCGCTTGTGCGGGTCCCCGTCAATTCCTTTGAGTTTTAATCTTGCGACCGTACTCCCCAGGCGGTCGATTTCACGCGTTAGCTACGCTACTAAGCAATCAAGTTGCCCAACAGCTAATCGACATCGTTTAGGGCGTGGACTACCAGGGTATCTAATCCTGTTTGCTACCCACGCTTTCGAGCATGAACGTCAGTGTTATCCCAGGGGGCTGCCTTCGCCATCGGTATTCCTCCACATCTCTACGCATTTCACTGCTACACGTGGAATTCTACCCCCCTCTGACACACTCTAGCTATCCAGTTCAGAACGCAGTTCCCAGGTTAAGCCCGGGGATTTCACATCCTGCTTAAATAACCGTCTGCGCTCGCTTTACGCCCAGTAATTCCGATTAACGCTCGCACCCTACGTATTACCGCGGCTGCTGGCACGTAGTTAGCCGGTGCTTATTCTTTAGGTACCGTCAGCAAAAAGTGGTATTAGCACTTCCCTTTTCTTCCCTAACAAAAGTACTTTACAACCCGAAGGCCTTCTTCATACACGCGGCATGGCTGGATCAGGGTTGCCCCCATTGTCCAAAATTCCCCACTGCTGCCTCCCGTAGGAGTCTGGGCCGTGTCTCAGTCCCAGTGTGGCGGATCGTCCTCTCAGACCCGCTACTGATCGTCGCCTTGGTAGGCCTTTACCCCACCAACTAGCTAATCAGTTATCGGCCGCTCGAATAACGCGAGGTCTTGCGATCCCCCGCTTTCTCCCTTAGGACGTATGCGGTATTAGCCAATCTTTCGATTGGTTATCCCCCATTACTCGGTACGTTCCGATATATTACTCACCCGTTCGCCACTCGCCGGACAGTAGTGCAAGCACTACCCCGCTGCCGTTCGACTTGCATGTGTAAAGCATGCCGCCAGCGTTCAATCTGAGCCAGGATCAAACTCTTATGTTCAATCTCTAACTTAATAACTTCTGGTCTGCTTCAAAGAAACCGACAGAACAATGTTAAACATCGTCTTGTCTTCTTCTCAACAGTGCAGGTGTAAAACACCCACACTTATCGGTAATCTGATTGTTAAAGAGCTGCTGAACC
>NZ_KV804517.1:0-16797 GCF_001811325.1 Eikenella sp. HMSC071B05 | reverse complement strand
CGGGCTGGCTGAGGCGACTTTTTCTCATAGGAGTGTTTTAATCACTTTTGAATATTCCTAGTTATCTAGGACAGCCCCAATAAACATCAGGGGTCTATGAGAAAAATAGGCAATCAAATGAAGTGGGTAGGGCAAGCATTGGTTGGGATGGGCGTTGGCAGACCGTATGGCGTGGCGGTAAGGCCTTGTTATTCAGCTGTAACGGGCACAATTGGCCAGTTTGGCTTTAATAGGATGCGGTTGACATCGCGTGATCGGCGGTTGCCGGAACGGCGCTGCGGTGGAGCGGGGCGGGATGCCGTTTGCTCCGCTTGCGGGATAGCTGCGTTTTGTCCGGCAGCGGGAATGCTGTCTAGCGGCGGTGGGGCATCGCCAACAGCGGAGATGGCGGGTTGCGCCATTTCGCTATTGATACGGGGTGGATTCGGTACGGCCTAGACCGCCGGATTGGCCAGAGCCCTTGTACGGTTTACACCCCGGCTGCCGGCAGCGAACAATTCGCGGCGCAGCTGCTGTTGCCGAGCAGTTTCACCCAGCACGCCGGATTCTTTCAGCAGCCGGATATAGGCCAAGACATAGCCGTAGCGTGCCTGTGCCAGTTGCTGTTCGGCATCGGCGGCAGCTTGTTGTGCCTGCAGTTCTTCCAACAGGCTGCGCACGCCCACTTGCCGCCCCAAACGGGTGGATTCCAGTTTGGCGCGGTTGCTGTCCAACAGGCGCTGCTGGGCGAGGATGCGGTATTGGTGGCCGTAGGCATCGAGGTAGGCTTGGCGTACCGCCTGCCGCACTTGGCGCTCGGTGGCAGTAAGCAATTCGTGCTGTTGCAATTCGCGGGCAGTGGTTTCGCGGATACGGCTGTTGGTTTGGCCGCCATCGTATAGCGGCAGATTCAGTTGCAGGGTAACGCTGCCGCCTTTGCTGCGGTAGTGCTGGTCTACCCGGCCGTAGCTTTGAGTGTTGTGGTGGTCTTGATAGCCGCCGTTAAGGGTGAGGCGCGGCCAACGGCTGCCTTGGGCGGCTTCGCGGCTGCTGCGCGCCTGCTGCCAGGCCCAGCGTTGCTCGATCCATTGCGGATTATGCCGTTCGGCCAAATCCTGCCAGTAGTTTTCCTTTTGTTGCAACCAATCGGGCAATTCGCCGGGGCGTAACGGCTCGATTTGGCGCGAGTCCAGGCCGGTGAGGTTGTCTAATGTGCTGCGTGCCAGTTCCAGCCGGCTGACGGTGGTGATTTCCTTGGCCAGCGCGGCATCGTAGCCGGCGCGGGCTTCTTCGATGTCCACCCGCGTGGCCGCACCTTTTTCAAAGGCGGCGCGTGCCTGCTGCATTTGGCGGAAGTAGGCGGCTTTCTCTTGCCGGATGGCCGCCCAAGTGTCTTGCTGCTGCAAAACCTCGCAATAGGCTTGGGCTACCTGAAACAGCAAATCATCGCCGCTGCGCTGCAATTTGGCCGCGGCCTGTTGCGCCGCCTGCCGCCCTTGGCGGTATTGCGCCCACAGCGAGCGGTCAAACAATACTTGGCTGGCCTGTACGCCCCAACCGTGGCTCACGGTGTTGCTGGAAAGCGAGGCCGGTTGACGTTGATACAGCGCATTGGCGCTGATTTGGGGCAGCAGCGGCGCCCTTGCCTGCGCTTCTTGTTCGATTTCCGCTTGATAGCCGTATTGTGCGGCGGCATATTCCGCCGAATGCTGCTGTGCCGCCTCGAAAGCCTGAATCAGGTCGAAGGCATATGCCGGCGCGGCATAGCCGATCAGCAGGCACAGGGCGAAACAGAGACGGGATAGGGGAGGGCGGAACATGGTGGATAAGATTGGGATGGAATGGTTGGGAAAATCCGGCAGTTGGAAAAATGGATAAACAGGAGGAGCATCTGTGCCGAACAGCTTTCAGGTAGCCTTTTCGGGAAGCGGGCAATCAATCATCGCCGAACAGACAGGCTACCTGAAAAACATCAGTCTCAACGCGGCCAGAATCCGGTCATTGGGCTACCTGAAACCCGGGCAGCATCGGGTGCGTATTTCGGCTGCCGGCCATTTAACGCCGTTGAAGCTTAGGCTTTCAGGTAGCCTTTAGCAGCCCACCCGGCTTGGTGCGGCATCAGCGCTCTTTCAGGCTCTCCTGAACCTTGGTTTGCAGGGGGCTGATTAAATAATCAATCACGCGGCGGCGGCCGGTTTTGATTTCCGCGCTCACATTCATGCCGCCGGTGAGTTTCACTTTTTGGCCGTCGATCACCAAATAATCCTGATCCAGCGTAATCAATACGGCAAACACCAAGCCCAGCTGCTGATGCTCAACGGCATCAAAACTCACGCTCTTCACCTTGCCGGTGAGGTAGCCGTAGCGGGTGTAGGGGAAAGCCTCCACTTTCACCACCACCGGCTGGCCGGCACGCACAAAGCCGATATCGCGGTTGGGCAGCAGCGCCTCGATTTCCATTTGTTCTTCGTCCGGCACCACCACCATAATCGGCTGTGCCGCCGTTACCACCCCGCCCACAGTGTGCGTCGCCAGCTGCTGCACCGTGCCGTCCACCGGCGAAGTGAGCGTCATCCACTGCTGCCGCTGGCGCGCCTTGCCGGTTTGTGCCGACAGCTGGGCAATTTGTTCTTCCGCCTGGCGCAGCGCATCCAATGTGTCGCGGCGCAGGGTTTGGCTGTTCAAACGGCGCTGCTGTTCCGTTTCGCGCAGGCTTTCGCGGATTTGCTGCAAACGGTTGCGCTGCGCCGCCAAATCGCTGCGGTATTGAATCAATTTGCTTTGCTGCTCGTAATAAGCATGCTGCGAAATAAACTGTTTGGCCAGCAAGTCTTTGAAATCCGCCGTGCGCTGCTGCTCGATGGCCGTAAGCTGCGAAAGCTTCTGCTCCTGCGCCGCCGCCTCGCGCAACTGCGCCTGATGGCCGCGCCACACCGCCTGCAACTGCTCGTCCTGCTCCAACCAGGCCTGATACTGGTTGCGCACCAAAGTCTGCGCCTCCGCCAAAGCCTGCGGCGGCAAACCCTCTTCCCCTTCCGCCGACAACTGCGGCGGCTCGTGCTTATCCAGCGCCGAGAGCAGCGCCTGCTGGCGCAAACGGCTCAATCTCGCCGCCTGCAAAGCCTGCTCCGCCTGAGTGTAGTCGCTGTCCGAGCCCACAGCCGCCAGCTTCACCAACACCTGCCCCGCCTTCACATGCTGGCCGTTGCCCACCGCAATTTCCTCCACCACCGCCGTTTCCAGCGGCTGGATGGTTTTGCTGCGCCCGCCCGGCGCCGTTTTGCCCTGTGCCACCGCCACAATATCCATCTGCCCGATGCACGCCCACAGCAACGCCAACAGCGCAAACAGCATAATCAGCCGCGCACTCCATTTCGGCGCGGCGGAAAGCGGCGTTTCGGTCAGCTCCAAATGGGCGGGGAGGAAAGCCAGCTCGTCCGCATCGCGTTTGGGCGGATCGAGCTGGTCGCGGACAGCCCACACATTGCGCCAAACGGTGCGGTAGCGGTCGAGGAAATCGCGGAAGGCACCAAGGCGGACAAAGCGGGACATAATTCAGAAAAGGGAGATAAATTAAGAATGGCGCGATACTAGCCCAGAAGCGCCGTTTGGTAAAGAGCAGGCAGCGGATAAACCGCCACACCGCCTGCCGATTGGGCTGAAAAGGCACAACCCGCAACAGAGGCTACCTGAAAAACCAAACCGCTGCCGAACCAATCCGGCAGCAGCCCAATCAGGCTTGGTTTTTCAGGTAGCCCTAGGTATCAGGCAATTTCCTGCACGATACGGAGGAGCAGGCGGAATAAGGGTTGGTTAAACCGGCTGCCCACCCCTTTCCATACACCGGAAGCAAGATTAGGAAAACAAGCCAACTATCTGGCTGGATTGAATAAATAGCATATTCCTGCCGGATATATGCAAAGTATTATTAATTGCTTGCCAGCTGCTACACCCGCAGGCTACCATGCCGCACATAAACGATACCGATACGACCCAATCCGGAGCCCAAATGGATTCCCCCGCGAACACGCCGTACCGCCGTACCACACAGCAACACCGCTGCCGCCAGCATGGCCTTCATGCTGCGCACAGCGGTGTTTTTGTTTGACGGGTGTAGGTGCGGAAGAGGCTACCTGAAAACAAGCGGTGATGATTGGTAAAGAGCAAAGGAACATTTTTCAGGTAGCCTCTGAAGACTCCGGATATGCCGCTAGGAAAAACACATTAACTAGGAAAAACATGATCACGTTAAGAGACATCACCCAATTAATCGCCATGCTGTATTGGGGCACGATGCTGGTATGTGCGCTAGGCACGATCTTTCTATGCTACAAAGCCCAGCCCAAGTTTTTGGAGAAATACCCATGGCTGCTGCCAGCCCCCGGGCTTGCTGTGGCAGCGCTGTTTTTTCTGTTTCCCAAAACGCTCGTTTGGCAGGAAGAGCGGGAGAATGCTGAAAAAGTGGCCGAATGGCGCAAACGCTACGATCCGGCCAAAGCCCGCTTCGACCAGCTGTGCCAAAATGCCGGCGAGAAAATCTACCGCACGGCGGACAATGTGGACGGCATTCTGCTGCTGAAAGTGCGCGGGGATGACGAGAAATATCAGAGCAACAGTTACAACCCGCTGAAAGACCAGATGTGGGAGGATGCGGCGGTAGAGAGTGAATTAGAACGTGAGGGATATATTGAAGAATTTCTTTTCCGTTCTGCGGGTAGTTTCCCCAAATATGCCTATGTGGATGTCGTACAAAAAGACGACTCAATTACTCGTTATAGTACATATAAAGGCGAGCAAGATTGGGTTACGGATAAGCAACCTAATCACCATTCCCGTGCCCGCTATGCCGTTACCTACGAAAACGATATTTCCTGGGAGAACCGCAAACATTGGATAGCCGGCACAACCATCAAGGTTATCGATACCCAAACCAATGAACTGATGGCTGAGAAAACCATGTACGCCTTTGTGCCGGAATTAGGCTATTCCAAATTTGAGCAGAATCCCAATCCTTGGGGCAGGGGTATGCGTTGTCCTATGGAAAGTGAATTCAAGCAGAGAACAGTTACCTTTACGGTTAAAGTTTTAATCCCATCCCCTCTCAATCGGAGACTACAAAATGACTAATCAACAACAAAATACCAATACTAATCCTGCAACTATTTTAGAGTTTGCCAGATTGCAGCTGGCGGCTGAAGCATTATATGGATTTAAAAATGCCAAACCGGAATGGATAGATTCAAAAGGTGATGCAGATACTAGTAATCTATTGTTTGGTGTTAATTATGACAGTGGTGAAAATTATGAAAACCATTTAATTAGTGGTAATGATCATAACAGTAAATTTACCCCAACCGATGCGGCAGAGTTTGCTGAAAACTGGGAGATGGTGGCGCATATTGCCAATACCGCAACCGGATTTTCAGGTAGCCTGTTTAGAGCCAAGAAGGATATTCCAGGTACGGATATTAAAAAAGGAGATCTAACCATTTCCTTCCGCAGTACTGAGTTTGTGGATGATGCCACCCGGGATTCACAAGCCACCAACACCTTTGAAATCGCCGATCGCGGCTGGGCATTCGGCCAAATCAGCGATATGGTGCGCTGGGTAAAAATATTGCAAGAAAGAGGGTTGATAGACAAACCACTAAATGTTACCGGCTATAGCTTGGGCGGTCATTTGGCCACGGCATTTAATATTTTACAGCGTGGGAAAGCTTTTAATTGGGAAGATAAAAAACGTGGCAATCAATACTCGTTGGGAATTAAATCTACTTACACGTTCAACGGCGCGGGAGTTGGCCGTAAAGCTAATAAAGAGGAGATGGATCCAGAGTTGTTGGTTGATATTATTAACCAATTTTCCGATGATCGTCAACCTGGAAAGATGAGTGGTTTGTTCAAAACTGCAGATGGGAAACGATATTATGAAATGCTACAAAATGCGTTAAAAGAAAGAGATAGGGGTGCGGTTAATCGGATCACTAATGAAATAGAGAAAAGTATAACTCCTCAAGATGTATATTTGGCTAACAGTGCTGAAGAAAACACTAGGGTGGAGGAGCTAGATTCATTAAAAGAGGCTGTATCCAAAGCGAAAGATATTTGGGATGAGGCCATTAGGGTATCTAAACTGCGTACATCCAATTGGGTGGAGGGCGATGAGAACAAACATCATCGACCTTTAGAAACAGATGTTAAGAATGTTGCATCTATCGATTTGGATTATCAATTGGCTGTTATACAGGCGAACCGTAAAACATCTAGCTATCCCAAGTTCATCGGAGGGGAGTCTGGATTTGATAATATGCTAGGTGATGAAAGAAATCAAGCTAAAAATCTATTTAATAATTTTTATGATGTCTATGGTAATACTTATCCTAGTATGGTAGCTAGTTCACAGTTGCATTATGGTGAAACTATTGGGGTAGCTGTTGAAAATCAACCATTAGGAAGAGGGCATTATTTGCATAAAGTGGTAGCTGGATCTATAACCTCTCCTACGAATCCTAAGTTGTTAGTAGATGGATATGATAAAAGTGATTTTGGTAATACACACAGTTTGATGTTGATAATAGATTCATTAAGTGTTCAGAAATCTATTCAGCAATTAGATAAAGGGCTCACTAGCCATAATTTTGAAAGAATATTTAGACTGTCGAGTAACAAAAAAGCAATAACAGATAAGAAGGTAAGGCAGATTTTTGCTAATAATCCTGCTGTTGCTGCCTTGGTCCTTTCATCTCCGGTATCTTCTGTAGCAGAAATAAAAGATGCAATATTTGATAAATTAGGAGATTCTTGGATGGATAATACTCCAGAGGCACAAGGTTTTGCCGAAGGAGATGTGCTGGAAAATATCATCAATATACTGGCCAAACAGCTTGGGATTAAACTGGATATTAACGGTAAAACTGAATTAAAAGGGGATTTAAATGGAGGGTCATGGGCATTAATTGATGATCATGATGCTCATGATCAGGATGGAAATCTAGTTAGTTATACTGGTCGTAACTCTCTGCAATTAGCCATCGTTCAAATTAACAAATTTATAAAAGACAATAATTTGGAGGATGCTTTTACCATCTTGCCGGCTACCGAAGCTAATGCTCAAGCTGCGGCTGCCGATTTCGGCCATTTTATTGCCTTAAAAACCCTTAACCCGTTTGTATTGACGCAAAAACCAGGATTATCTGCCGATAAGCAGGCTGCAGTAACAAAAATTTGGTCAACTGTTTGGGCTGAGGAGTATCGTGCTTGGCAGCATGATTTGGATGCCAGACAAAACCAAAGACAACCTGATTATTATACTGACCAGTGGCTCGAAGATCGTCAGATTTTGCTCACACTCAAATCTTTTTTGGATATTACTAATCAACCCTATCAAGCAAGTATAGTTCAGGAGTCGTTGCAGAAATGGATGGAGAATTCTTCTTTATCTAGACAGTTCCCTGGGTTTATTGCTCGATTTATGTCTATTCTGGATAGTTTGAAGAGTATCTCGGATGCGGAGAGTGGGCTTGCTCACTTGAATACTGCTCCTAGAACCATACGAGGTGCGGATATTCATTTGGCTGCGAGACTTGGTAAAACAGCTATCCAATTTGGTTCTGATAAGGAGGATGAATTAATAGGTAGTCAAGCTGCCGATCATCTCTATGGTGGTGGCGGTAACGATATACTCAAAGGTGGTGATGGGGAGGACCATCTGGAAGGTGGTGCAGGTAAGGATCGTTTATATGGTGGCAAGGGTAAAGATTACCTAAATGGCGGTATAGGTGAGGATTCTTATTATTTTGATTCTGATGAGATTGAGGGGGATGAAATTATCGACCCAGATGGCGGCGAAATTATTATTGACGGCAAACCGCTGAAGGGTGTTCATGTTCCACCCAGCGATTATGGCCGCTGGCGTGATGAGGATGGCTACACTTACGTTCCATTGAAAGAGAGATCAGACGGCAAAGGCGGGATGATCGCCGATTTAATGATTGTAACCCCGAAGAATCGACATCTGGTGCTGAGAGAGTGGCATTTCCAAAAGAGCGAAAAAGGGTTGTTTGGTAGTAAATTCAAGCTAGAGCTAAAAGCCGACAAGCAAGAGAAGCTTGATGTGCATTATATGAACGGCGATGTGGTGGCTCCATTCAAGCCTGGAACGGATATATACGACTGGGGAGCCACATCATGGGACTATGCCACGGGCAAACTGACTGGCGGCGTGGTGGCCAAAGGGTTTAACGACGTGCTGCGTGGCACAAGCGGGCGGAACATTATCCACGGACTGGATGGCAACGATGCGGTGGATGGTGGGGCGGGGGACGACTTGCTCTACGGTGACGACGGGCACGATTTACTGGTTGGAGGTCGGGGCTCAGATCGCATTTACGGCAGCAAGGGCGACGATTATATTTTTGGTGCTTCTTATTTGCAGAATTATGTGCAATGGGTGAATACTGGCAGCACGGGTGCGCTGCGAGGGCAACAATATACCTACCAGAATGGCGGGGTGTGGGGCGTGGTTCCGTATAAAGGCAACAGCAAGCTGCAATACTTGCTGGGGGCAGTGGTTGATTATGTCCAGGACGAAACGAACACTGAGGGCGATTTCTTGGTTGGCGGGGAAGGCTCAGATACCATCTACGGCAGCCATGAAAACGATTGGATTTACGGTGATAAAGTGGATGAGTTGGAGGAGGAATCGGATACTTGGAACGATAAGCTCTTCGGCTTGGGCGGTGATGACCATATTTTCGGCGGGATAGGCGATGATATGATTTACGGTGATGGCCACACCGAACGAAACTGGTTTGGCTACCTGCCGCCAGGTATGCATGGCAACGATTATCTTTATGGCGGCAAGGGGAACGACAAGCTGTATGGGCAGTTTGGCTCGGATCATCTTGACGGTGGAGAGGGCGTTGATGTATTAGTGGGCGGTACGGCTATTGATGTGCTGGAGGATCAGGATCAGGACGAAGGCGATTTTCTTTATGGTGGCCCGGGTTATGATTTGTTGATAGGTAACGCGGGCGACGATTATTTGAACGGTGAAGAAGAAGGAGGTCGGTTGTATGGAGGTTCGGGCAATGATGTGTTGGTGTCCGGCAGCGCGTACCGCTTGGTGAGTTATTTTGGCAATGGTTTTATGCCATATTACACAGTGGTGGGCAATGAGCTCTACGGCGGTAGCGGCAACGATACGCTGATTGCCGAGGGCAGCAGCATTATGGACGGTGGTACGGGCAACGATACTTATCTGTTTGATGAAACGGCATTGTATGCCGGGGCGGAGCACACGATTTTGACCGATGCCTCGGGCTGCGACACCATCCGTTTCCACACGGTGGGACTGGATCAGATTCAATTGGAATGGGAGGGGGATGGCAGCCTGTCGCTGTTGTATGGGAATGGCAAAATTTCTATTCGAAATTATGCTGACATCGAGCAGGTGGAGTTTGCTGGTGGCGAGAGGATGCTGATAGAAACGCTGGTGGAGCTGGCTTTGCAGCAGCGTGAAGCTGATAGAAACCTGGTACCAATGGATCAGCGACCTGCATGGCGACAAACCGGTGGCATAGGCAACGATACTTTGACGGCCAGCAAGCATACCCGCATGATGCACGGCGGGGCAGGAGCGGATACTTACCTGATTAAGGAGGAGTTTGAGCACATTACGATTTCCGATTTTCAAACAGGTGGTGATCAAGTTGATAGGCTAGTTTTCGAGCGGTTGAGACCAGGCGATGTGCAGTTTCAGCGTTTCCGCAATGATTTGCTTGTTCTCAATAAAGCCGGAGGCAGAGTAACTGTGGCTGGCTATTTTGATGAGCAATCCCTGGGTCTGGGCGTGAGTGAGATTGCGTTTGCTGATCAGACTGTGCTTAGGCGGCAGGATGTGTTGTCGCGCTTGGGTAGCGGGGCAAGCGAGTTTGCCGATTATCTAGAGCTGAACCAAGCTGGGGTGTTGAACGGTTTGGGTGGCAATGATTTTTTGGTGGGATCGGTCGGAAACGATACGTTAAACGGTGGTAGCGGCAACGATATCCTACAGGGCGGACGTGGTAATAATACTTATGTATTCGAAGGTAAATTTGGGCAGGATATTATCCGCAATCCGATTACTGATACGCAAACCCGGCGCGAATCCAATGAATTCGATTATCAGATTAATATGCTGAATTTTGCGCAGAACCAAACGCATGAAATCCTGCAATTCAATTCGATGCGCTCCAATGAGGTAGCGTTTTCCCGGCAGGGAGATGATTTGCTGGTGCGCCAGCACAGCAGCGACAACCAAGTGTTGATCGAGCAGTTTTTCGCCGTATCCAAGTTTGCCGAAACCTATACTTTCCACTTTGCCGATGGCGTGCAAATGCAGGGGGCGGATGTGCCGAAATGGATAGATGCGCACCGAAATCATGCGCCGCAGGTTAATGGCAGCTTGGAAACGCAAAGTTTGACTGTGGGTATGGATTGGCAATATGTTTTGTCTGACAATCTGTTTACCGACCCCGATCAAGACAGCTTGGTTTATCGGGTAACCCTGGCTGACGGTAGCCCGTTGCCGGAATGGCTGCAATTTGATGCCGCCACTCGTATTCTGCGTGGCACAGCCTCCTCGGCGGGAACGCTGAACCTGTTGGTTAGCGCCGCCGATCCGGCCGGTGCTACTACCAGCCTGCCGCTGACTTTGGGTATTTTGCCGCAAGATGTAATTTATGGTACGGACGGTAACGATATTTTAAGGGGTAGCACGGGCCACGACACTTTAATTGGTGGTTCAGGTAATGACTTTATTGATGGCGGAACCTGTGGTGGCGACACCTATCTTTTTGCCAAAGGCCACGGGCAGGATACGGTGAGTGATATGGCTGCAAACGACAGCCAAACTGACACTCTACGCTTTGAAGGGGCAAACTCAACCAATGCGGTGTTTACCCGTTTCGACAATCACTTGATAATCAAAGCCTATGGTGGTGAAGACCAAGTTACCATTCTTAACTACTTCAGTTATAGCGGTCACCGCTTTTTCCAATTCGCCTTCGATGACAATACCATTAAACCAAAGGACATGGCCACCATTACTGTGGCCGGTAGTGGGACGGAGAAGGACGATATGCTGTATGGTTGGGATACGGTAGATATCATCAACGGAGGAAGTGGTAACGACTACCTATATGGCTACGACGGCAATGATGCCTTGTATGGCGGATCCGACAACGATGTCCTCTATGGAGGCAACGGTAATGATCACCTGTTCGGTGATGAAGGCAATGATGTGTTGGATGGTGGAGTCGGGGACGATTTCCTCTACGGAGGGGAAGGGAAAGATACCCTCAGGGGTGGTGCAGGCCATAATACTTTGATTGGTGGGGCAGGTAATGACCTCTTGGAAGGGGGCTACCGAGGTAGCGATACCTATATTTTCGCTAAAGGTCACGGGCAGGATGTGGTGTGGGACGCGGCTTCTCAGGCTGAACAAACCTCCACCCTGCGTTTTGAAGGAGCATTATTTTCCAATACTATGTTCACCCGCAGCGATAATAACTTAGTAATCCAAGCTTACGGTGGGGAAGACCAGGTAACCGTTTCCAGATATTTCAGCAGCAGTGAATACCGCTTCTTCCGCTTTGTCTTCGATGACCGGGTTATCGAGGCCAAGGATATGGCTCAATTTACCATAACCGGCCAAGGTACGGAGAAAGATGATGTTCTGTATGGCTGGGATACTATAGATGTGTTGAGCGGCGGCAACGGCAACGACACCCTGATCGGCTTCGGAGGCAACGATACGCTATATGGCGATTTGGGCAACGACCGAATTTACGGAGAGGCAGGTGATGACCTCTTGTTCGGCGGTGCGGGCAACGATATCTTAGAAGGTGGGGACGGGAACAATCATCTCGATGGTGGCAGCGGCGATGACAACCTTAAAGGCGGAACAGGATACGACACCTTAATCGGCGGTGCAGGCAACGACTATCTCGCAGGTGGTAATTTTGGCGCGGACACCTACGTTTTCGCCAAAGGCCATGGGCAGGATATTGTGTCTGAGTATGCCTTCTCCGCCACTGAGGCTGATACCCTGCGCTTTGAAGGGGCAAGTTTCACCGATATCATATTTACGCGCAACGACAACGATTTGGTTGTGAAGGCCTTTGGCGGGGAAGATCAGGTTACCGTTTCCAGCTACTTTACTAGCAACGCTTACCGCTTCTTCAAATTTATTTTTGATGACCGTACCATTGAAGAAAAAGATATGGTTGGAATCACTATAGCTGGGAACGGCACGGAGCAGAACGATACGCTGCATGGCTGGGATAGTATCGATGTATTACATGGAGGGAAAGGAGATGATGTGTTATTCGGCTATGCCGGAAACGATGTATTATACGGTGATTCGGGTAACGACTCGCTTCTCGGTGGTAATGACAATGACCAATTGTTTGGTGGTATAGGCAATGATATATTACATGGCGATGATGGAGAAGATTATCTCGACGGTGGGAGTGGTGATGACATCCTCATGGGAGGCGGCGATCATGACACTTTAGTCGGCGGCAGCGGCAACGACCGCCTCGAAGGTGGTAATTTTGGCATGGACACCTATGTCTTCATCAAAGGTCATGGGCAGGATATCGTTTCCGATTATGCGGTTGATGACAACCAAGCCGACACTCTGCGCTTTGAAGGTGCCAATGCTGCCAATACCGTTTTTACCCGAAATGGCAACGATTTGGTGATTAAGGCCTATGGTGGGGAAGACTGGGTAATGGTCAGCAATTACTTCAGTAACAGCAACTATCGTTTCTTCAAATTTGCCTTCGATGATCAGACCATCAAACATTTCGACTACGCGCAATATACCGCACAAACCAATAGTCTGGTTCAGGCAATGTCCGCTTTCGGCAGCAGCGAAGGCAGCAACCTGAGTAGCACAGGTACGGTACCCAATCCTGTGAATCCGTTATTGGCCACTACGTCCGTGTAATGTCAATGCCCGGGTATTGTTGATTAGACACGGATAATAGGCTACCTGAAAACCCGACGGATTTTCAGGTAGCCTATTTCGTTCTCTTTGCCACACTGCATCACCGATGCCGGATTGTTTTTGCTGTCGGCTTGACTTTCCTTCCCCGCCCAGTATGATGGCTCGACTTAGTTCGGCTGCTCCGAATTGCTGTTTGTTCACTCTTTCATTCTTCGGTTGATTCCCATCCCATGTCTGCCACTCCTACCCCTTCTTCCGCTTCTCACGCATCTTCTCCCGCCCCGGCTTTGGCCGCCCTGATTCTGATGGCTCATTTCCACGGTGTGGCCGCCAATCCGGCCGATATTCTGCACCGATTTGCTGCCAACGGGCAGGATTTGACCGAAACTGAATGGCTGTTGGCTGCCAAGGAGTTGGGGCTGAAGGCCAAGCCAGTAAAGCATGATTTGGCGCGGCTGCACATGTTGGCGCTGCCGGCGGTGGTGTGGCGTGAAGACGGGCAGCATTGTGTGCTGGCTAAGATTGATGGGGAACGCTACCTGATTCAGGACGTGGTGGCCGGGCGTTCGGCGGTGTTGGATCAGGCCGAGTTTGCTGGGCGCTACAGCGGCAAGCTGATTTTGGTTACCTCCCGAGCATCGGTGCTGGGGCAGCTGGCCAAGTTTGATTTCACGTGGTTTATTCCTGCCGTTATCAAATACCGCCGGATTTTCTTGGAAGTGCTGGCGGTATCGGTGGTGTTGCAGCTGTTTGCGTTGGTAACGCCGCTGTTTTTTCAGGTGGTGATGGATAAGGTATTGGTGCACCGCGGCTTTTCTACGCTGGATGTGATTGCGGTTGCCTTGTTGGTGGTGACGCTGTTTGAAGTGGTGCTGGGCGGGTTGCGCACCTATATCTTTGCCCACACCACGTCGCGTATTGATGTGGAGCTGGGGGCACGGCTGTTCCGCCACCTGCTGAGCCTGCCGCTGGCCTATTTCGAGCACCGCCGTGTGGGCGATACCGTGGCGCGGGTGCGCGAGCTGGAGCAGATTCGCAATTTCCTCACCGGCCAGGCGCTGACTTCGGTGCTGGATTTGTGTTTTTCGTTTATTTTCCTGGCCGTGATGTGGTATTACAGCGGCTGGCTCACGCTGGTGGTCATCGTGTCGCTGCCGCTATATGCCGTGTGGTCGGCCACCATCAGCCCGATCCTGCGCGCCCGGTTGGACGACAAATTCGCCCGCAATGCCGATAATCAGGCCTTCCTGGTGGAATCCGTTACCGCCGTGGGCACGGTAAAAGCCATGGCTGTGGAGCCGCAGATGACGCGCCGCTGGGATCAGCAGCTGGCCGCCTATGTCAGCTCCGGCTTCCGCGTTACCCGCCTGGCCACCATCGGCCAACAGGGCGTGCAATTGATTCAGAAGCTGGTTACCGTGGCCACCCTGTGGCTGGGCGCGCGGCTGGTGATCGACGGCAAGCTCACCGTCGGTCAGCTGATCGCCTTCAATATGCTGGCCGGGCAGGTGGCCGCGCCGGTAATCCGGCTGGCGCAGCTGTGGCAGGATTTTCAGCAGGTGGGCATTTCCGTGGCGCGTTTGGGCGATATTCTCAATACCCCCACCGAACACCCCGCTTCCCGCTTGGCGCTGCCCGATATCAAAGGCGACATCGCCTTCGAGCGCGTTTCCTTCCGCTACCGACCCGACGGCGCGGAAATTCTGCGTGATTTGAGCCTGCACATCCGCGCCGGGGAAGTGCTCGGCATCGTCGGCCGCTCCGGCTCGGGCAAATCCACCCTCACCAAGCTGGTGCAGCGCCTGTATGTACCCGAGCGCGGCCGCGTGCTGGTAGACGGCAACGATTTGGCGCTGGCCGATCCGGCCTGGCTGCGGCGGCAGGTAGGCGTGGTGCTGCAGGAAAACGTGCTGCTCAACCGCAGCGTGCGCGACAACATCGCCCTGGCCGACCCCGGCATGCCGCTGGAGCGCGTGATGCATGCCGCCAAGCTGGCCGGCGCCCATGATTTCATTATGGAATTGCCCGAAGGCTACGACACCATGGTGGGCGAACAGGGCGCAGGCCTTTCCGGCGGCCAGCGCCAGCGCATCGCCATCGCCCGTGCCCTAGTCGGCAACCCGCGCATTCTGATTTTAGACGAAGCCACCAGCGCGCTAGACTACGAATCTGAACGCGCCATCATGCAGCAGATGCAGGCCATCTGCCGCAACCGCACCGTACTCATCATCGCCCACCGCCTCTCCACCGTACGCATGGCTCACCGCATCATCGCTATGGACAAAGGGCAGATTGTCGAGCAGGGCAGCCATCAGGAGCTCTTGGCCAAAGAAGACGGCTACTACCGCTACCTGCACCAGCTGCAGAATGGCTAGGTGGTGCAGAGAAATATAGCAAGCCAAATTAACCTCCAATACAAGGCGAACCGATGTTCTCGCGAAAGTTAAGCTGATTTGCTATCAAGTATATATAGTCAAATAAATGAATCGCCGCCTGTAGCGCAATAAGAGGCTACCTGAAAATAAAACTTCAACGAAGTTAAAAAACTTTCAGGTAGCCTCATTACTATGCGGCCTGACTGCCATCGTTGCCAAATTAAGCGTGATACACGTTGGCTAACTTGTAGGAAATCATCGCGTTGTTTACACCACAGGTTGAGAGAAATAAGCCTGCAAGACCTCAAACGGCGTATTGCCGTCCAGACTACCGTGCGGCTTCACCGTATTATAGAAATTAACAAAGCGGCACAACTCCTTTTGCCGATGTTCCGAGCTGTCGAAACTCTGCTTTTCATGCCACATTTCCATCAGGGTACGGATAACCCGCTCTGCCTTACCGTTGGTCTGCGGACGGGCAACCCGGGTAAACTTCTGACCAATCCCGTTCTCATAACAGGCCACACCGAAAGCATGGCTGGCCGAGCCTTTGTATTCCGTACCGTTGTCGGAGTAAACGCACTCAATCAGGTATGGGCAGGGATCAATCAGGTGTTCGGTCAGAAACTTGGTCGCGCTGTCTGCGGTTTTGTCCGGCAGAATGGCAGCGTATAGCTCTCTTGAGAAATCGTCGATGGCGACAAACAGGTAATCCCGCTTATCGGTGGCTTTCTGCCCTTTGAGCAGCGGCAGCCGTTTGGTATCGAGATGCACCAGCTCTCCGGGGTAGGATTTATTGTAGCGTTTGGCCTGTTTTTTGAGTTTTTCCTGAATGCTGCGTTCTACCTTGGCTAGACGTTTCATTCCGTACTTTGCCTGTTTGAAACGGTTGTTGGTACTGGTTTGAGGTTTGAGCAGCCTGCCTCTTGCGGCTTTAAGTGCGCGGTAAATAGTAACACGACTGACTTGGTAGCGGCGGGCCAGGGAGGTGACGCTTTCCTTCTCCTGCGTGTAGGCCAGCCAAATGGCTTGGCGGTGGTGCGGGGTGAGGCGGGTGTTTTTGTGCATGTTCATGTTTCAGTATTCTCCTGGAAATACTGTAAACAACGCTACTGATTTCTACAGCTAACTTAATACTATCCGAACCATTCAGCCAACAACGAAACAGGCTACCTGAAAACGCAACGCAGCGAATTCTCTGCGAAGCTAAAATTTTCAAGTAGCCTGTTATTCCTATACCAAGCTAATCAGGCATTACCATTACAGAGTTGAAGCCGCCAGCAACGGATTAACCGGATTGGATATCGTGCTGGTGTCACTCAAACCGCTGCCGTTGTTGCTGCCAAAGCTGGCCATGGCCTGAATCAGATTATTGGCATTAGCAACATATTGGTTGTAGTCGAAGTGCTCGACAGTACGGTCATCGAAGGCAAATCGATAATACTGGAA
>NZ_KV804516.1:13071-28156 GCF_001811325.1 Eikenella sp. HMSC071B05 | reverse complement strand
ATTCTGGTGCAAAAGATAACGCATTTTTTATCAAACTAAAGCAAAAGCTGGTGCAAGTTTTTTCTCGCGCCAGCTTCGCTCAAATCCGCACCTGATAAAGTTTTCCGCCGTTTTTTGCCTCCGGTCATCCCAGTGCAAAAATAACCACCTCCCCACACTAATTTGCTCGGGTATGTGTGTTTTGGCTAATACATCAAAGGCTACCTGAAAATGTGGTTTCACAGCAACGCTGCTTGGCATCGTTTTGCTGAGATCGAAGCTTCACTTTCAGGTAGCCTTTTTCTTACCTGCAGCAAGTCATGCGCACTTTGCGTTAAGTCAAACTGTGTGTTTGTGGCAGGAGCAGGAAAATTCGGTTTTCCCGAAGTGATGAGCGGATGCAAACCCTTGTCCGTACAAAAATCTTCCCGTGCGGTAAAGCCCGTTTTCATTTAATAATCATTCGTAATTAACCCGATTTAACGGTAAAGCTGCTTGCGTTTTTCCCGGTAAAGCACGACAATCCACCACAACATATAGTGTTTTAAAGTATTTCGCGCACTATATGTTGTATTTTTAAGGATAGGGCTATGGAAACGCTGAATTTTACCCGAGAGCAAATCGTTTGGCAGGAAGTGCCGGGCGAAGTGTCGCTGGCGTTTCTGTTTTCCGGCTGCCCGTTGCGCTGCAAAGGCTGCCACAGCGCCGACAGTTGGAAGGGCTGTTTGGGCACCGAGCTGACTGCCGAATACCTGCAAAGCCGCTTGGAACGTTATCGCGGGCTGATTAGCTGTGTGCTGTTTATGGGCGGCGAATGGCTACCTGAAAAACTGCTGCCGCTGCTGGCGCAGGTGCGTGAAGCCGGGCTGAACACCTGCCTCTATACCGGCCTGGAGCAAGACGAACTGGAGCGCGCCTCCATCGCCATCATCCCGCAGCTGACCTATCTCAAAACCGGCCGCTGGAAAATGGAGTTCGGCGGTCTCGACAGCCCGCATACCAACCAACGCTTTATCGATTTGCGCAGCGGCGAAGTGTTGAACCATCTGTTTGTGAAAGACACGCCCGCCGCCCGCCCCAAAATCATCCCCTTGGTGCACACCCCGCAACCGGCTGCAGAGGGAGCACGTTTCCAACCGGCCTGAACGCAGGCTTCCCACCGATAGTGGCATCCCACGCTAAACTTCACATCAAACCAGGAGAGTACACATGATTCGGCTGCATCCCGAGCAGTTAAACGGCAAACTGCAATTCATGCACGACTACATCAGCGCGCAAAATGCGGCGGACGGCTCGAAAATGGACGCCAACGCCAACGTAACGCAGAAAAACATCGCTACGATGGAAGCCGAGCTGATGAAAGACTTTTTTGTGCAGATTAACCGCGCCCAAGTATCGCGTAAAATTGCCGAAGTGTTCGACCAATCCGTGGCCGACGAATACATCCGCCAGATTGAGGCGCATGAAATCTATGTGCACGACGAAACCAGCTTGAAACCCTATTGCGTATCGGCCACGCTCTATCCCTTCCTGCTTGATGGGTTAAGCAAACTTGGCGGCGAATCTAAAGCGCCGCAACATTTGGCTTCGTTTTGCGGCTCGTTTATCAACCTTGTGTTTGCCATCAGCGCGCAGTTTGCCGGCGCGGTGGCGACGGTGGAATTTCTGACCTATTTCGACTACTTCGCCCGCAAAGACTACGGCGACGATTATTTGGAAACCCACGGCAAAGAAATTGCCAACCATATGCAGCAGGTGGTGTACAGCATCAACCAGCCCGCCGCCGCGCGCGGCTATCAGAGCGTATTTTGGAATATTTCCGTTTACGATCAATACTATTTCGACGCGATGTTCGGCGATTTTGTCTTTCCCGATTTCAGCAAACCGGTGTGGGCGAGCGTGGCGAAGCTGCAAAACTTCTTCCTCAAATGGTTCAATCAGGAACGCACCAAAGCCGTTTTGACTTTCCCCGTCGTTACCGCTGCGATGCTGACCGACGGCGGCAAATGCAAAGACACCGTGTTCGCCGACGAAATGGCGAAAGAGTTGGCGGAAGGCAATTCCTTCTTCGTCTATCTTTCCGACAACCCCGATTCGTTGGCTTCCTGCTGCCGTCTGCGCAACGCCATTGAAGACCGCACCTTCAGCTACACCCTCGGCGCGGGCGGCGTGGCGACCGGTTCCATCAACGTCATCACCATCAACATGAACCGGTTGGAACAAGACGGACGCGACCTTGCTGCCGAAGTCGCCAAAATCCACAAATACCAATACGCCTACCGCAAACTGATGGAAGAATACCAAGCCGCCGGAATGCTGCCCGTTTACGATGCAGGTTTCATCACGCTGGACAAACAGTTCCTCACCATCGGCATCAACGGCATGGCGGAAGCCGCCGAATCGCAAGGCATCAAGGTCGGCTACAACGACGATTACATCAACTTCGTACAAGGTCGTCTGAAAACCATATTCGAAGCCAACCAAGCCGCCAGCAAACACTACGGCGTGAAGTTCAATACCGAGTTTGTCCCCGCCGAAAACCTCGGCGTGAAAAACGCCAAATGGGACAAAGCCGATGGCTACAAAGTCAGCCGCGAATGCTACAACTCCTATTTCTATGTTGTCGAAGACGAAGAAATCAACGCGATCGACAAATTCCTGCTGCACGGTAAAGAACTGGTGGACTGGCTCGACGGCGGCTCTGCGCTGCACCTGAACCTCGACGAAGCCCTGCCCGCATCCGGCTACCGCTCGCTGCTGGACATCGCCGCGCAAACCGGCTGCAACTACTTCTGCGTGAACGTGCGCATCACCATCTGCAACGAATGCGGCCACATCGACAAACGCACCCTGCACGCCTGTTCCACCTGCGGCTCGCACGACATCGACTACGGCACCCGTGTCATCGGCTATTTGAAGCGCGTATCCGCCTTCTCAAGCGGACGTCGCAAAGAACACGCGCTACGGCACTACCACCGCGAGCAGCAACAGCAGAAATGGCGGCAAGTAGCCTAAGCCGTTTGCAATGAAGCCTGCCATTTTCAGGTAGCCTTTCCCCCATATCCGGACTACCTGAAAACTTCAAGCACACCGCCTTTGCGGTGTGCCTTTTTATGTGTTGGTCATCTGTCTTGCTAGTAGGGCAGGGTAGGCTCCGCAGTAATGACGCTGCAGGCTAACTGGCACCAAACAAGCTATGCTGTTACCAATCAACTGGGCCGAATCTTAATATTGAGTAACCCCTTTCTTTTACCCTAATCAAAGGCTACCTGAAAATATTCTCCACCAAATTGACGATCTTTTGGCAGCAGGTCTATAGTCAAGCCAACTATCTCAATACAACCAACAGGAGCAAAATCGTGGAAAAGCTCACCCCAAAATCCTTCATGATGCACCTGCTCAACGGATCGGCCTTAGGCATTGTGGTTGCCCTCGTGCCGGGCGCGCTGTTGGGCGAATTGTTTAAGGCGCTCACGCCGTATTGCGAGCCGCTGGGCATGCTTACGCAAATGATCGGCGCCACCAACGCCATGGTCGGCATCGCCGTGGGCGTGGCCATCGGCTATATGTTTAAATTCACGCCGATTGAATCGATTTCGGTGGGGCTGGCTACCATGGCCGCCGGCGGAGCGGTGCGTTTTGCCGACGGCATCATCCAGCTCAAGGGTACGGGCGATATTTTCACCATGGTGTTCACTGCCGGTATTGCCGTCGGCCTGATTGTGCTGCTGCGCGGCAAGGTGCGCGGCTATGCGATTTTGGTGGTACCTGTGGTGAGCCTGTTTGTGGCGGGCGCGTTGGGGCGGCTGGCGTTTCCGTATTTCATCGCCTTTTCGCAGCTGCTGGGCTCGTGGATTGCCCACCTGCTCACGCTGGAGCAAACGCTGATGGCGGTGTTGATTGCCATCGCGTTTGCCTGCCTGATTGTGTCGCCGGTGTCATCCGTGGGTATTGCCACGGCGATTCATTTGGCTGGCGTGGGCTCGGGTGCAGCCAATTTGGGCATTTGCGCCTGTGCGTTTTCGCTGGCCGTGGCCGGGCGGCGGGTGAACCCGTTGGGCACTTGCGCGGCGCATTTTGTGGGTTCGCCCAAGCTTTCCATGCCCAATATCGTGGCTAAACCCAAGCTCTTGCTGCCGATTATGCTCAATGCTGCGCTGGCTGGGGTGCTGGCTTCGCTGTTTCAAATCCAAGGCACGGAATTTAGCGCGGGTTTCGGCATCAGCGGCCTCATCGGCCCGGTGAACCATTTGAAACTCGCCGGCTGGGGTGCGGGGCAGCTGGCGGTGTCGCTGCTGGTGTTTGTGATTGTGCCCGTGGCCGGGGCGTTTGCAGTGGACTGGCTGTTTGTGAATAAGCTTAAATGGATTGCGCCGGAAGATTACAAGATTGATGTGTCATGAAAAGAGGCTACCTGAAAAATGGGAAAGCAGTTTTAATTTCGTTGAAGTTGCGTTTTCAGGTAGCCCCTTAACACTTCTCATTGAAGATAAACATGCGAAATAAATTGAAGTTGCATCAATTGTATGGCCAAGTAATGCGGGAAGGATTGCCCTTCTCCTGTTTAGTTGAATGGGCAGATCAGCAACTGATGATGGGCAACATTGATGATGCAATTATCCGTTTATCGCTTGCAGATAGCCGTGAACAGGCAATATCGGCGGTAGTCGCTCTTTTGGAAACGAGCATTTTGCTGAACGAGCCCACACTGTTGCCGGAAATCTCGATTCTTTCCCAAGCATACGTATTGGGTGTGCATGAGCAGTGTATAGAATATCAGGCGGATAGAGTATTGATTTGGTGCCCATATGCCCAAGGCCAGCCTGTACCTGAAAAAATCAAGCCTGAATGGATACGGCAGCTACAGGCAATATTTGCCGCAACGGATGCCATCAAGCAGGGGTTGTTTCGGTATTGCACACAAGACTTTCCCGATATCTTGGAGGCTTACCGGGAAGCTGAATGCGAAGATTATGCTTGGCAGGTGGTGGGAATCCGCTTGGATGAAAGCGGGCAGCAGACAGTTTTGACATTAATGCCCAATCTTGACTTTGCTGTGGAGGAGTATGGTTTGCCGGATTGGCCGGTTGATACGCTTTATATCGATTTACAGTGTGAGTCGGATAAAATAAAGATTAGTAGAATTTATGACTGATCGATTATGAACACCATCGAATCCGCCCAAAACCCCGCGCTCAAACATCTGGCCAAACTGCTGCACAGTGCCCGTGCGCGCCGCGAAAGCGGGCAGGCCGTACTGGAAGGGGCGCATTTGCTCGCCGCCTATTTGCAGGTCGGCGGGCAGGTGCTGCAAGTTTATGTGCCGGCAAGCAAAACGCAGCAGCCGGAAACTGCGCGGCTGCTCTCGCAGCTGCCACCCGAACGGGTGGTACAGACGGCGGGCGCGGCCTTACAGAAAATCACCAGCCTCACCGATGCCGAAGAAATCACCGCGCTGATTGCGCTGCCACCTGCCGAGCCGTTTGATGCCGGGGCCGATTGTGTGGTGCTGGAGCGTATTCAAGACCCGGGCAATATCGGCACGATTCTGCGCAGCGCGGCAGCAGCGGGCGTGGGGCAGGTGGTGCTTTCCGCTGATTGTGCCGATGCGTGGTCACCCAAGGTGTTGCGTGCGGGCATGGGGGCACATTTCGCGCTGCGTTTATTTGTTGAGCCGGATTTGGCGGCGTGGCGGGAACGATGCCGCGTGCCGCTGCTGGCCACCGCACTGCGCCGCAACAGTATGAGCCTGTACGATTGCGATTTGCGCGCGCCTGCTGCCTGGCTGTTTGGCAACGAAGGCGCGGGTGTGAGCGAAACCATGCTGGCCGCGGCCAGCCGCCTCGTGCATATTCCGATGGCGGCGCAAACCGAATCGCTGAACGTGGCGATGGCGGCCACCGTTTGCTTGTTTGAGCAGATGCGGCAGCGGTTGTAGCGGAAGTTCGGTTTTCGGCTAAAAGGCTACCTGAAAACTCAGCTTTCTTTGGAAGCCTCGTTTTCAGGTAGCCTTTTGGTTGCACAGCGGCATCATCTTTAGTGCGATTTTGCCTATGCGGCTGTTTTTGGCAGCGGTTTTGTGCCATAATTCGCGCCTGCCTGTTTTAGTAGGCATTAGGAGTTGGCGTGGGTCTTCCCGGCTCGGCCAGCTTGTCCGGCCGCAAGGCTATATTTTTGGAGTTTTATTATGGCATTAACCGTAGAACAAAAAGCGCAAATCATCAAAGATTTCCAGCGCAAAGAAGGCGATACCGGCTCTTCTGAAGTGCAAATCGCTCTCTTGACTTTCCGCATCAACGATCTGGCTCCGCACTTCAAAGCCAACCCGAAAGATTTCCACAGCCGCCGCGGCCTGTTGAAAATGGTGAGCGCCCGCCGCCGCCTGTTGGCCTACCTGCGCAATACCGATGTGGATACCTACCGCGATGTGATTACCCGCTTGAATCTGCGTAAGTAATCTTTGCCCAATAAAAACCGTGCCGCTGGAGTTTTCCGGCGGCACGGTTTTTTGTTTTAGCTACATTACAGTTGCATTTTAGCTTGGCAGCAACTTAGCTTCCTTTGGAAGCCTCGTTTTAGCTTCGCAGAAACTCGCCTTCCTTTGGAAGCCTCGTTTTCAGGTAGCCTGTTGGGCGTAAGGCTACCTGAAAATAGTATCGTTCAAGCGTTGCTTTTGGGTTGCTGCTTTGGTTCTTCTTGCTGCTCTATTTGGTATAGAAAAACGTGCTGCAGCCATAGGGCAGGCTTTCAGGTAGCCTTTTCCAGCAGGCGGGCGATTTCGGCCACGATGGCATCGGCGGTATCGCGTTTGCCCATTTCCGGCAGCGCGGTTTCGGCTGAATCGCTGATGAGTGTTACTTGGTTGTTGCCGCTGCCCATGGCGCTGACGGCGTGGTTGGCCACGATCAGCGGCACGCCTTTGCGCAGCCGTTTGGCGCGGGCATGTTCGAGCACATTGTGGCTTTCGGCGGCAAAACCCACGCAGAAGGGCGCGTTGGGCCGCCGAGCCACGGCGGCGAGGATGTCTGGGTTTTCGGCCAATTCGATAACGGGTGGCGTGCCGCTGCCGTCTTTTTTCAACTTTTCGGCGCTGCGGTTGGCCACGTGGTAGTCGGCTACGGCGGCTACGCTGATGAATACATCGCAGCTGCCTACTTCCCGCATCACAGCTTCGTACATTTCACGTGCGCTGTGGGCATGGTGTACGGCCACTCCGGCGGGTGGGGCTACCTGAAGCTGCCCGGCCACCAGCACCACTTCTGCTCCGGCGGCACGGCAGGCCTGCGCTAGCGCCACGCCCATTCGGCCGCTGGACAGGTTGGTGATGCCGCGCACGGGATCGATAGCTTCAAAGGTTGCGCCGGCCGTGAGTAGCACGCGTTTGCCGGCCAGCAGTTTGGGCGTCCATAAATCGGGCAGCAGTTCGGCCAATTCGGTGGCTTCGAGCATGCGGCCTTCGCCGGTTTCGCCACAGGCCTGGCTGCCGCTGGCGGGGCCGAACACAGTAATGCCATCGGCTTGTAGTTGGGCGATGTTACGCAGGTTGGCCGGGTTGCGCCACATTTCCACGTTCATGGCGGGGGCAACGGCCAGCGGGCAGGCGCGGGCGGCGGCCAGGGTGGAGAGCAGGTTGTCTGCTATGCCGTGGGCGATTTTGGCCAGAGTGTTGGCACTGGCGGGAGCGATAAGGAATACATCGGCCTCTCGGCTGAGGCGGATGTGCACCATGCCGTCGGCGGAATCGGCAGTATCGTCCGTCCACACGGTGTGCCCGCTCAGGGCTTGGAAGGTTTGCGGGGAGACGAAGCCGACAGCAGCACGGCTCATGGCCACGCTCACGGTATGCCCCTGTTTTCTGAGCAGGCGCACAAGTTCGCAGGATTTATAGGCAGCAATGCCGCCGCTGATGCCGAGCAGGATGTGTTTGGTGGGCATGGTGTATGGCGTGATGTGAAAAGATGGGCGCTATGGTAACACAGGGATGGGTGGGGTGTTTCAGGTAGCCTTTGGGTGGGGGAAGGCTACCTAGAACCAGTTGCTGTGTATCAATAACAGGGAAACGATGCTTATTTAGAGTAATCGGTTCAATGAGATGTGTTGCATTGCTGTTTTGTGTCTTTTATCCATCAATTGCTGTTGTTAGTGGTAATTTTTCGTTAGTTCTCTTGTTTGCATATGTTAGAATCTGCCGTTTTCATTTTGCGGAACGGTATGCGGGCATTTGAAACCATGTTCAAATGCGTCAGCGTATTTGCACTTAAGGAGTTAATTTAATGAATAAAATTTATAATATCGTGTACTCTGAAGAGCGTGGCACCTGGGTGGTGTGCTCAGAATTGGAGCGTGCTAGCCGGAAGAAGTCTTCCAATAATTCTGCCGCCAAACTGCTTGCTTCTGCTGCAGTGGTTGGTCTTGGCGTATCTGCTTTGCCCGCAGCAGCTTCTACTTGCGGTGATGGCAGTGTTGTAGCCAATGGTGGTAGCTGCGATATGGGTATATTTAGCGCTACCGTTAATGACCGTAAGGTTGGTCAGGCTTTGGCTAATAATGGCGAAACCGTAACCGTAACCACCCCAGATATCAATAAGATTACATCAGCAGGCAGCTCGTTCCGAGCTGGCAAGCTGCGTGATTTATTTACCGATCCAACGATTCTTCAGCAGTTGGGTAATTTGCAGCGTGTGAACCCTAACCAAAAAGGCGAAACTCGTACTGTTACCGACCCAATCAGCGGCAGTAATCAAACTGTTAACGTATACAATAATATTGGGTTCCTATCCGCGTTGGATATCGATAGCATCGTGGCGACAGGGAATGATGTTTATGTGGATATGCGTATCGGCACCGCCACCGGCAGTGGTAGTAAAATCATTGCCTCTTTGGGCGATCCCAATGCGGCTATAGTAGATAATACAGTTGCCACCAACCGTACGGCTACGCCTATCGCTGCAAAAGATACGCGCATGGTGCAGGCTGAAAACGGCGCTTCGGCGGAATGGACGTCTAAAAACCGCATCCGGTTTGAGCAAAATGTGGTTGCATCCGATAAATTATCTATTACCCAGGCTTTGTTCCAGCCGAAAACCGTTACCTTTATGGATGGCAGCATCCATCAGCTGAACACAGTACAAGATCTGATTAATTACAACGACAATGTGCTGAAACCGGCTATCGGTCAGCCGGGTTTTGCCAAACCTGGAGAAACCCAACAGGCCGCTTATGACCGTTGGTTCAATGAGGCTGCCAAAACTCAAAATTATAAGTTTGAACAACCTAACCCCATTACACCCACTCCGGATTCGTTGCTGCCGACCAAAGAACTTTGGGTTTTGGCTGCTACCGGCAGCGGCTCAACTGCTACCTTGAAGAATGGTGGTCAAATTGACCATCGTACTGGACAAAATACTGGTGGCGGCATGCTGGCTGAAGAAGGCGGTAAGGCCGTTATCGAGGAAGGTGCTAATTTGTCTGGTGTCTTCAGCAGTTTAGTTGTGCGTGGTGCGGGCAGTGTCGGTGAAAACCACGGTGTGATTTCAGGTGGTTATTACGCTTCTGATAATTTCGATACCAGTAAAGCTAGCCAGGCCAATAAAAACGATAATTATGTTGAAGGGACAACAGTTAATGCTACTAATAATGGCGTTTTCAAAAACGACGGTATCATCAACGTTGCCGGCTTTACTTATCCCGATCTGAATTTCAATAACTACGGTATTCGGGTAAACAATAATGCCACAGCTGTAAACCAGGCCGGCGGTGTTATTAACGTTGCGGTGAATCACACGCCGAACAATCCTGTACATGGCGTACATGTGGAAGACAATGGTACGTTTACGGGCGAAGCCGGCAGCGAAATCTTCATCGGCCGTACCGCACAATATAGCAAGAACGCGCCCACTACCTTAATCGGCAACACCTCCGATCAGGTTGGTATCTTGGTGAGAGGCAACAATGCTACCGTAAATCACGATGGCACTATTACCATCGGTAAGGAAACCCAAGGTGCAACCGCTGTTAGGGCAAGTAATGGCAATGCCTCGACTACGGTTAATTTGGGTGCGAACAGTGTCATTAATGTACTGGGCAATGCCACGGTAGCAGGCGGTCAGCCAAAGCAGAATATCGGTGTTCAAGCGCAAAATTCCGGGGCTGCACAAATCACTAATGCCGGCACAATTAATGTGAGCGGCACCAATGCTGTGGGCGAGAACATTGTGGCCGAAGCTGGGCATACGGCCAAGATTACCAATACTGCCAGCAGCAAAATTATTGTGGAAGAAACCAGCGCCAACACTGCTACCCGTAACTACGGCATCTATGCTGAAGGACGAGGCACAGGTAAGGCTGATGTGGTGGTGGATGGTACGCTGACGCTGAAAGGCGATAACGTAATCGGTGCCCATGCGCGCGGCAACTCAGTGATGGACGTGAATTCGAACATGACAACCGTGTTCGATGACGCCAACAACGCAAAAAACCAAATCGCTTACTATATTCATGGTGGTTCAGCTACCGCCAATGTAGCGGCTTTGGCTAATAACACCGATATCACTACTGAAAACTCCACTCTATTCCGTGCGGAAGCAGGCGGCACCATTAATGCGGCAGGCTTGAACGTAACCGCTTCCGGTAAAGATGCAGTCATCTTGGCCAGCAACGGCAAAGATGCCAATGCTAACAAAGCATCCACCATCACAGTAAATAATGGTACGTTCAACCTCACTGGAAACGGCGCAACTGTTGCGCTGGTGTCCGGCGGTGCGACTGGCAATCTGAAGGGCACGGCAACCGTTGCTGACAGCGCCACTGGTGCCACCATCGGTAAGGCAGATGGCAAAAGCTATGGTTTGGAGAATCAACTGATTGCAGGTAGCGCCAGTGATAACACCACCAAACTGGTTTCTGAGCTGAACACCACTACCAACGCAGCTGGCGTAACCGGATACACCGCACAAAACAGCGGTACAGTAGACTATTCAGGTAACCTTGATCTGAAGGGTGCCAACAGCGTTGCCGTACAAACGCTGAATAACGGTACAGCCAACCTGAACAACGCAACGGTGAAAGCCAATGGTGATGCTTTGCGAGCCAATGCTGGCAACAACACCATCAACGTTAATGGCGGCACGGTAACCGGCACCACCAACGTATTTAATTCAGTTGCTGGTACCAACTCACTCGTTGCCACTAATGGCGCGGTGCTGAATGGTGTGATGTCGCTGGCGGCAGGTACTTCTTCCGTGGAGCTGGCTAACGGTACCACTTGGAACAATACCGGCAATTCCACCGTAACCAGCCTGGATAATGCCGGCACCGTAGCCTTTGCTACACCGACTACCGCTGCTGTGGGCAACTACAAAACCATCACCGTAAACGGCGACTACACCGGCAATAACGGTAAATTGGTGGTGAACACCCTGTGGAACAGCGATGCCAACAAAGATTCTGATCACCTGATCATCAAAGGCACCGCTAGCGGTACGACCGTGGTTAGCACGCCGAACGGCATCATCGGTAACATCAGCAAAACCAACGCCCAGCAATTCTCGTCTGACGTGGTTACTGTAGAAACCCCGAGTGCCAATGCCCCTAACCAGCAAGAAGGCCAGCCTGACAGTAATGCCATCTTCACCGGTACGGCTAATACCACCAATGCCGGCCAAGCTCAGCTTGTATTGAAGAGCACTGCTGGCGGTAAAAACGTGTATGCCTGGACGCTGTTTGCCGACCCCAACGCCGGCCCGTCGACCTACATTTACGCCCCTGCCGTAGCCGGCTATGTGTTGATGCCGCAAGTGAACCAAGAAATTGGCCACCACACCATCGGCACCCTGCACGAGCGCCGTGGCGAGAACCAAACCCTGGCTTGGGATGATTGCGCCCGTTGCGGCGAACAAGCCAAAGGCCAAACTTGGACCCGCCTCCTGGGCAGCCGCCTCGATAGTGATGGCAAAGAACGCTTCAATTTTGAAACCAAAATGGGCGGCTTCCAGATCGGCCACGACCTCGCTGTTCACCGCAACGATAAAGGTGGCCACCGTCTCACCGGCGGCTACCTGGCCTACACCCGAGCCAGTACCGATTTCTTCGATCGCTATCGTGCTGTAAACGGCAGCATCAGCCCTGACCACTACAGCGGTAAAGGCACTACCGATGCAGTTAGCCTCGGCTTGAGCAACACCTACTATGCCGCCAACGGCAGCTACTTCGACTTGGTAGGCCAGCTGAGCTGGTTGCGCAACAAATACCAAGATCGCGACAGCGCCAGCGTGAAACAAAACGGCTGGGGTGCTGCCCTTTCTGCCGAAGTTGGCCGTCCGTTTGCCTTAGGCAGCCATGCAGACAACCAAGGTGGCTGGCTGATTGAGCCGCAGGCACAACTGGTATACCAATACGTGGGTCTCAAAGATTTCAACGACGGTATCCGCCAAGTTAGCCAAGACAAACAGCACAGCTTGCGCGGCCGCCTCGGTGCCCGCTTGGCCTACAACGGCCCCAGCCGCAATCTGCGTACCAACACCTTCTATGCCGTGGCCAACGTATGGCACGACTTTATCAAGCCGCATGGCGTAGATATCGGTGAAGACAATGTGCGCGAGAAACGCAACGCCACTTGGGGCGAAGTTGGCCTCGGCGCCCAGCTGCCCGTATCCCGCAACGCCTATGTGTATGGTGATGCCCGCTATCAACACAACTTTGGCAGCACCAGCCGCCATGGTTATCGTGGCAGCGTAGGTTTCAAATACACTTGGAAGTAAGCGTTTGATGTAGCAAAGGCTACCTGAAAAAGTTTGAACGAACAGTTTTCAGGTAGCCCCAACAAGGATTGAATACAATGAATCAGATTACAAAAACCCTCCTCCTCACCGCCTTGGCCGCCGGTTTGAGCAGCCAAGCCGCCGCCCGCGACGTGCACCACCGCTGGTGTGCCGAAGAAGCGCCTGTTGCGCAACCCGTTGTGGCAGCGCCGCAAGTTGAGCGCATCAACCTCTCGGCTGATGCCCTGTTCCGCTTCAACCAATCGGATGCCGCCGATATGTTGCCCGAAGGCAAAGCCACCCTCGACCACTTAGCCGAAAACCTCGTTAGCCGTCAAGCTCATATCGACAGCATTGCCCTCACCGGCCACACCGACCGCCTCGGCAGCGAGCAATACAACTACAATCTCGGCCTGCGGCGTGCTCAAACAGTGAAAAACTATCTGCAGGACAAAGGCGTGCAAGCCCCCATCAGCGTAGCCAGCGCCGGCGAAAGCCAGCCGGTTACCACGGCTTGTACCGGCACCCGTGCTACTGCGGCTCTGAAAGCCTGCCTGCAGCCCGATCGCCGCGTTACCGTGGATATTTCCGGCACAGCAGCGCAATAGTAGTTCAGCCGGTTGGAATGGAGGCTGCCTGAAACACAGCAGAGCGGAATTACCGCCAAGCTGAAATTTCAGGTAGCCTTTTCTATGGTTAAACCAAGGTATTGGATCGTTTGAAATCTTGGGCATGAATTGAGGCTACCTGAAAAAGGAATGATGGCTTGCTGACTTTGCCAGGCAGCTTTCAGGGAGCCTTTTATAGTGGATTAAATTTAAATCAGGACAAGGCGGCGAGCCGCAGACAGTGCACACGTTACGGCAAGGCGAGCCAACGCTGTACTGGTTTAAATTTAATTCACTATACTGCACCGGTATGCCTTCAGTCGGCAACACTTCCCCCCTGCCGAATCGGCTAAAAGCAGGCGCATTCGGTTTTTTTCATTGCCCCTGCCGGTGCTCTATCCTACAATTACGCTTTGCAGTCTGTGATTTATCGCTTGAAATAAAAAACGATACGGGGGCGAATCGCCTCGCCGCTTCAATGCCACCATTTTTACCTCGTTGCTATTTTGAACAAGCATACACAAACTGCCACCTGCGGCTTCCCGTGCGGAAGCCGGTTTGCAACTGCTGCGGAGCCCTGTGCCCATGTCTGAAAAATATATTCCTCCCCAAAAGCCCTATCTGCAAATCAAAGACGTGGTGAAAACCTACGGCGAGAATTATGCGGTGGACCACATCGATTTGGATATCGACCGACACGAAATCTTCGCCCTGTTGGGCAGTTCCGGCTCGGGCAAGTCCACATTGCTGCGTATGCTGGCGGGTATGGAAACGCCGGATCAGGGCAAAATTATTTTGGACGGGCAAGACATCACCCGCCTGCCGCCCTACGATAGGCCGATTAACATGATGTTCCAAAGCTATGCGCTATTCCCGCACATGACGGTGGAACAGAACATTGCATTCGGCCTGAAGCAGGACAAAATGCCCAAAGACCAGATTGCCGAACGGGTAGAGGAAATGCTGCGCCTGGTGCAGATGAGCAAATACGCCAAACGCAAACCGCACCAGCTTTCCGGCGGGCAGCAGCAACGCATCGCGCTAGCCCGCGCGCTGGCCAAGCAGCCCAAACTTTTGCTGCTGGACGAGCCTTTGGGCGCGCTGGATAAAAACCTGCGCCAGCAAACCCAGCTGGAATTGGTGGATACGCTGGAGAAGGTGGGCGTAACCTGTATCATGGTAACGCACGACCAAGAAGAAGCCATGACCATGGCCACACGCATCGCCATCATGTCGGAAGGCCAGTTGCAACAAGTGGGCACACCGCGCGAGGTGTACGACTTCCCCAATAGCCGCTTTACCGCCGAATTCATCGGCGAAACCAATATCTTTGAGGGACATTTGGTGGTGGACGAGGCCGACCATGCCGAAATCGACTGCCCCGAGCTGGCGCAGAATATCCTCATCGACCACAGCGTGGCCGGGCCGGAGGAGCAGACCATGTGGGTCAGCATCCGCCCGGAAGACATCAATATGCACAAGGAAAAGCCGGCCAATGTGGGCGAACACAACTGGACCATCGGCACGGTGAAGGAAATCGCCTATTTGGGCAGCTTCGCCATCTATCATGTGCAGCTGCCCAGCGGGCGCATGGTGAAAAGCCAGGTGCTGTCGTCTTATTGGTATTTGGCCAACCTAGAGCCGCCCACTTGGGACGAAACCGTATATCTGAGCTGGCCGGCCAACCAGCCCGTGCCGCTCACCCGCTAAAGGCTACCTGAAAGCGAAGCTTCAACGCAG
>NZ_KV804516.1:5390-12971 GCF_001811325.1 Eikenella sp. HMSC071B05 | reverse complement strand
TACCTGAAAGCGAAGCTTCAACGCAGTTAAAACGTAGCGAAGCGAAGTTTCTGCAAGGCGGATCGAGGCTTCCGCAAGAAGACAAGTTTCTGTGAAGCTAAAACGCAGCTGCAACACAGTGAACACCAACATACCGGTTCGGCAAGGCAGCCGAACATGAAAAGGCTACCTGAAACCTGAAATCGCACTTTCAGGCCAGGGCAAGCAAGAGAGGCTACCTGAAAAATGAAATGGCAGGCTTTAAAACGCAAACTCAGCCCCGGGCAGGGGCTGGTTATCGGCATACCCTATTTGTGGCTGCTGGTGCTCTTCCTGATCCCCTTCTTCTTCGTGTTGAAAATCAGCCTGGCCGAGCAAGCCACCTCGATTCCGCCCTACACCCCGCTCTACACGGTGGACGAAACGGCCGGACGCGTGAATATTTCCCTGAGCTACCTGAACTACACCGGCATTTTCGATAATTTCTGGCAGTCGTTGTGGCTCGGGCTCAACCCGTTTGCCGACAAATCCGGCAGCAATCTGTATGTGCACATCTACCTGCTCTCCATCAAAACCGCCATCACCACCACGCTGATTTGCCTGCTGGCCGGCTACCCCATCGCCTACGCCATCTCGCGCAGCCGCGAAAAATGGCGCAACCCGCTGCTCTTGGCCATTATGCTGCCGTTTTGGACTTCGCTGCTGTTGCGCGTGTATGCCTGGATGGGCCTGCTTGCGCAAAACGGCATCATCAACAATCTGCTGCTGCGCTGGGGCTGGATTAATCAGCCACTGGATATGTTCTACAACAGCTTCTCGCTCAATATCGTGATGGTGTACACCTATCTGCCCTTTATGGTGCTACCGCTGTACACCCAGCTCCTCAAGCTGGACAACCGCCTGCTGGAAGCCTCTGCCGATTTGGGTGCCGGGCCGGTAAAATCGTTTTTCTCCATCACCCTGCCGCTCTCCAAAAGCGGCATCATCGCCGGCTCCATGCTGGTGTTTATTCCGGCGGTGGGCGAATTTGTGATTCCCGATTTGGTGGGCGGGCCCGAACACCTGATGATCGGTAAAGCCCTGTGGCAGGCCTTCTTCACTCAAAACGACTGGCCGCTCGCCTCTGCCATGGCCGTAGTGATGGTGCTGCTGTTGGTGGTGCCCATCGGCCTGTTCCACCGTCATGAAGCCAAACAGCTGGAAGGAGCACGCCGTGGCTAGAAAATCTGCATCGTCCACTTGGTTTCTGCGCATCTGCCTGTTTTTAGGGCTGGCCTTCCTCTATATCCCGCTGCTGGTGCTGGTGGTGTATTCCTTCAACCGCTCCGAGCTGGTCACCGTATGGGGCGGCTTCTCCACCAAATGGTATGGCGCGCTGCTGAATAACAGCGAGATTTTGGAAGCCACCTGGCTCTCCATCCGCATCGCCCTGATTTCTTCTGCCGCCGCCGTGGTGCTCGGCACCATGGCCGCCTACGCCTTGGCGCGCATCAAGCGTTTCCGCGGCAGCACCTTATTCACCGGCATGGTGTCTGCCCCTATGGTGATGCCCGACATCATCACCGGCATCTCGCTGGTGATGCTGATTTTGCAGGTGCAGGCCTTGCTGCGCGGTTCCAGCCTGAGCTGGCTGCAATTCGAGCGCGGCTGGTTCACCATCTGGCTCGGCCACACCACCCTATGCATGGCCTACGTTACCGTGGTGATCCGCACCCGCTTGGGCGAGCTCGACCAATCCCTGGAAGAAGCCGCACAGGATTTGGGCGCCAAGCCGTGGAAGATTTTCTGGGTGATCACCCTGCCGCTGATCGCTCCCGCCATTGCCTCCGGCTTCCTGCTCGCCATGACCCTTTCCATGGACGACCTGGTGATTACTTCCTTCCTCAGCGGCCCCAACTACACCACCCTGCCGCAGCTGATTTTCGCCAAAGTAAAACGCGGCGTGAACCCGCAGATGAACGTGCTGGCCACCTTCCTGATCACCATCATCGGCACCCTCGTCATCACCGGCAACTACCTCATGATGCGCCGCGTCAACAAACGCGACCGCGAAGCCGCTTTGGCCTACAAACAAGCCCAAGAAGCCGCAGCTGCCGCCGCCTCCCCGCCGCCTTCTGCACTGATTGAAGCCGAAGAGGCGGCGCAGGAAGAAGATGGCAATGCGGAAAAAATTGAAGAAACAGATGAGGGTTCAGAGGATTAGCATTGCTGAAATGGTGAGGCAATAAGCTCAGTTTGAAATAAAGGCTACCTGAAAGCGTAATGCAGAGATTTTGCTGCATTGTACCTTCAGGTAGCCTTTTTATCGGTGGTTACGCCAGCCTTGGCTGCGTTATTCCTGCACTTTAATCGCGCTGCCGTTATCCAGTTCGATGATTTCGCCGGCGAGGATTTTGGCGGTTTTGCGGGTTTCGGTTTCGCCGTTGCGGCGCACGCGACCTTCGGCGATCCAGGTTTTGGCTTGGCCGCCGCTGTCGGCCAGGCCAGTGAGTTTGAGCAGGTCGCACAGGGCGATGTGTTCGTGGCCGTTGAGAGAGAAAGTTTGCATAGCTTTTGTTTCAAATGTTTGGGTTGGCGGGCGATAGAGGCTACCTGAAAAATAGGTTTCAGGTAGCCTCTTTGCTAGGCGGTTTACAGCTTGCCGAGAATGTCTTCGCTCAGGGTGAGGTCGGCGTTTTTGTTGATGCCGATTTGGCGGGCGAGGATGTTGCGGGCGATTTCTTTCGCTTCTTCGAGGGAGTGCATGCGGTAGGTGCCGCATTGGTATTCGTTCAGCTCGGGGATTTGGCTTTGGTCTTGCACGTTTAAAATATCCTGCATGGCGGCTTTCCAAGCGGCGGCTACGGCTTCTTCGCTGGGGGTGCCGATGAGGCTCATGTAGAAGCCGGTGCGGCAGCCCATGGGGGAAATGTCGATGATTTCCACGTTGGCGCCGTTGAGGTGATCGCGCATGAAGCCGGCAAACAGGTGTTCCAGCGTGTGGATGCCTTTTTCGGGCAGGATTTCTTGGTTGGGCACGCAGAAGCGCAGGTCGAACACGGTGATGTCGTCGCCTTTTGGGGTGCGCATGTTTTTGGCCACGCGCACGGCGGGGGCGTGCATGCGGGTGTGGTCTACGGTGAAGCTGTCGAGCAGAGGCATGGCGGTTCCTTTGGTGTGTTGGGATTGCGAAGGCGGTATCATACCATTTTCGCTTGTGGCTTGAAAAAATGTATGCTTTGTGTAAAATTTCGCCTCTTTCTCAACCACAAACAAGGGGACAATCATGCAAAACATAGGCAGCACTTTGGCCATTTTGGGCATCCTGGCGATTTTTCTAGACTTCTTCAACCGTGTGCCGAAAGTATTGGTTTGGATTTACAACTGGGGCGACGGCGTGGCCTGGGGCATTAAGATTGCATTCGTTGTGGTGGGCGGCGTGTTGTGGCTGATCGGCCGCAATCAGGAAGCAGCGCATCCTGCCTTGGCAGAGGAAGACGACGAATAATCCTCCCCCGAAGCGATAAAATCCGCCGGCAAGCATGATGGCTTGCCGGCGGATTGTTTTGTTTGGATGGTGGTTTTAACTTCGTTGCAGTTGTGTTTTTCAATTTTCAGGTAGCCTCCCGCGGCCGGCCGAAAGACTACCTGAAATCTCCAGCTACATCTCCCGCCGCTTGAAGTGGCGCGGCCGGAAGCCCAGCAGCCTGAGCGTGGAAAAATACAGCACCATGCCGAAACCGATTAGCGCAAACAGCTGCCCCGTGCGCCGCAAGCCGCCCACATGCACCCACTCCAGCGCCACATAATGCTGCGCCGCCCAAAGCCCGCCGGCCATCACGGCCAGCGCAATCGCCAGCTTCAGCAGAAACGCGCGCCAGCCCGCCTTGGGCTGATATATCTCTTTAATCCGCAACAATAAAAACAGGAACGCCGCATTAATACACGCGCCCAGGCTGATCGATAACGCCAGCCCCGCATGCTGTAGCTTCCACACAAATATCAGGTTCATCAGCTGCGTGCACACCAACGTCACAATCGCCACCTTCACCGGCGTTTTGATGTTTTTCTGCGCGTAAAACCCCGGCGCCAGCACCTTAATCAGAATCAGCCCGAGCAGGCCCACCGCATAGGCAATCAGCGCCTGTTGCGTCATCATCGCGTCGTGCACGCCGATTTTGTTATACATAAACAGCGTGGCTACCAGCGGGAAGGCCAGTACCGCCATGCCCACCGCCGCCGGCGCCGTGAGCAGCAGGCACAGGCGCAAGCCCCAATCCAGCAGCGCGGAAAATTCCCGTTTGTCGCCCGTGGCGGCGTGTTTAGACAGTCCCGGCAGCAAAATCGTGCCCAGCGCCACGCCCAACACACCGGTGGGCAGCTCCATCAGCCGGTCGGCAAAATACATCCACGACACGCTGCCGCTTTGCAAGTACGACGCGATATTTGTGTTGATCACCAACGACACCTGCGCCACCGACGTGCCCAAAATGGCCGGCGCCATCTGTTTGATCACGCGGTTTACCGCCGGATCGCCGAAACGCAGCTTCGGCATTTTGAAAAAACCCAGCTTAAACAGCCAAGGCAGCTGGAAACCCAGTTGCAGTACCCCGCCGCAGAACACGCCCCAGCCCAAGGCCATCACCGGCTGCTCGAAATGCTTCGCCCCCAGCAGTGCAAAACCGATGAGCGACACATTCAGCAACACCGGCGTGAAGGCCGGCACGGAAAACTTGCCGTAAGTGTTGAGAATACTGCCCACTAAAGACGACAGTGAAATCAGCAAAATGTAGGGGAAAATAATCCGCAGAAGCTGCGAAGCCAGCACAAACTTCTCCGGCTTGCCGCCCCAGCCGCTGGCCGTGGCCCAAATCACCGCCGGCGCCGCCAGCACGCCGATGGCGGTAACGATGAGCAGCGCAAACATCAGCATCCCCGCCACATGCTGCACAAATTCCTGCGTCTCTGCCGGCGATTTCTTCTGCCGGTATTCCGCCAAAATCGGCACAAAAGCCTGCGAAAACGCCCCTTCAGCAAAAATACGGCGCAGCAGGTTGGGCAGGCGGAAGGCCACCACGAATGCGTCCATCGCAATGCCCGCGCCGAAAATCCGCGCCAGCACCGCATCGCGCACAAAACCGAGCACCCGCGACAGCATGGTCATGCTGCCGATTTTCGCCAACGCGCTAAGAAGGTTCATGCTTTATTACCTATAGATAAAACGGGCGCAAGTGTACCGCAAGCAGCCGCTTTTGTGGGAGAGGCCGAAGAAAAGGCTACCTGAAAGCGCAGCTTCAACGAAGTTAAAACGGAGCGAAGCGAAGTTTCTGCGAAGCTAAAGCGCCGACCGCAACGCAGGGCAAACGAGCGAAGATACGGTAGAATGCTGCGCGAAACGTTGAATAAGCTTTCAGGTAGCCTATTTTGTCAAGGAAGGCTACCTGAAATCTACCGCCCACACCAAACACATCATGCCCAAACTCAGCCTTCCACAATGGCACACCCCCGAGCAAGTCCGCGACATCCTGCTCGAGCTGCCCGAAACCAAACGCAACCGCGCCCTTTATGAGTTCGTCTGGCTGTTTGATCACGACAACCCGCAAGACATGCCGGAAAACAAAGCCCAGCTCGACACCCTGCGCCTGCTCTGGCATGACCCGCGTTTTCAAGGGCTGGAAAACATCAAATATTGGCTGGAAGAAGTGCTTAATTCAGGCGATGACAACGACTCGTGGCTCGCCCTCCAGCCCGAAATCGAAACCCTGCTCGACGTGCTCCACCCCGAAACCTGCCGCACCTACGGCGACCACGGCGGCATGCGCTACAGCGCGGCAACGCTCGAGCCCTTCGTTGCCAGAATGATTGCCCAAAACACCGAAAACGCCCGCTACACCGCCCGCTGCTGCCTCTATTGGAGCGAAGCCCTCCTCTGCCAGCGCCCCGATTTTGATGAATGGCTGAAAAACGAAATCCGCCAGCTGCACGGAAAATAAGGCTCGGCATCAGTTGCCGAGAATCTGCTTCACAATGTTTTTCAGGTAGCCTTTTTAGGGATTGAGGCTACCTGAAAACACCGCTTCAACGCAGTTAAAACGGAGTGAAGCAAAGCTTCTGCGAAGCTAAAACCCCAACTGCAATAAAGTTAAAACCTAATCCTTCCACACACCATCCAAACCACACTATGCCACCCATCCGCCAACGCCTTTTCTCCTTCCTGCGCCAAGCCGCCGCCATGGCTGCCGCCTTTATCGTGATCAGCCTGCTGCTCGACTGGTATCGCGCCCCCGCCGTGCCGCCGCAGGTTGCCGCACTGCCGCTGCACACCCTGCAAGGGCGGCAAACCACCTTGTCCGAATTAGGCGGTAGTCGCACCGCCGTGTTGTATTTTTGGGGCTCGTGGTGCGGCATCTGCCGGCATACGTCTCCGGCGGTGGACAAGCTCGCGCGCAACGGCGTGCCTGTGGTGGGCGTGGCTTTGCAGTCGGGCAGCGATGAAGAAGTGAGGGGCTACCTGAAAACGCACGGCTGGCAGTTCGACACGGTAAACGATACAGACGGCGGCTTGGCGCGGCAATGGCAGGTGCAGGTAACGCCCACCATCGTGCTGGTGAAAAACGGCCGCGTACGCCACAGCACCACCGGCCTGGCCAGCTATTGGGGCTTGCGCGCGCGGATTGCTTTGTTGGATGCGTTGGATGGGTGAGGCTACCTGAAAAGTGGGATAGCGAGCCGACTGAATTGCTGATACGGCGTTGGCTTGCCTGTTTGCCTGGCCTCGACTGTTATTCAGTCGGTTTTACCTCTGCTGCGCTCCGTTTTAACTGCGTTGAAGCTGCGCTTTAGCTTCGCAGAAACTTCGCTTCGCTCCGTTTTCAGGTAGCCATTGCTTGGCAATCCGTAGAAAAACCTCTATCCTTGCCGCCGCGTAACAGCAATCTTCATCAACATCAAGAAAAGGATAGTAAAATGGCAAACATCACCTTCCGCGGTACGCCCGCCAACACCGTAGGCAACCTGCCCGCCGTTGGCGCCGCCGCTCCCGCCTTCACTCTCACCGCCGCCGATTTGTCCGACAAAACCTTGGCCGACTTCGCCGGCAAACGCAAAGTGCTCAACATTTTCCCCAGCATCGACACCGGCGTGTGCGCCCAATCCGTGCGCACTTTCAACCAGCGCGCTGCCGCGCTGCAAAATGCCGTGGTGTTGTGCATTTCCGCCGACCTGCCCTTTGCCCTTTCCCGCTTCTGCGGCGCGGAAGGCATTGAAAACGTGGTAACGCTCTCCAGCTTCCGCAGCAGCTTCGGCGCCGACTACGGCATCACCCTGGCCGACACCCCGCTGCGCGGCCTCACTGCCCGTGCCGTGGTGGTGCTGGATGAAAACAATAAAGTGTTGCATGCCGAACTTGTGCCCGAAATCGGCCAAGAGCCCAACTACGAAGCCGCTTTGGCCGTGCTGTAACCCGGCTTGGCCTCACCACAGCGAAACCGCCTGCACATAATAGATGCAGGCGGTTTTGTTTTTGGGTAGGGCAGGGGAAGGACTACCTGACAGCTTACAGCAGCAGTTTTTAAGCCAATCTGCTGCTAGGTTAAAGGCTACCTGAAACTTTCAGGTAGCCTT
>NZ_KV804516.1:0-5290 GCF_001811325.1 Eikenella sp. HMSC071B05 | reverse complement strand
TAAAGGCTACCTGAAACTTTCAGGTAGCCTTTAATTCGGCCTGCAAGCAGTTTGGCGTTTACAACCCAAACACCGATGTATCGCCCGCGCCTTGGCGGATGAGCTCGGTGCCGTTGGTCATGTCGATTACCGTGGTCGGCTCGGTGCCGCACCAGCCGCCGTCGATGATTAAATCCACGGCGTGTTCGAGCAGGTTGCGGATTTCGTAGGGGTCGGTTTGCGGCTCGGTTTCTTCGGGCAGCATCAGGGTGCAGGAGAGCATGGGCTCGCCCAGCTCGGCCAAAAGGGCGAGGGCGATTTTATTGTCGGGCACGCGCAGGCCGATGGTTTTGCGTTTGGGGTGCAGTGTGCGGTTGGGCACTTCTTTGGTGGCGGGCAGGATAAAGGTATAGGCGCCCGGGGTGGCGGCTTTGAGCTGGCGGAATTGGCTGTTGTCCACTTTGGCGTAAGTGCCCAGCTCGCTCAAATCGGCGCACATCAGGGTGAGGTGGTGTCTCAAATCGATTTGGCGGATGGCGAGGATGCGTTCCATGGCTTCCTTGTTGCCCATCTGGCAGCCGAGCGCGTAGCAGGAGTCGGTGGGATACACGATCACGCCGCCCTGGCGCACGATTTCGGCGGCTTGTTTCACCAGCCGCTCTTGGGGATTTTCGGGGTGGATGGCGAAGAATTGTGCCATGGCTCTCTCCTGCGGGGAAAAACGGGTATTTTAAGCCTTTATGCCGCGCCTTGTCCTGAATTAAATTGAATTCACGCCGCTTAAAGCCGGTTGCGGTTTTCAGGTAGCCTGTTTACCTGTTTAAACCTAAGCCAACAGCCTGCGTACTTGCCGCTTGATATAATGCTGTGTCTATTCATAACACCGCGGATTAATTCGCCATAGCGCAAGCCAATGCCATACGGGGAATTAAACGCTTTAGCAATACACGCCAAATTTATGTTTGAAAAATTAGCCCATATTGTTCTGCCCAGCTTTTTGCTGCTGGCTTTCGGCATCAGTGCCGCCACCGAAACCCCCGCTACCCGCAGCGAAACCACTCCGGCCGAAATTTCCTATCTCTGCCAGCTCGCCGACGGGCACAGCGTGCGCACTGCCCTGCCGCAAGGCCGTTGCCGCCCCGTGGCTAAGTCTTTAACTGAGGAAGAGGCTGATTTGCCCAAGCAGGCCGCCGCTGCGTCTGCCCCCGTGGCTGCCGCCTCCGCCTCCGCGCACGTTAGCCAAGCTGCCGATAAAGCCGACGCCGGCAGCAGCGAATTGCCCGCCGTGTGGCAAGAAGCTGTGGCGGCAGCCAGCGATGTAGAAATCAGCAAACCGGTGCCTATGCGCGTTACCCTGCGCCACCAGCCCGAGCCGGAACGCCGCGTCCCCATCGTGCGCCCTGCGCCGGTGATTGCTGTTGCCAAACCGCTCACGCCCAAGGAAATCATCACCCGCGACATCCGCCGCGAAGAACGCGCCCTGGCGCAGGCCGAACGCGAGCTGGCCACCGCCCGCCGCAACAATCAGTCTGATCGCGCCGGCAACCTGCAATTGCAAATCGCCGACCGCCGATCCGGCTTGCAGTCGCTGCGCCAAGAGCTGCGTCGGCATCAGTAGGCTGCTGTAGTAAGCATGGTTAAAGGCTACCTGAAAGGTTTCAGGTAGCCTTTTTATGTGAGTGTTGGACAAGCTGGTGATTTTTTATGGCCCGATAACGTTCATTCACTTGGCAGTTGCCACATCCATACTGTTACTGCCAAGCACACGATCACCATCCCCGCGCCTGCCCACCAGCGTTCGGGAAAGCGATACAGCATCCACACGCACGAGCAGGACATCATCAGTGCCGACAAGATCTTGCCTTTAAGCGGAATTGCCCGTTTGCGCTCCCAGTTGCGCACCATCGGGCCGAAATAGCGGTGTTCGCTCAGCCAACGGTGGAAACGTGGTGATGTGCGCGACCAGCAGCCTGCCGCCAGCAGCACAAACGGCACAGTTGGCAAGCCTGGCAAAAAAATGCCGATAATGCCTAAGAGCAGAGCCAGCCAACCAGCCAGCCACACAAAAGGCCGCCACAGCGGCAGGTAGGAATCGCGGCCGGTTTGCCGACGATGCCGTATCCACACCACCCCCGCCACCAGCCCGACCACTAACACCACAATTATCCATTCCGTTTTGCCCATTATTTCTAAGTCTCTCGCACGATTTGACGTGATTGTATCATTTGGAGAAGGGGATGCGACTTATTCACAGCTAGTGTGCTTAGGACTTGGTTTTTTGATGCAAGGCAAAACAGCGATTTGAAGGACTTGGGTTGTTTGCTGACTCAACGGGCAGGGATAAAGCCCACTCTACAAAGTTTCAGGTAGCCTGCAACAGCTAGGCTACCTGAAACAAAACTGCACACGTAAAAAAATCAGGTGCCCATATGCAAAAGGCTACCTGAAATTTTACTTTTCCCAATCACTCAATAATCTGGCAATAAAAACCTACTCTGCTTGCAAATGATCCAGAGGTAATACCGTAGAGTTTTTCACTTCCTGCAGCACAAAGCTGGAGCGTGCGTCCACCACGCCCGGGTGTGCCAAGAGGGTATCGAGGATGAATTGGGAGAAGCTTTCCATATCTGCGAAAAAAGCGTGCAGCATATAGTCGGTTTCGCCGGTGAGCGCGAAGCAGCGCAGCACCTGCGGCCAATCGCGTACGGAGTCGGCAAAGCCATCGCGCAGGTGGGTGCTCTTATCTACGGATACGCGGATAAACACCTGTAAGCCAAGTGCCACAGTGGAAGGGTGTACCAAGGCGGCATAGCCACGGATAATGCCGGTAGACTCCAACTGCTTGAGCCGTCGCAGGCAGGGGGAAGGGGAAAGGGCAACACGTTCGGACAGCTCAACGTTGCTTAGTCGCCCGTTGTGTTGCAGGGCCTGAAGGATTTTCAGGTCGATTTTGTCAAGCGAAACAGTGGTTGTCATGATTCGGTATCCAATCATACTACTGGGTTAGAGATTGTGCTGCACGCCGGTGAGCTGGCAGCCAAAACGGCGCTTAGGGAGGCTTGTGGCCAACCATTAAACTACACTGTGTATCTCCGGGCGGTATTATATGTGAAACACCTTGAAATAATCCGCCATATTTTTCACCAATAGCGGAATATACCGCCTGTCCGCCAGCTTTGCCGGACACTTTCAAGCCTAGCCATGAAAAGGTTATCAAGCCAAACTTCAAAAACATTCGTGTTTCTATCCGACTATAGTGTAAGCACAATTTAGCTAGAATTGCTATTCCAATCATAGAAAAGTGATTGAAAATGCCAAGAAATCCTGTTGGAGTGCTCGCTTTCAGGCCCTAGTCAAGACTTTTGTAAGAGAGACCATTAATACAACAACATCGTGAAGATGAGAATTTCCTAAAATTACTAAAATGGAAGGATTTTGGGTCTGTTTCATTATTGTTAACTACTAGAATGGTTTCTGAGGCGATCTCATCGTTTATTGTGAAAAGGAGGCCAAAACAAAAGAATCAAGCCCGTTTCGCATATCGAGTTTACCCTGTAAAAAGCTGCTGTTTTTCAAGTAAGCTTGCGCTAGCGCAAACCCCGTACAGGCCAAACCTGTACAATATGAATGATTTTATGTCAGTCTACCTTACTAACCATTAAGCTTATTAATTGACTGGGAGGATCAATTATCAACCTTTAATGACGGGCTTCAGGCATTACTGATAAAACAGATCCCGGGGCTCATAAAATTCTGGTAAATAATCTGGAGAGTTTCACAATGCAGTCACAACATACAAACACAAGCCACCAGCAAGCAGTCTCCTCAAAGTTGAATAAATTTGACTTGGCTTGGGTACTAAATCTGTTCGGCACTGCCGTGGGCGCGGGCGTATTGTTCCTTCCGATTAATGCGGGTATGAGTGGGTTCTGGCCGCTCGTTGCCATGGCGGTTATTGTTGGCCCGATGACTTATTTTTCCCATCGGGGATTGGCGCGTTTTGTACTTTCTTCTGCCAAGCCCGGTAGTGATATTACCGAAGTAGTGGAAGAGCACTTCGGCAAAACTGCTGGTAAATTGATTACCCTGCTCTACTTCTTTGCCATTTTCCCCATTTTGCTGATTTATGGTAACGGTATCACCAATACCGTAGATTCTTTTCTCGTCAACCAGCTCGGCATGGCTTCTCCTCCAAGGGTCTTGTTGTCATTTGTTCTGATTGCTTCGTTAATCGGTGTGTTGTTACTGGGGGAACGCTTCGTTTTGAAAGTAACCGAATGGCTGGTATATCCGCTGATCCTTATTCTGTTTGTTTTATCGGTATATCTGATTCCTGAATGGAATACTTCTTCGCTTACCACCATTCCGAGTGCGGGCACGTTTTTAAGCACCTTATGGATTACGATACCCGTGTTGGTTTTCTCCTTCAATCATTCACCGGCCATCTCTTCCTTCGTTTTGTCCCAACAGCGAGAATATCAAGATGGCGAATTAACAGACTAGCATGCCAGCAAAACCCTGCGCAGTACTTCCGCCGCGTTATTGGTTTTTGTGATGATGTTCGTATTCAGTTGTGTATTGACATTAACTCCGTCCGAACTGGCCTTGGCAAAAGAGCAAAATATTTCGATTCTGTCGTTTCTTGCCAATAAATTTGACAATCCCTACATTTCCTATTTAGGCCCGTTGGTTGCATTTTTAGCCATTACCAGTTCTTTTTTCGGCCACTATATGGGTGCGCGCGAGGGTTTGGAAGGCCTATTTATCAAACTCAAACGTGACTCTGGTCCGGATGTAGCCATCAATCATAAAAAACTGAACCTCTACTCCGCCCTGTTCTTCCTGATTACGTTGTGGGTTGTTGCCATCATCAATCCGAGTATCTTGGGTTTGATTGAGTCGCTTGGCGGTCCCATTATTGCGATGATCCTGTTTATTATGCCGATGTACGCTATTAGAAAAGTACCGGCAATGAAACGGTTCCAAGGCAAATTCAGCAATATTTTTGTGGTGGTAATGGGTCTGATTGCAATATCCAATATTATCTATAATCTAATTGCTTAAGTTAAGTTGTAACCATATTCAGGCCATCTGAAACCATCAGTTCAAATGTTTGAGAACATGCGAAGTAAGAGGTTTTCAGATGGCCTTTTAAACAAATATCATTCTATTTGTAGAGCCAGTATTGAAAGATAAGGGGGCAGAGCCATGATTAGTGTATTCGATATTTTTAAAGTTGGGGTTTAACCCTGCTGACTGGCACAGATGCCGCCTTCCCTGCAGACGGTTACGAATCGGTACGCGCAGACTT
>NZ_KV804515.1:49654-64253 GCF_001811325.1 Eikenella sp. HMSC071B05 | reverse complement strand
ACCTTTTAAAAGGGTTTTAAAAGGTTTTAAACCTGACGGCCGAACCACTCCACGCGGCCAACAATCTCGACATCGGCATCCGGCTCGGCTATATCCAACTCGAAAGGCTCATATATCTCATTGGCAGATTTGAGCAGGAGCTTGCTGCCGGGCATGATTTGCGTGTATTTAACGACCAGCTCGCCGCCGATGCGGACAACAAACAAACCATTGCCGGGCTTACGCTTGGCGTGATTAACCAAGATATTGTCGTTGTTGCACAGCACTGGCTCCATCGAATCGCCACGCACTTTGATTACCGATAAGTCTTTGGAGTCGGCATTTAAATAGTGTTCAATCCAAAAACGGCGGAAAGCCATCGGGAACAAAGGCTCCTCATTGCCCACCGGGAAGCCGTTGCCGGCAGAAGCCCGGACGTTGTAGCGGGGAATAAAGACGAATTCGCTCAAATCCACGGGATTACCGAGCGTATCCCACACCTCCGGGGCAGTCTGGATACTTTGGGCGATCCATTTTGCATTATAGCCCGCGACAGGCTCGTGCAACTCTTGGTTACCGCCTGCCGCCGCTTCTTTGGGGAATGGCACACCTTCCCCAGTCATCAGCCATTTCAAATCACATCCTGATACTTCATGGATTTTCAATAGGGTATCTGCTTTCGGTAAGGTGTCCTTACTAAAAACTTTAGACAACCCAACGTAAGACATCCCTATCTTGTCAGCAATTTCGCTGGTTGATTTTTCCGGCCAGAGCAGTGCCAGCCTATCCTTAAGTGTACTCATATATCCTTTTGTTTAGAACCAGAGGGACTAAACAAGCACCTAACCAAAAACGAACTACTTTTGTTTTAAAAATTCCGTATATAAACAAAAGCATAACGAAAACTATCCAAAATCTTAGAAATTTTCTAAACAAAAGGATTGAATTGAATCCTTTTGTTTAGTATTATATCCATCAGTTAAGCAAATAAGTTAAGCAAAAGGAGGTAATCGAAATGCAAAAAAATACAGCAGACTGGCATCGCGCGGATGTGGTTGCTGCGCTCAAAAAAGTAGGCTGGTCGTTACGCGCCCTATCCATCGCCAATGGACTGAGCCCAAATACCTTAAAGAGTGCTTTATCAATGCCCTATCCAAAAGCAGAGCGGATTATTGCTAATGCTTTAGGCATGAAACCGGAAGATATTTGGCCGCAGCGCTACGCTGCTCGAAACTTCCGTCCAGTGCTACGAAAAGTAGCGAATGCCTGAATTGTAGGTTAATTAAGCAAAAAAATCACGCATTTAAATTCCCACGCAGCAAATTTTTACCATGAGAACCATCAGACGACAGGCGAAAGCCACCTCACTAGACCATGCGATTGAGCTGGCCAAGCGCCATGCCAAGGAGCGGCGGCTGCCCTCCAAAGTAATGGCCGACTTGATGGGGGTGGAGCTTAAAACCTATTACCGCTGGTTGTTGGATAACACCTTGCCGCTCAACCGGATAGCCCAGTTTGAAGCGCTAACAGGCAGCCGCTTTATTAGCGAATACCTAAGTGTACTGCATGGAGACCGGGTGGTGATTGAAATCCCGCGCGGGCGTAAGGGCAAAGCGGCGGATATGGCGCAGGTGCAGAGCCAAACGGCAGCGGCTTTGGCATTGTTGGCCAAATGGCATGAAGACGGCAGCGGGGTGGACGAAACCATCGAAGCGCTGACCAATGTGCTAGCCGTGCTGGCCTACCAACGGGAGAACGTGAAAAAAGCCGAAAACCCCGAGCTGAATTTTGAGGATGAGGATGATGAGTGAATTGGTGAGCTCCGCCCAATTGGCCGAAATGGCGCTGCCAATCCTGCCAAAAAGCAAACAGGGAATTGAGCATGTGGCGAAACGCGACGGCTGGCCGTTTGAATACATCAAAGGGCAAGGGCGCGGCGGGCGGCTGAAAAAGTTTGTGCTCTCCGGGCTACCTGAAGAAATCCAAGCGGCGGTATGGATGAGGAGGCCGCCACCGAGCTGGTGCGCACTGCCGCAGGCAACGCACGCCGGCTGGACAAGATGCTACGCGGCGTGGTGCGGCTTGCCCGGATTAACCGGCAGGAACCCTCCGTGGAAATGGTACGGCAGTTTGCCGAGATGTTGATTCACTAAGCAAAGAGGAGATGAAAAATGTGTGAATTTTGGACATGGTTTAACCAAGCTAATTTCGGCAGCGTGATAGGCGCGGCGCTCACTTTGGCCTTCCGGCTCCGGCAAAACCAGTATCGGCAAAAGCATCGGCCAAGCCTACGCCCCAAAGTGGCCGGCCAACCAACCGCTGGTGGATGCGATTGCCGCCGACGGCGATTTCGATGCCGTAACCGCCGCCTTATCCTCGGTCGGTTTGGGCGATGTGCCCGCTTGGCTGCGCCCCTATCCCGTGTTGAGCAATGGCGAACAGTTCCGCGCCACCTTGGCGCGGCTGATGGCCGAAGCGCCCGATGGCATCAGCGTTGTGGACGAGTTCAGCTCGGTGGTAGACCGCCAAATCGCCCGGGTGGGCGCTGGCGCGTTTGCCAAAGGCTGGCGCCGGCACCAAAACAAACAAGTTGTGCTGCTATCCTGCCACTACGACATCCTCGACTGGATACAGCCGGATTGGGTGTTAGACACTGAAACTGGCTGCTTCCAATGGGGGTGGCTTCGGCAACGGCCGCGATTCGAATTGGAAATATACCCTTGCCGCCAAGCCGACTACCGGTTGTTTGAGCCGCATCATTATCTGAAACTGCCACCGGTGATTGCCGGCAGCCATTACATGGGGTTGATTAACGGGCAGCCCGTGGCACATGTTGCCTTCAGCCCGCGCCCCAGTTTAGTGGAAGCGCGCGCCTGCCGGCTGGTGGTGCTGCCGGAATGGCAGGGTGCCGGAGTCGGTACGCGCTTTCTAAACGGCTGTGCCGAAATGTGGCTGCGTGGAGAAAACCGCTATCGCCGCCCGCTGCGCACTCTAATCAACACCTCTCATCCCGGCTTAGCCGCCGCCCTGCGCCGCAATCCACAATGGACGCAGGTATCGGCTGCTCTATACGGTGCCGACAAACTGCGCTGCCGCGACAGTCTGCGCCGCTCCGCCTTAAAGCACGGGAAGGATACCGGTAAAGCCCGCAGTGCCACCGGCTACGGTGGTCATTTCCGCGCCGTGCAAGGCTTCCGCTATTTAGGCAACGGGCAGGAGGAATAGCGTAGCCGGCCACCCTTGGACATAGCATGAAAATCCCCGTTTAACAGACTATTAAACGGGGATAAATTTGTGCAAAAGCTGATACAATTTGCTACGCTGCGGCGGTGCAAAAGCTAATGCCAATTCAGGCAAAAGCTGCCGCCGCCTTACATTAGTTGGAAAATTTAACGCAATTAGGCATAATGCCGCAAAATTTTGCATATAACGGATGAGCACGCTGCTGCTACAGCGTTAACACGCCTTGTAGCGAAAGCACAGTCCTTCGTTATCAGCCGTTTAGCAAAATTTCTTTCTCCTCCAACAAAAGGAAACAACCCATGAAAAAACTCGCCCTGCTGCCAATTTTGGCCGCCCTCTCCCTACCCGCTTTTGCTGCCGACAGTTACCTCACCGGCCAAGCATCCACCCACACCGAAACCATCAAAGGTGAAGACCCCGCCGCACAGCTGCTGTTCCAGCGCACCGTGCGCCTGGAAGAAGGCCAGAGCAACACCACCACACTGGATGTGAAAGCCGGCCAGGTATACACCGTGTTCGCCGACTGCTCCGTAAACTGCAGCGACATCAGATTCAGCGTTACCCAAGGCCGCACCACCCTATTCCGTAAAAACCGTGGCGACGGCTCCCGCTTCACCTGGCAAGCCGAGCGCGATGGCCGTGTAGAACTCAATACTGAAATGAAAGACTGCTCACGCAGCCGCTGCCGCTCCATGCTGCAAGTATTTAGCGGCGGCAAAGTAGGCAACAGCGACAACACAGGCCCGTCCTTGGCAGCCTTACAAAAAATCATCCGAGAAGAACAACAAGGAATCGATAAAAACGTCCGCGAACTGCCCCTGATTAGCGGCCAGCTCGCCGACAGCCAAAGCCGCAGCGTGGACGTTGAGCTCACTGCCGGCAAATACTACAACGTATTCGGCCGCTGCGACCAAGCCTGCGAAGACTTCGACCTCACCCTCAGCGCTAACGGCAAAACCATCGCCTCCGACACCGATGGCGACAGCGAACCCCTGCTGAACTTCAAAGCCGAGCAAGGTGGCCGCCACCAGCTCAACATCAGCATGGAAGACTGCGACAACGACTCCTGCGCCTACTCCGTGCAAGTGTTTGAAAGCAGCACCGACACCGATCCCTCCCTGCTGCGCGCACAACGAAGCAATGTGGAGATCGTAGAAAGCCACGACCCGGCCGCCCGCGTACTCCTCCTGCGCCAGCAACGCCTTGCCGCTGGCCAGAGCCACACCGAGCAAGTTAACCTCACCGCTGGTAAAGCCTACACCTTCTACGGCGACTGCGACGACAACTGCTCCGACATCGACCTCACCGTACGTCTCAATGGCCGCGTGGTGAAACAAGACGTATTGGGCGACAGCGTGCCCCTGTTCAGCTACCGTCCCGCCCGCAGCGGCCGCTACAGCGTAACCCTGCCGATGAAAGCATGTTCAACCGACACCTGCGCCGCCAGCATCCATATCTTTGAAGGCACCAAAATGGTGTACGACAACAACGGCCGTAGCCGTTAACAAACTAAACCGTCAGTAATCACAAGCAAAGGCTACCTGAAAGCGCAACGCAGCGAAATTTCTGCGAAGCCAAGCTTTCAGGTGGCCTTTTAGATTGCACTCAACAGTTACCCTCGGGTAACAATAACTAAAGCACGTATTGCCTCATACCGGGCAGCGAGCCGCCGTAGTACGGCAAAGCTTGCCGATACAAGTATGCAGAAATAAGTGCTTTAACTATGGCCATACCGATACACATATCATCAAAAGGCTACCTGAAAATCCAAACAAACACTTTTCAGGTAGCCTTCCCTCCGTGCAAACAGCAAATAAAATAAAGCGCATACTGCTTCCAATATGCGCTTCTTCCTGCCTAACCAAACTTATTTCAAACTGCCTACCATATCGGCAGGACGTACCCAGTCGTCAAACTGCTCGGCGGTCAAGAGGCCGGATTTCACGGCTTCTTCGCGCAGGGTGGTGCCGTTTTTGTGCGCAGCTTTGGCGATTTTGGCGGCGTTTTCGTAGCCGATTTTGGTGTTCAACGCAGTAACCAGCATCAATGAATTGTCGAGCTGCTGCTTGATGCGCGGCAGGTTGGGCTCAATGCCAGCTGCACAATGTTCGTCAAACGAGATGCAAGCATCGGCCAAAAGCTGCGCAGATTGCAGGAAGTTGGCAGCCATCACAGGTTTGAACACGTTGAGCTGGAACTGGCCCTGCGTGCCGGAGAAGGAAATGGCGGTGTCGTTGCCCAACACTTGGGCGCACACCATGGTGAGGGCTTCACATTGGGTGGGGTTAACTTTGCCGGGCATGATGGAGGAGCCGGGCTCGTTCTCAGGAATCAGGATTTCACCGATACCGGAGCGCGGACCAGAGGCCAACAGGCGGATGTCGTTGGCAATTTTATACAGCGACACAGCCAGCTGCTTCAATGCGCCATGGGTTTCCACAATGGCATCATGCGTGGCCAATGCTTCGAATTTGTTCGGTGCGGTAACAAAGGGCAGGCCGGTGAATTTGGCGATATAAGAGGCTACCTGAACATCGTAGCCTTTGGGCGTGTTCAAGCCGGTGCCCACAGCGGTGCCACCTAAAGCGAGCTCGGCCAGATGTGGCAGGGTATTTTCCAAAGCACGAATGCCGTAGGCGAGCTGGGCAGCATAGGCGGAAAACTCTTGGCCAAGGGTAAGCGGCGTGGCATCCATCAGATGAGTGCGGCCGATTTTCACCACATCGGCAAATGCCTCGGCTTTGGCAGCCAAGGTTTTTTGCAGTCGCTTAACGGCGGGCAGGGTGTGCTGCACTACTTTTTGGTAGGCGGCGATGTGCATGGCGGTGGGATAGGTGTCGTTGGAAGACTGGGATTTGTTTACGTCGTCATTGGGGTGGATAACGCTTTTCTCGCCCAGTTTGCCGCCGTTCAACACGTGGGCGCGGTTGGAAATGACTTCGTTCAAATTCATGTTGGATTGGGTGCCGGAGCCGGTTTGCCAAATCACCAGCGGAAACTCTTCATCCAGCTTGTGCGCCAAAATTTCGTCGCAGGCGGCGGCAATCAGGTCGCGCTTCTCAGCAGGCAATACACCCAAGTCGGCATTGGCAAAAGCGGCTGCTTTTTTCAAATAGGCAAAGGCTTCAATAATTTCATGCGGCATAGAAGCAGCCGGGCCGATTTTGAAGTTGTTGCGTGAGCGCTCGGTTTGTGCGCCCCAATACCGGTTGGCCGGCACCTTTACTTCCCCCATGGTATCTTTTTCAATGCGAAATTCCATCATGCAACTCCTGAAGTTTGTTAAATGTCTAAGTTAAAACCAACTGGCTATAGCTGCTTCCAATAGCAGCGTAACCAAGCGGGCAGCCTTTACATCATATTAATTTGAAAATACTATATAAAAAGTAATCCAACCTGTTATCGGCCACGGCGAATATACCATAAAACCAAGTAGTTTTTCACGGCGGCAATATACGGAATATTACAATCAGAAATGCTAAAACCCCTCTGCCTTTCAGCAGAGGGGTTTTGATTATAAATGGCGCGGTGGACGGGACTCGAACCCGCGACCACCGGCGTGACAGGCCGGTACTCTAACCAACTGAGCTACCACCGCGCGCAAAAAAATGGTGGGTGATGACGGAGTCGAACCGCCGACATTCTGCTTGTAAGGCAGACGCTCTACCAACTGAGCTAATCACCCATGTTTCGTGCACAGCACTAGAAGATGCGAATTAAACCAAACTCTCCACATCATTGCAAGCATTATCTTGCAAAAAACTTACGGCAAAATATCAACACTCTGTTATAAAAGTGAAAAAACTTTTATAAATTTCTCTCTCAAACCGTCAGAAATCTCTCGGCATGCCAGTTTGCGCTATAATAAATAATTTACTTTACTACTCGCCATGGCTTTATGAACGCCGTTATCCGTACCCGCCAAGCCAACCCCGAAGCCGAACAAGCCCTGCTGGCCGCCGGCACCCCGCCCTTGTTAGCACGCCTGTTTGCAGCCCGCAATGTCCGTTCCCCCGCCGAACTGCATAACCATTTAGCCAGCCTGCTGCCCTATCAATCGCTGAAAAATATTGATGTCGCTGCCGAACGATTGGCTCACGCCATCCGGGAGCAAGAGCGAATTTTAATTGTGGCTGACTACGATGCCGATGGCGCCACAGCCTGCGCAGTAGGCATTTTAGGCTTGCGCCGCATGGGCGCACGGGTGGAGTTTTTAGTACCGGATCGTTTCAAACATGGCTACGGCCTCACCCCGCAACTGGCCGACCTGGCTGCCGAACGAGGCACTCAGCTGCTGTTAACCGTAGATAACGGCATTTCCAGCACTGCCGGTGTGGCACGCGCCCAAGCATTGGGTATGGACGTAATTATCACCGACCATCACTTACCGGGCGACACGCTACCTGAATGTATCATCGTTAATCCCAATCAACCGGGATGTGCCTTTGCCAGCAAGAATCTGGCCGGCGTAGGCGTAATCTTCTATGTATTAACCGCCCTGCGCGCCCTGCTGCGTACACAGCAATGGTTCAACCCGCAAAGGCTACCTGAACCGAATTTGGCCGAGCTTTTAGACTTAGTGGCTTTGGGCACCGTGGCCGATGTGGTGACATTGGATTACAACAACCGAATCTTGGTTAGCCAAGGGCTCAAACGAATGCAAATTGGCAAAACCCGTCCTGGCATTCAGGCGCTTTTTCAGGTAGCCCAGCGCGATATGCGACAAGCCAAGCCGTTTGATTTGGGCTTTGCCATCGGCCCGCGCATCAATGCTGCCGGCCGTTTGGAAAACATGGAAATTGGTATTGCCTGCCTACTGGCCGAAGATCCGGCCACCGCCGCCGAACTGGCCGAACAGTTAAATGAACTGAACCGCGCACGACAGGAAATCGAGCAAAACATGCTGCAGGAAGCCCTTACTCTGGCCGATCAAATTATCGTTGGCAACAGCCTGGGCATTACCGCCTTCCATCCCGATTGGCACCAAGGCGTGGTTGGTATCGTGGCCGGCCGGCTCAAAGACCGTTTCCATCGACCCACCATCGTGTTTGCCCCCACAGGCAATGGCGAACTGCGCGGCTCCGGCCGTTCCATTCCCTCATTACATCTGCGCGATGCCATCGACTTGGTGGCCAAACGCCATCCCGATCTAATTCTAAAATTCGGCGGCCACGCTATGGCTGCTGGCCTCAGCATCCGTGAGCAGTATTTCCTCCGCTTCCAACAAGCTTTCGAAAGTGTACTAACCGAACTGCTGGATCAAGACGCACTCACCCGCACCTTCCTCACTGACGGTAGCCTGAGCCCTGAAGAAATCTCTCTGCATACTGCCGAAACACTATCCAACCAAGTATGGGGACAAGGCTTTCAACCCCCGTGTTTCTACAACCAATTTGAAGTATTGTGGCAGCGGGTAGTAGGCAACGGCCATAAAAAAGCCGGCCTAAATTGTGGCGGACACACTGTGGAAGCCATGTTTTTCCGCTGCGCCGAAGAACTTCCAGCCAAAATCCACACGGTATACCGCCCCATTGCCAACCAATGGCGCAACCAATATGAATTGCAACTACACATCGACCATTGGGAAGCAGGCTAAATACACACCACACAGCCAAAACTCTTAATCTATTTTCTCACTCACACCAACATATCCAGCTCGCCACAGGAAATAACCACTTTTTCCATAAACAATGCATTCTTACCATGATTTAACTTATAATCACATCTTAACTATAATAGTGTAAAAGCATTCTTACTAAATGCGGGCTTTGCGGGCGACATCCTAAAAGCAAATATCCGCCCAGAATTTTAAAATCCGTTCTACTTTACTCAGGCAAATATATGAGCGTCGGACTATTACGCATCCTGTTTCAAAACAAACTGATTGAGCAGGATCAGGTTGAAAAATACCGCGAAAAAGTTAATCAAAACAAAAATATCATTCCCATGCTAGCTGAGGCTGGCATTATCAAGCAGGCAGATTTGGCACTGCTTCTAGCCAAGCTGTTCCACTATCCGATTTTGGATTTGTCCCTCTACTCCCGCAGCATGATGGTGCAAGATGTACTCAACGACAGCCAGATGACGGAGTACCGCTGCGTACCTTTGTTCAAGCGTGGGCAAAAACTGTTTTTGGGTGTCTCCGACCCCACTTTGTTGCAAACATACCAAAAGCTTGTTTTCCCTAGCGGCTTGATTGTTGACCTGATCCTAGTCAATGATGAACAGCTAGACCGCCTGTTGGAGTTCGCCAGCCAAACATCCACCGCCATTTTGGATGAAATTTCTGCTGACTCAACCACCCTGGCCACACCAGCTTCGCTCAAAGTGGATGACGAAGAAGAAGATGGTCCGATTGCCAAATTCATCTACAAAGTACTGTCTGATGCCCTCAACACCGGCGCATCCGATATTCACTTCGAATTCTACGAAGAAATGGCACGCATCCGTTTCCGTACTGATGGCCAGCTGCGCGAAGTGGTACAGCCACCTCTGAATATCCGCGGGCAGATTGCCTCACGTATCAAAGTAATGTCCAAAATGGATATTTCCGAAAAACGCGTTCCACAAGACGGCCGTATCCAGCTTCAGTTCAATAAAAACCAAAAACCTATCGACTTCCGTGTGAATACGCTGCCCACGCTATTCGGCGAAAAAATTGTAATGCGTATTTTGAACTCGGATGCTGCCACGCTGAATATCAACCAGCTGGGTTTCGAACCTTTCCAAAAAGAATTGCTGCTGGAAGCCATCCACCGCCCGTACGGCATGGTACTGGTAACTGGTCCGACCGGTTCGGGTAAAACCGTGTCGCTGTATACCTGCCTAAACATCTTAAATACCGACAGTGTAAATATCTCTACCGCGGAAGACCCGGCCGAGATTAACTTACCCGGTATCAATCAGGTAAACGTAAACGATAAACAGGGCATGACATTTGCTGCGGCGTTGAAAGCTTTCCTGCGTCAAGACCCGGATATCATCATGGTGGGTGAGATTCGCGACTTGGAAACTGCCGATATCGCCATTAAAGCTGCGCAAACCGGTCACATGGTATTCTCTACCCTGCACACCAATAATGCTCCAGCCACACTATCCCGTATGCTGAACATGGGGGTAGCACCGTTCAATATTGCCAGTTCGGTTAATCTAATCATGGCGCAGCGTTTGGTGCGTCGACTGTGTACCTGCAAACAACCGATCGAGCGTCCGCCAGCCGAGGCTTTGCTGAAAGTCGGCTTCACCGAAGAAGACTTGGCCAAGGACGACTGGCAGCTATACCGTCAAGTAGGTTGCGACCGTTGCAAAGGCAAAGGCTTCAAAGGCCGTGCCGGCGTATACGAAATTATGCCGGTTACTGATGCCATGCAAAAACTCATTATCAATAACGGCACCGAGGTGGATATTGCCGAACAAGCCTATGCCGATGGGCTGGTGGACTTACGCCGGGCCGGCATTTTGAAAGCAATGCAAGGCATTACCACCTTAGAAGAAATTCTTGCCACCACTAACGACTAGTGAAGTCCGTTCATTTAAAAGGGAATCATTATGGCTACAAACAAACGAAACCAATCCAATAAAAAAGTGGCAGGAGTGAGCTACGAATTTGAAGGCCGGCACATGGAGTCCGAGCAAATCGTCCGTGGCGAAGTAGTTGCCAAAGACGAACAGGATGCCCGTGCCAAACTCGCCCGACGCCGTATCAAGGTTATCAGCCTGCATAAAAAGAAAAAAGTTCGTGAAAAGAAAATTACCCAGGGCGACATTACTGTATTCACTCGCCAGCTGGCCACCATGATGAAAGCCGGTCTACCAGTAATGCAGGCCTTTGATATTGTAGCAAAAGGTCATTCAAATGCCTCCATGACCAAGCTCTTGATGGAAGTACGCAACGATATCGAGCAAGGTACTTCTATGGCCAATGCCTTCCGCAAGCATCCCAAATATTTTGATGATTTTTATTGCAACCTAGTGGATGCTGGTGAGGCAGGTGGTGTATTGGAAACCTTGCTGGATAAATTGGCTGTATATAAAGAAAAAACCCAAGCCATCAAAAAGAAAATCAAGAGTGCGCTAACCTACCCGATTGCAGTAGTGGTAGTGGCTATTGTGCTGGTTATCATCATGATGATGTTTGTGTTGCCCGAATTCAAAAAGGTATATGACGGCATGAATGCCGAAATGCCGGTACTTACTCAATTTATGATGGGTATCTCTGACTTTATGGTGGAATGGGGATGGATGGTCATCATTGTGATGATTGGCTCTGTAGTAGCTTTTATTCAATGGTATAAACGCTCTTTTGAGCTGCAAAAACGTATTGATGCCCTCTTGCTCAAAATGCCTATCTTCGGCAACATCGTAGAGAAAGGTACAATCGCCCGCTGGGCTCGTACCACCGCTACCTTGTTTACTGCGGGGGTTCCATTGGTAGAGGCACTAGACTCCGTAGGCGGTGCATCAGGTAACATCATTTATGAGGAGGCAACCAAAAGCATCCGTAACCAAGTGAACCAAGGTACCTCACTAACTACTGCCATGGGCTCAACCGACCTATTCCCCAATATGGTTCTGCAAATGGCCTCCATCGGTGAAGAATCTGGCTCGCTGGATGATATGTTGAATAAAGCTGCTGAATTTTATGAGGAAGAGGTGGATATTGCCGTTGCCACCCTATCCTCTCTGATGGAGCCTATCATTATGGTGGTGCTAGGTAGCATCATCGGTGTAATCCTGGTTGCTATGTACCTGCCACTGTTCAACTTGGGTAGTGTAGTCGGCTAACTTAGCCAGCCCAATTATTCTGTCCTAATCCTTTCCATCTTTCAGGTAGCCTCCCACAGGCTACCTGAAAACATACCTACACCACGCCTATGACCAATCTTGATCCCGAAATCTACATCCCCTTCGCCGTCCTGCTCGGCCTGCTGGTGGGCAGCTTTCTTAATGTGGTTATCTACCGCCTGCCGGTCATGCTAGAGAAACAATGGCGTATCGCTGCCAAACAGCATCTCGAACTGCCGTTAGACGAAGAAGACCAAAAACCATTCAACATCAGCACCCCGCCCTCGCGCTGCCCCAAATGCGGCAGCCCGGTGAAGCCATGGCAAAATATCCCCATCATCAGCTATCTGCTGCTGCGCGGCCGCTGCCATAGCTGCCACACCCCCATCAGCTTGCGGTATCCCGCTATTGAGCTGCTCACCGGCATCCTCTTTGGTATCGTCGCCTGGCGCTACGGTTATACTTGGCTTACCCTTGGCGGCCTCGTATTCACCGCCGTGTTGGTTGCCCTCACCTTTATCGATGCCGACACCCAGCTCTTGCCCGACCAGCTCACCCTGCCCCTGATTTGGCTCGGCCTGCTGTTCAACTGGCAAGTTGGCTTCGTCAGCCTGCCATCGGCACTGCTCGGCACCGTAGTTGGCTATTTGAGCCTCTGGCTGTTGTATCACCTGTTCAAACTCATCACCGGCAAAGAAGGCATGGGCTATGGCGACTTCAAACTGCTCGCCGCACTGGGCGCCTGGCTCGGCGTTAGCACCCTGCCCGTTATTGTTTTCGTGGCCACCTTGGTTGGCCTCGTTGCTGCCCTGATAATGCGTGCCGCCAAAGGCCAGCCCATTGCCTTCGGTCCCGCGCTCGCCATTGCCGGCTGGCTGGTTTTCGCTGCCAACAGCTATATCCTGCAAGGCATCCAATGGTGGCTGCACAAATCCGGATTCATCTGATATGACCGCCTGGGTCGGCCTCACCGGCGGCATCGGCAGCGGTAAATCCACCGCTGCCCGCCTGTTTGCCCAACACGGCGTGCCGCTGATTGATGCCGATGCCGTCTCCCGCGTCCTCACCGCAAACGACGGAGCTGCCCTCCCTGCCATCCGTGCTGCCTTTGGCGAGGCTGTATTCGATTTTTCAGGTAGCCTCAAGCGCGATGCTCTGCGCCAACTCGTTTTCCAATCCCCCGAAGCTAAAACCAAACTTGAAAGCATCCTCCACCCGCTGATCCTCACCGAAATTCGCGCGCGCCAACAGCAATACCCCCAAGCCACCTACGGCATCATCGAAATCCCCCTGCTTGCCGAGCAACCTGTTTTTCAAAGCATTCTTCAGCGCATTCTCGTTATCGATTGCAGCGAAGAAACACAAATCCGCCGCACCATTGAACGCAGCGGCCTTACCCGTGATATGATTAACGGCATTCTCGCCGCCCAGGCCAGCCGCCAACAGCGCCGCAGCATTGCCGACGACCTCATCAGCAACGAAGCCGGCCTGCCCGAGCTTGCCGCTGCCGTGGAGCGGCAACACCTTATTTACCAACAATTATTCGGTAGTTGAACCATGTCCGCCATCATCACCTTCGAACACCCCCTGTCCGAACGCATTCGTAACTTCCTGCGCCTCGAGCACCTCTTTTCCCGCTTCAACGCCACCGTCAGCCACCCAGAGCCTTGGGCACACCACGCCGCCCTCGGCACCCTGTTCGAAATCATGGATTGCGCCTCCCGCGCCGAACTTAAACTCGACATCCTGCAAGAGCTCGAACGCCAACGCCAGCAGATTTCCCAGGCCGAACGCGAGCAATACGACTCCACCCCCGAGCAAGACGACCTCTATCAAGCCACCCAAAATCTGCAAGAAGTACAGCAAAAATTCGGCCAACACCTGCGTGAAAACGAATGGCTCATGGGCGTAAAGCAGCGCATGCTCGTGTCCGGCGGCACCAGCCCCTTCGACCTCCCCTCTTATCACTACTGGCTGCAACTGCCCTTTGAGCAGCGCGTGGCCGACCTCGGCTGCTGGATTCGCTCCCTCACCCCCACCGGCGACGCCATCTCCCTGCTGCTGCGCATCCTGCGCCGCAACAGCATCCGCCTCGAATGCCTCGCCCGCCAAGGCAACTATCAAAACACCAAGCTCGGCAACAACATCCACATGCTCACCGTAGATGTGGCCCAATCCCATCACACCCTGCCCGAGATTTCCGCCAACAAATACTTCACCCACATCCGCTTCACCCAAGCCACCCAAGACAGCCCGCGCGGAAAACAGATCGACACCGACATCCCCTTCCAGCTCAAAATGTGCAGCTTCGACCCCATTGCCGACAAACCATGACCCAGCCCACCGTACCCTGCCCCACCTGCCAGAAGCCCGTACCCTGGAACGAAAACAGCCCCTACCGCCCCTTCTGCAGCCAACGCTGCAAAATGATCGACCTGGGCACCTGGGCCGACGAAAGCTACCGCATTCCCAGCCAGGAAGAAGCTCCGCCCCAAATTGGCGACCACGAATAATCGACAGAGGCTACCTGAAACCCCAACCCCGCTTTCAGGTAGTCTCAATCTATAGTGGATTAAATTTAAATCAGGACAAG
>NZ_KV804515.1:37791-49554 GCF_001811325.1 Eikenella sp. HMSC071B05 | reverse complement strand
CGCTGTACTGGTTTTTGTTAATTCACTATATCCGCACCCCACACCATGAACACCGCCACCATCCACAGCATCGACCACGAAGGCCGCGGCGTAGCCCGCATCCACGGCAAAACCACCTTCATTACCGGCGCCCTACCCCAAGAAACCGTTGCCTACCAAATCACCCGCAGCAAAAAACACCACGACGAAGCCCAAGCCACCCGCATCCTCACCCCCTCCCCCTACCGCACCACCCCCGCCTGCCCCCACTACAGCCAATGTGGCGGCTGCACCCTCCAACACGTCCACAGCAACGTTCAGGTAGCCTACAAACAACGCATCCTCGAAGACCAACTCCAACGCCTCGGCAAAGTCCGCCCCCAATACCTCCTGCCCCCCATCTACGGACAAGCCTGGGGCTACCGCCACCGCGCCCGCCTCAGCGCCCACCACAGTCAAGGCCGCACCATCCTCGGCTTCCAAAGCCGCAGCAGCCACCGCATTGTCGACATCCAACAATGCCCCATCCTCGCCCCCCAGCTTGCCAGCCAACTGGGCAACACCCGCGCCCTGCTGCAGCAACTAAACCGCCTACACACCCCCATCCGCACCATCGAACTGCACCACAGCCCCACCGCCAATAGCCTTACCCTACACATCGAACACCTTCCCAAAGCCGCCCGCACCCACCTCATCCAACACGTCCAAAGCCTGCCCGCCAACTGGCACATCTGGCTGCAAACCCCACACCGGCCCGCCCAACCCCTCCTGCCAGACAGCCCCCAACTCAGCTACAGCCTGCCCGAATACGCCCTCACCCTCCCCTACCGCCCCGGCGACTTCACCCAAGTCAACCCCGCCGCCAACGCCCTGCTCGTTGCCTGCGCCATACAGCTGCTGCAACCACAACCCGGCGAACGCATCGCCGACCTTTTCTGCGGCCTCGGCAACTTCAGCCTCCCCATTGCCGCCGCCGGCGCACAAGTGATCGGCATCGAAGGCTCGCCCGCGCTCACCGAGCGCGCCGGCCAAAACGCCCGCCTCAACCACCTCGACGAACGCGCCCAGTTCCAAAGCGCCGACCTCTTCCAAACCACCGAACACACCGTTGCCGGCTGGGGCTATTTCGATAAAATCCTGCTTGACCCGCCCCGCAGCGGCGCCTATGCCCTGGTCCAAGCCCTGCACGCCCCCTATCTCCCCCGCCGCATCGTGTACGTCTCCTGCAACCCCGCCACCTTCGCCCGCGATGCCGCCGTACTCGTGAGCAAAGGCTACCGCTTCCGAAACGCCGGCATCGTCAACATGTTCCCCCAAACCGCCCACGTTGAAACAGTCGGCTGCTTCGACTTGGAATAGCCTCCGTACCCGCTATAGCAGACTAAAATGCGCATAAAGCAAGGCGGCGAGCCAACGCACCAGCATTCTGATCATTCCCATAAAAAGGCTACCTGAAACTTTAGCAACGCAGAAACTTCGCTGCGCTACGTTTTAGCTTCGCAGAAACTTCGCTGCGCTACGTTTTAGCTTCGCAGAAACTTCGCTGCGCTACGTTTTCAGGTAGCCTTTCCCTTTCCTCCCCACACCCTCAAACGTGTACAATACACCCCATTTCGACACCCAAACCAATCACACCATGCAACCCTATCTCCACCTCATGCAGCACATCCTCAGCCACGGCACCGACAAATCCGACCGCACCGGCACCGGCACCCGTTCCGTATTCGGCCACCAAATGCGCTTCAACCTCGCCCAAGGCTTTCCCCTGCTCACCACCAAAAAGCTCCACCTGCGCTCCATCATCCACGAGCTCCTTTGGTTTCTCAAAGGCGACACCAACATCCGCTACCTGAAAGAAAACAACGTCTCCATCTGGGACGAATGGGCCGACGAAAACGGCGACCTCGGCCCCGTATACGGCTACCAATGGCGCTCCTGGCCCGCCCCCGACGGCCGGCATATCGACCAAATCGCCAATGTTGTCGAGCAAATCAAACGCAACCCCGACAGCCGCCGCCTCATCGTATCCGCCTGGAACCCCGCCCTCGTCGATGAAATGGCGCTGCCCCCCTGCCACACCATGTTCCAATTTTACGTAGCCGAAGGCCGCCTATCCTGCCAGCTCTACCAACGCAGCGCCGACGTCTTCCTCGGCGTGCCCTTCAACATCGCCAGCTACGCCCTGCTCACCATGATGATGGCGCAAGTGTGCGGCCTCGCGCCCGGCGAATTCATCCACACCTTCGGCGATGCCCACCTCTACAGCAACCACTTCGAGCAAGCCCGCCTCCAGCTCACCCGCGAGCCGCGAGCCCTGCCGCAAATGCAGCTCAACCCCGAAGTGCAAAACCTGTTCGACTTCCGCTTTGAAGACTTCGAACTGCAAAACTACGACCCGCACCCGCACATCAAAGCGCCAGTGGCGGTGTAGTATTAGCAGCAATCAAAAAGGCTACCTGAAACTTTCAGGTAGCCTTTCATGTTGTGGGGAGTATAGAGTTTGTACGGTATGCATATACAGCTTGGGATAATGGGCAACTCATATCAGTTCTTGCTAATTCCGATAAATAATTGCAAGAAAAATAGATATGATGAGGATGGCGATTAGTATATTTAAAAAGGTAGGATTATCAAAGAAGCTTAGAATATATGCTGTTGTATCGGAACCAAGCCTACCTTGATAAGCGTGTGTAGCAATAATTGCAACAGTATCAATTATAAAAATGACAAATATACTTGCAAATAGCGATATAACGGACATAAAAAATATAATTAATTTATCCCTCATTGTATTTTTCCGACCTTGTGCTGATTATTGAGCAAGAGTAGGCTGTGTCAGCCACAGGCGTAACCCAACAAATTAAAGTATGGAATGTTGGGTTTCCCAGCACAACTTACACGCTTATTCAACCAAAGGCTACCTGAAATTTTAGCTACGCAGAAACTTCGCTGCGCTACGTTTTCAGGTAGCCTTTCCCTATCCCTCCCGACTTACGGCGCACACTCCTCCCACACCGCTTCGCCGTCCTCCCCGAACAAATGTAGGCACAAGCGGCTATCGGGCAAGGTTTCGATGCGCAGGCGGCCGCTGCTGCTGTGGGCTGCTCCGGCGCGGGTGAGGTGTTGGCGGGTGTAGGCGATGCTGCTGCGCTCGGTGTAGCGGCCGAGCAGGAAACCTTTGCGGATGCCGCCGCCTTCGTATTCCGCCCACACGGTGTCGCCGTCTTGGTGGAAGCGGCAGCGTTCGGGCGTTTCGCCTGCATGGCCTGCTTCGGCGGGTTGGAACGCTTTGCCTTCGAGGTTGAACGGGGCTTGGTCGGCAGCGGCGGGGGCGGGGCTTTGGCGGAAATAGAGCAGCAGGTCGCGGAAAACGTCGGGGTCTTTCACGAAGGTCATTTCGCCGCCCTGCGGGAAATGGTAGTCGAGCAGGCGGGACACCCAGAAACGGATACAGCCGGCACGGTGGGCAGTGGGCAGGTAGGCCTGTTCGGCGGGGGTGAGGGGGCGCACGCTTTGATAGCCGCGCATAAAGGCTTGCTGCAACTGCGGGTCGATGCGGTTGTCGGCCAGGCGCGCCCAGTCGTTTACGGCGATGGCGAGGTCGTACATGAAGCTGCCGTTGCAGGCGTAGTAGAAATCGATGAAGCCGGCTACCTGAATGCCGTCGAGCAACACGTTGTCTTTGAACAGGTCGGCATGGATGATGCCGTGGGGCAGGTGGCTGTCGGGGTGGGCGGCGAGAAAGGCGATTTCGTCTTGCAGCAGCGCGGCATCTTCGCTGCTCAGGCAGGGCAGCAGGCGGCGGCTTTCGGCCTCCCACCAGTCGGCATGGCGCGGGTTGGGCATGCTTTGATCGAAGCTCTGCCCGGCAATGTGCATTTTGGCGAGCATGGCGCCGGTGTGGAAGCATTGGGCGGCATCGGGCACGGCGGTGTCGCGGCCATTAAGGAAAGTAGCAAGGCAGGCGGGTTTGCCAGCGAGCGTGCTCTCGAAGCGCCCGTCGCGGCGGGGAATGGGCGCGGGGCAGGCCACGCCGTTGCGGCTGAGGTGCTGGCTCAGGTCCATGAAAAATGGCAGCTCTTCGCGGGTGAGTACCTCGAAGATGGTGAGCACATAGCGGCCGCGGTCGGTGTCGAGGAAGTAGTTGCTGTTGGTTACGCCTTGGGCAATGCCTTGCAGCGACACGAAGCTGCCTAAGTCGTAGTCTTCTAAAAACTGGCGGATTTCTTGATCGGAAACGCTGGTGTAAACAGACATGGCGGGCATCGCGGCAAAGTGGTTGAGGAATGGGCATTCTAGCAAATGAAACAGCAGGCAGGCTACCTGAAAGCGCAAGCTTCGCCATCCGTCAAAAACCGTATGCTTCGGCAAAAATAATATCGCAATAATTTCCCGCCGCCAGCCGTAAAACGAGCGAACCCGGCGCTGCCAAACTACGCCATCCGCCCTGCCCGCGCTGCTTTCCGGCAGCCTCTGTTTAAGCAACCCAATCTAAGCGAGAGTTATAATATAACATTATTTAAATCAACCAGTTATTTCATGCCAAAACCTTGACTACCGGCTTGGAAAAAGTGCATACTTCTAGCTGAGTAGTCCCCCTAATCAACTAATCAGCACAAGGATTATAGCCATGAAAATGAAAGCAGCAGTTGTTACCTCCCAATGCGACGGTAATGTAGAAATCGTTGAGCGCGACATCCCTGCCGTGGGCGCGGGCGAAGCGCTGGTGGAAGTGGAATACTGCGGCGTGTGCCACACCGACTTGCACGTGGCTGCCGGCGACTACGGTAAAAAACCCGGCCGCGTGCTCGGCCACGAAGGCATCGGCATCGTGAAGCAGATTGCGCCCGATGTAACCACCCTGAAAGTGGGCGACCGCGTGAGCATTGCCTGGCTGTTTGCCAGCTGCGGTCACTGCGAATACTGCATTACCGGCCGCGAAACCTTCTGCCGCAGCGTGCTGAACGCCGGCTACACTGCCGACGGCGGCATGGCCACCCACTGCGTGGTGAAAGCCGATTATGCGGTGAAAGTGCCCGAAGGCCTCGATCCCGCCCAGGCCAGCAGCATCACCTGCGCCGGCGTAACCACCTATAAAGCCATCAAAGTGGCCGGTGCTGCGCCTGGCCAATGGATTGCCATCTACGGCGCCGGCGGTTTGGGCAACCTGGCCGTGCAATACGCCAAGAAAGTGTTCGGAGCACACGTGATCGCCGTAGACATCAACGACGACAAACTGGCTCTGGCCAAAGAATCCGGTGCAGATTTGATTGTGAACCCGGCCAAACAAGACGCCGCCAAGTTCATTCAAGAGAAAACCGGCGGCGCACACTCTGCCGTGGTAACTGCCGTTTCCCGCGCTGCATTTAATTCCGCCGTGGATTGCGTGCGTGCGTGCGGCCGCGTGGTGGCTGTTGGCCTGCCGCCCGAAACCATGGATTTGTCGATTCCGCGCCTGGTGCTGGACGGCATCGAAGTGGTCGGCTCGCTGGTGGGCACACGCAAAGACTTGGAAGAAGCCTTCCAATTCGGCGCCGAAGGCATCGTGGTGCCTGTGGTGCAGCTGCGCCAGCTGGACGAAGCCAACACCATTTTCCAAGAAATGCGCGACGGCAAAATCCAAGGCCGTATGGTTATCGACATGAAAGCTTGTGGTTGCCATCACTAAGCCTTAGGTTGTAAACAAACAGGCCGCTCCTAATCGGAGCGGCCTGTTTTGCGGATAGGCTACCTGAAACCTTGGAGCTTGCCATGCTGCGTTTAAACTTCGTTGTCGCACACGTTTTCAGGTAGCCTTTCCCTTTGCCTATTTATTCCACATAACGGACCCCTTGCGCTGCCTCCCTACGCCTCAACCATTTCGGCACAAACACCGCCGCCAAAGTAGCCGCCACCACCAACACAATCCCAAGCCACGACAACGCCGAAATCTGCTCGCCCAAAATCAACACCGCCAGCCACGCCCCGAAAATCGGCCCCAGTGCCGACAAAATGCCTGAAAAGTTTGCCGACACGGTTTTCATCCCGATATTCCACAAATTGTAGGCCAGCCAGCTGCAGCACACCCCCAAATACACCAGCCCCAGCGTGCCGCGCCAATTCCAATCGATATGCAGGCTGTCGGCCAGTGTCAAACTGGCCGGCAGGCACAGCAGCGGCGCCACTGCCATCGTGATCGAAGTAAACGCCTGCACGCCCACCTTTTCAATCATCTTCTGCGAAGGGCGCAATACCGCACAAAATACCGTATTGCCCAACATCACCAACGTGCAGCCCCAAAGGCTGATTTCCCCGCTGCTCTTGCCGCCCGCAATCAGCAGCGCCACCCCGGCAAAAGCCGCCACCCCGCACAGCCACACAAACCAATGCGCCCGGTCGTGGAAAAAGAAGTGGCCGATAAACACCGTTAAAATCGGGCTCAAGCCGATAATCGTGGTGGCGCTGGCTGCCGACGTGTATTTCACCCCCACAAATTCCGGTATCATCACCATCACATAATTCAAAAACGACAGCCACAGCAAACCCCGCCAATACCGCGCATCAATCTGCCGCCAATAGCGCAAGCACAGCGGCAAGGCCAGAACAGAAGCAATCATCAGCCGAAACAACAACATAAGCTCCGGCTCCATCATCGTGTAGGTATATTTGGCCGCAATAAAAGCGCTGCTCCATAAAAGCAGCGCAATAATTTGGTAAAACACAGCTCCCCCTCAGGCATATCCTGCCGAAAAACTATAGTGTAAACAGTATACTACACCCATATAACCGCCAGCAAGGGCAGAAACAGGCTTCCCGCACAAACCCTGCGCTAAAGCAAACAAACCCTGCCTCACAGTCGCTTTTTTGCATACATTATTTCATTCAGGCTACCTGAAATGTGGGCTAGGTATCGATGCCTAATCTACGATAGCCTCTTTTCCAAACTGCATGGAATAAGGCTACCTGAAATTTTCAGGTAGCCTTCTCATGACTATACCGGCATACACTACCTACTGTTTATTTCAACTCAAATGGCAAGCCTTGTTCGAAATAGCTATTGATGCCGTTTAAAAACGGCTGCCACGATTGGAAAATCACTTCGGCAAGTTTACCTGTACTCACATCTTGCCATGTTTCAGGCGTCCAATTTCTTAAGTGTAGTTCACGGTAGTATTTCCAGCATAACCATGTCTCAGTATATTTTGTATCTTCTGCTTTAGAAATTTCAGAGAAATATTTACTTATGGATTGATAGCTTGTGTCGCTTATTTTAGCTTTGCTACACCAAATACCGAAATAAATATTCTGAAATTCCTTAGCATCACTTTCAAACCCAACACCAATAACATCTAACTCCGGGGTAAAACCAATCCCTGTATATTTATTATAAATGGAACCCCAATTCTGTACCCTCCAGCCACGATTAGCTAATTTGGGATAGGCTGCCACACATTTTTCCTGCAGCTGTGCCGTCAATTTTTCAATTAAATGGCTGTAAATTGCCTCCTCTTGCTGTATCAGCATCAAAGCACTAACAAGCAGCTGGTCGTTTTCGGCAATGTGTTTCACCAACTCATCAGATTGTTCGATTTGTCCCATAATCTCTTCTTTCAAAAAACGTTGGAAATAAGCGGTAAATTCTTTCAAGGCAGGAGCAACTATCGGCGTGTCTGCCAACCATTCTATGATTTGTCCGGCAGACAGTACGCTGGCTTGGCGATTGTTTAATAAGTCTTGCCATTCTTTCTCGCTAACAGACTCTTGACTTGGGTTGTCTCCCCAAACAGGCAAATAAACAATATGGCAGTTTTCAGTGGAAACATAGCGTTGCAGGTCGCGCCAATAGTCGGTGATCTGCTCGTTTTGGTCGACTGCTCCTCGTAGTTTGTTTTCAATAGAAACTACCCATTTCCTTTTTCCTTTTAGGCTACCTGAAAACCAAATATCGTGGCGGCGCATACTGTCCTGCAGCATTTTTTCACAAACAACTTCCACCTTATCGTAGGCCAGGAAATCGCTACGCCCGATGGCTTTGAGAAAGCTATTGAGAAATAAATCGCGCTGGCCGTGTGTTTCCTCAGGGTTCAATAGAAAAGCGAGAATATCAGATATGCCTGTTTCATCTGTTTTCAGAAAACGCAGCGGATTAAAGCGGTTGGCATCTTGTAGTTCGGCGCGCAGGCTTTGCACACGTTGCTGCTCCAGCTCGTTGGCAAACCAGCGCAGCAAATGGAGGATTTTTTCTTGAGACATGGTTCTCCTTTGGACTTCAGTAGTTGCAAGATATTGTTTTAAATAAAGTAAAAGGCTACCTGAAAACGGCAATGCGGCAGGTTCAATTCGTTGCAGCCCGCGTTTTCAGGTAGCCTCTTCACCGCATTCGGCACACGCCCGCTCAATGCCCGGCCACGGTCATCTGTTCGAGCAGCAGGGAGCCGGTTTTGTGGGCGCTGCGTTTGAGGGCGTCGTTGGCGGCGCCGGCGATATTGGGCAGCATGTCTTGCAGGCGGCTGGCGATGGTGATTTCCTGCACGGGATAGGCGATTTGACCGTTTTCCACCCAAAAGCCGGCGGCGCCGCGCGAGTAGTCGCCGGTGAGGGTGTTGACGCCTTGCCCCATGAGTTCGGTAACCAGCAGGCCGCTGCCCATTTCGCGCAGGAGCTCGGCTTGGCTTTGGTGGGTGTGGCTGAGGATGAGGTTGTGGGCGCCGCCGGCGTTGGCGGTGGTGGGCAGGCCGAGTTTGCGGGCGCTGTAGCTGCTGAGGAAGTAGCCTTGGATGATGCCGTTTTCAATCACGAAGCGGGGGCGGGTGGCGACGCCTTCGGCATCGAAGGCGGTGCTGGCCAAGGCTTTGGGCAGGTGTGGCTCTTCGCGCAGGCTGAGTGCGGCGGGGAGGATTTGGTGGCCGATGCTGTCTTGCAGGAAGCTGGTTTGGCGGTAGAGTGCGCCGCCGCTGAGTGCGCCGGCGAGGTGGCCGATAAGGCTACCTGAAACGGTGGCATCGAATAGCACGGGGTAGCTGCCGGTGGGCAGGCTTTGGGCGCCGAGGCGCTGCACGGCGCGGCGGGCGGCGGTTTGGCCGATGTGTTCGGGCGAGTCCAAATCGGCGCTGCTGCGGGCGAGGTCGTACCAATAATCGCGCTGCATGCCGCTGCCGCTGCCGGCTACCACGCTGCAAGACAGGCTGTGGCGGCTGCTGCATTGGTGTTGCATAAAGCCGTGGCTGTTGCCGTATACGTATTGGTAGTGGCCGGTTTGGATGTGGGTGCCTTCGGAATTGGTGATGCGGGAATCGGCGGCGCGGGCGGCGGCTTCGCTGCGGCGGGCGAGCTCGGCGGCTTCGGCGGTGCTCAGCGGCCATTCGTGGTAGCTTTGCAAATCGGGAAATTCGGTGGCCATCAGGTCGGCTTCGGCCAGGCCGGCGCAGGGGTCTTCGGCGGTGTAGCGGGCGATGTCGAGCGCGGCGCGCACGGTGTCGGCAATGGCGGCGGGGGAGAAATCGGCGGTGCTGGCGCGGCCTTTGCGCCGGCCTACATACACGGTGAGGTCGAGCGATTTGTCTTGCTGGTATTCGATGTGTTCGATTTCCTGCAGCCGCACCTGCACGGATTGGCCGATGGATTCGCTCACGTCGGCTTCGGCCGCGGTGGCGCCGCCGGCTTTGGCCAACTCGAGGGCTTGGGCGCAAACATCGCGCAGGGTTTGCTCGCTGTGGTTAAACATGGTGGTGTGCCCGTATCAAATGAAAACGCCGTATTGTACCTGAGCCGATGCTAAATTTTCAGGTAGCCTGACGGCGGGGCTATAATGCGCCTGTTTTTTCTTAACGGCCTATCCAACCATGCCTACCCCTTTCGATATAGTCTTCTTCGGTGGCACCGGCGACCTCGTGATGCGCAAGCTGCTGCCAGCCCTCTATCAAGCCCACGCCGCCGGCACGCTTCACCCGGGCGGCCGCATCATCGGCCTCGGCCGCCGCGATTTAGGGCGCGAAGGCTACCTGAAAAAAGTAGAGGAATCTGCCCGGCCGCATATTCCCAACCTTGAAGCCGAAACGTGGCATACCTTCTGCCAACGCATCAACTACCTGCCCGTAGACGCCGAAAACGCCGAACAATTCCACCACCTCGCCGCGCTGCTCGGCGCCGAAGCCGGGCAAAACAGCCGCGCCCTGGTGGTTTACCTTTCTACCGCGCCGCACTATTTCATGCCCATCTGCCGACATCTGGCCGCCGCCGGGCTGAACCGCCCCGCAACCCGCATCGTGCTGGAAAAACCGCTCGGCCACGACCTTGCCTCCGCGCAAAGCATCAACACCGCCGTGGCCGCCTTCTTCCGCGAAGAGCAGATCTACCGTATCGACCATTATCTAGGCAAAGAGCCCGTGCAAAACCTGCTCGCCCTGCGCTTTGCCAACCGCCTGTTCGAGCCGCTGTGGTGTGCCGCCCAAATCCGCGCCGTGGAAATCACCATTGCCGAAGAGCTCGGCGTGGAAAAACGCGGCGAGTTCTACGACCAAACCGGCGCCCTACGAGATATGCTGCAAAACCACCTGTTGCAGCTTTTGTGTTTCACCGCCATGGAGCCGCCGCTTTCCCTCGGCGATAGCGATGTGCGCAACGCCAAGCTCAACGTTTTGCGCGCACTCAAGCCCTTCAACGCCTACAGCGTGCGCGCCGACGTGGTGCGCGGCCAATACACCGCCGGCCAAATCCGGGGCGAAAACGTATGCGGCTACCGCGAAGAAGCCAATGTCTCCCCGCAAAGCCGTACCGAAACCTTCATCGCCCTGCGCGCCGAAATCGACAACCCGCGCTGGCGAGGCGTGCCGTTCCTACTGCGCAGCGGCAAACGCATGGCCGGGCGGCTGGCCGAAATTGTGCTCCACTTCTGGCAGGAGGCCCATCCCGTATTCGGCTGCGGCGGCTCGCCCAACCGCATCAGCGTGCGCCTGCAGCCGCAGGAATCCGTGAAGCTGTTTCTGCAAATGAAAGCCCCCGGCACCAGCCTGTGCGTGCACGAAGCCGCGCTGGATTTGGACTTGCTCAAAATCTTCCCCGAACGCCGTGCCGACGCTTATGAGCGCCTGCTGCTCGACGCGATAGACGGCAAACTCGCCCTCTTCATGCGCAGCGACGAACTCGAAGCCGCCTGGCGCTGGCTCCAGCCCGTGCTCGACGACTGGGCGACACGCCAGCCCGAGCCCCAGCCCTATCCCGCCGGCAGCCATGCTCCCGAAGCCGCCATCGAAATGGCCGCCGCCTGCGGCGTGGATTGGCGCAATCGCTAGGGCCAAAGGCTACCTGAAAACTCAATATCGCAAATAGACGGTTTTCAGGTAGCCTCAAGTATGCGGATGTGGTGTTTATGACACGTTGCGATAACTGGGTTCGGTAGCTCAAAATCTCGCGCAAAGCTAGGTATCATGCCGCTCTCAGGCGAATCAGAAGCCCTTGTTTCGAGTAATGTTTCTATTAAAAATGGCAGCATCTGACGTTTATTTGATTTAACTTCGGGTTTAAGCAGTTTTAGTGCGTGGTGATTGCTCCTATAATGCCCCGAAAATTAAGGTTGAGATCTTCGCAAATTCTGCAGTTTTGCTAAGGTTTCCGTTTCGGTTTGGTTGCCGCTAGGCAGCCTGGTTGGGAGAAATAGAGCATGGGTACACCGAATCCAAACCCTTCAACCGCGGCCACTCCTGCTGCCACGCAGGCCAACAAAAACAAAATCCGCCGCAATCTGAAAACCCGTCATCTCTCGATGATTGCCATTGGCGGCAGCATCGGCACCGGCCTGTTTATGGC
>NZ_KV804515.1:19600-37691 GCF_001811325.1 Eikenella sp. HMSC071B05 | reverse complement strand
AGCGCCATCCATATGGCGGGCCCGGGCGGCGCCTTGGTGGCTTATGCCGCCATCGGTTTGATGGTGTATTTCCTGATGACTTCCTTGGGCGAAATGGCTACCCATCTGCCGGTATCCGGCTCGTTTTCCACTTATGCCGCCAAGTTTGTCGATCCCTCGTTGGGTTATGCCTTGGGCTGGAATTATTGGTTTAGCTGGGTCATCACCGTAGCAGTAGACATTTCTATTTCAGCCTTGGTAATTACGTATTGGGAGCCGATGCGCTTTATGCCGCCTTGGGGCTGGAGCCTGCTGTTTTTCGGGTTGATTGTGCTGCTGAATTTATTATCAGTAGAAGCTTTCGGCGAATCGGAATATTGGTTTTCGCTGGTTAAGGTGGTTACGGTTGTCGTCTTCCTCGGGGTGGGCATGCTGACGATTTTCGGTATTCTTGGTGGCGACTATGTGGGGATGACCAACTTTACCGTGGGCGAAGCGCCGTTTTTGGGCGATGGTTTTTCAGGTAGCTTCTTAACCATGTTGGGCGTGTTCTTGATTGCCGGTTTCTCTTTCCAAGGCACAGAACTCATCGGCATCACCGCCGGCGAATCGGAAAACCCGAAAGAGAGTATCCCGAAAGCCGTGAAACAGGTATTTTGGCGCATCCTGATTTTCTATATTTTGTCGATTTTTGTGATCGGCCTGCTGATTCCCTATACCAGCCCGGAATTGCTGGGGGCGGAAAACGTGTCTGAGATTGCCAAATCGCCGTTTACGTTGGTGTTTGAGCGCGCCGGCCTAGCCATGGCGGCAGCGGTGATGAATGCGGTCATCCTCACTTCCATTCTCTCCGCCGGCAATTCGGGTATGTATGCTTCGGTACGTATGCTGTATGCCATGGGCAAAAGCGGCATGGCTTATAAGAGCTTCCGCAAGGTAAACCGCTTCGGCGTACCGGTACGTTCGGTGCTGGCCACGGCAGTGGTGGTGCTGTTGCTGTTTTTAATCGAGATTTTCAACGACCACGCTTATGAATATATTCTGGCCGCTTCAAGCTTAACCGGCTTCATCTCTTGGCTGGGTATCGCCATCAGCCACTACCGCTTCCGCCGTGCCTATATCGCCCAGGGCTTCGATTTGAAAGACTTGGATTACCGTGCCAAATGGTTCCCCTTCGGCCCGCTGGTTGCGCTGGTGTTGTGCGTGTTGGTGATTCTGGGGCAGGATACACAGCTGGTAATGCATGGCGACGTGGACTGGGAACGAATTGTGGTGACCTATATGGGCCTGCCCGTATTCTTCGGTTTCTACCTCTACCACAAGCTGCGTTATCGCACTCACCTAATTCCGCTGGAAGAAGTGGATTTGGGGGATGAAGAAGACGAGGATGATGAAGACGAATAGTTTGTCTGCTTAGATACGGAAGGCTACCTGAAAATATTTTTCAGGTAGCCTTTGACATTTCATCAGCAAGTAACACGGCAAGGCAAGCCAAGATAGCAGAAAGAAATAGTTGCTCTAACTCTAACAGCTTGCCTCGGCTACATCTTTCACTCCCCACCTCCACGAATATCTTGCAAAATCCGCCTTGCTTCATCATCTCCTTGGGCCATAGCTTTTTCAAACCATCCAATAGCCACCGCACGATTAGGTAACACACCCTCCCTTCCGCGCCAACGCAGCATTCCGCTCCACACCCAACCCATGCTCATAAGCCACACCCAAAGTAAATTGGGCATTCATATCGCTTCGCTCAGCCTGTTGCTGCAACATAACCACGCCCGAGTTTCCGCTTACTGTGGAAACCTCCCCACTTATCCATCCATCCGCCCAAGCAAAACCATTTACTGCCAATAACGCCACCATACAAACTACCCTCTTCATTATGCCTCCTTAAAATGAAATTCACACGATCACTGCACAGCCCACAAATCAGCACCTCTAATTTTTCAGGTAGCCTCTATCCCCATCTGCAAGCAAGCGACATACCATACACCGGCTACCTGAAATCCAAGCGGCAACGACGTTGAAGCGTAACAAGGCAGGGCTGGCCAAATATACAATGCGGACTCAACCATAATCCATGCAAAGCCCAAACACTATCCAATAAAAAAGCTACCCTTTCGGGCAGCCTTCATTCGTCTATACAAGCAGCTTACTCTTCACTCATAAAGCCGCGCAGTTTTTGAATGGCTTTGGCTTCAATCTGTCGGATACGCTCAGCGGAAACGCCGTATTCGGCAGCCAGTTCGTGCAGGGTGAGGCCGCCGTCGTCTTGCAACCAGCGGCTTTCCACGATGCGGCGGCTGCGGTCATCCAGCTGGGCAAGCGCGTTTTGCAGGCCTTCGGTCTGCATGGCGTAGCGGGCTTTTTGGGCGATTTGCTGGGTGGGCTCGCTGCGGGTGTCGGCCAACCAGTCGATGGGAGCGTAGCTGTCTTCCTCGCTATCGCTGTTGTCCGGCAGCAAAGCAATGTCTTTGCCGGTCATGCGCTGTTCCATTTCCAGCACTTCGTCCATTTTCACGCCCAAATCGTCGGCGATGGTTTGCGCTTCTTCGGGCGAAAGGGCGTTCATGCTTTTACGCATGCTGCGCAGGTTGAAGAAAAGTTTGCGCTGCGGCTTGGTGGTGGCCACGCGCACCATGCGCCAGTTGCGCAGGATAAATTCGTGGATTTCAGCCTTAATCCAATGTACGGCAAAGGAAAACAGGCGGGCACCGCGGTTGGGTTCGTAGCGTTTTACGGCTTTCATCAGGCCAATGTTGCCTTCTTGAATCAGGTCGGCTTGGTTGAGTCCGTAGCCATCGTAGCCGCGCGCGATGGATACCACTACGCGCAGATGCGACAAAATCAGTTTCTTGGCGGCTTCCAGGTCGCCTTGCAGTTGGCGTACGGCCAAGCTGTGTTCTTCCTCTGCGGTGAGCAGCGGAATGCTGTTTACCGTGTGAATGTATTGCTCCAAGCTGCCGTGGCCGCTGGGGATGGGCAATGCAAATGCGTTATTCATTGTTCTTTGATTCCTTTTGGTATTTTCCACCGCCTTCGGCGGCATTTATCTTTTCTGCCTCTTTAGTTACAGGGGTGATTAAACACCTATATTGTGTGATTTTGGTTTACAATAGGTTAAATTTTGTATTTTTTAAATTCTAATTTATTTTCTATATTGCAATAACCAGCAACAACTTCGGGCAACCGTATTTATTTGCCCTCATCTTTCGGCTCGGCACTTGGCTCGCTTCTGTTTTCAGGTAGCCTTTCCTCTATTGCATCGGAAACAGGTTTGCGCCGAGGCAGATAGCCGGCCAGCATCAGCAATACGGCCAAACACAACAAACCGCACACCAATGGCAGCGAGCCGCCCATTTTCATATACGGGGTTTCGCCGCGATAGCCTTCAATACTACCTTCGAGCACGGTGCGGGTGTCGGGCGGAGCGAGTTTCACCACTTGGCCTTGCGGGTTGATGATGGCAGTGGCACCAGTGTTGGTGGCACGTACCATGTAGCGGCCGAGCTCGAGGGCGCGGGTTTGCGATATTTGCAAATGCTGGTGGATGGCGTTGGAGCGGACAAACCAGCCCAAATTGCTCACGTTGGCCAGGAGGCTGGCTTGTTTGGCAGGAGCAATTAGTTCGTCGCCAAAGCCGTCTTCGTAGCACACGTTAAACGCCACGCGCTGGTTGGCCAAAAGCAGCGGGGCTTGGGCACTGCCGCCACGGTCAAAACCAGCCAAGGGCATGTTCATCATGCGGTACAGCGGCTCGGTAATAGCGGGCAGGGGTTTGTATTCGCCAAAGGGCACGAGGTGGTTTTTGGCGTAGAACGGGATATCGTCTGGGCGGTCGGGGTGGTAATTGCTCAAGTTAATCACGGCATTCAGGTAGCCTGTGCGCTGCTGGTTGTATTGGGCAATACCCATGGCGAGCGCACTGCCGTTGCGCTGGGCTTCGTAGGCAAATTGGTCGAGGACGCCGGGATTGTATTCCTGCAAATCCTGCCGCATCACGGGAATGGAGGTTTCGGGCAAAATGGTGATATCGGCATGGCTGTTGGCTACTTGTTCATAGTAGCTTTGCATGGTCTCATTCAGATAGGCGGTATCCCATTTTAGAGTTTGCGCTATATTGCCTTGCACCAACGCCACGGTAGCACTGCTGCCATCAGGCTCGGTGAAACGCACTTGGCGCAGCTGCCAGCCGCCGGCGATGACACTAATAAGCAGCATAAGCGGCAATACCCGCCGCTTCCAGCCTTGGTTGTGCAGCACCAGCACCAGCCATGCACCGCAAAAGGCACACAGCAGGGTGAGCAAATGCACCCCACCCACGGGAGCATAGCCGGCCAGCGGAGAAAAGTCGGCCACCTGGCTGTAACCCAACGCACCCCAACCGAAGCCGGTAATCGCCCGCTCGCGGGCAAATTCGGCCAGCGCCCACAACACGGGCAGCAAAAGGCCGATACGCCAACCACGGGGTAGGCGCGCTTTTTCCAGCAACCAAAAGCAGGCGGCAGGATAAAGAGCAAGATAAACGGGCAACAGAATGGTGAGCGGTAAGGCATACAGATTGGGCAGGCCGGATATGTCGTGCAGCGCGGTGTGTATCCAATAGAACTGTGCAGCGTAGCCCACCAACCCGAAACAGTAGGCGCCAAACACGCTGTTTTGCGGCCGTAGCTCGGTGAGCCGAATCAGGGCACCTAACAGCAACGGCATCAGCCAAAAATGGTAATACGGCGCAAACGCCAGCGGCGTGGCGGCTGCCAGCAGCATTACCAGCGGCCAATACACATAGCGCCGACTACACCAATCCTCAAATTTCGCAACCCAATTCATGTTTTCAGGTAGCCTTGATAAAGAAGCGGCATTATATAGCCAAATTATCGCTGCATGGTGTTTTCAGGTAGCCTTTTCTGGCTGGAGGCTACCTGAAAACGCAATGGCTGAAGATACCGAGTAACAGCCTCAACCTGCACAACCTACCAAAATAAACTTGCACTGCCGCAGCAAGCGGGGTAGGCTTCGCCCGTTTTTAATTTGTCGTATGCAGAACCAACCATGAAACCACACCACCGCCGCGCCGTTTACGCCGGCAGTTTCGACCCCCCCACCAACGGCCACCTATGGATGATCCGCCACGCGCAGGCCATGTTTGACGAACTTATCGTGGCCATCGGCACCAATCCCGACAAGCAGGCCACCTACACACTGGAAGAGCGCAAAGCTATGTTGGTGGACATCACCGCCGAATTCCCCAATGTGCGCGTTACTCAGTTCCACAACCGTTTTCTGGTTGATTTTGCCGATAGCATCCAAGCCGATTTCGTGGTGCGTGGCATCCGCAGCGGCTCAGACTATGAATACGAACGTGCCATGCGCTACATCAATGCCGACCTGCAACCAGCCATCACCACCGTTATCCTGATGCCGCCGCGCGAATTTGCCGAAGTATCTTCCACCATGGTCAAAGGCATGGTCGGCCCGCAAAACTGGCAGAAAACCATCCGCCGCTATGTCCCCGATGCTGTGTACCGTAAAATACTGGCTGACCACGGCTGTTTGGCTGAAGATTGATTGCCCACCATCCGCCCCTCAAGGCAGGCTACCTGAAAACGATATTGCTGGCGGAGTAGGTATATTCCCTTGGCCTCAACTTTTTCAGGTAGCCTTATAGCAAACCAACTTAACACTCACTACAGTGTTGGTTCATCTGGCAGTGCTCCTGCCACCTTGTATCGAAAATCAATTTGGCTTGCCATCACTAACAAGAAAAATAAAGCACGATGTGATCGTGCTTTATTTTCGCCCGTCGAACAGATTGGTTTAACGCTTGTGTTTAATGCGCAGGTAATTAAGAGCCTTCAATTCAGCCAGTGCAATCGCCAATGCTGCCTGTGCTTTAGCCATTGACTCATCATCTTTGGCCTGTTTCACACCGGCTTCGGCAGCTTTTCTAGCTTCCTCTGCCCGCGCCTGATCCAGCTCGGCACTGCGCACAGCCACGTCAGCTAAAATCATGATTTTGTGCGGCTGCACTTCCAGAATACCACCGGAAATAGCCACCAAAACCTCTTCTTCCTGCTCCGGCACCTGCAAACGCAGCACCCCAGGGCGCACCAAGCTCATAATCGGCTCGTGACGAGGGTAAATACCGAGCTCGCCGTTTAGGGTCGGCACCACGGCGAAGCTGGCTTCGCCGGAGTAGATACTCTCCTCATTGCTGACCACATCAACCTGCATGATATTCATGCTGCATTCCTCAGTTCAGGGTTTTGGCTTTTTCCACAGCCTCTTCGATGCTGCCCACCATATAGAAGGCCTGCTCCGGCAAGTGGTCGTATTCGCCGCTCAAAATAGCTTTGAAACCAGCTACGGTATCGCGCAGCGAAACGTATTTGCCGGGCGAGCCGGTAAACACTTCTGCCACATGGAAAGGCTGAGACAGGAAGCGCTGGATCTTACGGGCACGCATCACCGTCATCTTGTCTTCATCAGACAACTCGTCCATACCCAAAATGGCGATAATATCGCGCAATTCTTTGTATTTCTGCAAGGTAGATTGCACGCCACGAGCCACATCGTAGTGCTCTTGGCCAAGCACCATCGGATCGAGCTGGCGAGAAGTGGAGTCCAAAGGGTCTACCGCAGGGTAAATACCCAAGGAGGCAATATCGCGGCTCAATACTACAGTCGCATCCAAGTGGGCAAACGTAGTGGCAGGGGACGGGTCGGTCAAGTCGTCAGCCGGTACATATACAGCTTGGATAGAAGTGATGGAGCCGGTTTGGGTGGAGGTAATACGCTCCTGCAAACGACCCATTTCTTCAGCCAAAGTTGGCTGATAACCCACAGCAGAAGGCATACGGCCAAGCAGAGCCGACACTTCGGTACCGGCCAGAGTATAGCGGTAGATATTATCCACAAAGAACAATACGTCACGGCCTTTGCCGTTTTCGTCTTTTTCGTCACGGAAGTATTCAGCCATCGACAAACCAGTTAGAGCAACACGCAAGCGGTTACCAGGAGGCTCGTTCATCTGGCCATACACCATTGCCACTTTATCCAACACGTTGGAGTCTTTCATTTCGTGGTAGAAGTCGTTACCTTCACGAGTACGCTCACCCACGCCAGCGAATACGGAAAGACCACTGTGCGCTTTGGCAATGTTGTTAATCAGCTCCATCATGTTCACGGTTTTGCCCACACCGGCACCGCCAAACAGACCCACTTTACCACCTTTAGCAAACGGACAAAGCAAATCGATCACTTTAATGCCTGTTTCCAACAATTCAGTAGTGCTGGAGAGTTCGTCGAACTTAGGTGCAAATTGATGAATAGCACGGGTTTGGCCAGAACCGATCGGACCTTGTTCGTCCACGGGGTTGCCCAGAACGTCCATGATGCGGCCTAGGGTGGCTTTCCCCACTGGCACAGTAATCGGTGCACCAGTATTTTGCACAGCCAAGCCACGTTTCAAACCGTCTGTACTACCCATCGCAATGGTACGGACAACGCCGTCACCAAGCTGCTGCTGTACTTCCAGCGTCAAATCAGTATCAACCAGTTTGAGTGCATCGTAAACACGCGGAATGGCGGTACGCGGAAACTCCACGTCGACTACCGCACCAATAATTTGTACGATTTTGCCTTGGTTCATTTATCTATCCTAAATATTCAAATCTGCCTGCTCTGCCCACCTATACTGCAGCGGCACCGGCTACAATTTCCGACAATTCAGTAGTAATCGCTGCCTGACGGGATTTGTTGTAAATCAGGCGTAATTCCTTAATTGCGTTGCTTGCATTGTCCGTAGCGGCCTTCATTGCCACCATACGGGCAGACTGCTCGGAAGCCATGTTTTCACACAAAGCCTGATACACCACCGATTCCAAATAGCGGCGTACCAAATATTCCAACACCAAAATTGGTGACGGCTCATAAACATATTCTCGGCCGTATCCTTCTGCTTCCGATATTTCGTTCAGCACATTGTGACCGATGGGCAGCAAGGTCTCCAAATTTGGCTCTTGGCGCATGGTATTGATAAATCTAGAGTACACCAGGTGCACAATATCCAAGCCACCATCAGCATAACGCTGAAACACTTCAGTCAGCGAACCAAGCAGCACTTCCATCTTCGGAGTGTCACCCAGATTCACCGCACTGGCCACCACATTGAGGCCTGCACGATTACAGGCAGCTAGGCCTTTACTACCGAAGCAGATAACCTCCACTTCCACGCCCTGCTGCTGATACTCTTGCACTTGCGCCAAAAACTTCTTCAGCAAATTAGCATTCAACCCGCCACACAAGCCCTTGTCAGTAGTGATCAGGATGAAACCGGCACGCCGAATGTTTTCTCGGCTTTCCAAGATTGGTAACTGCTTATGCTCAGTTTCTACCTGCGCCAAGTGGCTCATCACTATGCGCACTTTCTCAGCATAAGGCCGCGCCAAACGCATTCTGTCCTGCGTTTTCCGCATTTTGGAAGTCGATACCATCTGCATGGCTTTGGTAATCTTCTGTGTATTCTGTACACTGCGGATTTTTGTGAGGATTTCTTTCCCTACTGCCATTTCAGACTTTTCCTTTTCTGCGGTTTAAGCCGAGTAGTTGCGGGAGGCTTTAAATGTGTTGATAGCTTCGGTCAAAACTTGCTCGTTTTCATCACTCATCACGCCCTGCTGATTGATTTGATCCAGCACATCGGCGTGCTGCGTGCGCACATAGCCCAAGAAATCAGCCTCAAACGCTAATGCCTTAGATACCGGCACATCTTCGTAAGAGCCTTTGTTAATTGCCCACAAGGTCAAAGCCATTTCAGCAATACTCATGGTGCTGAATTGTTTTTGCTTCATCAATTCAGTAACCACTTCACCATGTTGCAACTGCTTGCGGGTAGCCTCGTCCAAATCAGAAGCAAATTGAGAGAATGCTGCCAATTCGCGATATTGAGCCAAAGCCAGACGGATACCACCACCCAGTTTCTTGATAACCTTGGTTTGAGCGGAACCACCCACACGTGATACAGAAATACCTGCATTAATGGCCGGACGGATGCCTGAGTTGAACAAATCGGTTTCCAAGAAAATCTGGCCGTCAGTAATAGAAATTACGTTAGTCGGCACGAAAGCAGACACGTCACCAGCTTGGGTTTCGATAATCGGCAACGCGGTCAATGACCCCGTTTTACCTTTTACTTCACCATTCGTACGTTTTTCCACCTCATCCGCATTGATGCGTGCAGCTCGCTCCAACAGACGACTGTGTAGATAGAAGACGTCACCTGGATAAGCTTCGCGACCAGGCGGGCGGCGCAGCAGCAAAGAAATCTGACGATAGGCAACGGCTTGTTTGGACAAGTCATCATATACAATCAACGCATCTTCACCACGATCGCGGAAATACTCGCCCATCGTGCAACCAGAATACGGAGCGATGAATTGCAGAGCCGCTGCTTCAGAAGCAGTTGCCGCCACCACGATGGTATGCTCCATCGCGCCATGCTCTTCCAGTTTGCGTACTACGTTGGCAATAGAAGAGGCTTTTTGGCCAATTGCCACATAAATACAGATAACACCAGTACCTTTTTGGTTGACAATCGCATCCAATGCAACAGCTGTCTTACCAGTTTGACGGTCGCCAATAATCAATTCACGCTGGCCACGACCAATCGGTACCATAGAATCCACTGATTTCAAGCCAGTTTGCATCGGCTGATCTACAGATTGGCGTGCAATGACACCTGGAGCGATTTTCTCAATTGGCGCAGTTTCTTTAGCGTTAATAGAGCCTTTGCCATCAATCGGTTGACCCAGGGCATTCACGACACGGCCAACTAGCTCACGACCAACCGGCACTTCCAAAATACGGCCGGTACATTTAACTTGATCGCCTTCTTTAATGTGCTCGTACTCGCCCAATACAATCGCACCAACCGAGTCACGCTCCAAGTTCATGGCCAAGCCGAACGTGTTGCCGGGGAACTCTAACATCTCACCCTGCATTACATCCGACAATCCGTGTACACGCACGATACCGTCGGTCACAGAAATCACACCCCCATAGGTGTTGGCTTCCTGTTTTACATTCAGGTTTTCAATTTTAGATTTTAACAACTCACTGATTTCAGCAGGATTAAGCTGCATGAAACTCTCCTAATTTATCATGGCCGTATACAGGTTTTTCAACTTCCCCCGCACGGACAAGTCCAAAACTTTATCTCCAACTTCAATTTTGATACCACCAATCAGCTCGGGCACCACCTTTAAGGTAGCCTCCAGCTTGTGGCCAAATTTCTGCTGGCAATCACTTACCACCTTGGCGAACTGTCCTTCACTCATCGGGAAGGCACTGTAAATTATAGCCTTCTGTATATGGTCTTTTGCCAGCACCAATACTTGATATTGGTTATAGACTTCTGGCAAAACTGCCAATCTACCACCTTCAGCCAGCACATACAGAAAATTTTTGAAATCCGTATATTGCAGCGTCTGGATATCATCCAGCAATCCAATCAAGGCATCCGCCTTCTGGTGAGGAGCGATGCCAGCATCATCCAGTAACGTGGTAAGCTTAGATTGTCCGACAGCCCACGCCAAATCTTTCAGCTTCTCCAACCAAAGTTCGACTTGGCCTTTTTCAGATGCCAATTCAAATAATGCTTTGGCATACGGCCTGGCAATGGTGGCAAGTTCAGCCATAGTTTTACAGCTCCTGCTTCAACATACCCAGCAATTGGGCATGTTTATCGGCATTAATCTCGCTGCACAGAATCTGTTCAGCACCTTTAACTACCAGCGCAGCCACCTGCTCACGCAGAGCTTCGCGTGCCCGATTAACTTCCTGCTCCACATCGGCCTTAGCCTGTGCAGCAACACGAGCAGCCTCATCAGAGGCCTGCTTTTTGGCATCCTCAACGATTTGAGAGGCTCGCTTCTCTGCATTAGTGATGATTTCGGCAACTTGATCACGACCTTCAGCCATGAGTTCAGCCACACGCTTTTCAGCCTGCTCGAAATCACTTTTTCCACGCTCGGCAGCAGCCAAGCCTTCGGCAATTTTGCTGGCACGCTCATCTAAAGCCTTAGCAATGGGTGGCCACACGAATTTCACGGTGAACCACACCAGCAGGCAAAAGACAATTATTTGTATGATTAAAGCTGAATTAATATTCACTTTACTCAACCTTCACAGTTAGGGTTAAAACAAACGTCAAAAGTTTGTGTAATCTTAACCTGCAACTGCCGGGGCAAACGGATTCACGAAGGCGAACAGCAAAGCAACAGCCACGCCGATCAAGAATGCCGCGTCGATCAAACCGGCAATCAGGAACAATTTGGTTTGCAGCGGTTCAATCAGCTCAGGCTGGCGAGCAGAAGCCTCCAGATACTTTGAGCCCACGAATGCGATACTGGCTGCAGCAGCCACAGCACCGAACGCAACAATCAGGCCGCAAGTGATGGCCAATGCACTATTCAAATCCATTTAAAACTCCTTATCTAAAAGTGAAAGTTAAACTACTACAAAAAACAACAAACTAACAAACTACTAATGGGAACTATGTGCTTGACCGATATAAACAAAAGCCAAAGCAACGAAAATAAACGCTTGTAACACAATAACCAAAATATGGAATACTGCCCAAATAAACCCAGCCAAAATATGGAAGAATGCCAGCACTGGGTCAATCCAGGTAACGGCTTCACCCGGCATAGCCCAAGCGCCACCCAGCATCGCAATCAGCAAGAACACCAACTCACCAGCATACATATTACCGAACAGTCGCATACCGTGAGAAATGGTTTTAGAGGAAAATTCCACCAGATTTAAAACAAAATTGAATGGAGCCAGCCAAATACCGAATGGCGCTGCAAAAAGCTCATGAATCCAACCACCCAACCCTTTAATTTTGACATTAAACATGAAACAGGTGAGCAGCACACCAATCGACATACCCAGAGTAATATTTAAATCTGCAGTTGGTACCACACGCAGCAGGGCATGATGATTACCAGTTACATGCTGCCAAATCCACGGCAACAAATCTACCGGCAATAAGTCCATAGTATTCATCAGGACAATCCAAACAAACAGCGCCAAACCCAACGGCGCCACTGTTTTACGCGATTGCTCGTTATGAATAATACCCTTGCACAAATTATCGATAAACTCGAACAAGATTTCTATAGCAGCTTGAAAACGCCCCGGCACCCCTGGCGTCGCCTTGCGAGCGGCATACCACATTACCAGCGACCCAAGAATCGCCAAAAAAGCCGCAATAAAAAGGGAATCCAAGTTTATAAACGAGAAGTCGGCAATATTTTGCAGACCCTGCCCTTTGCTTACATCCGACAAACTGGTCAAGCTTTGCAAATGGTGCTTGATGTAGTCGGCTGCACTCATGCTTTCACCGGCCATACTTCTTAACCTTCAAAAATATCAATAACACCGCATGACTCACCGCACCCAGCCCGACAATAAACGGAACGAACACGATGTGTTGGCGATAAAAAACGAACACCAGCGCCATTAACACGAGCGCCAGTACTATTTTTAAACTTTCTCCCAGCCAGAATGCGCTGCCACGCCATTTCGGAAACTTCAGGAAAAACCTTAAAACCAGTACCGCTAAGATGGTAGGTACGGTATAACACAAACAACCCAGCGCTGCCGACTTAGCTGCAACCGTACCGGAAAACACCCAAAAAACAGCAACAAGTATCGCCGTGATTACCAATTGGAGATAAATTGTTGCCGCCATACATCCATCTTCATACACTAAATGTTAGCTTTTTAAATATAAGCAAAAACGCCAACAAAGTCAAGAAAAGTGTTAATTCTTGTCAAACAATATCAATATTACAAAGCATTAAAGGCTACCTGAAAACCATGCAGACATAACTTCCAAGCACCTAAAACCTCAGACAAACCTTTGCTCAATCAGGCAACTTCACATCCAACTGCTGCATCAGCCTTGCAAAAGTTTCCGGGCTGTCGAAATGCAACACCACCTTACCCCGTTTGTGGTTGGCAGTTTGTACTTCCGCGCGCACACCCAGCTTTTCCGTAAGCGCCTCGTTCAGGTAACGTATATCCGGGCTGACGATTTTCGATTTCTTCTCCTGTGGCGCCTGTTGCGCCAGCTGGCTGCGCCGTTCCACCTCGCGCACCGACCAGCCGTTTTTTACCGCCTTCTGCGCCAAGGAAAGCTGCTCCATCACCGGCAGCGACAACAAGGCCCGCGCGTGCCCCATTTCCAACTGGCGTAAAAACAGCATTTCCTGCACCGGTTCGGGCAAAGCCAACAGGCGCAGGCTGTTCGACACCGCACTTCGGCTGCGCCCTACTGCCTTGGCCACGGTTTCATGCGTGAGGCCGAATTCATCCACCAAACGCTTCAAACCCTGAGCCTCTTCAATCGGATTGAGGTTTTCACGCTGGATATTTTCAATCAAGCCCATCGCCAGTGCCGCTTCGTCGCCGATGCTTTTAATCACCACCGGAATTTCGGCCAAACCCGCCAGCTGGCTGGCGCGCCAACGGCGCTCGCCGGCAATCAGCTCGTATTGCGATAAGCCGTGCTCACGCACGATAACCGGCTGAATCACGCCCTGCGCCTTAATCGAATCCGCCAGCTCTTGCAGGCCTTCGTCGTCCATTTGCGAACGAGGCTGATAGCGCCCCGGCTTGATGTCGCGCACCGGCACACTGGTCAGCCTGTCGCCGCTGCTGTCGCCCACCGCGCCGGCCAACAAAGAATCCAAGCCCCGGCCGCCGAGGCCGCTTTTCGGTTTTGCCATTTATTTGTTTCCTAATCCATTCATTTTTTCAGGTAGCCTCTAAGGTAAAGGAAGAAGGCTACCTGAAAACTGTCAATTTGCTCATTTTAGCACAGCGCCCATGCCGCTAAAAATCGCCCCACAAGGCCTGCATCGCCGCCAATGTCGCCAGCGCCGCCGTTTCCGTGCGCAACACCCGTGCACCGAGTTGTACTGCTTGAAAGCCGTGCGAGCGGGCCAAATCCTCTTCTTCTGCCGTCAGCCCGCCTTCCGGTCCAATCAGCAACACCGCGCTTTGCGCCGGCGGCAGGCTGCGCAGCGGCACACCGCCGTGCGGGCTCAGCAGCAGCCGCGCCCCCGAATCGGCCGGTAGCGCAGCCAGCACCTGCGGCAAATCGGCAATCGGCGCCACCGGCGGCACTTCGTTGCGCCCGCATTGCTCACAGGCCGAGATGGCGATTTCCTGCCAGCGCCGCACCTTTTTCTCCGCCCGCTCGCCCGAAAGCCGCACATTCGAGCGCGTCGAGAGTGCCGGCACGATGCGTTTTACCCCCAATTCCGTGCCCTTTTGTACCGCAAAATCCATCTTTTCCGAAGCCGATACCGCCTGAATCAGCGTAACTGATAGCGGCGATTCGCGCGATTCCGTGAGCAACTTATCCACCCGCGTCAACGCCTGTTTGCGCCCGATTTCCAGCAATTCCGCCTGCGCCGCCTGTCCCCGGCCGTCGAACAACACCAGCGGCGCACCAGCCTGCAAGCGCAGCACTTGGATATGCCGGCACACATTTTCAGGTAGCCTCAGCACCTCGCCGGCAACAAAAGTTTGCGGAACATAAAAACGCGGCATCTGTTGTTTACCCCGAAAAATGGTTAATATCCCGTTTCTATCAGAAAAGCATCGGGAAGGAAAGATTTTGCTCAACCGTTTAGCAGAACTGGTTCGTGAAGTGGCACAAACCGCCGTGATGCCGCGTTTTCTCAACACCGCCGTCAGCACCAAAAGCGACGGCACCCGCCTCACCGAAGCCGACCTGCACGCCCAAGCCCTATTTGCCGAACGCCTGCCGCAAATCATCAACTGCCCAATGCTGGGCGAAGAAATGAGCGCCGATGAGCAGCATGCCATATGGCAGCATGCCGCAACCGGGCTGTGGGTGGTCGACCCTATCGACGGCACCAACAACTTCATCAACGGCCTGCCGCACTTCGCGCTCTCCGTAGCCTACATCCGCCACGGCCGCGCCCAGTTGGGTGCCATTTTCCACCCCATGATGCAGGAAATGTTCACTGCCGAACGCGGTCACGGCGCACACCTCAACGGCCGTCCCCTGCCCTTACGTAACACACCGAAAAAACTGCATGAGTCCATTGCCGGCGTGGAAGTGAAATATCTGCGCTCCGGCAAACTCGCCAGCCGCATGCAAACCCTCCACCCCTTCGGTTCACAGCGCAGTATGGGCTCCAGCACGCTCGACTGGTGCTACCTCGCTGCCGGCCGCTACGACCTCTACCTGCACGGCGGCCAAAAACTGTGGGACTACGCAGCCGGCGCCCTGATTTACGAAGAAGCCGGCGGCCGCCTGGCCACGCTGGAGGGCGACGACTTCTGGAGCGGCGAACACGTTTTCAAACGCTCCGTCATCGCCGGCCTGCAGCCCGACCTGTTTGAGCGCTGGCTGGCTTGGATTCGGGCGAATCAGTAAGCAGAAAGGCTACCTGAAACATGCTGCACACCCACACCCTCTTCCGTAATTCCAACCTATATAAAATCGAGTTCTCCTCTAGCGGACAAGACATCGATTTACACTTCACTGATACCATCACAGGCAAAAACATCGGCCGTATCTATTGCAGTGGCATCTTGGGCATCATCCTAGAAACCAATCAGTATTTCGATTACTGCGATCCTGAAGATGGCCTGTTTCCCTATTTCGTGCCCGAACTAACCCTGACTCAATACGCAGAACACGCCGAGATCATGCTCAATGCCGGCATGTTCCTAAAAATCACCGCCGCCCAAATCACCTGTATTGAACAAGCTATGGCGGATTAAATTATTTTTCGATACAAGATGACGAGTGACGAGCATCAATCGAAGCCAACTCACCATAACCACAGGCTACCTGAAACCATCCATACCCTTTCAGGTAGCCTGTTCTCCCACAAAAAAAGCTGCCCATTAAGGCAGCTTTTCCATTTCCATCACACCGGCTTAGCGGCGGCGTTGCTGGCGGTTGCCATGAGCCGGAGTGGCTTGGCGGCTCACTTGGCAGTTTTCCAGCACAGTTGTAAGGTTTACCGGGTTGCCGGCATCATCCACACTCTGTGCCTGCAGCAGGCCGATGGCATTGGTGCGGGCCACGGTAGCGGGGGTGGCTTTGCCGGTTACCCAAATCACGCCGTTGCTGTAGTAGCTGTTTTGCTGTTGACCATTGCTGTCGTTGAGCACACGCCACAGGCCGGGGGAAACTTTATCGTTGATTTTCAGCTGCGTTACCACCAAGGTATCGCTCTTGATGCCATACATGGCGCTCACTTTTTGCTGCTGGCCGTTACCGGCTTGGCAGGTGTAGTGCACTTCTACGGTTTTGTCGATGCTGTCCACTTGGGCTACCTGAATCTTGCCAATGGCAGCAGTAGCTTCACCGTTGCCTTGCTGCGCTTGCTGACCCTGCTGGGTTTGCGGCTGATTGCCCTCAGGGGCTTTGCTGCTGGAGCAGGCGCTCAGTGCCAATACGGCGATGGCGGCGGGGATGACTAATTTGCTGTTCATAGGAACTCCTTCAATTGGTTGGGAACCGCGCTGCGATAAACTTTCAGGCAGGCACGAACAGGCCGCATTGTAACAAAAGCCCGCCATGCTTGCCCGCCTGTTCGTGTTAATAAACATTAAATCATGTGTCAACAATGCTTTAGCCGAACTTCTTGGGCTGCTTGGAGGCTACCTGAAAAATCTGCTGCGTGTCTAAATCCAGTGCGGTGAGCTGGCCGCCCCACAGCGCGCCAGTATCGATGCCGCATACCTGCTCGCCGCGATACAGGCCGAGTGCCGACCAGTGGCCGAATATAGTTTGACAGCCAAGGGTTTGCCGGTTGGGTGCGCGGAACCAGGGCATGAGGTCGGATGGCATTTCGGGCAAGGTGGCTTTATAGTCGAAATCCATGCGGCCGTCGCGGTGCAGGGCGCGCATGCGGGTGAACACATTGGTGGCAAAGCGCAGGCGTTCGGTTTCGTTATCGGCGCAGTCGCTATCGGGCTTGTTGCCATACATATGGGCAAAAAACCAATCGGGGCGGCTTTGCAGGGCGGCGGCCACTTCGGCGGCACGCTGCTGCGCGGTTTCGGCCGCCCATTGCGGCCAAATGCCGGCATGCACGATCAGGTGGTTGCCGTGTTGCAGCATCATGGGCTGATGTAGCAGCCAATCGAGCAGCACTTGGCGGTCGGGAGCATCGAGAATGTCGCCCACGGTATCGCTGCGCTTGAGTTTGCCGTGGCCATAGGCGATGGCCAAGAGATGGAGGTCGTGATTGCCGAGCACGGTGCGGATGCTGCCTTCGTGCTGCTTGATGTAACGCAGGCAGTCGAGGGATTGGGGGCCGCGGTTGACGATATCGCCCACCAGCCAAAGGGTGTCGCGGCCGTGGTTGAAGCCGATGTGGGCGAGCAGTTCTTGAAATTCGGCGAAACAGCCTTGCAGGTCACCGATTGCGTAGTGTGCCATGATGTTTGTGTTAGGGGGTTATTTATAGTGGATCGGGCAAAGCGAAAGGCTACCTGAAAACGCAAGCTGCAACAGTTTTCAGGTAGCCTCTATTATATGCTTAGGCGTTCAGCACCACCACGCCCTCCACTTCCACCAGCACGCCTTTAGGCAGGGCAGACACCTGCACGGCGGCGCGGGCGGGGAAGGGTTCGTGGCAGTATTCGCCCATGATTTGGTTGAAGGTGGCGAAGTTGGAAAGGTCGGTGAGGTAGGCATTGAGTTTCACCACATCAGCAAAGCTGCCGCCGGCGGCTTCAATCACGGCTTTGAGGTTTTCAAATACTTGGCGGGTCTGTTCGGCAAAGCCGCCTTCCACCACCTGCATAGTGGCAGGCACCAGCGGAATCTGGCCGCTCAAATAAATGGTATTGCCGGCACGCACAGCTTGGGAATAAGCGCCGATGGCGGCGGGGGCGCGGTCGGTATGGATGATGGTTTTGGCCATGATGAAACTCCTTTGAGTCGGTTGTTGGGAAGAGCTTGATTATATCGCCAACGCCCAGGGTAAACCAAACAGGCAGCCGCAAGGCATACAAAAGGCTACCTGAAAGTTTCAGGTAGCCT
>NZ_KV804515.1:0-19500 GCF_001811325.1 Eikenella sp. HMSC071B05 | reverse complement strand
AAAGGCTACCTGAAAGTTTCAGGTAGCCTTTGGCTGCAACAGCCCTACCGCCGTCGCAGCAATACCCCGCTCTCGATATGCGGCGTAAACGGGAATTGGTCGAACAACGCGGCACGTTCGATGCGGTGGGTTTGCGTGAGCGTGGCGAGATTGGCGTGCAGGGTTTCCGGATTGCAGGAAACGTAGATGATGTTGTCGAAATTCTGCAGCAGGCACAGGGTGGCATCGTCTATGCCGGCGCGCGGCGGATCGACAAACACGGTGGAAAACACATAGTCCGCCAGCCCGATGCCCTGCTCCTGCAAGCGGCGGAAACGGCGCACGCCCTGGTAGGCCTGGGTGAACTCTTCGGCGGAAAGCCTCGCCAGGCGGATGTTGACCGCGCCGTTGGCCTCAATATTCCACTGCGCCGCCTGCACCGAAGTTTTCGACAACTCCGTGGCCAGCACGCGGCGGAAATAACGCGCCAGCGGCAGGGTGAAATTGCCGTTGCCGCAATAAAGCTCCAGCAAATCGCCGCCCAGCCCCGCCGCCGCGCCGCAGGCCCAATCCAGCATTTTTTGGCACACCAGCGCATTGGGCTGGCTGAAGCCGCCTTCGTATTGACGGTAGAGCCAATCGCACCCGTCGGCATGCAGGCGTTCAGTAACGAAATCCTGCGCCAACACCAGCTTCTGCCCGCGGCTGCGGCCGATAATCATGATGCCCAATTCGCGCTGCAAACGCGCCGCGGCCGCCTGCCATTGCCCGCACAGCCGCTTGTGGTAAATCATGCCCACCAGCATATCGCCGCTCAGGGTGGACAAAAATTCGCACTGATACCACCGCTCCCGCAACAGCGGATCGGCCTGCACGGCAGCCAGCAGCCGGGGCATCAGGGCATTGATCGCGGCAGACGCGGCAGGCAGGGAATCAATCCGGCGCAACGAGGCTGAGCCCGCCTTCTGCCCGGGCTCGAACATGGCATAGCTGATATGCTCGCCCTCATGCCAAACCCGAAATTCGGCACGCATCCGATAATGCTTTTCAGGCGAAGCAAACACCTGCCATTCGAGTGGGGAAAATTCAGCAAAACGCTGTTTCAGGTAGCCTGCTTTTTGTTGTAGCTGGGCGGTGTATTCGGGGCTGGGCTGGGTCATGGGAGTGTGGGGATTAGAAAAGATGGGAATTATAGCGGGAAAGATTAGGCTACCTGAAGGCTAGCCTCCAAGCAACCCGATTGATTTCAGGCCAGATTTAACGTTGCAACAGATAGTTACATAACTTAATCTTACAGATATTTCTGATATAGCAAGCACTGGCATCGTTTAGCAGTATTTTTATCTGCACATCATTATAAAAACACTATTTTCTTTTTCACATATTCTTCAACATAATCATCATTATTTCTTGCTTTAAAATACTCAGCATCACATTTCCCATAAATCGGCATATATCGCCTATCTGCTCGAGATAAGCTATTTCCATTTTCAGAAACAAGCACTTTGAAATCAAACTCAGAGCTTACCTCCTCTCCGGCAGCATCCGTCTTGGCATCAATATAACCATCGACAATATCTTGGATTAGGCCTAGTTCTACGTTATTGATGTGGCTTAATGAAAAATGGAATTCGATGATTTCCTTATCTTCATCAATATACACCTCGATTAGATTCACATTACTGCTAATCAGATTAACAGTAGACAACACCGCATTTATATAGATTTTGTCTCTTAAAGAACTACCTCTACCCATTACGCCACCTTTTAAACACACCCCTGAATTCCGCTTGCACCAAAATATTGAGAATATGCCTCGTATTTCCGGCGTACTCCCGAACGCAGCTACTCTTGGCTACCGATTTTCAGCTCTGCAAACACCGTATTTCAGCCAACCTTCCCACTATTCCGCTACTCCAACACACTCAGCCCGGGCAAATCGGCGAAGCCTCGTTCGCGGATGATTTGGCAGAAGTTGTCGAGGTAGCGTTTATGCGCGTCGTCGCTGCGCATGCCGGCGTAGAGTTCGCTGGTGAGCGGGGGGCTGCCGATGGTGCGGGCGACGATGTAGCCTTTTTCCAGATAGGGCATCACCGTCCAATATGGCAGCGCAGCAATGCCGCGCCGGCTGGCCACCAGCTGGATGATGGCGATGGTGAGCTCGCTGTGGCGGCGCGGCGGGTTGATGCCGGCTGGCAGCAGGATTTTGCGTAGTAAATCAAGCATATCGTCGGGCACGGGATAGGTAATCAGGGTTTCGGCGGCGAAATCCTGCGCCTGCCACACGGGTTTGGCCGCCAGGGGATGATCTTGGGCGCAGATGCCCACCATCTCGTAGGCAAACAGCGGCTGGTAGCGGATACCTGCCTGCGGCACGGCTTCGGACACGATGGCCAAATCGGCGCGGTGTTGTAGCAAGAGCCCCACCGGGTCGGCCTGAAAGCCGGACACGATATCGAGCTCCACCTTCGGCCACAGCGGGCGGAAGTCGCCCATGGCGGGCATGAGCCAGTCGAAACAGGTGTGGCACTCCACCGCCAACCGCAATTCGCCCGCGCCGCCGCCGGCAATCTGCGCCAGATCACGCTCGGCAGCGGCCAGATGCGGCATCACTTCGCGCGCCAGCTGCAGCAGCCGCTCTCCGGCGGGCGTGAAACGCAGGGGGGTGGTTTTGCGCTCGAACAGCGGCGTACCGAAGTGGTTTTCCAAGGCGCGGATTTGGTGCGACAGGGCGGATTGGGTGAGGAACACGCGCTTGGCGGCCAGGGACACGCTGCCGGTTTCGGCCAGGGCGAGCAGGGTTTTGAGGTGGCGCAGTTCGATGATGGATTCCATGTTTCAGGTAGCCTTTGGGGTGGGTCGGCAGGGTGCCGACATTTTATAGTGAATTAAATTTAAACCGGTACAGCGTTGGCTCGCCTTGCCGTACTATTTGTACTGTCTGCGGCTCGTCGCCTTGTCCTGATTTAAATTTAATTCACTATATTTTGTCTGCCTTGTTGGCTTTCAGGTAGCCTTTGCCGTGCGCGGAGGCTACCTGAAATTTTAGTTTCAATCCGTTTCCACCATTTCCAGCGCTTGTTTGATGTCCACTGCCACGATGCGGGACACGCCTTTTTCCTGCATGGTAACGCCGATGAGCTGCTCGGCCATTTCCATGGTGAGGCGGTTGTGGGAAATATACAGGAACTGGATTTGGGCGCTCATTTCTTTCACCAGATTGCAGAAGCGGGCGGTGTTAGCGTCATCCAGCGGGGCGTCCACTTCGTCCAGCAGGCAGAAGGGGGCGGGGCTGAGGCTGAACAGGGCGAACACGAGGCTCATGGCGGTGAGGGCTTTTTCGCCGCCGGAGAGCAGGTGGATAGTGCTGTTTTTCTTGCCGGGCGGGCGCGCCATGATGGATACGCCGGCGGTGAGCAAATCGTCGCCCACCATGTGCAGGCTGGCTTCGCCGCCGCCGAACAGGGTGGGGAAGAAGGTTTGCACTTTTTGATTGACGGCATCGAAGGTGGCTTGGAAGCGCTGTTTGGTTTCGCCGTCGATTTGGGCGATGGCTTCTTCCAGAAGCCCGATGGCGGATTGCAGGTCGGCGCGTTGGTTTTGGTAGTAGCCGTCGCGCTCGCGGGCTTCGGCCAATTCGTCGAGCGCGGCCAGATTCACCGCGCCGATGGCTTGGATGCGGCGGGAGATGCTGTCGATTTGCTGCGGCCAGTCGGTTTTCAGGTAGCCTGCCTGCTGTTCGGCTTCGAGCACGGCGATATCGGCTTGGCGCGCCAATAAGTTATCGTGGAAGTGTTTGGCGTTGAGCAGGGCTTCTTGCTGCTGCAACAGGGCGGTTTGGGCGGCTTGCTGCCATTGCGGCAACTCGGCGGCCAGCGCCTGCTGGCGGGCATATTGCTGCCTGCCCTGCTCTTGGGTTTCGGCCAGCTCGGCGGCGGCGGCCTGGATTTGTTCTTCCAGCGTGAAGGCGGCTTCGGCCAGTTCTTCCAGCTGCAGGCGTTGCTCGTCTTCGCTGTCTTCGGCGTAGGTGAGGGCGAGCTCGCTCTGGCGTTGCTGCCAATCGGCTTTTTGCTGCACCAGCACGGCCATGCGGGCGGCGATGTTTTGCAGCTGCTGGGTTTGGCGGTGGGCTTCGATTTCGGCGGCGCTGCGGCGGCGGTCGGCTTCGAGCACGGCTTGGCGGGCTTGGCGCAGGGCTTGCTGTGCCTGCTGGCTGTGTTCGGCTTGGGCGCGGCTCTCTGCTTCCAGCTCGGGTAGGCGCTCTTCGAGGGCGACGGCTTCTTCGGCCAGAATTTCGGCGGCACACGCCAGCTCTTCCGCCTCCTGCGCCAGTTGTGCCTGTTCTTGGGCAATGTGTTCGCGCCGTTGCCCGGCTTGTGCGGCGCGGGCGGCGAGTGCTCCGGCCTGCTGTTGGGCGGCGGCCAGCTCGGCGGCAAGGCGGCGTTGCTCGGTTTGGACCTGACGCAGCTCGGTTTCGGCTTGGGCTTGCTGCTGCGCCAGTTTTTCGGCTTCGGCTCGGGCTACCTGAAACTGCGGCTGCCATTCGGCCAAGGCGGCGGTGATTTCATCGTGACGGGCGCGGTGGCGTATGTGCCGGTTGCCGCTATCGGCATGATGCAGCAGCACGCCCATACGGTCGATACGGTGGCCTTGCGGGGTGAGCCATTCTTGGCCGGGCTCGAGGCGGCTGCGATGCGCCAGCGCGTAATCCAAATCAGGGGCGCACAAGATGCCTTCGAGCCAGTGGGCTAAGGCTACCTGAAAAGGCGGCTCGGCTTGGATTTGGTGAATCAGCGCCTGAGCCGGGCTGGCGGCGCGGTGGGCGTGGGCTTCACGGTCGAACCAGGCGGCGGGGGATTCGGGCAACGGCGACGGCGGCTGGAAATCAGCGGGCAGCGCGCGGGCGTTGAGCCGCTCGCCGAGCACGGCGGCCAGCGCACCCTGCCATTCTTCGGGCACGCGAATGTGCTGCCACAGGGCGGGCGCATCGGCTTCTCCGCTGCCCTGCCAGAAGTTGTGGCGGGCGGTGTCGGCCAGCAAGGCGGCGAGGGTTTTCTGCTCGGCTTCGGCGGTGAGGATGCGGCGTTCGTGTTCCTGTTCGCGTTCGCGGGCGGCGGCGAGGGCGTTTTTCAGGTAGCCTGTTTGCTCTTCGAGCCGTTGCAGTTGCTTCTCGCCCTGTTGGTATTGGGCGGCGAGGGTGTCGGCCCGGGCTTGGACGGCGGCGGTGTCCTGCCCGGCATTGCCTTGCAGGGCGGCGGCTTCCTGCTGCAAACGGACTTGGCGCTCTTGCAGCCGGCTAATGCTTTGGCGGCTGTGTTGCAGTTGCTGCTGTTTCAGGGCGAGCTCGCGGCGGAGGCGGGCGGCTTCGTCGTGTCGGCTTTGCTGCTGTTCGGCAGCCTGCTGCTGGGCGGCTTCGAGCTCGGGTAGTTGCTCTTCGAGGGCGGCAGCTTCGGCGGTCAGCAGTTCGAGCTGCATCTGTTGCTGTTCGGCGGCCTGTTCGGCTTGGGCGTGTTGCTGTTGCAGCTCGGCGTGTTCACCGTCGATTTTCTGGAGGGCGGCTTGGGCGGCGGCCTGTTCGCGTTCGAGGCGCTGGCGTTGGCTCTGCCGCGAGCGGATTTGCTCTTCGAGGCGGGCGGTTTGCTCGCGCAGCAGGGCGTGCTGCTGGTTGAGCCGGTATTGCTCGGCCTGCTGGTGCTGCTCGGTTTGGCGCAACACTTGCACGGCATCGTTCATGGCCTGGTTTTGCCGGGCGAGTTCGTCTTGCCGCTCGCGGGCGCGTTCGTGTTCGGCGGCGGCGCGGTCGGCGGCAGCGAGGGTGTGCCGCCATTGGGCGAAGTCGTGGCGGTTTTGCGCTTGGTTGAGCTCGGCGGTGAGGCTGCGATAGCGTTCGGCAGCGGCGGCCTGGCGTTGGAGTTTTTCCACTTGGCGGCCGAGTTCGGACTGCAAATCGCCGAGGCGTTGGAGGTGTTCGCGGGTGTCGCGCAGGCGGTTTTCGGTTTCGCGGCGGCGTTCTTTATATTTGGATACGCCGGCGGCTTCTTCGATGTGGGCGCGCAACTCTTCGGGGCGGGCTTCGATGATGCGGGCAATCATGCCCTGTTCGATCACGGCATAGCCGCGCGCGCCGACGCCGGTGCCGAGGAAAAGGTCGGTGATGTCGCGGCGGCGCACTTGCTGGCCGTTGATGTAGTAGCTGGATTCGCCTTGGCGGGTGAGCTGGCGGCGGATGCTGATTTCGCCGTATTGCCCCCATGCGCCCTGCAGGCTGCCGTCGGCATTGCTGAACACAAGCTCCACGGAGGCGCGGGGCGCGGGGCGGCGGGTGGCGGCGCCGTTGAAAATCACGTCTTGCATGCTCTCGCCGCGCAGCTGCTTGGCCGAGGCTTCGCCCAGCACCCAGCGCACAGCATCGATAACGTTGGATTTGCCGCAGCCGTTGGGCCCGATTACGGCTACCAGCTGGCCGGGCACGTGGATGGTGGTGGGGTCGGTGAAAGATTTGAAGCCGGCAAGTTTGATGTGGGTGAGGCGCATGAAAAACAATGAAAAAGCGGAATGCCGTATTTTAAAAGAAAGGCGGCGGGGCAGGCTACCTGAAAAAGGCTACCTGAAAAAGGAAAAAGGTTTCAGGTAGCCTTTTGCCGTGCCTTTTTGCGCCGCCTGGCACGCCGATACCAAGCAATACTGAGCCCAAGCCAGCCTGCTCCGGCCACGGTGGCGGCGCGTGTCCACAAGTGGGCATACAGCCGCCAGTTTTCGGTTTCTTCCTGCGGGCTGAAAGCGGCGCGGTAGAGCCGTTCGCTGCCGTCTTTGGTGTAGGAGAGCTCGGTAATCACATGGTAGCTCAGCCAATGGGCTTGGGTGATATTTCGCACGGGCAGCTTTTCTTCATCCTGCCAAATGTTTTCATCATATCGGCACAACGGGTCGGCCAGGTTGCGGCAATCCAAATTAAGCTGTTTGCCCTCGGCGGTGCGGATGCTGCCGACTACGTGGAGGTTGTCGTCCTCGTCATACCATTGGCGCCGACGCAGCTCAGCGCTGGCATGGTGCGTATAGGCCACGGGTACACTCAAATGCCTCTGCCGCTTATGCAACTCAGCCGAAGCCACCAATGCACCCATACCCAACCCGGCAGCCAGCAGCATGCTGAATAGCCAAAATACAGGCAAACTAAACAAAGCCTGTATGACATTACGGTCGAGCTGCTCTTTTTCCCGTTGCAACTGCCGCATAGTGTGGAAAAAATTACCCATTCCCCCTCCTGTATTTCAGCAGCCAATTGTATAGCGAAACCGGCAAGATGAGCCACGCATAGGCGCGAGGCTACCTGAAAGCCGCCGGTTGCCCAACCGCAAGCCGCCCGCCAAACGATAGATTTGTTTTTGCCAAACGATAGCATTTTGTAATACAATGCAAACTTGAGTAATCACTCATTTACCATGTAAATCAATGGATAAGCAAAAGAAAACTGTTACGGTGATGGTGCTGGACGAGCACCGCACCGAAACTTTCGTTATCGCTGAATCTCGGCTGCGCGCCATCAAACCCACCATCATCGGCCTTTCCCTGGCCACGGTGGCGCTTTTGGCTGCGCTGTTGGCTTTGGGTTGGCACCACTACCAAAGCTACAGCCAATTTGCGCAACAGCAACAGCAAACTCAAGCGCTCAATCAGCAAATAGAAGACTTGAAAGAAGCCCGCTCCGCCGAAGTTACTGCCAAGCTAAACCAGCTCGCCCAATCTGAAAAAGCCGTGGCTGATCTGCAAAACTACCTGCGTCAGCGCGGCGCAAACGTGCCTGTTCCCAAACCGGCTGCCTCATCCGAGCCCGGCAAACCCATCAGCCAAGCCGGCGGCCCGCGCAATATTCTGCCGCCAGCAGATACGCCCGAATTCAGCCAAACTATTGAAAGTCTGCTTAAAGCTGCCAACAACGTGCCGCTTGGCCGCCCTGCGCAAGGCGGGCTCTCTTCCGGCTTCGGCCCTAGGCATAACCCGTTTAGCGGCAAAGGCAGCGAGTTCCACCATGGCTTGGATTTTCGCGGCAATGTAGGCGACCCCGTGCGCGTTACTGCTAACGGCACAGTGGAATTTGCCGGCACCATGAACGGCTACGGCCAAGTGGTGAAAGTGCGCCACGGCTACGGCTACAGCACCGTGTACGGCCATTTGTCGCACATCGACGTGCAGCCCGGGCAAACAGTTAAAGCCGGCGACCTCATCGGCAAAATCGGCTCTACCGGCCGCTCCACCGGCCCACACCTGCACTATGAAGTGCGCCTCAACAACGAGCCGCACGACCCTGCCACCTTCCTCAGCCTCGCAAAATAAAGCTGCGAGGTATACCATTTCCATTCAGTCCGCGGAGAAACAACCATGTTTAAAGATAAAAAAGACCGTTCCCAACCCAGCAACTCCACCAGCGCCATCGACACCATCATCGGCGCACAATGCCGGATTCAGGGCGACATCCTGAGCCAGCAATCGGTGAAAATCGACGGCCAAATCCAAGGCAACGTACAAGCCGGCGGCACCGTCATCGTTGGCGACAAAGGCGCGGTGAACGGCGACATCCGCGGCAGCGATCTGATTGTATTCGGCAAAACCGAAGGCTTGATCGAAGTGAAAAAACTCCACCTCAAACCCAACGCCCGCGTAACCGGCAATATCCGCACTCAATCCCTGCAAGTGGAAGACGGCGCTGTTTATACCGGCGATATCCGCATGGATCGCAACGTTGGCAACGCCACCCTTCCCCCCGCCGGCAGCGCCCCAGAAAAAGCCATTGCTGCACCAGCAGATAAGTTGGCCAATAAATAGTTTGCCTGGTTGAGCCAAAATAAAAGGCTACCTGAAACTTTCAGGTAGCCTTAATTAGTAATCCTAGTATGGGTAGCAGACAAAACTTGCTATGCCATCAACACCAACGTTTCAGGTAGCCTGCCATGTCTCCCGAACAACAAAACGACATCCTCAGCATCAACAAAGTGCAGCTGCTGCTCTCGGAAAAGCGCACCGCGCTTTCAGTGATGCGCACGGGCATTGCCGTGTTGGCGCTGCCGCTGTCCATTTTCAGCGCGCTGATTGCCACTTCCCGGTGGTATAACGTGATGGAGGTGTGGCCTTTGCTCATATTGGTGGTGGGCATCAATTTGGGGCTGGCCATATTTGGCATTTATCTGATTGCCCGCTCCATGTGGCGCATGCGCCAATTCGACCGCCTGATTGCCGATATCAAATACAGCCACGATTCGCTGCGGCGGCTGATTAAGTCGTAGGCGGCATTGCCACGCCAATGAAGGAAAAATGACAGCTATGGAGCTAGAAGATATAGCAAACAAAAAGGAGCCAGGGCAAACCCGGCTCCTTTTTTCAGGTAGCCTGCCTGAGCTTTAAGGCTACCTGAAACGAGTTTCTGCAAAGCTCAGTACCCCTGCCGCTTTTTGCACAGCATCGCATCCAGCGACCATTTGCCGCCGCCTGCCGCGGCCAGATACAGGAACACGAAGCTAAACAGCGCGGCCGCTTCGCCGCCGTTCATAAACGGAATCAGCGCATGGCCTTTGCCCGCAACGTGGCCGATGAAGTAGGCCACCGCCATCTGGCCGGAAAGGATAAACGCTGCCGGGCGGGTAAACAAACCGAGCAACACCAACAGGCCGCCGCCCAGCTCCAGCATACCGGCCACGCCGTAGAGCGAGAAGAGCTGCAAGCCGTCAAACATTTCCACGTGCGGCAAGCCGAGCAGCTTGGCCGAGCCGTGCAGCATAAACATATAGCCCGCCGCGATACGCAATACCGACAACACCATGCTGCGGCAATTTTCCCAATTTGCATTCATGATTTTTTCCTCTTAATGCGTGAAACCAATGTCAGTTGAAAGTACGTGTGCAGTATAATCATTTCCCCATAGCGAAAACACAGCCAATTCAGCAATACAGTTTTTCCCAAAGAGAAAACATGGATACCTTATTAAGCATGAAAGTGTTCTGCCAAGTGGTACACAGCGGCAGCTTCACCCGCGCCGCCGAGCAGCTGGATATTTCCGTGCCCATGGCCAGCAAACACGTGTCGCACCTGGAAAAAAGCGTGAATGCCCGCCTGCTCTACCGCAACAACCGCCGCCTCAGCCTCACCGAGCAGGGCGAAGCCTACTACCGCGACTGCCTCTCCGCGCTCGACCTCCTCGAACAGGCCGCCGCCCGCGCCGCCGGTAGCACCGCCCGGGTGCAGGGCCGGCTGCGCGTGAGCATCCCCGTGTGGTTTGCCAATCCCGTGTTTGCCGGCTGGATTACCGAATACCGCCGCCGTTATCCCGAAGTATCGCTGCACCTCACGCTCACCAACCACAGCGTGAATTTAGACGGAGACGGCGAAGACGTGGCACTTCGCCTCTCCAAACAGCCGGCCGAAAACCTGATTGCCCGCGCCCTGGCCAAAATCGATTTCCATTTGGTGGCTGCGCCCGCCTATTTAGCCGAACACGGCACGCCCGCCGCCCCGCAGGATTTGGCACAACACCAAGCCATCCTGCCCAGCTACACCGACGTTTCCGCCCTCACCCTGCAAGGCCGGGGAGAAAGCCACAACATCGAGCTGCAAGCCGCCATACACAGCAACAACACCCAAATGCTCTACCAGCTGGTGTGCGCCGGCGCCGGCATCGGCTACCTGCCCGAATGGCTGCTGCGCGCCGACCTGCAAACCGGCCGCCTGCGCCGCCTGCTGCCCGACTACCGCACAGCGCCCGTGCCGTTTTACGCCGTGTACACCCAGCGCAAACTCTTGAGCGCGAAAGTGCGCAGCTTTATCGATTTTATGGTGGAGAAGGCCACAAACGAACAGGCCAGTTTATAGAATAGCCGGCCAAAGCAAAGGCTACCTGAAACGCTAAATGGTTTCAGGTAGCCTGTTTTTGCTGCTTAATCCGCGCCGTTGGCAGTCAGCAGGAAGGTTTCGAGGCTTTCGGCTTCCCGTGTGCACTCGCCGCTGTCGTGGTCGGGCAGCCATACAGCGCCTTCGTGCAGCATAAAGTAGTTGCCGCTGCCGTCGCCAGCGAAGGCGATGCCCTGTTGCAGCAGTCCGGCGGGCAGGGTTTCGTGTTCGGCGAAGTGGCGGTGCACCCATTTGGTGTTTTCCACCACCTGCGCCAAATCGTCGATTTCTATGCCCAGATAGCAGTTTGCACCGAAACGCAACAGCATGGCGCGATACAGGGCGGGGAAGGGGGTGCCGAGCTCTTGTTCGGCGGCAGTAATTTCGGCTTCGGATACAGGATCACCTGAAAGGAATTCTTCCGCCAGACCGTCTTGTTCGGCGTATTCGGCGCGGATAAGGTCTTCGAGTTGGTCGAGAAAGGCTTGAGACATGGCAGCTTCCTTAGTAGTGGCGGTAAGAAGGAGGAGGCTACCTGAAAACGGAATAAATAGGCAACAGGGCGGATATTGCTGCCGTTTTACAGCTGCTTTTAGCCCCAAAGCAGTCAGTATTTTTCAGGTAGCCTTTCAACGTGAAACTACAGCTTCAGGGTTGCCCAATATTGCGGCAGGCGTTGGAGGCGTTGGCGGATGGTTTGGGCTTCGCTGTCGCCGTATTCGGCGAGGAGGCGGGCGGCGAGGTCGAGGTAGGAGATGGCGGTCAGTTCGCTGTATTCCTGATAGTCGGCCGGGTCGGTGCAGCCGTCGGCGAGCAGGTCTTCGGCGCCCTCCAGCAGGAGGGTGAAATCGCCCAGTATGGCGCGGCACATTTCCTGTACGGCTTGGCTGTTGCCGCGCCGTTTTTGCAGCCGCATCGCGGCGTGCATGAAGGGGCCGATTTCGGCGCGGTAGTGGGAAACCACGGCGAAGGCGGCGGTGCCCCAGCATTCAATGGCTTGCGGCAAAAGCTCGTAGAGCCTTTGCTGCTCGAGCCATTCGGCCAGGGCGCGGGCAGTGTTCACGATTTGGTAGCCATCCCGCCACACATCGGCGCTGATGGTTTGCTTGGGATAATCGTTGCTGTTGGCGGCCACATGCTGGGCTTGAGCGTTAAGCTCTTTGAGGTAGGCTTTAATGGCGGGGATGTCGGGCGGGAGTTGGCAGAGGGAATCCAGTTTGCCTTGGTGTTTGCCTTTGTTTTTGCTCATGTTATGCCTTTCTAAGATGGGTTTCAGGTAGCCTGCTGCAGGGAGAACAGGCTACCTGAAAAGAGGATGGCGGCTTTCAGGTAGCCTTTCCGCTTACTGCCGGGCTTTGTCCAGCCACACGTGCCGCGACAGGGCAAACAGCAGTGTGATGCCGCACAGGGTGGAGGCCAGCATCATGGCGGGCATGATGCGCGCGCTGCCGTTGTGCAGCTGGGTGGTGAGGAAGCCCACGGCGGCGGCAATCAGCACTTGGCTGGAAATCAGCACGCCGTTGGCGCTGCCGCCTTCGGCTTTGAAATAGCCCATAAAGCAGGCCTGGGTATTGGCCACCACCAGCCCCTGCGTGCCCACCGACACCATCACCAACGGGGCAAACAGCCACAAAGGCGGCACGGCTATAGATTGGGAGAGCAGCATCAGCAGGAAGTTGGCGCAAAACTGCACGGCGATGCCGATGAGCAGGATATTGGCCGGCTCGCTGCCGCTTTTCAGCCGCCAGGCGGTGATGCGGTTGAAGAAAATCATGGTCACAATATTGAGGCCGAACAGCAGGGTGTAGAAGCCGTTACTCAGGCCGTAGAATTTCATATACACCGAAGGCGATTCGGTGAGGAACACAAACATGGAGGAAAAGCTGAACGACTGGAAAAATAGAAACCCAAGCGATTGCGGCTTGCCAAACACGCTGCGGTAGCCCGTGAAAATAATCGAGAGCGGCGAACCCGCCGGCTTGGCGGCGGGGCGGTTGGCCGGCAGGAAACGCCATTGCAGCAGCCACACCAGCGCGGCATAGCCCAGCAAAAAGCCGAACACCGCGCGCCAGCCGCCGATTATCTGCATCAGCCAGCCCACCATCGGCGCCAAAATCGGCGCCGCCATCATAATCACCCCGATCAACGCAAACATCTGCGCCGCACTGCGGCCTTCGTAGCGGTCGCGCACAATCGCCCCGCCGCTCACCGCCACCATGCCCGCGCCGAAAGCCTGCAACATACGCAGCAGCATCAGCTGCGGCAGGGTTTGCAGCAGAATCAGCCCCAAGCTGGCCACAAGGTACACCCCCAGCCCGGCCAGCACCACCGGCCGCCGCCCTTTAAAGTCGGAAAATACCCCACCAAGCAGCACGCCCGCCGACTGCCCCACCAGAAAAATACTCAGGCTTTGCTGAATATCGGTTTCACCCACGCCCAAGCTGGCCGCCATCGCCGGCACGGCGGGCAGATAGGTATCAATCGAAAACGGCATCACCGCCGCCATTGCGGCCAAAAGCAGCGCCATTTGTTTGTCGGAAAGGCGGGAAGGAGCAGGAGAGTTCATCAGAATTAATACGATACAAAATTAAGAAAAGTCAGCGGATAAAGTAATAAGCCACATAGCCGCCGAATGCGACCAAGGGCAATAATTGCAGCAAGGCGCGCCGCTTGGCCGCCGCATCCTGGCGCAAATGCGCCGACACCAACGCAAACAGCACATATTTCAGTAAAAACACACAGGCGCAGCACATCACCACCCCATTGAGCAGATAACCCGTGGCATCGTGCGCCGGATTCAGCGCAAACCACAAGGCCAGCAACAGCGGCAGCAGGCACACGGCCAGCCAGCTTTTCAGATGAGGGGGCATAAAGATTCCTTTTGATGGGTTGTGTAGAAAGCTTAAAGGCTACCTGAAAATGAGTGCGCCTGCGTTTTGCCTGATTTGGTTCATGCAGATTTCATGTAGCCCCAATTATATCCCCGATTGCCCAAGCCAATTGGTTATTCGATTGGACAAGCTATATAATTCCGCCAGTTTCACCGCACCCACCCGCCCGTTATGAGCCTGATTGCCCACCTGCGTCCGGCACGCATCCAAGATTGCGAGCACATCTACAATGCCCACCAATACGCCGTGCGCTACACCTGCGCCCGCAACTACAGTGAAGCCGTGCTGCAAGCCTGGCTTGCCCTGCTCAGCCCCGACAGCTACCTCGACACCCTCGAAGACGAGCGCAAGCTCTTGTGGGTGATCGAATTTAAGCATCACATCCAAGGCTTTTTCCAGCTTAATCTGCAAGAATCCCAGCTCGATGCCCTGTATGTGCACCCCTTCGTGCAGCGCCAAGGTCTCGGCACCGCCCTGCTCGGCCGCGCCGAAGAGCTGGCCTACCAACACGGGCTGGGCATGCTCAAGCTCTATGCCTCGCTCAATTCCGAACCGTTCTACCTGCTCAACGGCTACCGCCCCCTTGGCGAAGCCATGCTGCCGCTGAATCAAGAAATCGGCATCGAATGCCGGCTGATGCGCAAACTGCTCACCGACTGCCGCTGATATTTCACCACATCAAACAAGGATATAAAATGAAAAAACTCCTCCTCCCCGCCCTCTTGGGCAGCACCCTGCTCACCGGCTGCTACACCCTGCCCGATCCCACCGAATTCACCATGGAGCAAATCCACCACCTGGACTACGGCAGCTACCCGCGCAACCACGAGCAGCTCATCAAGCGCCACCTCGCCCAAACCCTGATCGACCCCAATTCCGTGATGTACGGCGGCTTCTCCCGGCCGCGGAAATATTTGCAAGTGCATAAAAACCAATACGTTGCCGCCGGGCAGATCAGCTATTATCCCTCCTATATGGTGTGCGCCCGCGTTAATGCCAAAAACAGCTACGGTGGCTACAGCGGCTGGCAGACACACGCCTTTTTCATTAAGAACGGCGAAGTGATCAACAGCGACCAACACCCCTTAAAATGCGACAGCCAAGACGAAATCGTGTTGGATATCGAAGCACTCGCCAATGTGGAAGTGCAGCCGTAAACCGCATACAGGCTACCTGAAACCGCCCGCAGCTTTCAGGTAGCCTGCTCCTCCCGCCGAAAGAGCCGCCATGAAAATCCCGCCACTCCTGATTGCCCTGCTCGCCCTCCCCGCCTGCACTTATCTCGACGGCCCAAACGGGCGGTTCTTCTCGCTCGATTTGCCCGTGGAAACCACGCACACCGTGCACAAAACCGTGCGCGTGGATGCCGCCCCGGGCACCACCGTCATCATGAGCGAAAGCTCCCCGCTCGACGGCTACTACCGCCCCGTGCTCAACAACGGCCGCCGCACCCTGCTGCGCCAGGCCGCCGACAATTCCTGCCTCAGCCTCGAACGCAGCGGCATGCCCGCCTACCTGGTCAGCCAGCCCTGCCACGGGCGCAACAACCAGCAATTCATGTTCGACGGCCCGCGCCTCAACATCAACGGCTTGTGCGCCGAAGCCACCGGCGGCGCCGGCAGCCCCGTCATCGCCACCACCTGCCAAAACAGCCGCAGCCAGCATTGGATTGCCGAGGGCAGCCACATCCGCAGCGCCGCCAACGGCCTGTGCCTGGACGGCAGCGGCGGCACGGTGAGCCTGCAATATTGCGATAACGGGATGGGGCAGCGGTTTTACCGATAGCTTGGCGGAGGATGGCGTGGAAATAGAAAAGGCTACCTGAAAAACCGTAGGATGGTTTTCAGGTAGCCTTTTTACCGCTTCGGCCACTTATTAGTAGGTTGGGTTGGGAAACCCAACATTCCACTTTATTTGTTGGGTTACGCCTGCGGCTAACCCAACCTACTCTTGCTGCGTTACGGACATTTTGAAATCAGCCGCGATTTCTTTGATTTTGTGCGGACGCATATGCAGTCGCCACCCGACACAGTCGGGCAACAACAGGGATTATTGTAGGGCGGGTTCAGGCTGCCCACGCGTTTTCAGGCTGCCTGAAAAACAAAACGCGCAGGCAGAAACCTCCGCCTGCGCCTGCCGCGTATCCCGTATCAGCTTGAAACCACTTTAATGCCCAGCCCCACCATCACCGCGCCGAGCACTCGGTCAATCCAATGCCCCGCCTTTTGGAAGCAGTTGTTGACGGCGGGGATGGAAAGCAGGAAGGCCACCACGGCAAACCACGCAAACTGCAAAACCATCATCCATGTGCCGTATGCCGCCAATTGCCAAAGCGGCATTTCGGGTGACAGCACCATGGTAAACACGGACACGAAATAAACCGGTGCCTTCGGGTTCAGCGCGTTGCACAGAAAACCCTTCCACAGCGTTTTCGGCAGGCTTTGCGGTGCAGCTTTTGTTTTGCGGATTTCGGTCGTTTCTTTTTTCGCTTTGGCACGCAAACCCTGAATGCCAAGCCAAACCAAATATGCGCCGCCGATAATTTTAATGGCCGTGAGCAGCCATGCCGCCTGCGCAATCAGCACGGCCATCCCTAAAACGGAATAGGCGATGTGGATGCCCAGACCCAGCGCAATCCCCAAGGCACACACCAAACCTGCCCTCCGCCCCCGGCTCAGCGTTTGTTGCGAAACAAAAATAAAATCCGGCCCGGGCGAGGCTGCCGCCAGCAGGTGGATTCCGGTAATCAGTAAAAAGCCATGCCAAAATTCCATTGCGTTGCTCCATGAAGTAAAGGTATGTTAATTTGTAGGAAATCGTCGCGTTGTTTACACCACAGGTTGAGAAAAGTAAACCTGCAAGACCTCAAACGGCGTATTGCCGCCCAGTAGTAGGTTGGGTTGGGAAACCCAACATTCCACTTTATTTGTTGGGTTACGCCTGCGGCTAACCCAACCTACTCTTGCTGCGGGCACTTAGTGCCGGTAGTTGATTTGGATGTTGCCGCGCACGGGTGATACCGGCCGCCAGTTGCCGGTGCAGATGGTGGAGCCGGCGCTGGTGTGGCAGTTGCGGTGTTCGGTGTAGCCGATGCCGCCCCGGCTGTATTGCTCGGTGGTTTGAATTTCGCCGCCGCCGTATTGGTTGGAGCCGTTGTAGAAATAGTAGCTGCGGCTGGGGTAGTAGCCGGGGTAGTTGTCGTAGCCGCCGTAGTAGTAATCGGCGTAGGGGTTGATTTGCAGGTTGATTTGGGCGCTGGTTTCGGCTGCTGCGGCAGTGCTGAAGAGGGCGGCGCAGAGGAGGAACAGGGTTCGCATGATGGGTCTCCCGAAAGGTGGCGGGTGGAAACGTTCGGCCTGCTTCGTGCCTATATCTTGTCTTCGGGCGCAGGTTGGAACGATAATTGCTATATTAATTAAGCTAGCGCGCACGGCACTTTAGCCGATGGCGGTATAGCCATTATAGCGCTGATTTATTCCAAGCAGCTGTTTGTTTACACAGCATTTTCATTCAATTTTCCTTTTTCAGGTAGCCTTATGCCGAACCAGCCCACCATCCTTTGCCGCGAACTGAGCCTGCTGGCGTTCAACCGCCGCGTGCTGGCGCAGGCGCGGGACGAAGGCGTGCCGCTTTTGGAGCGGTTGCGCTTTTTGTGCATCGTTTCTTCTAATTTAGACGAATTTTTCGAAGTGCGCATGGCCTGGCTGAAGAAGGAAAGCCAGCTCAATCCGCACATGCTCTTGGATAACGGCACCACGCCCGCCGAAACCATGGCGGCGGCCGCCGCCGAGGCCAAGAAATTGATTCAGGAGCAATACGAGCTGTTTAATAAAGAGCTGGTTCCCGCGCTGCGCCAAGAGGGCATTTTCTTCTATCCGCGCCGCCAGTGGACAGACAAACAGCGCGCCTGGATTGAAAGCTATTTCGACCGCGAGCTGTTGCCCATCCTCACCCCGCTGGGGCTCGACCCGGCGCATCCTTTCCCGCGCCTGCTCAACAAGTCGCTCAATTTCGTGGTGTCGCTTTCCGGCAAAGACGCTTTCGGCCGCGCTTCCGGCATGGCCGTGGTGCAGGCGCCGCGCATTCTGCCGCGCGTGGTGAAACTGCCGGACGAACTCAGCGAAGGGCACGGTTTCGTGCTGCTTTCCTCCATTTTGCATGCTTATGTGCACAAGCTCTTCCCCGGCATGGATGTGGAGGGCTGCTACCAATTCCGCCTCACGCGCAACAGCGAACTCACGGTGGATGAAGAAGACCTCACCAACCTGCGCGCCGCCGTGCAAACCGAGCTGCGCGAGCGGCAGTATGGCGACGAAGTGCGGCTGGAAGTGGCCGACAACTGCCCGCCGCATGTGGCCGAATTCCTGCTCGCGCAATGCAATTTGAGCCCGAACGAGCTCTACCAAGTGGTCGGCCCCGTGAACCTGGTGCGCCTGATGGCCGTGCCCGATATGGTGGACCGACCCGATTTGAAGTTTGCTCCCTTCTCGCCCGGCCTGCCCAAAGACGTGCGCAAAGACCAGCCCATGCCCGAAGTGCTCAAACAGCATGACGTGCTGCTGCACCACCCCTACCAATCCATCGCCCCCACCGTGCGCTTCATCCAAGAAGCCGCCGCCGACCCGGATGTGGTGGCCATCAAGATGACGATCTACCGCACCGGCACTCATTCCGACCTCGCCCGCGCCCTGATTGCCGCCGCCAATGCGGGCAAACAGGTAACTGTGGTGGTGGAGCTGATGGCGCGGTTCGATGAAGAAAACAACGTCAACTGGGCGCGACGGCTGGAGAGCGCGGGCGCGCATGTGGTGTACGGCGTGTTCGGCTACAAAGTGCACGCCAAAATGGCGCTCGTTATCCGCCGCGAAGGAGGCTACCTGAAACGCTACGCCCACCTCGGCACCGGCAACTACCACCAAGGCACCTCCCGCATCTACACCGATTTTGGCCTGCTCACCGCCGATGAAGCCATCACCGCCGACGTGAACGCCATCTTTATGGAAATCACCGGCCTCGGCCAGCCCTCGCGGCTCAACAAGCTTTATCAGAGCCCCTTTACTCTCAGCCCCATGCTGTTGGAGCGCATTGATGCCGAAACTGCCGAAGCCCGCGCCGGCCGCCCCGCCCGCATCATTGCCAAAATGAATTCGCTGATCGAGCCCGGCATCATCCGCGCCCTGTATCAAGCCAGCCAGGCCGGCGTGCAGATAGATCTGATCGTGCGCGGCATGTGTACCCTGCGCCCCGGCGTGCCCGGCCTTTCCGAAAACATCCGCGTGCGCTCCATCATCGGCCGCCTGCTCGAACACTCCCGCGTGTTCTACTTCCACAGCGGCGGGCGCGAAGAGCTCTTCATCGCCAGCGCCGACTGGATGAGCCGCAACTTCTTCCGCCGCATCGAAATCTGCACCCCCGTGGAAAACCCGGCTATCAAACAGCGCATCATGCGCGAAGCCCTCACCCTCGCCCTGGCCGACAACCGTAAAGCCTGGCTGATGCAACCCGACGGCAGCTATATCCGCGCTACCGCGCAGGAAGGGGACGAAGGGCTGGATATGCAGGAAACACTGTTGACCGAATATCGGCGCTGACGGCGCGGAAGTGGCAGAAGTGAAAGAGGCTAGCAGAATATTACACTCCGCTAGCCTCTTTTCTTTTCTTTTCTATCCTCTCCACTCATTCATTTTTCTCGTTTCTCTTCCTTTTTCCTATTTCTCTTCCTTCTACGCCACAAAGAATGACACCCGCCGTT